>JANYFL010000005.1 GCA_025362735.1 Betaproteobacteria bacterium | reverse complement strand
TGGCCGCAGCGGGCACGGTGGCCATGTCCGGGTTGACCAGCCAGCTGTTGGGCCACTGGCCGGCGTAGTCGGCAGCGCCCGGCGTCTTGTAGCCGCTGACCATGCCGCGCACCAGGTCGATGTGGTCGAGCACCGGCATATTGATCGGCACGTTCTTGCCGATTTGCAGCAGGGACGGGTTGGGGAAGGTGTAGGGCGAATAGTTCGTGCCTGCAGGATCGCGAACGACGACCGTGACGACGATCTCGGCACCCGGCTTGACGACGAGCTTTTCGCCCATCGTTGCGCAGCCGGTCTTGTCGATGTCGGTGTTGCCGGTGGCGGCGGCCACAGCCAACGCTTCGACCGAGGCGTTGGTGCGGGCGGCCGGGCCTGCGTAGGACGAGCAGGCGATGAAGGCCAGGCGGTCGATCAACTGGCCGTTGGCCACAAAGCTGTTGCCGGTGCGCAGGCCATCGACGATGGTTTGCGGGCGCAGCTTGTCGGCACCGTTGCGTACCATGGTGTAGTTGCGTTGATATTCGCCGGGCAGAAAGTCTTGCGTAGAGCGGCGATCATCGGGACCGAAATTGCCACGGTTATGCCAGTCGGAGCTGGCAAAGAACCAGAAGTTGCGACCTTCGCCCAGCAATGCATCCCACACGCCGCCAATTTGTGCGCCGTAAACGCCGGTACCGCCATAGGTCGTGCCGCCGACGGAGTCGACCAGAACGCCACCGATGTTGTTGCGCTTGGGAAAATATTCGCCGCGTTCGGAAGAAGCGCCGTGACCGGGCTGCGTTTCAAAACCGAAAGCCACTCGCGGCGCTGCGTTATTGAAGTCGCGCAAGTGCTCGATATTGAAGCCATTGTTGCCATCCGGGTTGAAGGGGCCGGCGCGCTCAAGGTGAGCCGGAACATAGTAGCTGCCCTCTGCGTGATAATCGCGCATCCATTTCAGGGCTTCCACGGTCTTGGCATGGCCGCGCGAGCCGGTTCCAGCGCCACCGGCCGGGATCAGCTTCTTGGCGGTATTGTTCCAGCCGTTGGCCGCAGCCGTTGACGATCCGATCGTGTCGCCATTGGTGACATTGGTGCAGTCCCAGTTGTTGCCCACACCACTGGTTTCGGTTGTGTTGCCACGGCTGATATCGGTCACGGCACGGTCAAAACAGTACTGCCACTGCGCCAGCGCATTGACATTGCCCACAGCGGTATATCCGGGGCCGGAAGGAAGAACGACCGAATCGAGTGCCATCGGCATCTGGCCGGTAATGACAGACATCGATGCGTGTTCGTGGCCAGCAACCACGGACTCGGTGCCGAGGAATAATGGACGATTGAGATACGACGACAGGTATTCCATCAGGGGATACTGAAATTCCTGCAGTGACTGCCAGCGCCACATGTTCTTGCTGTTCCCACTGCCAGAGACCGAGCCTTTGACGTTATTGACGCCAATGCTTTGAGCCCAGGTCGTGTTCGGGCCGGTGTATTGTGAGGGCGAGGGATTGCCTGATGCAGGAACGTCGAATGGCGTTGCACCCGTGCGTAATGGATAAGCGGGTGTCGCAAGGCTGGCGTCTTCAACCAATGTACAGTTGCGGTTGCCGTTACCGCCGTGACCAGCTTGGACAAACCAGTCCAGACCAAACGTGCCATCACTCTTGTCGGTTGCTTTCTTGACCAGTTTCTGCATCGAGATCGAACCGTCTGAGCAGGTCGTGTGATTATGGAAATCACCCGCAACATATTTGCCCGTTGTTTTGCCGTCTGCCGTCGCCACCGTTGGCGCAGCAGCCAGGGCGCTCAACGTTGCGATCACCGCGAGGGCAATCTGACTCTTGCTGAATTCGAGTTTCATTGATTTACTCCATGATCTTTGGGATGTAAGGGGAGGAATCTGCCCGCTCGGCGCCCCTTCGCCCAAAGCATTAGCAGATGCGAGGCATGTTATTCAGGCCAAATGACGGAGGTATGACAATTTGCTTGCAAAACGGTGACGATCAACATTCAGCATCACCAAAAGCCGTTCTGGTTCCAGAACTCGGACGAAACGTACTTTTCATTCATCCTGAAACGTCTGGCCCAACCCAATCCATACAACAATGATCACCCTATCTCGTGGATTCGCTGTTCTTGGGGAGTGTTGTCTTTTATCATTGAATTGAATTCACATCTTGTCTGAGCTGCATATTGTTTGATGTCATTTGCCATTCTGGATGCTGGATACTCGACTAATGTTCGAGTGGATTGGATTGCTAAAAGGGGAGATAAAACAACATGCTAAGCATCTTTACCAATTTCTTCTCAGACAATGGTTTATTGCCACATGGACATTGTTATTTGTGGATTCCCTCTTTGCTGTGGACACAGGTTGCTTCCGATGCCTTGATCGCAATTTCATACTTTTCGATTCCAATCGCCCTGTGGTACTTCGTGACCAAGCGGCCAGATTTCCCATTCAAGTGGCTGCTTGTGATGTTCGGCGTTTTTGTCATGGCATGTGGCACTACGCATATTTTTTCAATCGTGAATATATGGAGCCCACACTACTGGGAAGAAGCGGCCGTCAAGGTGTTCACGGCCGCTGTGTCCTTATTGACAGCGATTATGGCTTGGCCACTGGTGCCCAAGGCACTGGCGATCCCAAGCCCAGACCAGCTTCGTCTGGCAAACATTGAATTGCAAAATGAAGTGTTACGCCGCAGGGATGTGGAAAAGAATCTTCAAATCATCAATCAGTCTCTGGAAAAACGAACGATTGAGCTCGAAGCCGCCAATAAGGAGCTTGAATCTTTCAGTTACTCCGTTTCTCACGACTTAAGGGCTCCAGTACGCCACATCCAGGGTTATTCAAAGTTACTTTTGGATGAGTCCAAACATCTAAGCGAAGATGAGATGCGCTATCTTGATGGCATCATAGAAACGACCACAAAAATGGGGCGTCTGGTCGATGATCTGCTGGCTTTTTCGCGCACCGGGCGCATGAATATGCGTCGCGAGACCGTTGATCTGACCGCGGTCGTGGAGGCCGCTCGTTTGGATTGCATGCAAGCGACCGATGGACGCCCTATTGAATGGGAGATTGGCAAGCTGGCTTCTGTGCAGGGTGACCCAACCCTATTGGAAGTGGTATTTACGAATCTGCTGTCGAATGCAGTGAAATTTACACGGGGACGTAAACCATCAGTCATACAGATTGACTGTCAACTTTTGCAGGTTGACGAAGTGGTCATTAGCGTAAAAGATAATGGCGTAGGATTTGACCCAAGATTCCAGAATAAATTGTTTGGTGTTTTTCAGCGTTTGCACGGGGAGGACGAATTCGAAGGAACCGGTATTGGTTTGGTTACGGTCCAGCGGATTGTAGAACGGCACGGGGGCCGCATATGGGCCGAGAGCAAGCTCGGAGAAGGCGCCTCATTTTTCTTTACACTCAAGATAGCCTCGTAAGACCAAGAAAATGGGACAGAAAAATATTCTGATCGTCGATGACAGCAAATTCGACGTCGATCTCGCGACTAAGGCTTTAGCGCAATATCGTGAAAACCATGTAATTGACGTGGCGCGCGATGGTGATCAAGCACTCGACTATCTTTATTGCCGAGGCCATTTTTCTGAGAGAAAATCAGGCAATCCCGTCCTGATTTTATTGGATCTCAATATGCCAAAGATAGGCGGCATCGAAGTCCTTAAGCAAATCCGGACCGATCCCTTACTGCGACGCATTGCCGTTGTTGTTTTTACTTCTTCTCGCGAGGATAGGGATGTTATTGAAAGCTATGAGTATGGCGCCAATGCTTACTTGGTCAAGCCGGTCGAGTTTGAAAAATATCGGGAAATGGTTCAACAAGTCGGGACGTTTTGGCTACAAATAAACGAAGCGCCACCACATTAGGGCGTGTAATTGATTGACCAGATGGAGTCACTTTCTGACCCAATTCAACAACGTTTCCCACTGGGTTAAATCCTTCTCAACCCGCGATGGCGCAACATCCCACAACGTCAGACTGTGCGCGGCAAGCTGAACATAGTTCTGGGTATCGCGCAGATAACCCAGCACTGGCAATCCAAGCGTTTCGACGAAGCGTTGCAGCTGCTCAGCAGCATGGGTGCGCGCGTCAACGCGCATTCCGACCACGCCAACACTGACGCGACCTTCACGCACGGATTTGTGTTTTGCCAGCTCCTCAAGAAAATGTCGCGTCGCGAGAATGTCGAACATGGAGGGTTGCAGCGGGACAATAATCTTGTCCGTGATCTTGAGAAGATCTTTCAGCTGATCCTCACCCAGACCCGCAGGCGTATCGAGCACGATATGGGTAACGCCTTTAGGTGGACGAACCATGCCATTGTCTTCTGTGCCCCAGGTATTGATTTTGGGTAATGTGGCTGGACGCAGATTCAGCCAGGTGCGCGACGATTGCTGCTTGTCGGTGTCACCGAGCATGGTTTGCAATCCCTGCCGCGCGAAATAACCCGCCAGGTTTGTAGACAGTGTGCTTTTGCCAACTCCACCTTTAGGATTGGCGACGAGAATTACCGGCATGATTCCTCTTGGATCGGTTTTGAATTTTTATTTTTGTCGTGAGACGAAGTTCAACAGGATTGATGATCAGGAAAATTGTCTGATCAAAAATATTGAACCCCCTCACCAATTTGCCAATGAAAAAAGCGCGCATTGCTGCGCGCTTTCTAGTTCAGTTCAAGCAGTCTGATTTAGACGGGCTTGATGTTCGAAGCCTGCAGACCTTTTGGGCCTTTGGTGACGTCGAACGAAACTTTTTGATTCTCTTGCAGAGTCTTGAAGCCATTGCCCTGAATCGCCGAGAAGTGTGCGAACAAATCGTCGCCGCCTTCGTCAGGAGAAATAAAGCCGAAGCCTTTGGAGTCATTGAACCACTTAACGGTACCTGTTGCCATGTTACTTTCCTTAAAAATTAATAATGATGACGGCTCGACGAATTGTTACGCCTACTGCGTCGTAAAGCAGGACCATCAAGGGAAGGAATTGACTAAGCGAAGTACCGTACTACACAGACGATGACTAACGACCTGAAAATCTTGACTTGAGAATCTTGCAGAGCGCTTTATACGCTAAATCCGGAATAAGCACAACTGTGCGTTAATTTTCGCTTTTTCTCTCTCAAACCGCAGCAAACCAGAATTCATGCGCGGAACTGATTTTCCGGACGGGATGATTGAAGGCGAGAGAGAGATTTTCAGCGGTCAAAACTTCGGTTTTTTCACCGGTCAGTACGTTGCCATTGCCCATGAAAAGCAGCACATGCGTCGCGTAGCGCTGGGCCAGATTGACGTCATGCAGGGTGAGCAAAACGCTAAACGAATCCCGATGTTGAGATAGCCTGCGTTGGAGTGCATTCATGACGATGAGCTGCACGTCGAG
The DNA here is from genome assembly GCA_025362735.1 of Betaproteobacteria bacterium. Lineage (GTDB taxonomy): Bacteria > Pseudomonadota > Gammaproteobacteria > Burkholderiales > Burkholderiaceae_D > JANYFL01. The sequence goes on along the minus strand of JANYFL010000005.1, from coordinate 121,831 downwards.
GTCGAGATGGGCGACCGGTTCGTCGAGCAGAGCCAGCCTGGGTTGTTGCGCCAATAAAGTAGCGATGGCAACACGCTGACGTTCACCGCCTGAAAGCGACAAGATGTCACGTCCGGCCAATTCGAGTATCCCGGCTTCTTCGAGACAGCTGAGCGCAATCGCGCGGTCATCCGCATCGTCGAAACCAAAGCGCCGATGCCAGCCGGACTGTTGATGCGGAAAACGTCCGGTCATCACCGATTCCAGCACCGTTGATGAAAACACGTCGACAATCTTTTGCGGGAGCAAGGCGCGCGTTTGCGCCAGTTGACGCCAGTTCCAGGATGACAGCGCACGTTGATTCAGCATGACCTGGCCTGATTCAGGTTTTCGCAAACCGGCCAGGGCTTGTAACAACGTTGTTTTGCCGCAGCCATTTCGTCCGAGCACGCACCAGAACTGATCGGGTTCGACAGAAAAATTGAGCTGTTCCACCAACACACGCGAACCGACTTCGAGATGCAAATCCCGGCTCTCGAGACGTACTGAATGAATGTTCATTTCGCCCGCCGCCAAAGCAGGTACAGGAAGATGGGCGCACCCAGCACGGCCATGATGGCACCAACCGGCAACTGGCGCGGTGCGATCAAGGTACGGGCCAGGGTATCGGCCAGCACGACGACCGTTCCCCCTGCTAGTGCGCAAGCCGGTAGCAGCACGCGCTGATCATTGCGCCAGATTAATCGCAACAAATGCGGAACAACCAAGCCGACAAAACCAATCGTCCCTGCAATCGACACCGCTGCACCAGCTGCCAACGCAGCGAGCATGACAATACGCAGCTTCAATGCACCAACCCGGACACCCAAATTGGCTGCAGTCTGTTCGCCGCGAGCCAGCAGATTCAATCGGGGTGCATCAAACATGGCAGCGCTGAGAATGACCGCCAGCACAATCCAGATCGGTCCCGGCGAAAGCGCGGCACTTAAATCGCCCATCAACCAGAACAGCATGCTTTGCTGTTTTTCTGGAGACAAGCTTAGCAATAAAGAAATCAGTGCGCCCCAAACTGCGGCCAGCATCACGCCAGTCAGCAGCAGACGTTCACTCGCGGCAATCGATGCCGTCGCAGAGAATTCGCGCTGCGCGACCAGCAGTAAAAGCAGGAGTGAAAATCCAGCACCCAAAGCTGCGGATGCACTGATCATCAGGGACGGTAGCGCCAACGCAATCGCCCCTAGAGCACCCATCGCTGCGCCGCCCGACAAGCCCAATACGTAAGGCTCGGCGAGTGGGTTGCGCAACAGAACCTGTAACAAGGCTCCAGCCACGGCAAGCATCGCACCCACAGCGAAACCTGCAGCAATACGCGGCAGGCGCAACTTGATCATCACTTCATGCGCGGGATGCTGAGTATCAAACAGGGCTGACCAACTCTGATTCCATCCTTGACTGGCGCTACCGATTGAAAGCGCAAAGGCGACGACTAGCATGGCGAGAATCGCCAGGATTAGCCAGATCGCCAGTGCACGTTTCATGAACAGACCCTAAAACTTCACAACCAAAGTGCAATTGAGTGCCCGCCCCTGCGTGTTGTAGCCATCAACCAGGTTGTAGTTTTTGTCGAACGCGTTGGTCAAAGCAAGCCCAGCACTCATATTCGGATTGAAGGTGTAGCGCAGACCCAGATTGGTCACGCTATAGCTTTTCAACTGGATGCGTGCAAAAGTGTTGATATCCGAATCGTAACGCGCACCGGCATCCTGAACGTCCGCACTGACGCGCCACGAGCCAAAGTTTCGTGCAACCGCTAGGTTGAAATTACGATGCGCACGACGCAACAATGGCTGCTGGGTCTGTTCGTCAATCGGTCGTGGCATGGTCAGATTGGCTGACAATTCCCAATCCTCCCAGACGGTGCTGCCCGATAGTTCCAGACCGGTCGAACGAGCGCGAGCGATATTGTTGGCGGCAAAGATCGTCGAGTCATAGACGATCAGATCACGCGTACGGGTACGGAACAGCGAGGCACGGAAAAAATCGTGTCCCTTCGCATATTGCAGACCCAGCTCCGCGCTGCGCGAATGTTCCGGCTTCAATTTTGGATTACCGAAAAACGGGTAATACAGATCGTTGAAACTGGGCGCGCGGAAGGCTGTGGAGACTTGACCAATCGCTTTCCAGCCTGCACCAAAATTGTAACCATAAGCGACCAGCCCGGAATCGACATCGCCAAAATCGGAATAGTCATCATGGCGGAAATTGATTTGCACTTGTTGCGCAGAATAGTCCCCGACATAACCCGCCATCAGACTATCAACCGTGCGTTTAAACTCGGCACTGTAGGCAGTTGAACTGCCCCTCTGATCCAGATTCTCATAACCAGCCGTCAGTGTCTGTGTCGGTGCCAGGTGATAACTGTTGTGCCATGAGAATTGCGCGCTCTTGTTGTCTGTCGTGCCGGTTACAAACGAGAAAGGATAAGAAGAAGTACTGTGGCTGTGATCCTTGGTTTCACCATATTGAAACTGGCTGTCCCACACTGGCGTAAGCTGCAGATTGGCATACACGCTGGCGGTCGTGAAGCGGCTGTTTTCACGATGGGTGGCTGTGGGCCCGTCGAATGAACTGTCGAAGTCGAGTTTACCTTCACTCTGAAGGCCTCGCACGCCTACTTCCTGTTGACCAATTTGCTGCGAGGCCTGAAAAGAAATCGAGTGATTGTGATAACCATCATTATCAGGATTAGCACCGGATGCACGTTTGGGATCAATTGCAGAAAAACCGTCGAATGAACGCGTTGATGCTGTCAAATTCAAACGGGTTTTGCTGCCTTCTTCACCGAAGGTCGTACCGACATGCGCCGACAAGGCGCGGTTTTGTTCGCTGCCATATTGGAGACTAACTTCACCAACGGGCCCAGCTTCGGCACGTCGTGTAAAGATTTGTATGACCCCGCCAATGGCTTCCGAGCCGTAAAGACTGGACACATTGCCACGTACAATTTCGACATGATCGATTTCGTCGACCATGAGTTGTGACAGCAAAGGCGCGCCTGAACCCACGGAATTAATCCGCTGGCCATCGATCATGACCAGTACCTGGCTGGAATTCGCGCCACGCATAAAGACCGAAGCCTGAGCGCCGAGTCCACCGGTTTGAGCAAACTCGATACCGACCTGACGGCGCAGCAAGGATAGAACATCCTGCGCCTGACTGTTTTCAATGTCTGTTCGGCTGATGATGGTCGTACTGGGCAGGGCATCGACCAACTTCTGAGGTGTGCGTGACGCTGTCACGACCAAGGATCCCATGGTTTGGCTGCTCGCCAATGTAGTTGAATCGGCCAAGGCCGAAGCCGGGTTACACAAGGCCACAATGGCCGGAAAAATGAAGTTTGATTTTTTGAAATGGATCGTTTTCGATTGCATGATGGTTCCTGATCCCCGCATCCCCGCGAGGTTTGGCTGAAAAAAGGAACGCGGCCCGTATCGAATCGATACCGGCATGGATCAGCAACACACAGAGAGCAACAAGCACAAGAACAGGCGTGACAGCGGCAATCCGGTGCGCAGCGTCCCCGCAGCGTTCCCGACATTGCCTGGCCGGTATCCGGGCTGGCAGGATCACTTCATCACCTTCCCATGTTCATAACGAACACAGTGGCATTGAGGAAGCGTGTGTCGGCCAACATCGTCGACACTCCTGCTTACCGTTGCGGGGGCAGCACAGGTTAGGTTGATTGCAGTGCAATGAACCATCCTGTTTCCCGTTTAACTGCGCTGAATGGACATCTGCGCGGGCACCAAGCGGGCGAATGGTACGCCCGGATGTTGCGCGGCGTCAAACTTTGTAGTCAAGACCTACACACTCGCTTGACGCACTTTGATGCGCCCCCTACCATTGCCGCATGTTTGCAAATTTCGACCAACTGATTGACCGCGTTCACCAATTAGCCGCCCTGACGCAACGCCTTCGCGATGAAAATCGCACTTTGCGTCAGCAATTGGCCGAAAAAGAGACCGAGTCGCGTTTGATGCGTGAGCGCCTTGACACGGCTCGAACACGTATTGAAGGCCTGATCAATCAGTTACCTGCCGAAAAATGATCTCTACTGTGATCCCTCACGCTTCACGATTTGAAAGTCGCAATGCCTGACTCGCAACATGTAACAGTACAAATTCTCGGACGCGAATATCGTCTAAGTTGCGCGCCTGAGGAGAAAGACGCGCTGATGTCCGCTGTGGCTTATGTGGATGAAAAGATGACTGCCATTCGTGATCACGGCAAGATCACGGGCAATGACCGGATCGCTGTTTTCGCTGCACTGAATATTGCGAATGAATTATTGAGCGGCTCCGGCGGAAAAAAATCGCCCGACAAGCTTGCGTTCCAGGAATTCCAGCATAAAATTGAATCGTTGAAGGCCGTTATTGATGGTGTCATTTCTCCGCAAGACAAATTGCTTTAGAATTAAAGGCGACTGCTCAGGGATAGTGACAAAAAGTTTTGGATTTGCGACTCACTTGCGTTACATGCAGATTCAAAAGTTTTTGGGCATTTGAAATCGTTGGAAAGTTGTTCCACTATTTCAGGTTCAAACCGTCTCCCTGCCGTGTATGCTGTAGACCGGAAATTCCTTGAACCAATATGTGTGACCCGGTTGCGGAATATTCTGGTGCTGTTGTGATCATCCCTAGTCGGATGAACCTGATGTGCTGGTGACTGCTACCCCCTGAGCCTACGGTTCAGGATTACGGTCTGGCGACATTGGCGGGGTCTTTATTCTTTAGTGTACTGTTTTGACGAACTGTTCGAACGAGCAGTTGTTCAAAGTAGGCTGACGATTGAATTCATTGAATTTGATCCTCAGCCTTTTTTATTGCCTCTTTTTTATTGAATACGTTTTCCATTATTCTCTCTGCCTATGAACTACTGGCTCATGAAATCGGAACCGGATGAAGTCAGCATTGACGATGCACTGGCTGCTCCGAAAAAAACCATCGCCTGGTTTGGCGTACGCAACTATCAAGCCCGCAACTTCATGCGCGATCAAATGCAGGTCGGCGATGTAGTGCTGTTCTACCACTCCAGTTGCCCGGAACCCGGCATTGCGGGATTGGCTGAAGTGGCCAGCACACCCTATCCGGACGATACCCAGTTTGATCCGAAAAGCCCTTATTACGATCCTAAAGCGACGCCTGAAAATCCGCGCTGGATGTTGGTGGATGTCCGTGCCATTCGTAAAACGCGGCTGCTATCACTACCTGAATTACGCAGCCAACCCAAGCTGGAACAAATGAGAATACTCGCAAAAGGTAACCGCCTTTCGATCACCCCCGTGACAGCTGATGAATACGCCTGCATTCAGCGTTTGTTGAAATGAATTTGCCTGCGAATTTACCTGCGTCAAAGCAACTACAGAAGAGCACAAGACCGTTCTACCTTGACCCCTTCTTGTGGGGCATGATTCTGGCCGTCACGCTGGCCTCGTTGTTTCCTGAATATGGCCAAACGGGGGGCGTGTTGCATGCAGACGTATTGGCCAACATCGGCGTTGCCGCGATCTTTTTTCTACATGGCGTCGGGCTCTCGACAGAAAGCCTGAAGACGGGCTTCATGAACTGGAAATTGCATGTGTTCATCCAGCTATTCTGTTTTGCCGTGTTTCCGCTTTTATGGGTTCTACTCAATGGCGTGTTCGGAAGCTGGTTACCGAATTCGTTGAACCTGGGTTTCTTTTACCTGTGTTCGCTTCCGTCAACGATCACTTCTTCGGTTGCGATGACGGCGATGGCACGCGGCAACGTTTCCGCTGCTATTTTCAATGCCACGCTATCCACCTTGCTTGGCATATTTCTGACGCCATTATTGGTCAGCCTGTTGCTGAACACCACTAGTGAAGGTTTGCAGTTGACTGATGCAATTCTCAATATAGCCAAACTGCTCGTTGTTCCATTCATCGCCGGGCAGTTGCTCAAGCCGCTGATCGGGCGCTGGCTTGCACAATACAAACGCTACACCAGCAGCTTTGACCGGCTGGTGATTCTGCTACTGGTCTATGCCTCGTTTTGCGATTCAGTCCAGTCGGGCTTGTGGACTCGATATGGCTATGGCGTGTTGCTGATTACTTTGGTGGGTACGGCACTGATTCTTGCAATCGTTCTGGTAGTGACAACCTGGCTCGCGCGTCGTCTTCAGTTCAGTCGTGAAGACGAAATCACTGCAGTGTTTTGTGGCTCAAAGAAAACGCTTGCATCTGGTATCCCAATGGCCAAGTTGTTATTTGGTGCTCATCCCGGCTTGGGTTTGATTGTTTTGCCGATCATGTTTTACCACCAGCTGCAGTTGGCGGTATGCACGATCCTGGCTGGTCGATATGCACGCAATCCCGCCAAGCCCGATCCCATCCGTATCGTGGCGCCATGAATACCTCAACTTTGCTGCAGACAACCAATCCATCTGACTGGCAGCCCATCGTTTCGGTGGATCGGAATCAATGGCTGATCGAGGAAGCTGCTGCAGATACCTCGATGCAAAAGCTGGTCGAGTGCGGTTCGGTGATTTATCTTCCCAAGCTGGCGTTTACGTTGAGCACTGACGAGCAGCGTTATCTCGATCCGGCCTACACCGACGAAAAACGAAAAAGTATTTACATTCGCCCTGACCGCGAAGGCGTTTTGGGCACGAACGCAAACGATAATGATCGCGCCGCGCTATGGAATCTGCTTAAACGTTTCGAGAGTGCCAGTATGGGCATGCTGGGTCAGTTGTTTCCAGCGTATGTCGGAAAAATGAAAGCCGCAGGAACCAGCTTCCGACCGCGTGCCATTGGCTCAGGTGCCGCTGCCCTTTCCTGGCGCAAAGACGATACCCGCCTGCATGTTGATGCCTTTCCATCCAACCCGACCCATGGCATGCGCATCCTGCGGGTATTTAGCAATATCGGCACGGCACCGCGCGTCTGGCGTGTCGGTGAGCCTTTCGAGAAAATGGCTCGTCATTTCTTGCCGCACATACGCGGCCCAGTCCCGGGCTCATCACAACTGCTTTACAAACTCGGCATCACCAAACGCCCTCGTTCGGGCTATGACCACTACATGCTGAAATTGCATGACGCGGCCAAAGCTGACCTCAGTTATCAAGAGAAATGCCAGCAGGTTACGACCGGCTTTCCGCACGGTTCAAGCTGGATCTGCTATTCCGATCAGGTGATGCATGCCGCGATGAGCGGGCAATACATGATGGAGCAAACCATTCATGTCCCAATGGCCGCCCTGGTCTTTCCTGAAGACTCACCGTTGCGCACACTTGAACGGCTGACCGGAAAATCCTTATTGCGGTGATTGATCTGTGGGCTTGTTGTCCAGCCACGCCCGCGCCTGATCAAGACGTTCTGCAGGCAATACCTCATCCGTTTGACGATGACTTGCACGTCTAGCCATTCGAATGAGAAAAAATAAACCAGAAATCAGCAGCAGGAAGGGGATGCCCCAAAGCAACCATGTCGTCGGCTTGACCGGTGGTTTGTAGAGAATAAAGTCGCCATAGCGCTCCACCATAAATGCACGAATCTCGTCATCACTCTTGCCTTGAGCAATCTGGATTTTGACTTGCTGACGCAAATCGGAAGCGAGATCAGATGTCGAATCGAACAGAGTTTGGCTCTTACACACCAAGCAGCGCAACTCCGAGGCGATATGTTTGAATCGTGCTTCTTGCACTTCTGTGTTCGCGTCTTGGGCCAATGCGCTTTGCATCAAAAAGACGGCTGCGAGCAGACTCAGTACCAGGCGGATTGAATCAAACTGAATCCATTTCATTTTGGATGGACTCCGGTTTGAAGCAACGGCAAAATATTCGTACGCACACTTTCTTCCGTCAGCGGTCCGATCTGCTTGTAGCGAATCACGCCTGCTGCATCAATCACAAAGGTCTCCGGTACGCCATAGACACCAAAGTCAATGCCGGTTCGACCAGTGACATCCGCTGCAATCTGCTGATAGGGATTGCCATGTTCCTTCAACCAGCCCCTGGCATCATCGGCCTGGTCTTTGTAATCCAGTCCCACGATCATGAAACGCGGATCACGCGACAATTCCATCAGCAAAGGATGCTCTTCGCGGCAAGCCACGCACCAGGAGGCCCAGACGTTGAGCAACCAGACCTTGCCCTTCAGCGATTGAGAATTGAATGAATCGGCTTCAGTGGATTCAACGGGATTCAGGATGGGCAATGTAAAGACCGGTGCAACCTTGCCGATCAAGGGCGAAGGAACCTCGCTTGGTTTCAAATCCAGACCGCGCAGCAAAAACACTAGCAGCACGGCGAAGATAATGACTGGAATCAGAAATTTCCAGAAACGATTCAAAGAGTGATGGGATGAGGCGTGTTCCATTTCAGGCTGACTTGAGATCAGGTTTGCTTGAGACACTGGGTCGCATACGACGATAACGCTTGTCGAAGGCGGCCAACAGTCCACCAAGCACCATCAGGCAGCAACCGATCCAGATCCAGGCCACATAGGGCTTGTAATACATGCGCACCCCCCAGGCCTGTCCATGCGTATCTTGTTCTCCCAGAGAAACATACACATCGCGTCGCAGACCATAGCTGATCGCGGCTTCTGTCATGCCCTGCCCCCCTCCGGCATAGACACGCTTTTCTGCATGCAGACGTTCACTGTCTTGAGCTTCTCCATGCCTTACATCAAAGATACCGTGTACGCCTTTGTAGTTAGAACCTTGCAAATTTTCGATACCTGAAAAAGTAATGCGATAGTCAGCCAGACTCACCGTCTGACCCGGCGTCATCAACAAGTCTTTCTCAATCTCGAACGATTTGACCAGCGTGACGCCCACAACAAATAGCGCGATTCCGAGATGTGCGGCCCACATACCGTAGTAAGAAAGTGGATTGGCCCGCAGCTTGGCCATCAGGGACTGGCCGCTACGATAGCGAACCTGCTGCAAGTAATGGCGAATCAGGGAGGTCGCAATAAATGCTGCCGCGAAAATGCCGATCCAGGTCATCACACTGGCATGACCCAACCAGCCTGTCAGATAAAACAAAAGGGCACAAAGCACTACACCCAAAACGGCAGGCAGCAACAAATCACGTAACAGTTCAACTGTATCCATGCCACGCCAGCGCACGAACGGTGACATCGCAAGCAGCACCGCTGCAGGTAGAAGAATAGGCACCATGACCGCGTTAAAGTAAGGTGGCCCTACCGAGATTTTTCCCAAGCCCAATGCGTCGAGAAATATTGGATAGAGCGTGCCGAGCATCAAGGCCGCAAGCGCCACTGTCATCAATACATTATTCGCGAGCAGAAATGTCTCGCGCGAAAGCATGCCGAAGGCAATACTGCCGGGTGCGCCTTTGCTATTCGACGGAAGGCTTGCGCTGATGGATGGCGCGCGCCAGGCATAAAGAATCAGCGAGCCACCAATGATGAGCGTCAATAGAACCAGAATGACAATGCCACGCTTGGGGTCGGTCGCAAAAGCGTGAACAGAAGTCAGTACACCGGAGCGCACCAGGAAGGTCCCTAGCAGGGACAGCGAGAACGCGATGATGGCGAGCAGAACGGACCAACTCTTGAACGCATTGCGCTTGTCCGTTACGGCGAGAGAATGAATTAGTGCGGTGCCGGCAAACCAGGGCATCAGCGAAGCATTTTCTACCGGGTCCCAGAACCACCAGCCGCCCCAACCCAGTTCGGTATAGGCCCACCAGCTACCCAACAGGATGCCGGTGGTCAAAAAGGACCATGCGGCCAATGCCCAGGGCCGGGTTGTTCGTGCCCAAACGCCGGTGATGCCACCATCCAGCTTGCCTTCGATCAACGCGGCGATGGCCATTGTGAAGCAGATCGAAAAGCCGACATAGCCCATATAGAGCATCGGCGGGTGAATCACCATGAGCGGATCCTGCAGCAGTGGATTCAGATCGCGGCCCTCAGGCATCGCAGGCAATACACGCGCAAATGGATTCGAGGTGAACAATAAGAACAGCAAAAACCCTGCAGTAATCAAAGACAACAAAGCAAGTACGCGGATGCGCAAGCTGGCGGACAGGCTATTGGAAAAGAAGGCAAAGGCCGTGGACCAGCCAGTCAACATCAAAACCCAGAGCAGCATGGATCCCTCGTGCGATCCCCAGGTCGCGGCCAGCTTGTATTGAAACGGAAGAATCGAATTCGAGTTCTGCGCTACATTGACGACTGAAAAATCGCTGGCGGCAAATGAAGCCATCAGACAACCGAAAGCCAACAGAATCAGGGCAAACTGTGACCAGGTTGTGATACGGATTAAGCCTAGGGTATGGCCGCGACTGGCAGTCATGAAACCCAACGGCGCTGCCATCAGTGCGATGGCGAGAGCGAGGATGGCGGAGAAATGACCGAATTCAGGAAGCATGATTACTCGCTGCTGCCTGCTGTTTTCGACGCCGGCTTCAACGCATCCTTTACTGGTGGTGGCATGTAATTCTCGTCATGTTTGGCCAGAATTTCGCTGGCTTTGAACAGTGGTCCATCCTGGCCCGGTTCGATGACGCCGGTTGCAACGACGCCCTTACCTTCACGGAACAGGTCAGGTACCACGCCTTCGTAGATCACAGGGACGGTGTGGGAAAAATCGGTAACGACGAAACGCATTTTTAACGTACCAGGCTCGCGCTGGATACTGTCTTTGACCACCATCCCACCAATGCGAATTGGTTTGCCGGGGGCACTACTACCCTCGCCTTGCGAAATTTGTGTCGGTGTCAGAAAAAACACCATGTTCTGTTTGAAGGTATTCAGAATCAGCGTTACCGCAATAGCGAGGACGGCAATTCCCAGCAGCACCCAGATCAGGCGCTTTTTTCTTTTCGTGGTAAACAATGCTGCCATGAATTACTCCTGCTCCTGCTTTTGCCGTACACGTTTTGACTGAAGCCGCAATAATAGGATCTCGCCGATCAGTAACAGCGCCGTGACGACATAGGCAACGGTCAAGTAAGTCACATGGCTATCTTGCATCGATTACTCCTCCGCTACCGGTTCACGCAAGCTTGCAACCCAACGAGCATCTGCCTCACGCTTCAGGGTCAGATTAGCAGCGCGCAACAGTACCACCGCTATCGCATAAGCCCAAGCTGCAAAGCTCATCAGCAGAATCCCCGTTAACATGATGCTGGCCATTTTTGGTGCGGCAGTCATGCTGATCGATGCGCCCTGATGCAAGGTATTCCACCAACGGACCGAAAAATAAATGATGGGTATGTTGATGACACCTGCAAGCGTGAAAAGTGCCAATGCCCGATCCGATTTGTTGACGTCTTCAATCGCGTCAGCGAGAGCAATCAGGCCGAGATAGATGAACAGCAGGATCAACTCAGAAGTCAGCCGCGCATCCCAAACCCAGTAGGTGCCCCAGGTTGGCTTTCCCCAGATCGCTCCGGTGATGAGTGCAGCTGCAGTGAACATGGCCCCAGTGGGCAACAAGGCGCGCAGCATAATGGCCGAGATACGAGTGCGAAAAACCAGAATCAGCACCGCATAAAACCCGGCGATCAAGTACAGGAACATCGACATCCACGCAGCGGGCAGGTGAATGTAGATGATGCGATAGACCTCACCCTGTTGCGCATCGGTTGGTGCAACGACAAGACCCACATACAAACCGGCACAAGCCAGCACCACTGCGAGCAAAGCGAACCATGGCGCCAGCTTCAACGCGAGCGCATGAAAGCGCATCGGCGATGCAAACTGCAGCACAAATTGAAGTCCGTTGGAGCGTGATTCGTTCATTCGATGTTCGTAATCTAATCAATCGCCATTCTGATTGCGACGGCAATAGCCAGTGGCGCCAGAACTGCAGCCCCCAAAGCGATGCCACCCAAGACAGAAGCTGCGGGCCAGACGGACAGGCCAAAACTGACCGCCTCCATTGCGCCTGCCCCAAAAATCAGAATTGGAATTTGCAGTGGTAACACCAGCAAGGCCAATAAACCGCTGGAAGCCGAACCACCGGAACGCGTCATCAGCATTAACGCTGCTCCAAGTCCACCGATCAGCGTCAAGGCCAGGGTACCGACAGCCAGTAGCGGCATAAACACCATTAACGCCTCAGGAGGCAGGCCGAATTGTAATCCAAGCACTGGTGCAATCAGGCTCAGCACCAGCCCGCAGGTTAGCCAGTGTGCGAGCAGTTTGCCCGCGACCAAAGCGGTGATGGAACGTCCGGAGAAAATCCATTGTTCAAGAATATGGTGACGATCATCATCAAGGAACAATCGTGGCAGCGCCAGTAGCTCTGTCAACAACACGGCAACCCAGAATACGGCTGGCGCCACGCGTATGAGCAACTTTGTGTCGGCGCCCAGCGCAAACGGAAACAGGCTGATGACGATCCAGAAAAAAGCCAATGGCAACAACCAATCCGCCGGGCGCCGAAGCGCCAGTTTGAGATCGCGTTGAAGTGACCAGAACATCAGGCCACCGAGGTTGAAGAATGTGGCACAGCAGTTAGCCACGTGGCGTATTGGGTCAATTCCAGGTTTTGCAATTGCGCAGCTGGCCAATTGAAGTCCTGGTGCAGACTCATCACACAGCAACCGCCTTGATTGAGATGTTCAGCCAGCACCTTACGGAACCAGGCGACCGCAGTTTCGTCCAGAGCCGTTAAAGGTTCATCCAGCAGCCAGACGGGCCGGTTTGCCAGTTTCAATTGCATCAACGCAAGACGACGTTGCTGACCTTGAGACAGACGCGCAGCAACCAGATGCTTGTTTAATCCAAGCTGTTTGAACAAAGGTGTGATCTGTTCATCGTTCACCGAATGCTGCTGCAGACTCAAACCCTGCTTCAGATTTTCCAATACCGTCAATGCAGGATGAATGGCCGGATGGTGGGCCACATAGGAAATTTGTTCGCATGACTCATCGAACTGCCAGTGAATGGGCTTGCTAGCATCGTCACCATTTCCAGAAAGCCCGGCAAGCGTGCGAATCAGGCTGGTCTTGCCACTACCATTGGCACCGCGAACAATCAGAAGCTGGCCCGCTTCAACAGAAAAATTGAGTCCGCTCAGCAAGAGCTTGGCTCCTCGCCTGATGACAAGGTCCTCAACCTTTAAAACGATTTTGTGCGGGTTGCTGCCACTCATGGCACGGTGTGGTCAATCAGAAGCTCGATTTTCGGATTACTGGCAGGCTTCACAACAACCGGTTTGCTGACGAGATCGCCTGAAGCTGGAATAGCATTACCGCTACGCGACACACGAGCGGTAATTTCCGCTTGCTCGGCATCTGAGAGACTCGATCCGGGCGCCATAGCCATTGCCTCAGTCAACTCAAAAGTCTGGGGAAACTGACTTACAGACTGGATGGTGAAACGCGCAACGGCCAGTGGCATGCGCGGTGCGTTCCCGTTGGCGCCCGCCAAACGGCGCGCATAGACAAATAAAGTATCGCCGCTATGAATTTGATCTTTGAGTGCTGACGAGAGTGTTACCTTGCCTTCAACTCTAGCTGCGGTTTTGACTGGCACTTCGTTGACCTTGTCGGATTTTTTGTCCTGGTCTTGAATCGATCCACCTGAGAGCTCCGCAATCACGGCTTCAACTTCACCACGAGCTGGTGAATCAGCAGGCAAGGTATCGCGCAGACGTTTCCAGTAAGGGATTGCCTTGCCTGGATCATTGGCACGCATGGCGGCACCTGCAGCCAGGGCAAGGCCTTTCTGATGAACAGGATTCAGTTTCAATATCTGCTCCACCAGAACTTGTGGTTCCCCATCGAACCGGCCACCCTGTTGCATAACGATGGCATCGGCCAGGTCAGCGAGGATGTCAGGAGCAACACTCTTCAGTTCGGGATTTTGTTCAGCCAGGACACTGGCTTTCCGATAAGCCTTGGCAGCTCCCGCAAAATCGCCCAACTTGTACTTGGTGCCGCCCAATAGGATCCAGCCTTCGGCCTGATCCGGTTGCTCATTAAGGCGTTGCTCCAGTCGTTCTACCAACTCTTTGATACTGACCTTACGACCATCAATTTCGACCATATCCGCGGGCGGTCGCACCTGCGCTGGATTGAGCGCAGCGGGAGTGCCCAGCTTCAAGTAGAGGCCCGCTGCCAGCAATGGAATGGCCAGTGCTGGCGTCCATATTAACCACTTGCTTGATCTGCCTGGATTGTGCGAGGCTTCTATTGCCCCACCCTGTTCAAGCTGCTGTTTACGCTGCAGCAAACTGTCGACTCTACGGCTCAGTTCGACGATGGCCTGTTCACGATGTGGTCCATCCACACGATGTGATTGTTCATCTTGTTCAAGCTCGCGTCGCTGAACACGCAACAGTTCGAGTTCGGCATTCAAAATGTTCCGCTCGGTTTGACCAGGAACCACGAGTTCAGGCGTGGTCTCCCATGTGTTGCGCCCGGCCCAATAAAATAAGCCGAGTACAGCAATCGTGAGAGCAGCAGCAAGCAGGATGAAAAGGGTCATGGAATGTGGCAACAAAGCGAATCAAGCCTGCGCTTGACCTTTCTTGACCCAGGCCACCAATTGTTGTGGCCGAATCGTGTCGTAATCTTCGAAGGGTTGATGAATCCAGGGATTGGTCGGTAAGTGTTCGACGAAATAATCTGGCTTGACGCTTGAGCAGGCCTTGTACCAGATTACTGCCGTACGCACTTCGGTCACAACTGGATATTGCTCACGCAAATGTAACCCGACTTGTTCCAGTGTATGGCCGGAATCAACCAGATCATCGACGAGCAAAACTTTTCCACCCAGATTTCCTCGCGTTGTGGTGATGTAACGCGCAATATCAAGCGCACTCTGTTGCGTGCCACCCGCGTCGCGATAGGAACTGGTTGAAAGAATAGCGAGTGGCAGATCGTAAATACGCGAAATCACATCGCCGACGCGCATCCCCCCACGGGCCAGACAGAGGATGTGATCAAACTGCCAATCCGAATCGTAAATATTCAGACAGAGTTGCTCAATGCTCCGATGGTAGTCGGCCCAACTGACCCATAAATCGGTATCGGTGCTGGCGGGCAGACTCATGAATTTACTGGAACGGATGACGCAGCAATATCGTGTGATCACGATCCGGCCCGGTCGAGACCATATCGACAGGAACACCGATGAAACTCTGAACCCGTTCAAGATACTGGCGGGCCGTCAGTGGTAACTGGTCCCATTTCTGGATGCCGACGGTGCTTTCAGTCCAGCCGGGGAAACTTTCATAGGCCGGTTCGCAGCGGAAAATTTCATCCGCATCAAGCGGCAGAATATCGATCCGTTTACCGTCCAGCATATAGCCAACACCTACCTTGATTTCACTCAGACCATCCAGCACGTCGAGCTTGGTGATGCACAAGCCCGAAACGCCATTGATCAGGATCGAGCGTTTGAGCGCGGCTGCATCGAGCCAGCCGCAACGGCGTGCGCGACCGGTGACGGTGCCACGCTCCTGGCCGATGGTCGACAAGTGGTGACCGATGGTTCCTTCAGTATCAATCGGCAGCTCAGTCGGGAACGGACCTGAACCAACCCGCGTGGCATAAGCCTTGGTGATTCCGAGGATGTAATGCAGTTTGTCCGGGCCCACGCCTGAACCTGCAGCGGCATTACCCGCCACGCAGTTGCTTGATGTGACGTAGGGGTAAGTGCCGTGATCGATGTCGAGCAAGGTACCTTGAGCGCCTTCAAACAGCAGATTGCCGCCCTTGCGATTGGCGGCATCAATCAGCACGCCCACATCAGCCAGCATGGGCTTCAATTGCTCTGCCACTTTCATCGCATGATCGAAAATCGGCTGGAATTCCAGCGCTTTCGAACCGAGATAGCCGGTAAGAATGAAATTGTGGAGATCAAGCAATTCATGCAATTTTTTGGCGAAGCGCTCGGGATGCTTGAGATCCTGTGCACGCAATGCCCGTCTTGCCACCTTATCTTCATAGGCGGGCCCGATACCTTTACCCGTTGTACCAATCTTGCCGATGCCGGTGTTTTCACGCTGCGCCTCGCGGGCTTTGTCGACTTCGACATGAAACGGCAAGATCAAAGGACAAGACTCGCTGATGAACAGACGCGAGCGTACTTCGACACCGTTTGCTTCGAGCCGCTCAATCTCGCCGAGCAAATGCGTCGGATCGACGACGACACCATTGCCGATATAGCAGGCCACACCGGGACGCATGATGCCCGAAGGTACGAGTTGCAATGCGGTTTTTTTGCCGTTGATCACAAGGGTATGACCGGCGTTATGGCCGCCTTGAAAACGCACCACGCCTTGAGCGTGATCGGTCAACCAATCGACTACCTTGCCTTTGCCTTCATCACCCCACTGGGTTCCGATGACGACGACGTTCTTTGCCATGATTCAGCCTGTTCCTGATGGATTAAAAAAATTATTGTTGGAAGTCAGATTTTCTGGACTGTCCACGCACTTGCGCGGAAGATAAGTTCGCGATCACAGGCGAATTCATCCTGTTCTTGTTCATGTCCGGGCAGCACCTGAATGACAATTTCACCCTGTTCACGCAAGCCTGCAATTTTTTGCGCTAGCGCGGCGTCTGCAGCCCAAGGCGCCCGAATCGCTACCCCCAACGCAGCGGCAGGCAGCAAACTGGCGAGTTCACGCAAGTAAAGACTGAAGCCCGCTGCCGGACGAGCGCGACCGAAGGCTTCGCCCACTTCATCGTAACGTCCGCCTCGTGCAACCGGACTGGGAAGACCGGGACAATAGGCTGAAAAAATGACGCCACTTTCGTAGTGATAGCCGCGCAAGTCAGCCAGATCAATCGTAATCTGCGCGTGTGTCTGCGCGCTCGGCAATGCCTTCACGAGCGTATCCAGTGCATCCAGCGCGGCATTGATGCGGTCTAGTTTGGGTAGTACTTTGCGCGCCGCTGCGATGACTTCGATGTCCCCATAGAGATCGCATAGATTGACGAGCGCATCGCGCGTCTGAGCACTGAGTTGATTGAGCTGAAAAAGTGCAGCCGCATCCTTGGTCTGCAGCAAAGGGTAGATTGTGTCCACGAATGCAAGACCATTCGGGTCTTCAGCAAGAATGGCCCGCAGCACCTCGGCATGACTGAGGTCAAGCCGAACTTCCGGCACGCCCGTAAGTTTCAGTGCGGCGAGCAACAATTGCTGGATTTCCAGGTCTGCTTCCAACCCGGCATGACCATAAATTTCGGCACCCACCTGAAAGGGTTCGCGTGTCGCAAACAAAGCGCTCGGACGTGTGTGCAACACGCTACCTGCATAGCAGAGGCGTGCCACGCCCTTACGATTGAGCAAGTGAGCATCAATACGCGCAACCTGCGGGGTCATATCGGCGCGTACCCCCATCGTCCGGCCAGACAGTTGATCAACCAGCTTGAACATCTGCAAATCCATGTCACGGCCCGTGCCGGTCAATAGAGATTCGGTGTATTCGAGCAGCGGTGGCATGACCAGTTCATAGCCATAGGTACGGAACAGGTCGAGCAAAACGCGACGCAGGTCTTCAATCTTGCGCGCTTCAGACGGCAAGATGTCAGCAATCGATTCGGGAAGCGACCAGACAGGCATATTCAGACGGCATCAAGTGAGTGTGCAACCAGCAGTGCGCAAACAATGCCGTATTGGGGGAAAACAGGATTTTAAGTCAGAACGACTGGAATACGAAAAACAGGATCAGTCCAGTGACAATTGAGGAGATTCCGAAAAAACGAATCTGCCCATCTTTAAGCTGAATCATGCGGCGAAAAGTCTCTTTCCAATGGGCCGGAAACAGAAAGGGCAACAGCCCTTCCAGAATCAGCATTAGGGCAAAAGCGATAATAAGACTATGCCACATGATTGAATTTGGCAGTTAAGCGTACAACATCAATGACTGATGCTAACTGCGTTCAACAAACCCACTGCTATGGAGAAGGTGGCAACCATAATGGCCGAAGAAATATGCCCCTCTTCTATTCGCTTTGCCTGCTTGCGAAGAACGATAAAAACACAAAGTTGTACAACGCATGTAATCGCTGCCCAAAGCGCCATCTCGGGAATGGATTGGGTGTAATAGATTGACGACAGTAGTGGAAAAGTGAAGCCAAGTACAGCGCCGGCCAGTGCAATGGCTGCTGCGTCATTGTTTTGGGCAATCAGTTCAAATTCCTTGTAAGGCGTAAAACGTATATAAATAAACACAAACGCAGCCAGCAACACGACTGCTGTCCCTAGATAGGTAAGGAAAGCAAAAACGGCATTAAGCAAGGCATTCTCCTTAATCGGTAAAATAATGTGGTACAAAATGGCTCATGTTTGTCGTAATCGGAGAGATATCTTCACGAACGCACATCCCTACCGACGCCCCATTGACAACCCAGGAACCAATTACGGGGTACCAATCGTCAAACTTCGGTAATGTACAAAGGGCTTGATAGATATAACCTTCACTACCATAAGGCCCATCATCCTTAGCAATTGTTTTTCCGTTAGTAACTAATTCGATATTTGCACCCTCGCGTGAAAACAAAGGCTTCTTGGCGTATGAGCCAAGTTTCCAACTCTCAAAATAAGCAGGGAGCAAATTGGGATGGCCGGGATATAGTTCCCAGAGAATCGGTAATAGCCCCTTGCACGATAGAACGGCTTTCCACATCGGTTCTATAAAGCGAGTCGTCCCTTCGATGATGTGCATGCCAAAATTTTCCCGCATGAGCCATTCCCATGGATAAAGCTTGAAAAGGTTTACGATTGCCTCGCCTTCAATATCCACGAAGCATTTTCGATTCGAATCCCAACCAATATCTTCGACATCAATGTGTTTTGCGGTACGGCCTGCTTGAATGATTGTGTCCATCATATAAGTCGCACACACCCAATCTTCTTCATTTCCCGCTACCGAGGCAAGATGAATGGGGTCATGGCCTGGCAGTACTTTCCAACGATCCACCAGTCTTTCATGTAGCGAATTGAACTGATCAAATTCAGAATAAGAATCTTCCATCCAGTACCACTGACAAACGGCAGACTCTAGTAAGGACGTTGGAGTGTCGGCGTTGTATTCCAACAGCTTGGGCGGAGCCTTCCCGTCATAAGCCAGATCAAAGCGGCCATATAGGGAAAAATCGCCTCGTTCAATCGAGGCATAAATTGCTGGCCAGAAACCCTCAGGAATCTTAAGTTGCCAAAGGCGGTCTGTACTAACGACAACCTTCATTGCATGGACACACATCGTGTGAAGTTCTTCGGTGGCCGATTCGATTTCTTCGATTTGTTTCAGACTGAAACGATAACAGGCATCTTCTTTCCAATAGTTATCCCAGCCATGGAAAGATAAGCCTTGTTCTTCCAATTTTTTCCCAAAGTCTTGACGCGGTTTGATCTTTAGTCGTTCCATTAGCCACCCATTGAAAAGCGATGAGCGAAGTTGCCAAAGCCTCCACGGGAGAACGAGCCGACATGAGCCGTTTCACCACTAGATGAACCATTACTGCCAATCCTGGAGTTATTAACGACACTGGTTTCGCCTTCTGGCGAAACCACCACTGGGCGACCAATATCACGGTCCCAATAGTATCGGGGGCCCCAGTATCCTCCACCGCCCACATGTACGCCTCCACTACCATGCCCTACTGGACTCTGAGTGCAATGACTATCGTCAACCCAATCATTTTTGCAATCTTCTAGTGAACTGTATCGCTGCTGTTGCAGTTCCTGATTCTCCCCAGCACCGCAGCCGGCCAATGTCACCATCGTACCGATGACCAACAATGGGACTCGCTGCGATCGTTTCAAGATACCTTTTCCTTTCAGACAATTTCGACTTCTTTACAGTCAAATTTACTCAATAAGAAATCATGGAATTGAAGCGTCCCATTGTTTCTTGGCTGCCAATCTGAGAGCACCCCGAAAACGTTACCCAGATAGGGAATCGCCACTTGCATAATCTCTTCAAAATTTATGGATTCTGCCTCAACCACACCTTCTTCGGGATGTTTGTTCATCCATACAAGCGCCCCTAGAATTCCTGCGACGACCTGGAGAGAGGTTCCATTATTATGCGGAGCAAGCTTTCGAGCCCGTTCAATATCCAGTGTAGAGCCATACCAGTATGCCCCCTCGGAGAATACAAACAATACTCCCAGTTGATCGAACCCCGATTCCAGTTCATCACGCAAAACACACTTATGTTTTGGGTTTGCATAATCATTGGCAAGCCAATACTCAAGTGATTGACATGTCATTTCTGATGGATGGTAAGCATAATAGACCGTCGGACGATAAGTCACTTCTCCTCGTTTTTCCCCATGCATAGTCAGAAAATTAGCAATCGACAAAGATTCATGGTGGGAAATCATATAGGCCCATTGCTCTCCCACTGCAGGTACCCATGACTTAACCTTGACACGCGCACTGGACTCTTCCAGATAAATCCCCGACCGGTCACCGTAGTCATGCCTGCGACCGTTTTCAGGGAAACTCATCTCGTGGCTCCCCCATCCCAATTCGGCACATTGCCGTGCTTCGGCAATCAGGCCATCCACAGACCATGTATTGACAAAACTATTGATAGGTCGGTGCGCTCTTGTGTGATGAGTATCTCGCTCAGCAATCTGAATGATTTTGACACCCAGATTTTGGGCAACATCAGCCCACGATGGTGATGCTGCTATGCCTTTTATTTTTGCCAGCTCGTGCAGGCCTATCTTGACAAAATGGCTTACTAATCCAGGATTGGCGCCATGTGCAATGACCGCAGTTGGAGCTCCCTTTTGACTCAGACTCAACGCCTCATGACGCAAGGCATAATTAGTCGTTGCCTCAATTTTTTTAAAATTTTGATATCCACCGGGCCATGGTTCTACGCAAGTATCAAGATATAAAACACCCACCTCTCGACACCATGCAATAAGTGCGACTGAAGATACCTCTACGGCAACATTAATGAGCCAATCACCGTTGCACAGATACTCACAGAGTACATCTTCATAATTCTGGGGAGTCAAAGGTAGGTTGATATAGCGCACACCATACAATTGAGATACGGACCTACCATTTTCATCAGCAGCAATTGCAGTAACTTGAGATGGTTGAAGGTCAAAATGCTTAAGCAATAAAGGCGTTAATCCTTGCCCAATACTGCCGTAGCCTATCAATAATACAGACGACGGTATTGGCATTTTTCCTAGGTATCAATTATTTTCCAGATGATCCAGACCCCTTCATGTACTTGAAGAATTCGGACGAGGGATCGACCACCAGAACATCGGAGCGGCTCTTGAAACTGGCTCGATAAGCTTCAAGACTACGATAGAACTTATAGAACTCGGCGTTCTGGCCGAATGCCTGACCATAAGTGCTGGATGCCTTGGCGTCACCTTCACCCTTAATTTTCTGTGCATCCCGATAAGCTTCTGCGAGGATGACTTCGCGCTGTTTGTCGGCATCGGCACGGATTTTTTCTGACTCGGCACCACCGGTTGAGCGTAGCTCGTTCGCAACGCGCCGACGCTCTGACTCCATACGACTATAAACGGACTCGCTGATCCCTGGAAGCAAGTCAACCCGTTTTAGTCGCACATCCAGAATTTGAACTCCAATCTGTTTGGCTTCATCGGCGACATTGTTGCGTAGCGCCGTCATTACGACGTCACGCTCTCCCGAAACCACTTCATGGGTCGTGCGCTTGGTAATCTCTTCATTGAGAGCGGCCTTGATGATCTGATTCAAGCGCGCTTCGGCACGTGATTCGTCAGCACCGACGCTGATGTAATACTGCTTGGGATCGACAATACGCCATTTAACGAAAGAATCGACCAGGATGTTGCGCTTCTCGGAAGTGATAAAGCGATCCGCTTCCGGTGTATCAATGGTCAGAATGCGTTTGTCCAGATAAATGATGTTCTGGAAAGGCGGCGGCAACTTGAAATGCAGCCCTGGTTCGGAGATCACTTCCTTGATTTCACCGAGTGCAAACAGAATCGCGTAATTACGTTGATCAACCACATAGACGGTTGAACGGAACAGGATGATAGCCAGCAATAGGCCAATTGCGATGGAAATGATGCGGTTCATTAGCGCGTCTCCCGATCACGCAAGCCATCGCGGGAACGTGCATCATCACTGAGCAGACTGGTAGAAGGCAAGATGCTCGGCATTGAGCTTTGAGGGGTATCGGACTTGTTGCCGTCTTGCGTCGATTGTTGAATCAACTTATCAAGAGGTAAATAAAGCAAGTTACTGCCGGACTTTGTATCAACCATGACTTTGGTGGTATTCGAGAAAATTTCCTGCATTGCGTCCAGATACATACGATCGCGGGTCACAGCAGGTGCCTTGGCATACTCTGTCACCACTTGCTTGAAACGGCTGGCATCACCTTCGGCCTGAGCAATCACACGCTGCTTGTACCCCTCGGCTTCAAGCGCAAGACGGGACGCATTCCCCCGTGCTTTGGGGATCACATCATTGGCGTAGGCCTGGCCTTCATTCTTTTGACGCTCGCGATCCTGAGCCGCCTTTACCGCATCATCAAAGGCAGCCTGAACCTGTTCAGGAGGTTGGGCATTCTGGATCGTGACGTTGCTGATCAGTACCCCCAGTTTGTAACGATCCAGGATATCCTGAATGAGTTTGGAGACTTGAATGGCGACATCAGCTCGCCCTTCATACAAGACGTAGTCCATCTTGCTTTTGCCTACGATTTCACGCACCGCCGTTTCTGCCGCCTGTTTTACAGTGTCATCTGGCGCACGATTGTTAAATAGGAATTCAGTCGCGTCCTTAAGCAGATATTGCACGGCGAACTGAATGTCGATGATATTTTCATCGTCCGTCAGCATCAGTGACTCACTTGCAACCTTGCTTTTTACGTTTTGACGATAGCCAATTTCAACTGTCCTCACCGCGGATACGTTGACCAGTTCATCGCTCTGAATGGGATAAGGCAAGCGCCACCGTATGCCTGCACCGGTGGTGTATTTGAATTTGCCAAATTGCAGCACAACACCTGACTGACCTTCTGGAACGATAAAGAATCCACTGCCTATCCAGAGCGCAACCAAAAGAGCACCCACAATCCCAACTCCGATGCCAGCACTTCGCGCACTCGGGCCACCATTGCCACCACCCATTTTGCCGCCGAAGCCACCGCCTTTACGCCCACCTTTACCCGAAAACAGATTGTTCAGAAAACGATTGAAATCTTGCCAGGCTTCTTCGAGATCAGGCGGGCCATCGTTATTGCGTTTGGGACGGGGACGTTTCTCATTATCATCATCCTGATTTTCGGCCATGGTGACGATGCGGGTGAGAACTCTAGCGAGGAAACTTGCACAGGAAAAACGCAAGCGCGGCCAGAAAGAAGATGAAGAAGAATTGATCATAGAAAAGCGATTATCCCGCAAGGGGCTGTTCAAGGTTGGAGCTCGGTGCGGAACTGGATTGGTGATCAGTCACGTGTAGTGTTTGTACTGCACTACTGGTCTTGGTTAATACGTCTGCCAGAGCTTGCCGCAAGAGATCCAGGCCGGCACCCGTATGGGCACTGACCGAAACGCGCTGAATCGTAGCATACTCGTCACGTTCTAAAGACGGCGGTAGCCCTGCGGCATCGATCTTGTTCCAGACCAGAATCTGTGGAATACGATCAGCTCCGATTTCTGCCAAAACCGCGTTGACTTGTTCGATCTGTTCCATACGCGCCGGATTGTTCGCATCGACAACATGCAAGAGTAAATCGGCGTGAACTGTTTCTTCCAATGTCGCCTTGAAAGCTTCAACCAGTTGATGGGGCAAATCGCGGATAAATCCCACCGTATCGGACAAAACCAGTTGTCCGGCACCTTCGATGTAGACACGCCTTGAAGTGGTATCCAGCGTCGCAAACAGTTGATCGGCGGCATAGCTATCCGCATGAGTCAGTGCATTAAACAGACTGGATTTTCCGGCATTGGTATAGCCCACCAGCGATACGGAGTAAGTGCCATTGCGGCTGCGTGCACGGCGTTGGGTTGCACGTTGCTTTTCCAATTTCGCCAGCTTGACTCGTAGCATCTTGACGCGTTCACCAATCAATCGTCGGTCGGTTTCAAGCTGGGTTTCACCGGGACCACGCAGGCCGATACCGCCCTTCTGACGCTCAAGGTGAGTCCAGCCTCGAATCAGGCGGGTTGCAAGATGGCGCAACTGAGCCAGTTCGACCTGAACCTTGCCCTCGTGGCTTTTGGCACGCTGGGCGAAGATATCCAGAATCAGACTGGTTCGATCCACAACACTGACTTTGAGCAGGCGCTCCAGATTGCGCTGCTGCGCTGGCGATAGAACATGGTCAAACAGCACCACATCGACGCGTTCAGAGAGCACGAGACTGGCGATTTCCTCAGCTTTACCGGAACCGACGTAAAGCGCGGGATCAGGAGCGGAACGTTTGCCGGTCACAACCACGACCGGCTCGGCTCCTGCTGAACGAGCTAAAAGAGCCAGTTCATCCAGACTAGCGGCTTGATCGAGTTTGCCAAAATCAACCCCGACGAGCATGGCTCGCAGGAGTTCTGTCCGATGTGACTTCGGCGTTGTGGCTGCCCCCGCAGCCACCTCACCTATTTTTTGTACTACCTTCAATACTGGACCATTGCTGATGAATTCACTCAGCAGCACCTTCCAGATTGAAGTTGACGGCGCGTGCCGGCACAACGGTCGAAATGGCATGTTTATAAACCATCTGCGTAACCGTATTACGTAGTAAGACGACGTATTGGTCGAAGGATTCGATTTGTCCTTGCAATTTGATACCGTTTACAAGATAGATCGAAACCGGAACATGTTCTTTACGCAGAACGTTCAGGAAGGGGTCTTGTAAAAGTTGCCCTTTGTTGGTCATGATTACTACTCCAGGAGATATTGTTGTTAAAAACGGTGCGTCAGAAAATCAAATCGCGATTTCAGATGAAATGGTAACGAATCTTGTTATTTCAACCTGTTATTAGCTTTTGTGATTTTTCTTCGTCACTTCAATTGTCGTTTATGCATGCCAGTTTGTCTTGTCAGACAATAAATCACCCCACTGGACGCATTAATAGACTATCTTTCTTGCCGAAAGATTCCATAACATACCAGTTAATTTCACAGAATGGGAAAATTCTGTCTATGATCGTCATTACAAAACAAAATAATGACCGCTTGGAGACCTGTTCTAAGACCTATTCCACAAAGGGATTTTTCGAGGAACGGAACTCAATTTTCAGCGGCGTACCCTGCAGCTTGAAGTTTTCACGTAAGGTGGATTCGAGATAACGGCGGTAACTATCTGAAATATGGTCGAGTGCATTGCCATGGATCACGATGGTTGGCGGATTCTGCCCGCCTTGGTGGGCATATCGAAGCTTGGGTCGGAACAGGCCTTTACGCGGCGGAGCCTGACGTTCTGCCGCCGCAATGACGGCGCGCGTCAATTTGGGCGTTGAAATCTTGGCAAAAGCGGCGGCAAATGCAGCATCGACCGACTTCAGAAGCGCCGGAATGCCCTGCCCTTTGAGTGCAGAAATATAGTGAAAGCGAGCAAAGGACAGAAACTGAAGCTTGCGGTCGATGTCGCGCTTGATGCGCTCACGGGCATAGTCATCCATGCCGTCCCATTTATTCACACCAATCACCAAAGCACGACCGGATTCCAGTATGAAACCGGCGATATGGGCATCCTGATCGGAAATGTCCTGCTGGGCGTCGAGGAGGAGCAGCACGACATTGGCATCCGTGATCGATTGCAGGGTTTTGACGACGGAAAATTTTTCCACGGCTTCGAAAACCTTGCCGCGCCGCCGAATACCAGCCGTGTCAATCAAGGTGTACTGGCGACCGCCACGCTCGAAGTCGATCTCAATGCTGTCGCGTGTCGTACCCGGCATATCGAAGGCGATGACCCGTTCTTCGCCCAGGAGCGTATTGACTAATGTGGATTTGCCAACGTTTGGGCGTCCCACAATCGCCAGCTTGATGGTACGCGGGCCCAGTTCTTCACTGCCCTCTTCCGGTTTTTCCTGGGCAGGATGTTTGGCGTAGTACGCATCCAGCAGCAACTCGACCAGATCACGAACGCCGTCGCCATGGGCCGATGAAATCGCCAGCGGATCACCCAGACCCAGTTCATGAAATTCGGCGGTGACATTAGCCTGAATCATGCCCTCGGCTTTATTCACAGCAATTACAATCTCACGCCCAGTCTTGCGCAGGTCATCGGCGATATGTTTGTCCTGTGGCGCCAAACCCTGACGACCATCGACCAGAAAAACCACAATGTCTGCTTCAGTCACCGCCTGCCGCGTCTGCTTGGCCATTTCAAACACGATGCCTTCCTTGGCAATCGGCTCGAAACCGCCAGTATCGATGACCAGAAAGGGACGCTCACCGACTCTTCCCTGACCATAGTGCCGATCACGGGTCAACCCTGGTAAATCAGCCACTAATGCATCGCGCGAACGAGTCAGCCGATTGAACAGGGTGGACTTGCCGACGTTGGGTCGGCCGACCAGGGCGATTACAGGAATAGGTATTGATGACATGGCGTTCCCTCTCAATCAAGCAGAGGGATCTGATTGAAAACTTAACAGCGTCTTATTCAGACGCAAAGGCGTACAGATTGCCACCCTGGGTTTGAACCAGTAAAGCAGGCGTTGTGCCGTTGGAAAAAACAATGGGTTGAGCGGTCAGCGGCGTATCGTCTGTATTCGTGCGGGCGATAAAACTGCCGTCTTCACGAGCCATCCAGTGCAAAATTCCCTTGTAGTCGCCCGCCACAACGGCACGTCCGATCGAAGTCGGGGCACTTACAGCACGATAGAGTAATTGGTCATTGCGCCACACCGCTGTACCGTTTGTACTGCTCATGCCTTGCATCACTGATTTTTCATCCGTGGCGAAGACATAGCGTGCATCAATATCGAGCCCCGTGCTACTCGAAACATCCCGAGCCCAAATGGTATAGCCACCCACTGCATCAAAGCAGGTAACGCGGCCCTGATAAGCCGCGGCACAAACCACGGCCCCGTACAGGACCGGCTTGCCAACCACATCGGTGACGCGTTCAAGATCAGTTGCGCCTTTGGGAACGGCAACCGAACTGTCCCAGCGTAAGGCTCCATTTGAAAGCGTCAGCGCAATCAAACGTCCCCCCGGCATTCCGGCGTAAACCACGCCTTCGTGAATGACGAGGTTGGATGCAATCCGCAAGACGAGCGATTGGCTTTGCCGTTGATACACCCATTTACGGCGCCCGGTCTCTGCATCAAATGCCAGAATACGGCTGTCGGTTGTGCGAACCACAACCACCCCGCCACCGACTGCGGGAGGACTGACAATCTCACCATTCGTTGGCGTTTTCCAGAGCGATTTGCCATCACGGTCAAAAGCCAGAATATCGCCACGATTACTGACCACGACGACGAGCTTACCGTCCGAGCCTACGCCAGCGCTCAACTCCTGTCCCGCCTTGTTTGACCAGATTGATTTGCCAGTGGATAAATCAACCTTTGTCATCTCGCCGTCTGCTGCCGCAACATAAGCTTGGTTATCAATGACAGCAGGTGTGAAAAAGAACTTTTCCGCACTTCCAACCTTGATATTCCAGAGCTGACGGACTTGCAGCGTCGTTTTGATTTCCGTCAGTTCAGTCGGTTTGTTTTTCGAATAGTCGAACCAACCTTTCACTGTGCTCGTGATGCTGCTGCAGGATGTCAGGCTGAATAAAACCAGGAGTACTGGCAGATACTTAAAGCGTGAAAAATAAGTCTGAGAAATCAACCGCATTATTTTTTCTCCGGATCAGGTTGGGCTCCCGCTTGAGCTGATGTTGCAGTCGGCATGAGTAAGGTCGCTGCGGCGCCTTCACTGGAAAGCGAATCCAGTTTGATTTGCACAACGTTGGCGTAGACACTTTCGTCTTGCTTCAGCTGACTCAAGGCCGATTCATATTCTTTTTTGGCTTCTGGTATTTTTTTCTGGGCAACAAGGATATCCCCGCGACGATCCGCAAATGCACCCTTGAATTCATTCGGCACATCGCCGCCGACTTGCTTTAGCGCTTCATCCAGTGCATTTTCATCCAGCAGCAAACCGGACAGACGCAGACGCGCGATCCATTGATATTCCGTATCCGTGGCGTGTTCGACTACCCATTGCAATTGAGCCTTGGCCGTCTTGCTATCACCCGCATCAAGATTGGCCTTTGCCGCAGTCAGCGCGCCCATTTCAGCGTAAGCAGTACCGGGATACTTTTCCAGCAGCACGCCCGTGCTTTCCTTGAGTTTAGCAGCATCCTTAGTGGCAGCGGCATTCCGCAGAACCTCAAAAATAGCCGAGGCCTCGGCTGATTGTTTGCGCACATACCATTGCCAGCCGTTGTAGCCGGCGAAGCCCAAAGCCGCGACCAATGCGCCTGCCGTCAGCGCGCCACCAAACTTATTCCACCAGGCCTTCATTTCGGCCAGTTTTTCCTGTTCTTCCAGATCCAGTGCCACGTCAGTCCTCTTCTTTAATTACTTTGTCTTAAAGCGATGCATCAGAAACGAGCGCATCGATCAGATATTCGGCCAGCTTGTCAAAGTCAACGCGCTGCTGGGTTCCGCCTATGCTTCCAGCCGTACTATCGTCAGCTCGTAAGGCCTTGACTGTCGCCTGGTTTGCTAGCAGTTCATCTTCGCCAATGATCACGGCAAAACTGGCGCCGCTGGCATCGGCTTTTTTCATCTGCGATTTGAAGCTCGCACTCTGACCATCTGCAGTACTGTGCAAAATCACATCCATA
Source organism: Betaproteobacteria bacterium (assembly GCA_025362735.1). Taxonomy (GTDB): domain Bacteria; phylum Pseudomonadota; class Gammaproteobacteria; order Burkholderiales; family Burkholderiaceae_D; genus JANYFL01. The sequence continues at coordinate 93,062 of JANYFL010000005.1, read as the reverse complement.
CCCACGGTACGCAAACCTTCTGCGACTCTCATCGCAACTCTTGCGGCAGGGGCGCTCTGATGCACGACGTAAACATCACAGCTTGATGCGTCTACATCCTCTGTAGATTGTTCGCGCAACAACTCGATCACACGTTCGGCACCCATGCCAAAACCACAGGCTGGTGCAGGCTTGCCACCCATTTGCGCCATCAGCGGATCATAACGCCCGCCACCGCAAACCGTCCCTTGCGCACCCAATGCGTCGGTAATCCACTCGAAAACGGTGAGATTGTAATAGTCCAGGCCGCGTACCAGACGTGGATTGATCGTGAAAGCAATTCCTGTCTCTCTCAACAGGGTTTGCACCCCATCAAAATGGGCTAATGACTCCGCTCCCACGTAATCAATCAGCTTTGGGGCAGCATTGACCAGATCCTGCATGGCCGGATTCTTGGTATCCAGAATTCGCAGCGGGTTGGTTTGCAAACGACGTTTGGCGTCCGCATCGAGCAAAGCTTCGTGCTGTGAAAAATAAGCAATCAGGGCTTCACGATGCAATGCGCGCTCGGCAGGCTGGCCTATGGTATTCAATTCAAGCCGGATATTGCTCAGGCCCAGATCATCCCACAAGCGCTGACCTATCAGAATCACTTCCGCATCAACATCCGGTCCGGCAAACCCCATCGCCTCAACTCCGAACTGATGAAACTGGCGCAGGCGCCCGCGCTGCGGACGCTCATGGCGAAACATCGGGCCGAAATACCAGAGCCGCTTCGGGCCATCGTAAAGCAGATTATGTTCGATCACGGCGCGTACGACTGATGCGGTGTTCTCAGGACGCAATGTCAGCTCTTCCCCATTGAGCCTATCAGTAAAAGAATACATTTCCTTTTCGACAATATCGGTCACCTCGCCGATACCGCGCGTGAACAAGCGTGTGTGCTCTAGAATCGGCGTACGGATCTGGCGATAACCATAGGCCTGCGCGACATTTTTCACTGCGGATTCGAAGCGCTCCCATAGCGGCGCGTCAGCGGGCAGCATGTCGTTCATACCCTTGACGCCACTGAGGGGAGCCATTGAGTTGCTACTGCTCATTCTTGTGTCGAAGTGATTTGGGATACGGAATAGCGCCGACGCACATAATCGTCGACGATGGCCTGGAATTCTTCGGCAATGCGCTCGCCTTTCAAGGTGACCGTGCGCTCGCCATCCACAAAAACTGGAGCGACCGGATTTTCGCCCGAGCCCGGCAAACTGATACCGATGTTGGCATGTTTGGACTCACCGGGACCGTTGACCACACAGCCCATGACCGCGACGTGCATGTTCTCAACGCCCGGATGACGGGTCTTCCAGACCGGCATCTGTTCACGCAACCAGCCCTGAATATCCGAGGCCAATTCCTGGAAAAAGGTGCTGGTGGTTCGACCGCAACCGGGACAGGCAATCACCATCGGCGCAAAAGCACGCAGCCCCATGGTTTGAAGAATTTCCTGCGCGACAACGACTTCTTTAGTGCGATCCCCACCGGGCTCTGGCGTCAGCGAAATACGAATCGTATCGCCGATGCCTTCTTGCAAGAGCACGGCCAAAGCGGCCGTCGATGCAACAATGCCCTTGCTCCCCATACCCGCTTCGGTCAGACCCAGATGCAAGGGGTAGTCACAGCGCTTGGCCAGCTTACGATAGACGGCAATCAAATCCTGCACACCTGAAACCTTGCAGGAAAGAATGATGCGATCCTTGCTCAGGCCCAGTTGCTCCGCACGATGTGCGCTTTCGATGGCGGAAGTGACCAGCGCTTCATGCATGACCATTTGCGCATCCAACGGCTGGGGACGCTTGGCATTTTCATCCATGACACGAGCAAGCAGCGCCTGATCCAGACTGCCCCAATTGACGCCGATGCGTACCGGTTTGTCATAACGGCAGGCCACTTCAATCATCTGAGCAAATTGGGCCTCATGTTTGCTCCCCTCGCCACTGCCGCTCCCCACATTGCCGGGGTTGATACGATATTTTGACAAAGCTTGCGCACATTGAGGATATTGCTGCAGCAACTTATGTCCGTTGTAGTGAAAGTCACCAACGAGGGGTACATCGATCCCCATCCGATCAAGTTGCTCACGGATCGCTGCGACTTCCCTCGCCGCTTCTGGAGTGTTGACCGTAATGCGCACCAGTTCTGAGCCTGCGAGGGCAAGCTCCTTGACCTGAATTGCGGTCCCGATTGCATCGGCAGTATCGGTATTCGTCATCGACTGTACGACGATAGGCGCCATGCCCCCCACGCGAACACGCCGGTTGTCATGTGCAATTTCTACCGCGCGGGTTCGGTGTCTTGACGCAAGACCGTTTATGGATCCGTCAAGGTCTGTATCGATTTTGGAAGGAGAATCAGACATCAAGATATAGGTTTTTATACCGGACTAAACATGCCAGTGACAAGGAAAAAGAGGCTCGGCCTATTTCAGCGTCAAACGAGCCACATTATCCTGAACATGAGGAGACAAATCGAAAGACTCATTGCGATACTGCATCTTTACTGCTGTCGCATTACCGATGATGACTGAAGCCGGAGGCACAACAACCAAAGGGACGCTCGTATTGGCGGGATTGACTCGCGACATCAAAATTTTGCCGTCAGCCTGTTTGATTTCCACCCAGGTATCCGCACTGAAATTCAGTACCAAGGGAACACCATCGGGTGCTGGAGCAATCGGATTTTCCTTCAGAGTAACCGCTGCAGCAGGTATCGTTTGCGGAAGCGTTGCCACTGAACTAACACTGACCGTCTTAGCAGGATCGGCGCCAACATTGCCAGGGATAGCATTCGCCACCGGAGTCTGCGCAATAAGACTTTCCAGTGTGGTCGAAATCGTTTCTGAGCCCTCGGCCTTGGTTGAATCGATAACCGCTGCAGGTTGAGATGCAGGAACCGTCTCAGCCTGGCTTTGTACTGGTTGAGGCACTTCCTTGACAAAGGGCGCTTCTACACGTGTCAACAGATCACTGAATGATTGCGTGCCAGACCAGACAATGACACCGATGAGAATCAGCAAGGCCAATCCAAGATAAATCATGCGCCGACCGAGTTTCGAATCACTTGGATCGATTGGCGGACGTGGCAGCGGTGTCTCAAACGATTGCGGCATGCGCAGTATGGTGTCAGGACTGCGTGACTGCGTCAGGCTGGAGTCAATCTGCTTGATCAAATGCTGCGCATCAATACGCAAGACTTTGGCGTAGCTGCGTAAAAAACCTTTTAAATAGGGACCAGTGGGCAATGCCTCCCATTGCTCCGCTTCAATCGCTTTAACTTTTCTGACAGGAATTTTGAGTGAACCTGCAATGTCTTCAATCGTCAGGCCAAGCGCCTCACGCTGGGCACGCAAGCGCATTCCGATAGGCAGCGTCTCGTCTTCAATTGAAGCCGACGCGATAACGGGCTTTTGATCGACTACGTTTTCTGCCTTCGTTTCAGTCGCCATCGCCGTCACTTTCTCAGTCATCGTAAACACCACGCGTCAGCAATTCCGTCTCACGGGAACTGGGGAACTCACGGCGCAAACGTGCCTCAAGGCTATCTTCTTCAAGCCGATTACCGAGTTTGTGTTCTACCCGAATACCGAGCCATAAACTTTCGGCGTTCAAAGCATTGCTTTTGTTGACCAGGCTGACATAAAAACGGGCACGCTCAACTTCATTACGACCGTAATAGATTTTGGCCAGATTCAGGGCAGAAACATAACCAGCCGGATTCAGCGCGAAGGAACGCGCAAAGAATTCTTCTGCAGCTTTCTTGTCACCCGCTTTGAGCTTGCATAGTCCGGCGTTCTGCATCGGGCGATAAGGTTGCGTATATAAAGGATTCTTGACCGCGTTTTCGAAGTACGGAATCGATTGAGCCTCGCGCCCGTTCTGGCACAAAAACCAGCCGTAGTTATTGTTCAGATCCGAGTCATTCGGCTTGAGCTGAATCGCACGCTGAAAGCTTTGTTCAGCAAGACCCTTCTCTCCCAATTCCATGTAAACCAAGGCCAGCACGCCATGCGCATCCCCATAATTCGGATCCAGCCTCAAGGCTTCTTTCAATTCATCCAGAGCAACGGCAAACTTGCCTTCCTGAAAATAATTGATCGCGAGTTGTAAGCGAATGCTGGCGCGTTTCTGAACATCCGTGGAATCACCGGTACCGCGATTTTGAATATCGACTGATTCAGCACTGGTATTTTGAGTCGTGCTAGTGGTCTTGGTCGCACAGGCAGAGAGTAATAAAATCAGCAAAGTTGCAATCGGTAAAAGCACGACACCGATTTTGAGTTTAGACGACATAAAACGATTCATATCAGTCCTTCATGCGAATCTTCAACTCGCTTTGCAGTTTGAATCGGAATGGCGCGTTTTTTCATGGACCGTTCGGATAAGCGCGTGCGATCTTTCACTTCACCCGCGAGTTGTCCGCACGCTGCATCAATATCGTCACCACGAGTCTTGCGTATGGTTGTCACGATTCCTGCATCCAGCAAAATCTGTCCAAACGCTCGAATCCGATCACGCGGCGAGCGACCCAGATTTGAATTGGGAAATGGATTAAAAGGAATCAGATTGAACTTGCAGGAGATATCACGCGTCAAGGCCACAAGTTCGCGAGCGTGTGCATCACTATCGTTTACACCGTCGAGCATGACGTATTCAAACGTAATGAAATCGCGCGGAGCGCGCTCGAGATAACGTTCGCAAGCCGAGAGTAGTTCACGCAAAGGATATTTACGATTCAGTGGTACCAGTTCGTCACGCAGATTGTCATTCGACGCATGCAAAGAGACCGCCAATGCGACCGGACAATCGTCACGCAAACGATCCATCATCGGTACGACACCTGAAGTGGAGAGTGTGACGCGGCGTTTCGACAAGCCATACGCATTGTCATCCAGCATCAATCGCAAGGCAGGCAGAACCTGATCATAGTTGAGCAAGGGTTCGCCCATACCCATCAGCACGACATTGCTGATGACACGGTCACTTTCGTGCTCACCGTTTTCAATTTCTTCGGCAGCAACAGCCCCGAGTACATTGTTGGCCCACCACAGCTGACCAATGATTTCACCCGTAGTCAGATTCCGGTTGAAGCCTTGCTTGCCGGTCGAGCAGAAACTGCAATTGACGGCACATCCCGCCTGGGTAGAAATACACAAGGTGCCACGACGGGTTTCGGGAATAAAAACCGACTCGATGGCATTGCCTTTACCCACATCCAGCAGCCACTTGCGCGTGCCATCCGTCGAAACATGATCGCTAACGACTTGTGGCGCGCGAATTTCAGCGCTTTCGATCAACTTCTGGCGCAAGGACTTGGCCAGATCGGTCATTGCCGAAAAATCAGCCTCCCCCGACTGGTGGATCCAGCGCAATAACTGCTTGGCTCGAAACGGCTTCTCGCCCTGTTGCGCGCACCATTCGGTCAGACTACTGGAATCGAAGTCCAGCAGGTTGACGGGTGAGTGGAGGCCTTGGGTCACAGAACGAGCAATGCGCCTGGGTGATCAGCGCGAGTAGATGTTGAGGGCCGGGAAGAAATAAGCGATTTCTACTGCTGCGGTCTCGACAGCGTCGGAACCATGCACGGCATTGGCATCAATACTATCGGCAAAGTCAGCGCGAATAGTGCCTTTATCGGCCTTTTTCGGGTCGGTTGCGCCCATCAGATCGCGGTTTTTCAGAATGGCTCCTTCGCCTTCCAGGACCTGTACCATCACGGGACCCGAGATCATGAAACTGACTAGATCCTTGAAAAATGGTCGTGCCTTGTGCACAGCATAAAACCCTTCGGCTTCGGCCTGGGACAACTGGGTCATGCGTGCAGCGATGACTTTCAGCCCGGCGCCTTCAAAACGGCTGTAAATCTGGCCGATGACATTCTTTGCCACTGCGTCCGGTTTGATGATCGATAGGGTACGCTCGATTGCCATAAAAACTCCAAGAAAAATAAGGGATTAGTTCAAAAATTAGCCCTAAATTATAGCATGTTGACCTATATTATTGACCCTTTAGATCAAGGCATAGCCGCTCACCAGACTACTCAGGGGCGACGAATGAACGTTTTGCAACTTTCATGGACTTTGTTACTCTTAGCTTTGAGCAAATTGCTCATTTTTCTCAGGAGATGCAATGTACAACGATCTGCAAAACGCCAATCCCTATGCTGCAGGTGGAGTGGCCGGTGCAGTTGCCACCCGCAACAAGGTGCTACGCAATACCTATTGGCTGCTGGCGCTCTCAATGGTTCCAACGATATTTGGTGCCTGGCTGGGTCTGCAACTCAATCTCGCCGCCATGCGTCCCGGCGTGTCCACCATCGTTTTCCTGGTTGGCGCATTCGGGATGATGTTTGCCATTGAACGCTACAAGAACAGCTCTGTAGGCGTTGCCCTGCTGCTCGGCTTCACTTTCTTCATGGGACTGATGCTGTCGCGGATGCTGGCCTTCGTGCTGGGGTTTTCCAACGGCGCATCGCTGATCATGCTGGCATTTGGCGGTACTGCAATCATTTTCGGCTCCATGGCCACGATTGCCACCGTCAGCAAACGTGATTTTTCAGGTATGGGCAAGTGGCTGATGATCGGCGCCTTGGTGATTTTTGTCGCGGCACTGGCCAACATTTTTCTGCAATTACCTGCCTTGATGTTGACCGTATCGATACTGGCCATCGCCATCTTTTCAGGCTTCATGCTGTATGACGTGCAGCGCGTGATCAATGGCGGCGAAACCAACTACATCAGTGCCACACTGGCCATTTATCTGGACATTTACAATGTGTTCGTGAATTTGCTGGCCATCCTCGGCATTTTCGGCGGCAACAGGGACTAGGTACTCAGACTAGTTATTCAGCCGTCAAAAAAAAGCCCGCTGATGCGGGCTTTTTTGTTGCCATTAATTCTCGAGCGTGCGTTCGAACATGGCAATCGACTCAACATGCGAGGTCTGGGGAAACATATTGACCACGCCCGCGCCGACCAGGCGATAAGGTCCTTCATGTACCAGCAACGCCGCATCGCGCGCCAGTGTAGATGGATTGCAGGACACATAGACGATACGGCCAGGAGCCTGATCGCCCAATTGACAAAGCACCTTGGCAACTTCAAACGCCCCTTCTCGCGGCGGATCGATCAGCATTTTGTCGAAGTGCCCGAGTGAACGAAATTGTTCGAGACTTGCTTCGAATAAATTCGCTACCGAGAAATGCGTTTTGTGCGACAGTCCATTCAACGCCGCATTATTCGCCGCGCGCTCAGTCAAGGCGGCACTCCCTTCGATACCGATCACCTCTCTGGCGGTTCGCGCAATCGGCAGCGTGAAATTGCCCAAGCCGCAGAACAGATCGGCGATGCGTTCGTGTGGTTGCGGATCAAGCAGCTTTAAAGCGCGGCTGACCAAAACCCGGTTTATGAAGGAATTGACCTGCGTAAAGTCGGCGGGTCTGAACGGCATCTTGATGCCGAATGCAGGTAAACCATAAGCTAGTCTGGACTCTGCAGGATAAAAGGGCGTGATCGTATCCGGTCCTTTGCTCTGCAACCAGAAGTCCACGCGATGCTGGTCTGCAAACGCACGCACCAATCCTTCATCGTCAGAGCTCAACGGGTCAAGAATACGCAATACCAGAACGATGACGGGCTCACCTCCCATTGCATCGTTCCCATCTCCCATCGCGAGTTCAATCTGAGGCAGGCGATCACGAATCGATAGTGCGCCAATCAGTTCGCGCAATGGCACCAGTAGCTTGGATACTTTTTCTGGCAGCACGTGGCATTCACGCATGTCGGCAACAAAGCTACTGCGCTTTTCGTGAAAACCGACGAGCACTCCGCCCTTTTTAACCACATGCCGAACCGACAAACGGGCTCGATAGCGATAGCCCCAACTCGGCCCATATATCGGACGGTAGACAATATCCGGCCTCAGCTTTCCAATGTGCCAAAGATTGTCTTCGAGCACCCGCTGCTTCACGGCGACCTGAGCACGTGCGTCCAGATGCTGCATTGAACAGCCACCGCAAACACCGAAGTGTGGGCACGTCGGAACCACGCGTGTTGAACTGGCGCGAAGAATTTCGGTTGCGATGGCATTCTCATAACTCGGTTTTTTGCGATAGCTGGAGTAGCGCACCCGTTCGCCGACCAAGCCACCTTCAACAAAAATAACCTTGCCGTCAGGGACATCGCCAACACGGCCTATGCCTCGACCTTCATGGTCGAGCGATTCAATCAGGATTTCTGGATTCTGCATGGGGAAAATTCAGGAACAACAAAGAACGCTGCAATCAAAACGCAGTCAGTAAAGAGAAACTCAAGACCAGGCCTGGAGATATTCCTTCCAGTGCGGGTCCGGCAAATTGGCGAGTGTATTGCGTGCGAGCGTGATCTCGGCCTCATACGCGGATGACGACAATGCCCCACGCATCAACTGAAAGCGGCAGTACACCAGCCAGGTATTCATCACATCGGTCTCACAATAATTACGAATCTCAGCGAGTTGCCCATCCTGATACGCCTGCCAGACCTTGCTTCCGTCCATGCCGAGCTTGCCGGGAAAACCACAAAGCTTGGCCATCGCGTCCAGCGGTGCACTCGCACGAGGTTGATACATGGCCAGCAAGTCCATCAAATCGAGATGGCGCGTATGGTAACGGCTGATGTAGTTATTCCATTTGAAATCACGATCATCTTCACCGAGATCCCAATATCGTCCGGCCTGAATGCCATGAACAAGGCCACGATAATGCAGCACCGGCAGATCAAAACCTCCGCCATTCCACGACACGAGTTGCGGTGTGTATTTTTCAACGGTGCGAAAAAAATCCTGTACCAGTCGCGCTTCGCCGTCACCAAGATTACCCAGTGAGCGCACGCGCAAACCCTCATCGTCGCGAAACACGCAAGAAATGGCAACGATGCGCTGAAGATGGTGCGGCATGAAATCACGCCCAGTCTTTTCTACGCGTTCAGTAAACGCCCGCTGAGCCACTTCCACATCGGACAGACCCGCATCCCAGGCATTCAGGGCGCGCAGTCCATTTACATCCGGGATGGTTTCAATATCGAAAACAAGTACAGGGATCATGCTGGCTGGATCAAACTTTAAAGAAATGCATCGCGGCCAAGCCCCTTTTTCTTGAGCGACTTTTTAAGTTTGATCAATGCTTCCTGCTGAATCTGCCGTACCCGCTCGCGCGTCAGCATCAATTCATCGGCCAAGTCTTCAAGGGTTGCAGGATCATAATTATTCAAGCCGAAGCGGCGTTCAATCACCAGGCGTTGCCGTGACGGCATTTCCTCCAGCCACTCCTGAACCAGCACCTCAATCTGATGATTCAGAGTGCGGTCTTCGGTACTCGATCCCGTATCCGCAATCGTATCGCCCAATGAGAGACTGGGGTCAATATCCAGAGGTGCATCCAGTGACGCTGTATGTTCTGAAAGCGCGAGAATGTCGGTCACTTCATCTCGGGTCTTGCCCAGCATATGAGCAATCTGCTCATGCGTCACTTCGCGTCCCGAGCCGCCCGACTCAGCACGAGCCGCCTCTTCAAGATGACGCTTGCCGCGCAGAACCTGATTGAGGTCACGCACGACATGCACTGGTAAACGCACGGTACGGGATTGATTCAGAATGGCCCGCTCAATGGCTTGGCGAATCCACCAAGTTGCATAGGTCGAAAAGCGGAAGCCACGCGAAGGATCGAATTTCTCCAGAGCGTGAATCAAACCCAGATTGCCTTCTTCGATCAGGTCCATCATCGCGACGCCGCGATTCAGATAATGCTTGGCAATGCTGACGACCAGACGCAAATTATGCTCAATCATTTTCTGGCGTGCAGAAAAATCACCTGCTGCCGCAAGCGTCGAAGTTGCCAGCTCTTGTTCGGGCGTCAGCAAAGGACGCGTACCAATCTTTTGCAAATAATGCTGGATGCCGTCGGTCGCCATTTCATTGACTTCCACCGGCTCGACTGCAATACCTTGAACGCGCTTGGCTGCTTGCGGATCGCGATCCTCTGCCTCTTCTTCGTCCGCCTCAGCTGTCACCAGGGCATGATCGATTGCACCTTGGGAATCATCGGTCAGTGCGACGATGTCATCCGGCTCGGCCAAATCGGCGAGGTCCTGCTCGACTTCCTCATCGGGTGTTGGATCCTGTTGCTGACGCCGCACAGCTTCAATCTCTTCAAGATCAACGATGATTTCACCGTGATCATCCCCATGCAATTTATTCTTCACGTTTGCATGGCGGGTTGGCAGCGACGCAGAATGGCTCGTCATGGAGATGAAAAGCGATTATCTGGAAGGAAGATATTTCAGAGGGTCAACCGGCTTGCCCTGGCTGCGAATTTCGAAATGCAGACTGACTTCCTTATTGTCGACATCTGTATTACCCATCTCGGCGATCTTCTGCCCTTTCTTGATCACTTGCTCTTCCTTGACCAAGACATTGCTGTTGTGGGCATAGACCGAAACAAAATTACTGTTGTGCTTGATGATGACGAGATTGCCATAACCTCTGATGCCACTGCCGACATAAAGCACCTTGCCATCTGCCGCCGCAATCACCGGATCACTCATCTTGCCCGCGATCGATACCCCTTTGTTGCGAGCCTCGTTGTATTCCTGAGCAACCTTGCCTGACGCAGGCCAGATCCAGCCGAGATTGGCATCGCCCACATCGACATCAGCCTTGGGTGGTTCTGGTTTAGTAACTGGTGGCACGCTGCCATTAGTCAAACCGGTACTATCCGACTTGGACAACTCGGCCAATGCAGCATCGGAGTAAGGCCGTTTACTTCCCAGAGGTTCAACCTTGAATGTCGGCGTATTGTTCGTTGGAACATTGGCAGGAGCAGATGCGGGGGCACTACCAACCGGCAGTGCAATTGCACCATCGGGTGGCAGGATACGCAGCACCTGACCCACATAAATGACGTATGGGTTTTCAAGATTGTTCCAGAGTGCAATATCTTTGTAGTCTTGCCCAGTCTGCAGAGCAATGCTAATGAGCGTGTCCCCGCGCTTGACCGTGTACGTGCCCGGCTTGACCTCCGGGGCTTGCTCAGTGGCTTGCGTAGGCGTTGCAGGGATCGTGGATGGTGTACGTTCAACCACCGGCACTGAAGGCGGGCTCTGGGTCGCACAGGCAGCGAGCAACATGCTCATTGCTACAAGGCCAGACCTGAACAATTGAAAGCGAGTCAATCGAAACATCGTAGACATATCCCAGAAATAAGCATGAGAGCAGTGAATCAAGCCTGCAGTTTAACCCACAACATCGCCGATTCTGTTGAGATCTACGGGTTCGCAGTCAGGCTTAAATTTGTCCTGATAAAAGTGGTACAAAACGTACGGGTTCAAGCTCCATTCGGGACCAGGTTTGTTCAGCCGTTCGGACAATCAGACATAAGGATTGTTCCTGATTCCCTAAGGGTGCCAGTGCCCTACCCCCAATTCGGAGTTGTTCGAGCAGGCCCCTGGGCAGATCATCAGCCGCAGCGGCAATCAACATGGCATCAAAAGGTGCAGCATCCGGGACACCGAGTAAGCCATCACCATAAACCAGGCGAAGATTGGGCAAACGGAAGGGACGGAGATTGGATCGTGCGCGGTCATGCAAAGCACGAATCCGCTCGATGCTATACACCTCCTTGACCACACGGCTCAATATCGCAGCCTGGTAACCGCAGCCGGTTCCAATCTCCAACACCTTGTCCATTGGCGCTTCACCCGCCAGCAACAATTCAGTCATGCGCGCGACGATGTAAGGCTGCGAAATCGTTTGCGCATGCCCAATCGGTAACGCCGTGTTTTCATAAGCCCTGCTGGCAAGTGCTTCATCGACAAAGCGATGTCGTTCGATCAAGCCCATCGCCGCCAATACATTGGCGTTTCTTATGCCACTCTCACGCAAGCGTTCAACCATATGCGCACGCAATCGCTCCGAAGCCAATCCCACTCCCGACGGTACGGGTAAGGATGTTCCCGTTGTTATTAGTTTCTGTTTATGAGCAGGACTCGCTCCAAGGTTTGCATTTTGTACTTTCGCCGTTACAGGTTTACCCACCACCTTGCCTTGAGCCGTTGAAACTGGCGACTTCATTTCTGTCATCCAGGATTTGTGAGGATTGCGCGGTTTCATATTGATGCGATCAACGGAGCCACTCAGAAACCTTGCGCATCTGCTCCACGTGAGTCAGATCAATCTGCAAAGGCGTTACCGAGACCTGTCCATTCACCACCGCATGAAAATCCGTTCCCGGCCCCGCATCGCGCGCGCTTCCGGCATGGCCGATCCAGTAAATCGTTTCGCCGCGTGGGCTTTCCTGTTTGAACACCGGCTCAGACTGATGCCGCTTGCCCAGCCGCGTACACGCCATGCCCTGCAACTCATCGTAAGGCCGGTTCGGAATGTTGACGTTGAGCAGGAACGGCACCTTGACCGCATCCACGAGCGAATGATGCAAGTGCCGCTCTACGATGTCATGCGCCACGCGCGCTGCCGTATCGAGATGCTCCCAACCTCTCTGCACCATTGAAAAGGCAAATGACGGCACACCGAACAGGTAGCCTTCCATGGCCGCGGCCACTGTTCCCGAATAGATGGTGTCATCGCCCATGTTCTGTCCATCGTTGATACCGGACACAACGATATCGGGTTTCAATTCCAGCAGACCGGTCAGCGCAATATGCACGCAATCAGTCGGCGTGCCGTTGACGTAGCGCACGCCATCGGCCGTCTCGCGCACGCTCAAGGGTCGGCTTAACGTCAGCGAATTCGAGGCCCCGCTGTGGTTCTGTTCCGGCGCCACGACGATGACATCACCCAATGACTTCATCGCCTCGGCCAGGGCCTTGATGCCGGGCGAAAAATAACCGTCGTCGTTACTGACCAGAATACGCAAGACCTGCTCCCTGAAAATATTTTTTTATATTAGAAATAATAGCCGCTGACCGGATTCTAGCCCTGCTCAATCTTTGTTTACAATTTGCCGGGATTCTTGTGCCCCAAATGTCATTGGGTTCGGGCACAATTTCAAAAAACTAACGCCGTCATTCCCGCGCAGGCGGGAATCCATTTTGACCTTCAGCAATTCGATGAAACATGGATTCCCGCCTGCGCGGGAATGACGGTGGAATAGTTATTCAATTTAGCTTCAATTCAGCTCCAACACTTCAAGGGAAAACAGCAATGAAAAAATACAGCGCAGAATTTATTGGCACCTTCTGGCTCGTGCTCGGTGGTTGCGGCAGTGCCGTCCTCGCGGCGGCCTTCCCCGGCGTTGGCATCGGCCTGCATGGCGTGTCCCTCGCCTTCGGCCTGACCGTGCTGACCATGGCCTTTGCCATTGGTCACATCTCCGGCTGCCACTTGAACCCTGCCGTGTCGATTGGTCTCTGGGCCGGTGGACGCTTCCCTGCCAAAGAGCTGATTCCTTACATCGTCGCCCAGGTGTTCGGCGGCATTGTCGCCGGTGGCGTCTTGTATGTCATCGCCAGCGGCAAAGCCGGCTTCGACGTATCGGCTGGCTTCGCCTCGAATGGCTATGGTGCCCACTCGCCCGGTGGTTACTCACTACTGGCCGCACTAGTCACCGAAGTTGTCATGACCATGCTGTTCCTGATCGTCATCATGGGTGCTACCGACAAGCGCGCGCCGCAAGGCTTCGCGCCGATTGCGATTGGCCTGTGCCTGACCCTGATCCACCTCATCAGCATTCCCGTGACCAACACCTCAGTCAATCCGGCACGCAGTACCGGTGTGGCCGTGTTCGTCGGTGACTGGGCGTTGGGTCAGTTGTGGTTGTTCTGGGTTGCACCGATTGTGGGGGCAGTGATTGGGTCGGTGGTTTATCGCTTCATTGCTTCAGACGAGTGAAGTAATAATCTGCGACCACTTTTGTTGGCAAAAAAGGTAAGGGCATGGGTTTCCGTACAAGAAAAATAAGTCCGCCTTGGTCCCTTTAATTCCCTTGGCCCTTTAATTCCCTTAATTCATGACCATCGTCGTTGCGGGATACGATTCAGACCCTTGGGCACTGTCAGGAACAAAGGGCAGTCCACTCACGCACGCATTCATATTCAGCGATTCGCGACTGTCCCGCGGAGCAGGACAAGATAGGCGGGTCGTCTCAGATGAAGCTGTAAAGATCGAGCGTGTTCCTATTCGCATTGGTGTCCCGATCTTCAATCTCGCGGGCACTTCTACTGACCGCCTGAATCCCTCGCACGAGGGCTCTTGTGGAATTTCCTATGCCGGAAATGAATTTCTGGGCCGATCTGTAATCGCGGCATTCCTCAGGACCTTGAGCTCTTTGGTTTACACCTGGTGCGGTTCTGGTCCAGGTGTTCCAGGGCACTACGAAATTGTCAAAGAAAATTCATCGCTGGCTGTGTCGCGTTCAGACTCTGTCTTTGATGAGTCCATTGACTTTCATCTCGCTAATCTACCCAAACTTACGGGCGAGATTCTTGCTACGCTCCTGCAAGAAGATTTTCAAACTGCCATCAACGACATTTTGCGGTACGAAATAAATAACGGTCGCCTAGACGAGTACCTCAGAACGGATTTTGTTCTGGTGACCGCGAACCCGTCCGAAAGCAGTGCCAGAATCTATCGCACCAGAATCTGCCGAGACGAAACCAAAGTGCCTCCATGGCTCACAGCAAAGGTGGACTACGTTCAGCCAGATCAGTTGGTCGTACTGGGGCAAACGTCTTGGACTGCAGAGCTAACTACCGTGTATCGTGAGTCTAGGGGACAGGCCAAGTTTTCCGATGGTGCGATTCAGTCACGCTTAAAAAGCCTCGTGCAGTCTACCGAAGGTAAGAACTTTGTTGGAGGCCAATTGCGAAGGGGTACAGCTGCGCCACACAGCGGCTTTGAGGTGGTTGACTGCTGATGTCAAACGACCGTCATGTTGCCTTTGCAAAGGATGTGATTAACTCAAACTTTAGGCAACCAGTCACACATGTTGCAAGAATTGAAGTCGGTCTTGTCATATAGCTCGCGTAGGGCGGCAATAACCGAAGGGCATTGCGCCGTATTCAAAAATACGAGGTTCCAGTGCAATGCGCTGCGCTTATTGCACCCTACGGCTCTGTGGTTCTGAAAGGTCTATGCATACCAAAACCGTTCGTCCTAAGTGTTTGCCGATTGCAAGCAATCGGCAAACGTATCGAAGGACAGACCGTAAGGCTTTATACCGTTGTTACGCGGCGACTCATCCTTCGATACGGCGAGCGTTGCTCGCCTACTCAGGACGAACGGTGTTGTTAGCAGCTAACTAAAGGGGCCTATCCTCGAAATTGCAAGGTAACACAGGGGGTTGAAGAGAGGGTTGGCAGGTGCGAGGTATGGGCAGGCACTGGCTGCGCGTGAGTCGACGAATGTGGCGTGTCCCGTGCAAGTGGAATGAAACCGGCGTAGCATGAGAAGTGACGCGGGGATGGCTCAAGGGGCCCGCAGCGGACGCCGGTGACGGTGATCGCCACTCAGCCTGAAATGCCGCCTGCGTCACCTTGCACTTTCCTGCCAAGCCTGATGGGATGGTGCCGCTGACGAATCAGCATGGCTCTGAAGATAGGCGTGGACTGCAGGAAGGTTTCCTTCACGTCGGTTGCGGAGGTTTCCATGAATCATGACACAGCGGTACGCCCGCAAAGGGGCGCGCCTTTCACGCAATTACACGTGGCCATCGATGTCGGTTGCACCCGGCATCGGGTCGCTGTGGGCTTATCTGCAGGCACCCTGCTCGATGAATTCGACGTGATCCATGATGGCCCGGGTCTGACGGCGTTCTTCAAGCGCATCGAACGCCACGAACGTCAGCAGGAAGCCACGGCCGTGGCCGTGGCGATGGAAGGCTATGGGGGTTACGCGCGGCCCCTGGATGGTCGCGTTCTGATGCGCGGCTGGCAGCTCTACAACGTCAATCCCCTCAAGTTGGCCCGCTTCAAGGAAATCTTTCCGGCCCCGGCCAAGACCGATGCCATCGATGCCCGGCGTATGTTGGAGCTGTTTCAATTACAAGACCGGGTGCCGATGGCCAAGGCCATCTTGCAGGAAGTGGCGCCGGTCGGAGAAACCGAAATCCGACTCAAAGCCCTGACGCGGCGACGCAAGCAACTGGTGGAAGACCGGATGCGCTTATCGCAGCGCATGCAGGCCGACTTGCAGGCGAGCTGTCCGGGTTTATTGGCCATTACGGGTCAAGCAGACAATCTGTGGTTTCTCAACCTCCTGGTCTTGCGGGAAGACCTGATCAAACTCAAAAACGTTCGGTTATCAACCTTGCTGGCCACTACCGGGATTGGCAAAAGTTATGCGGCTCGGATTCGGCAATGGCAACAGCAAGCCACCTTCGGTACTGCGGCAGCCTATCTGGGAAGGATGATTGTGTCCGATGCCCGGCACATGCTCACGCTGCGCCAACAGATTCTTGCCTTGGAAGCAGAGCTCAAGGGGCTGGCCCAAGAATCCAGCATGGCGCAGCGGATCCAAACGGTGCCGGGCTTTGGTTTGATCTGCGGCAGTGAACTGGCTGGCGAGATTGGTTCCATGGCTCGCTTTGCCAAGACCGACAGTCTGGCGATGTATCTGGGCGTGGCGCCACTGGATCACAGTTCGGGCCAGTTCAAGGGCAGCAAGGTGCCGCGCCAGGTGAATCGCCGCGCCCGCGATGCGATGATGATTGCGGCAGTTCATCACATTGCTGCCGTTCCCGCATCAAAGGCGTATTTCGACAAGAAACGGGCAGCAGGAAAAACTCATCAGCAAGCGGTCCGGGCGGTGGCACGGATGCTGGCTAAAGTCTTGTTTGTCATGCTCAAGAATGGTACAGATTATGTGATGCCGGTCGTCTCAACCCAGCTTCACAACAAGGCCAATGACCCCGCTTGAACCGACCAACTTACCCAAAAATCCCTTGCAATTTCCAGAGGGATGTTCGCGCTCGGTTTCTTTTTCTCGGCGGTGGAAAGTTTTAATACAAATTCTGAATTTAAACGAATAACGTTGCTTAGTCGTTAACAAGTTTGATTGTTGCGGTAGGATAGAACTGTAGCCATAGTCGTTGGTCTTATAAACACCGCACAACACAAAACAGTCGAAGAACTGGCACAAGCTCGGCACCGATAACAAGGTCACAAAGGAGATCGTCATGGGGGACAGAATCTGGCTGAAAAATTATCCGGCAGGGGTGCCTGCCGAAATTCAGTTGGGCCAGCATGCTTCGATCATTGATTTATTTGAATCGGTCTGCAAGCAATTCCCTCAGTCTCCGGCGTTCAGCAATCTGGGCCTGTCACTCAGTTACAGCGAACTGGAACAGCAGACGCGTATCTTTGCGGCTTACCTGCAATCCTTGCCTGGCATGAAAAAAGGTGAGCGAGTTGCGGTGATGATGCCCAATCTGCTGCAATATCCCATTGCACTGTTCGGTATCCTGCGCGCTGGCTTGACCGTGGTGAATGTCAATCCTCTCTATACCGCGCGCGAGCTTGAACATCAACTCAAGGACTCGGGTGCCAAGGCAATCGTGGTGGTCGAGAACTTCGCCAGCACTTTGCGGGAAGTGATCGACAGCACCCCGGTTGAGCATGTCATTACCACCCAGATTGGTGATTGTCTGCCGATTCCCAAGCGCTGGATCGTCAATCTGGTGGTCAAGAAAGTAAAGAAAATGGTGCCCGATTGGAATATCGATGGGGCCGTCGATTTCCGCTCTGCACTTCGTCATGGTGAACAGCATTCCTATACGCCAGTTGACCTGACGCTCGACGACATGGCCTTTCTGCAATACACCGGCGGCACGACCGGTGTGGCCAAAGGTGCCATGCTCACTCACCGCAACATCCTGGCCAATATCGAACAGGTGGGCGGCTGGGTTTCTGTTTCATTTAAACCCGCCACTGAAATTGCGATCATGCCGTTGCCGATGTATCACATCTTCTGTTTGACGGCGACACTCTCGTTTTTCAAATGGGGCACCAATCAGATTCTGATTACCAACCCGCGTGATATGCCCGGTTTTATCAAGGAATTGAAGGGATGTAAGTTTTCGATTTTCATCGGCGTCAATACCCTCTTCAATGGCTTGTTGAATACGCCCGGATTTTCGGAACTGGATTTTTCTGGCATCAAGGTGGTTGTGGGCGGCGGCGCAGCGGTGCAAAGAGCAGTGGCCGAACGCTGGGCTCAGGCCACCAAACATCACATCACAGTGGCCTATGGTTTGACGGAAACCTCGCCGGGCGTCACCGCTAATCCGGTGGGTGCGCCTTGGAATGGGAGCATCGGCATGCCGTTTCCGTCGACGGATATTTCGATCCGCGATGAAGACTTCAATGAATTGCCGGTCAACGATGGGTCGCGACCGATTGAAGAATGTACCGGCGAAATCTGCGTGAAGGGCCCGCAGGTCATGGCCGGTTACTGGCAGCGACCTGAAGAAACCGAGAAGGTCATGAAGCAAGGCTGGTTACTCACCGGCGATGTGGGCAATATCAATGCCGATGGCTATGTAACCATCACGGATCGCAAGAAGGACATGATCAAGGTGTCGGGCTTCAATGTTTATCCAAACGAGATTGAAGATGTGGTGATGATGATGCCGGGTGTGCTCGAATGTGCGGCTGTCGGCGTGCCAGACGAAAAGACCGGCGAGGCGGTCAAGCTGGTGCTCGTGAAGAAAGATCCCAATCTGACCGAAGAAGCCATACGTGAACATTGCAAGGCGAATCTCACCGCCTACAAGCGGCCGCATCTGATTGAATTCCGGGACAGCTTGCCGAAGACACCGATTGGCAAAGTATTGAGACGCGAATTGAGAGGCAGCAATCAGCCTGCGTGATTATCCTGATGCACACCAACTCAACAGGAGTGCAGAAGGCCGGAAGTAAACCTGACTGGCGTGGAGCAGGCCCCAGAATCCCCATGCGATGACGAGTCCGCCTGCCACCCGTTGCAATGATTGCCGCAATGGACTGTTACCAATCCACTGATTCAAGGCGCCGCCGCCCCAGCCGATGAACAGCAGCACTGGCAAAGTGCCCAGTCCGAAAAACATCATCAAAGTTGCGCCATCAAGAGCACTTCCGGAAAGCAAAGCCAGCGGCAAAACACTGTAGACCAGACCACAGGGAATCAGGCCCCAGCCCAATCCGCACAGGACGCGTTGCTTGCCCGTGCGCGGAGGCCAGAGACGAGACAGAAATTGCTGCTGAAAATGTCCGATGGATCGGGCAAGAAATCCCGGCAGATTCCAGTGCGCCATCAGCCCTGCAATCTGTGCACCCAGAATCACGATCACGAGATTGAACAGAAAGAACGCGATGGCTTGCAGCGGAATCCAGTCATTCACAATCGAGGTGAAACTTCCCAGACTGCCAAAGACCGCGCCCAAAGCAGCGTAACTGGCAATGCGCCCGACCTGTTCGATCGGCCATGCTCTGGGCATGGAGAGCGATTCGGCAGTCGGTAAGGCGAGTGCGCTGTTGAAGGAGGCGTCCGGCGCCGAAACCGGAATGACGCGAATCACGCGCCGGCCTTTCAAACCCAGCATGATCGGTCCGCACATCTGCGCGCAGTGCGCACCACCGGTCAGCCCGGCAAGTACGGCAGCAGACAATGCGGCTTCGGTGATCATACGATCCGTGAAAAATTCTTGGCGCGTTGATCGATGCGCAGATGCCGGTCGAACACCATCGCGACGGCGCGGATCAGAAAGCGACCCGTTGGCGTGACACTGACCCATTCCTTGTCCAGCTCAACCAGACCTGAATCGACAAAACTGGCCAGTTCGGTGAGTTCTTTCTGGAAATAATGGTCGAAATCAATGAACCACGTGGACTCGATGACTTCTTTCGAGATCGTGAACTGACACATCAAGCTCATGATTACACTACGGCGCAGTAGATCATCCTCATTCAAGAGGATGCCGCGCGCCACCGGCAGACGATCCTGGCGCAAGGCATCGTAATACGCATCAAGTGTCCGTTCATTCTGCACATAGGTCGGGCCAATCTTTCCAATCGACGAAACCCCCAGGCCGATCAGATCACAATCAGATCGCGTGCTATAGCCCTGAAAATTCCGATGCAGTCGGCCATCACGGGCAGCGCGAGCCAGTTCGTCATCAGGGCGCGCGAAGTGATCCATGCCGATGTAGTCATAGCCCGCTTCACCGAGCGTCTCAATGGCATCGAGCAGTATGGAGGTCTTCTCAGCGCTGGAGGGCAGGTCGCGTTCATGAATCCTGCGCTGTGGCTTGAAGCGCTCAGGCAAATGCGCGTAGTGATACAGCGCGATACGTTCGGGCGCGAGTTGCAGGACCTGCTGCAGGGTACGGGCAAAGCTGGCCCGTGTCTGGTGCGGCAAGCCGTAGATCAGATCGAGATTAATCGACTTGATCTGTGCTGAACGCGCGGCTCCGATGATGGCTTGAGTTGATTCAAAGCTTTGGACTCGATTTACGGCAAGCTGGACTTCACGATCAAAGTCCTGAACGCCTAGACTGATGCGGTTGAATCCAAGTTTGGCAAGGTCTTTCATCGAAACCTGTGAAACCGTGCGAGGATCGACTTCGATACTGTATTCACCCGAGTCGGTCCATTCGAAATAGTTGCGAATCAAATGGATCAAATGTTCCAGCTCGGCCATGCTGCAAAACGTCGGCGTGCCACCGCCAAAATGCAGTTGTTCCAGTTGACGCGATCCGGTCAGGTGTTGACTGACCAGATGCATTTCGCGCTCGAGGAAATAAAGATATTCCGGAACCCGCTCATGATGACGCGTGATGACCTTGTTGCAGGCGCAGTAGTAGCAGACCGATTCGCAAAAGGGCAGATGCACATAGACCGACAGTGGACTATTCATGGCCGCGCTGCTACCGTCGCGAGCGGCCAACCAGTGTTTGTAGTCCTCCGGCCCGAAGGCTTCGATAAAGCGGTCGGCAGTGGGGTAAGAGGTATAGCGAGGGCCAGGAATCTCGAAGCGACGTAGCAAAGAGGCTTCAGGAGGCGTCAGGTGCGCTATAGACGTAGGTTCAATCGGGATGGGCAGCATGAGCCGATTATGGTCACCACGCAGAAAAGAATCTTGATATGGCTCAATGTTTGTTCATCAGAAGTTCGATCAGCGCTTGTGATTGGTGATTCCTGATTACACGACAACAAGTCTCCCTCACCCCCGCCCTCTCCCACTGATGTGGGCGAGGGAGCTTCTTAGTCCCCTCTCCCCGATCACGGGGAGAGGGCTAGGGTGAGGGCGGGTTTAACGATCTTCAAATCTACCTGATATGGAATGATCACCAAACACATTCCAATGTCATGACTTTGCGCTACACTGGGATGAACTTCCTAGTTAATCGCCCAGCCATGAATCATCCGATACCCAAATTGCAAGAACTGCGAGCGGCCTGTTCAAACTGCAGCTTGAGAGAGCTATGTCTGCCCATTGGACTCTCGATCGAGGATTTGAATGCGCTGGACAATTTGGTGTCGGTCCGCAAACGTGTCAAGCGCGGCGGATTCCTGTTTCGAGATGGCGATGATTTTCAAGCCCTTTATGCGATTCGTACCGGTTTCATGAAAAGTACGGTGATTACGGAGGATGGCCGTGATCAGGTCACCGGTTTCCACATGTTGGGCGAAATTGTGGGTCTTGACGGGATTGGGAGCAGCAAACATAGTTGTGACATGGTGGCGCTTGAAGATTCGGATGTCTGCGTAATCCATTACGAAAATCTCGAAGACTTCACGCAGCGTTTACCCCAACTGCAATTGAATTTGCACAAGATCATGAGCCGGGAAATTGTGCGCGAACATGGGGTCATGTTGCTGCTCGGCAGTCGTGATGCGGATGAGCGTCTGGCTGCTTTTCTGGTCAATCTTTCCCAACGTCTCAAGTTGCGTGGTTACTCACCGACGGAGTTTGTATTGCGCATGACGCGGGCGGAAATCGGGAGTTATCTGGGTCTGACTTTTGAAACGGTCAGCCGTCTGCTGTCACGCTTTCAGGCAGATGGCGTAATTGAAGTCAATCAGAAAAATATTCGTATCCAGAATCTGGAAGCACTAAAAGACCTGACCCGGCGTGCGTCCTGTAATTGATGGCAGGGCTATCGCAGCTCCACACGTAGGGTGCAATAAGCAAAGCGCATTGCACCGGTACCTCGTGCGTTAATCAATACGGCGCAATGCCCTTCGGTTATTGCGCTCTACTACTGCTGATCAGAGCTTTGCAGAAACAGCGTCAGTCCGCTGGACA
This sequence comes from Betaproteobacteria bacterium, assembly GCA_025362735.1. GTDB lineage: Bacteria > Pseudomonadota > Gammaproteobacteria > Burkholderiales > Burkholderiaceae_D > JANYFL01. The sequence continues at coordinate 70,764 of JANYFL010000005.1, read as the reverse complement.
GAATACCAACTCCCCAGAATCCAAAAAAACCAAAGGTGTAGATGCCGATACGGGGGATGTCGAGGCTGGTACCGAACAGCACCATTTCAACTGGATCAAAAAGCGTAAAGAACACGATCTCGGCAATTCCTGCGACGACAAAGGAAGGCCAGAAAATTCCAATCCAGTATTGCGCCCGTTTCATGAAACGGCTCCCGCAGTTGTCGTCCCTAACTGAACTGCTGTGCCCGGAGTTAGGGTGCTATACGTCAACACTCGCCACGTGTTGGTTTCCACGCTGATCTGCCAGTGTATTTTTTCAGAGATCAGTTCTGTAGTCGATGCCTGCCACAGATTGTCTCCAATTTTGACGAGTAACAGTCGCTGATCCAAAGCGGCATTAAATGGATGAACCAGAAGCAGTACGGGCTGCGTATTTTCGTGTGCGACTAATTCGTTATTGCTTAATCGAACCGTCAAGATCTGGCCGGTAAGACGGATCTCCCCAGTGATTCCCGCTTGAGTCGCCTTTAGATCGCGTGCCATATCCCGATTGATACCCAGGCCCTGCTTGTAGTAATCATCGCTGACGAGCGTGTCACCCCATTCCACAGCGATCCAGAGTGTAATAAAGCTCGCAATCACAGCTAGAGCAGGCAAGGTAATGATGAACAGCAGCCAGGGTTCGCGGTGCCAAGGTCGACTCAGAGGAATGCTGACACCTAGACCTGTATCTAAATCCATAGCAGGGGGAGTTGAGTGTGGGATAACCATGGTGGCTCCTCTTGAAGTGATCACAAGTGAGGGATCAAAAAAACGCTACGTTCAGTGACGACAAGATCACTACGATCCACCGACTGAACATGAAAGGTCACTGGATGCGATCCTGGTGCAATCTCCTGTCCCGGCGGCAATTCAAGCTCGACCGGGATGCTGCGTGAAGACGCCGCATCAAGCTTAATTTCTTCATTCAGATGTTCAAGCTGGAGTCCGGGTAAGCCCTCAACTCGAACTTGATAGCGATGCGCCACTTCATCCTGATTCATGATCTGCAAACGATAAACATTTTCGATCCAGCCATATTCGTCGCCAACGCTGATCACGCGGGCCATTACGCCGCGGTCACGAATCACATTGACTTTAAGAGGCGTGCGCAAAGCCAAAGCTGCGAGAGTGGCAATGACCAACGCAGACAGGATGGCGGTATACACCAGCACCCGTGGTCTGAAAACGCGCCGCCAGGGAATCGAGGCCGATCCGCCTTGTGTGGCGAGCTGAGTGAGGGCATTCTCGGTCGAATACCGGATCAAGCCGCGCGGGTAATTCATCTTGTCCATGATCTGGTTGCAACCATCGATACAGGCGGCACAACCGATACACTCGTATTGCAAGCCCTGACGAATGTCGATGCCAGTTGGACAGACCTGTACACAAATGCCACAGTCAATACAGTCACCCAGGCCCATGCTGGCCAGATTCGCGTGGTCGACTGATTTGGGCCGGGAGCCGCGTTGTTCACCACGCGCGCTGTCATAGGTGATGACCAAAGTGTCGCGATCAAACATTGCGCTTTGGAAACGTGCATAGGGACACATGTACTTGCAGACCTGTTCACGCATCCAGCCTGCGTTGCCATAGGTGGCAAAGCCATAGAACAGAATCCAGAAGCTTTCCCATGGGCCCAGACGGAATTGCGTCAGTTCACGGAGCAGATCACGAATCGGCGTGAAATAGCCGACGAAAGTCAGCCCGGTGAACAACGCTAGTGCAATCCACAAGAAGTGCTTGGATGTTTTCCGCGTCAGCTTGTTCGCATTGAGTGGCGACGCATCCAGTTTCATGCGCGCGTAACGATCTCCTTCAACCTTGCGTTCGATCCACATGAAAATTTCGGTGTAGACCGTCTGCGGACAGGCATAGCCACACCACAGACGACCCGCGATCGCGGTGAACAGGAACAGGCCAAGTGCCGAGCAGATCAGCAACAAGGTGAGGTAAATAAAATCCTGCGGCCAGAAGACAAAACCGAAGACGTAGAATTTGCGCGCACCAAGATCAAACAAGACCATCTGGCGGCCATTCCATTGCAGCCAGGGTAGACCATAAAAAATCAGTTGCGTGAACCAGACCAGCGCCCAGCGCCAGCCGGCAAACCAGCCCCGCAAGGCACGCGGATAGATTTTCTTGCGAACCTCGTAAAGACTTTCTTCGAGTTCCTCTGCTGGGCTCGAAACAGGCTCAATCCGGATGACCCGTTGCTGTGCTGTGCCACCGGAATTCGGCGTATTCATGTTGAGGCGAAGTGAACACTTTTAGCGCGCACTGGTATCAATCATGCTGCGCGGATTGGACAGGCTCCAGACATAAGCAGCCAGGATGTGAACCTTGTCGGTGCCGAGCAAATTGCGATGGGCTGGCATCACCCCTTCACGACCTTTGTTGATGGTCTCGATGATGGTTTCCACATCACCACCATAGAGCCATGTACTGTCGTTCAGGATCGGTGCGCCCAGCATGGGGTTGCCGACGCCATCAGCACCGTGACAAGCAGCACAGACCATGAACTTGCTCTTGCCGAGCGCGGCCCGTAGTGGGTCATGTCCACCATGGGAAAGTGAAGCGACATAGTTCGCCAGGTTGCGGACCTCTTCATCCGAACCGATTGCGGCTGCCATCGGCGGCATCTGACCATGCCGACCATCCAGAATCGATAGCTCGATATTTTCCGGTAGTCCACCATGCAACCAGTCCTTGTCGGTCAGGTTGGGGAACCCCTTGGAGCCGCGTGCATCCGAGCCATGGCACTGAGCGCAATTGTTCAGAAACAGGCGTTGCCCCATTGCCATCGCACGCGGATTTTCAGCAAGAAGTTTGATGTTTTTGCTGGCAAATTCTGCATACAACGGCGCGTATTGCTGTTCGGCAGTTTCGTTCTCGGCTTTGAGTTGACGTGCTGAAGTCCAGCCCAGCGTACCTTGCCAAAGGGCAGTGCCCGGGAACAGCACCAGATAAGCCAAACCGAACACGATCGTGATGTAGAACAGCCACATCCACCAGCGCGGCAGTGGATTGTTTAACTCGGTCAGGTCCTCATCCCAAACGTGCCCGGTATTCTCGATTTTGGCACCGACGACGCGGCGCCTGCTTTGCGACTTGAGCAGAATGGCGCAGGCCAGTATCGAAACGACACTGATGATCGCGACGTAGTAATCCCAGAATGAATTCAGTGCGTCACTCATGACTTGTCCCTGAGAGAAGATTGCAATTGAGCGCGTCGTCATCCACGAGCGGCAGCGATCCGTATTGCTCCAGGCGGTCGTGATTGTGCTTGCTGTATGCCCATGCCCAGATTGAAATGAACATGATGAAACTGAGTACCGTGATGATGATGCGCAATAAAGTGATGTCCATGATTTGCCTTTTTGAGTCGCCGAAGTGAGTTCGAGGAAGTAAATTCTCTACAGACCCTCAGTTCGTTTTCTTGAGCAACACCCCAAGGTTCTGCATATAGGCGATCAGGGCATCCTGTTCAGTTTTTCCCTGGATTGCTTCCTTGCCTTGTGCAATGTCCTGCTCCGTATAAGGCACCCCAAGTCTTTGCAGAGCGCGCATCTTGTTGGCAACGTCATCGCCAGTGAGGGTGGTCTTGGTCAGCCAGGGGTAAGAAGGCATGATCGATTCCGGAACGACATCGCGTGGGTTGTTCAAATGGATGCGATGCCAGTCATCTGAATAACGTCCCCCCACACGAGCCAGATCAGGGCCGGTACGTTTGCTGCCCCATTGGAATGGATGGTCGTAAACGAATTCGCCTGCAACCGAATAAGGGCCGTAGCGCGAGACTTCAGCGCGCAACGGACGAATCATTTGCGAGTGGCAGCCGTAACAACCTTCGCGGATATAGACGTCGCGGCCAGTCAGTTGCAGGGCCGTATAAGGTTTGAGACCTGTAATGGGTTGTGTGGTTGAGCGCTGGAACCAGAGTGGGACGATCTCGACCAGGCCACCAATGGCAACGGTCAGGATGACCAGGAGGATCAGGAGGCCGCTGTGACGTTCGATGCGGTCATGAGTTAGTTTCATTTGAGTTCCTCAGACTGGGTGTGCTGTAGTGGCAAGTGATGGCGAGAGGACTGCAGTCTGGGCATGCATCTTGACCGGCGGCACCGATACCAGCACGCTCTTGCCCGAAGCCAGCGTCATCCAGACGTTCCAGGCCATGATCAGCATGCCGCTCAGATACAGCACACCGCCAAACAGACGAATCATGTAATAAGGTGCACTGGCTTTGGTGGCTTCAACGAAGGTATAGGTCAACAGGCCATCGCTATCGACCGCACGCCACATCAAACCTTGCATGACACCAGCGATCCAGAGGGCGGCGATATAGAGAACGATGCCAATGGTGGCCACCCAGAAATGCAAGTTGATTGCGGCAATGCTGTGCATCTTGGTACGTCCGACCATGCGCGGAATCATGTAGTACAGCGCGCCGATTGAAATCAGGCCAACCCATCCGAGCGCCCCCGAATGCACATGACCAATGGTCCAGTCGGTGTAGTGCGACAGCGCATTGACGGTCTTGATCGACATCATCGGACCTTCAAAGGTACTCATGCCGTAGAAGGACAGCGAGACGATCAGAAATTTCAGGATGGGGTCGTCACGCAGTTTGTGCCAGGCGCCCGACAAGGTCATCATGCCGTTGATCATGCCGCCCCAGGACGGCGCCAGCAGAATCAGCGAGAACACCATGCCCAGCGATTGCGTCCAGTCGGGCAGTGCGGTGTAGTGCAGGTGATGCGGACCTGCCCACATGTAGGTGAAGATCAGTGCCCAGAAATGCACCACAGAAAGTCGGTACGAATAAATCGGGCGGCCCGCTTGTTTGGGCACAAAGTAATACATGATGCCGAGAAAGCCTGCGGTCAAAAAGAAGCCCACGGCGTTGTGGCCGTACCACCATTGCACCATCGCATCCTGCACACCGGCATAAGCAGAATAGGATTTCATCGGCCAGAAACTCACGGGCATCTCGGCGCTGTTGACGACATGCAGCAATGCGACGGTGAGGATGAAAGCACCAAAAAACCAGTTGGCGACATAGATATGCGAAATACGGCGGCGTGCCAGCGTGCCGAAAAACACGATGGCATAGCTGACCCAGACTATCGTGATCAGAATGTCGATGGGCCATTCGAGTTCGGCGTACTCTTTGCCGCTGGTGAAGCCGAGCGGGAGCGTGATGGCGGCGAGAACGATGACGGCCTGCCAGCCCCAAAAGGTAAAGGCCGCAAGTTTGGTGAAAGCGAGCCGGACCTGACAGGTGCGCTGGACGACGTAGTAGCTCGTAGAAAACAGGGCGCAGCCGCCGAACGCAAAAATGACCGCGTTGGTGTGGAGCGGCCGAAGTCGGCCGTAAGAAAGCCAGGGAATGCCACTGGTCAATTCTGGCCATACCAGTTCGGCGGCGATGATGACGCCGACCAGCATGCCGACGATGCCCCAGACGACAGTCATGACCGCAAATTGCGCGACCACCTTGTCGTTATAGACCTCGGTCACTCCATTGTTATCCGCTACTGACATTTTTGACCTCGATTCGATCCATGTTCAAACTGATGTGGCTGCAATACCTCACCAATAAGCAACCGCCTAAATGGATTCTATGAATCTGGTCAAACCGTCCTTTGATAAGGATCAAATGTTCTCGGACTAAGTTGAAGATTTTTGGGAACGTTGAGTGTGAGTTGCTTCATCGTCACAAAAAATGCGCTGTCCCTCTTCTTCCAGCTGCTCAAACTGGTCATTGTCAACCGACCACCAGAGAAAGGCGCCAATCACAAAAACCAGGACCAAGCTTAGCGGAATCAAGAGATAGAGAATGTCCATGACAGGTTCTGCTAAAGTTTTTGTGAGCGCGGTAAAAGCCGCAGGGAATTACCAACAACCAGTAATGAACTCGTGGCCATACCCACGCTCGCCCAAGCGGGCGAAACCATGCCGCCGGCGGCAACCGGGATGGCAATGAGGTTATATAGCAGCGCCCATCCCAGGTTCTGGCGAATGATCCTCAGACTGCGCCGACTAGTCTCGAAAATCGTACTCAATCCGGACAGCCGGTCAGAAAGCACGATGAAATCGGCCTGGGTTTGTGCCAGCGTGCTGGCGCTCGCAAAAGCAGCCGATACATCGGCTTGCGCAATCACCGGCGCATCATTAAGGCCATCGCCGACCATGGCCACGATTTCGCCACGTTGCTGACGCTCGCTGACCGCATTGCGCTTGTCTGTAGGAGTACAGGCTGCTCTGGCGTCTTCAATTTCCAACGCCAGAGCGACCGCAGAGACAGCTTCTTGCCGGTCTCCTGAAAGCATGCTGACCGGTATTTTTTTGTGCAGACTTTCAATCAGGGCCAATGCATCTGGACGAATCGGATCAGAGAAGTAAAAAAGCGCCAGCGGCCCCTCATGATCGGCAAGCAGGCTGATGCTGCAAGTGTGATTGATTTTCTTCTCGCCAAGCAGTGCGTACCCGTCCTGTTTGGGATGCCGGCCAAATCCCAGAGCGAAGTCCACCTGGCCGAAACGCAGGCGATGATTTTCAATGGTACCTTCGACGCCCAGGCCGTTAAATAGCTTGACTTCACTGAGCACTGGCAGCGTGACGGGATCCGGTACCGCTGCACGCAAGGCATTTGCAATGGGATGATTGGAATTTAGTTCAAGTGCGGTGGCAAGCAACAATAGGACGTTACGTTCGTCCATGCTCTGCTCTTGCCAGAGGGTATTGGGCAAGGGCCGCAGAATGACAAGATCAACCAGTTGCATCTGACCCATCGTCAGCGTACCGGTCTTGTCGAAAACCATGTGGTCAACCTTGCCCATGGTTTCAATCGCTGCCGAGCGAGTCACCAGGATTCCGTGACGTGCCAGACTGGCTTGCGCCGCAGCGAGCGCCATCGGTACGGCAAGCGACAGAGCACAAGGGCAAGTCACGATCAGAATGGCAATGGTGACCGGGACGATGCGGGAAGGATCAATCTGGCTCCATGCCAAGGCGGCACCGATTACGACCAGGCCGATCAGAACAATGAACCATCGTGCAGCCTGATCAGAAAATTGCACGAGTGCAGGTTTGACCCGGCTTGCGGCTTCGGTCAGACGTGTCAGCGCGGCCAGAGCGGTCTGTTCGCCAGCATGCGTGACGCGCACAACGAGTGCCTGTTCCAGATTGTTGCTGCTGGCCAGAACCGGATCGTCCGGCTGCTTCGATACAGGCTTGCTCTCTCCGGTGAGCAGGGCTTCTGAACAAAGGCTCGTTCCAGAAACGACGACCCCGTCTGCGGGAAAGGTTTCGCCGGGACGCACCTGAATCAAGTCGCCTGCTGACAGATGGGCGGCATCGACCATTTCCGTCTCATGATCCAGACCAAGAATTCGGCGGGCTTTGGGCCGATGGGTTTGCGACAATCGATTCAAGTATTCCGATGCGCGCTTCAGCCCACGTTCTTGCAGCCAGCGTGAGCCCAGGAGCAGTGCGACGAACATGGTGATCGAGTCAAAGTAAACGACACCATCAGCGCGTAGCACTGCCACCAGACTTGCGCCCGCAGCGACGGCCAGTCCTGCGGTGACCGGAACCTCCATGCCGATTTGTCTCGCCTTCAGATCACGCCACGCAGCTTGATAAATTGGCCAGGCACTGAATAGCATCACCGGCATTGCAATCACCAGTTGGGCAATGCGCAGTAACTGCGCAATGTCGGGTTCGATATCGTGAGCACCAGCCAGATAAACCGGAACGGACAGCATCATGATCTGCATCATGCCCAGCCAGGCCAGCAGCAGGCGTTGCAGGCGGCGTCGGTCTTGCTGCTTTGAGTTGTACTTGTTCGTCGTTATCGTATCCGACGTATCGACTTTGCTGACGCCATAACCCAGTTTTTGGATCGCCACGGAAATGGTGTCGAAATCCATCCGGGAAGCTTCCCAGCTCACATGGAGCCGACGCGCGACCACATCAATCCGGCTTTCGAGAATCCCGTCCAGTTTTTGCAAACCCAGCTCAATGGCGCGCGCGCAATTCGCGCAGGTCATACCGGTGATATCGAGATGGGCAGTTCCCATAGTTTCAGCAGGCACCGCTTTCGGGATGTCATCCTGACTCGTCAGGCGTGCTACGGTCAAACAACCATGACAGCAAAAATCATGTTCAATTCCTTCGATGACACCTGTGACTCGTCGCGAAGGAGGGATCACAGCATTGCAATGAAAGCAATGCATTTGAACTCCAGTCGAAGCCGAAGGAGGGGTCAAAACAGGAAGGGAAATGGACGGATTCATCATCGGATAAAGCTTATCCGGTGATTCCTGAGTGGGCTTGATTCAGATCAAATCAAGCCACAATCAAACGCGTACCAAGTATGCGGTCATGCAGGAACTGCTGGTCGCGATCCAATTTCATCCAGAACGGTGGCAAAAGGAAGGCAAAGGCGAGAATGAGGGAACCTGTAACTTCATTGCCGCGAAAGCCGATCCAGCCGATCAGAGCCAGCGTGGGTAGCAGGAACATCCAGCACAGCAGATAGCGCAATCCAGCCTGTTGTTTAGTGATCGGTCGACCATCCGCCGCAACCACACGGATATGCCAGGTCTTCATGGCCAGCGTTTGGCCGCCATGGGTCCAAAACCAGACAAAATAAATGCCCATAGCCAGAAACAACCAGGCCTCGCGCACATGCCGCAAGGTCAATGCGCTGCGGCTTTGTGTGAGGGTATCGAACAGATAACCCGAGAGGAACAAAACGCCGAACAACAACATGCCTTCATAGATCATGCAAAGCAGGCGGCGCTTCAGAGTGGGGTAAGCGATGGCCGGAGCGGAATCGGCTTTGGATATGGCGGCGGTTTGCAATGCAGACATGGTGAGCAGGAATGTTTGCGAACAGATGGTGAGGTCGATACATCTGCCTGCTATTTTACGTGCTGCAGGGAGTGCAGCAGGAAGGGGCTTACTGCTGGGCCGTCGTACCGGCTTCGATTGCGGGCGCTGTATTGGATTGGGGACTCACAGATTTTGTGACGGATTTGTGCGCCAACAAACGTGTTTTCTTGCGGTTTTCTTCCGCCAGCTTTTTTTTCTGTTCCTCAGGTAAGGCCTGATAGCTTTTGATTAGGGCCGCCCGCTTTTCGGGAGACATCGCCTGGAATCGAGCGTAACTATCGCGAGCCACCCGGTGTTGCTCAGGGCTTAATTGCGCCCATTCGCGCATGCGCTCCTGCGCGCGTTGCTGATCCTTTGTCGGCATGGTGGGATAACGCTTGGCAATGATTAGCCATTTTCTCTTGTTGATCCCGTCGATGGATTCCCAGCTTTTTGAAAGAGGCGCCAGGATTGTTTTCTGGTTGGCGTTGAGTTCGTTCCAGTTTGGTTTGGCTGCTTTGTTGACGGCAGCAGGAGTATTGATTTCAGTTGCTAGTAGTGGGCTGCTACAGGCCATCATCATGAGCAGAAACAAGCCACTTGCGTAAGCAATGATTCCGTCTGTATTGGCAAGCTTGCAAGCTGTATTGAGAAAGAACATCGGTTGTCTCTGCGGATTACGGATTTTGTTTTAGGAAGGCATTAAAGCCGTGATCCGCATAGGTACTGATGGGCAATTCGTCGACCAATACACCGGTTTCGACCTCGGCCGTTTCTTCGATCAGACGCTGTTGTTCGACATGAAACAGGCTAACCACTCCTGCCACTGTCAGGAGAAGCGCAGCGAACACCAGAGCCAATTTGCCTTTGGATAATGGACCGCCAGCCATTGCGGTGTTTCCGTGTCCAAGTAGTGCTGGAGACATGGCCCATTGTTCGGCGCGCTTGGGCTCACGTTTTTGTACTTGCAATGCAGCTTTGCGGGCAGCAGCGAGCCGCTCCAACTGGTTCGCAGGCAAGGCATCAGCGGCCTCGTTCAAGGCCTGGCGAACCTTGTACGCAAAACGTTGTTCGGTGGCAGTGCGCGTACTTTCGGTAAGGTGGTTCATAGTTTGATTCCCTTGGCTTTAAGGGCAACTGCAAGGGCGTAGGCCGCCCGAGAACAGTGAGTCTTGACGCTGCCTTCCGAACAACCCATTGCGGCGGCGGTTTCGGCGACATCCATCTCTTCCCAATAACGCATGACAAAGGCCTCGCGTTGACGGGTAGGGAGTTTGCTGATTTCTTCGTCAATGATGGCCAAGGTCTGTTCGCGTTCGACCTGATCACTGGCGCTTTCGGCCTGACGAGAATGATCTTCGGCTTCCAAAGCTTCCAGAAAATCATATTCCTCGTGATCACTATTGGTGGACAGGCTGGAAAACAGGGTGGTCCAGGTGGAACGGACTTTCTGGCGTCGGAACCAGTCATGGATCACGTTCTGCAGGATGCGCTGGAATAGCATCGGCAATTCTGCAGTGGGTTTGTCGCCATATTTCTCTGCCAGTTTCATCATCGCATCCTGGACGACGTCCAGAGCCGAGGCCTCATCCCGCACCGCATAGACGGCCTGCTTGAAGGCGCGGCGTTCCACGCTTTCAAGAAATTCGGAGAGTTCGGCAGAGCTGGCCACGTGCGAAAGTTGCAGAAATCAGTGATGAGAAGGCGTGCATCCTAGCAAAACTGTAACAAATCGGTGGCTTTATCTATGGTGTTTCAGGCTGAATGCTCCGAATAGGGTACAATGCGCGTCCCGCAATCGGTTGATCATGCCGTTGCGGGGTAGCGAAAGATCAACACGCAACATACGCGCTTTAGCGCTGTTCGAGCCCGGGTCATGAGCCTGTGGGGAGAACATCCAATCAATCTCCCGTGGACCTTGAAAGGAAGCACAATGGAAATTACAGGCGCAGAAATCGTCGTCCGCAGTCTTGCCGAAGAAGGGGTCGAACATGTCTTCGGTTACCCAGGCGGTGCGGTTCTTTATATCTACGACGAAGTCTTCAAACAAGACAAATTTCAGCATATTCTCGTCCGACATGAACAGGCAGCTGTTCACGCAGCGGACGCATATTCCCGTTCCAGCAAGAAAATCGGCGTCGCGCTGGTCACCAGCGGACCAGGTGTGACCAATGCGGTCACCGGTTTGGCAACTGCGTATATGGACTCGATTCCGATGGTGGTCATTAGTGGCCAGGTGCCCTCGCATGCCATCGGTCAGGATGCTTTTCAGGAATGCGATACCGTCGGCATTACGCGCCCTTGCGTCAAGCACAACTTTCTCGTCAAGGACGTGAAAGATCTGGCGATGACGATCAAGAAGGCGTTTTATATCGCCAAGAGCGGCCGACCTGGCCCGGTGTTGGTCGATATTCCCAAGGACATCACCATCCAAAAGGCAGTGTTCGATTATTCACAGCCGGTCGAACTCCGTTCATACAAGCCAGTTGACAAGGGTCATCTGGGCCAGATCAAGAAGGCGGTTCAACTGCTTCTGACGGCTGAGCGTCCCATGGTTTATTCCGGCGGTGGGGCGATACTGGCCAATGCCTCGTATGAGCTGACCCAGCTGGTCGAACGTCTCGGGGCGCCTTGCACCAATACCCTCATGGGCTTGGGCGCGTTCAAGGCAAGCAATCCGAAGTTTGTGGGCATGCCCGGCATGCACGGCACCTACGAAGCCAACATGGCGATGCAGCACTGCGACGTCCTGATTGCCGTGGGTGCACGTTTCGATGACCGTGTGATCGGCAATCCGAAAGACTTTGCGACACATCCGCGCAAGATCATTCATATCGACATTGATCCTTCGTCGATCTCCAAGCGCGTCAAGGTTGACGTGCCGATTGTCGGCAACGTCAAAGATGTGCTGATTGATTTGCTGGCTCAAATCGACCATGCCACCACGGTCAACAACGCCAAATTCAATACCAAAGCCATCGCGTCCTGGTGGGATCGGGTCAATGAATGGCGCAAGAAAGATTCGCTCGGTTACGCCAACTCGGATGTGGTGATCAAGCCGCAATACGTGGTGCAGAAACTCTGGGAGATCACCAAGGGCGAAGCGTTTATCACGTCAGACGTGGGTCAGCATCAGATGTGGGCGGCGCAGTATTACCGCTTCGATGAACCGCGTCGCTGGATCAATTCCGGTGGCTTGGGCACGATGGGCTTTGGCCTGCCTGCAGCAATGGGCGTGCTCAAGGCCAACCCCGGCGCAGAAGTGGCCTGTATTACCGGTGAAGGCAGCATCCAGATGTGTATTCAGGAACTATCCACCTGCAAGCAATACCACATGCCGGTCAAGGTGGTCAGCCTGAATAATCGCTATCTGGGCATGGTGCGCCAATGGCAGCAGATTGATTACAGCTCGCGCTATTCCGAGTCGTACATGGATGCATTGCCTGACTTCGTCAAATTGGCCGAAGCCTATGGTCACGTCGGCATGCGCATTGAAAAGCCGTCCGATGTTGAAGGCGCATTGAAAGAAGCCTTCAAGCTGAAAGACCGTCTGGTATTCATGGACTTCGTTACCGATCAGACCGAAAACGTCTGGCCGATGGTGAAGGCGGGCAAGGGTTTGACCGATATGTTGCTCGGTTCGGAAGATCTGTGAGGAGATGAACATGAGACATATCATTTCCATTCTTCTCGAAAACGAAGCTGGTGCCCTGTCCCGCGTCGTGGGTCTTTTTTCCGCACGTGGCTACAACATTGAAACACTCACTGTCGCGCCAACCGAAGACAAAACGCTGTCACGCATGACCATGGTGACCACGGGTTCAGTCGAAATCCTTGAGCAAATTACCAAGCACTTGAACCGGTTGATCGAAGTCGTGAAGGTGATTGATCTGACCGAAGGCCAGCATATCGAACGTGAGTTGATGTTGATCAAGGTCCGCGCGGTGGGTAAAGAACGCGAAGAGATCACGCGCACGACTGATATCTTCCGCGGTCGCATCATCGACGTGACCGACAAAAGTTACACCATTGAATTGACCGGAACGGCTGAAAAGCTCGATGCGTTTATCGAGGCTATCGACCGTACTTCGATTCTGGAAACAGTGCGCACCGGTAGCTCGGGCATTGGCCGAGGCGAACGCATTCTCAAGGTTTGAACTGTATTGAATTGACGATCAAAAGGAAAAACACATGAAGGTTTATTACGATAAAGACGCCGACCTGTCCCTGATCAAGGGCAAGAATGTGGCCATCATTGGTTATGGTTCCCAAGGCCATGCCCATGCACAAAACTTGAACGATTCAGGCTGCAAGGTTACGGTGGGTCTGCGCAAGGGTGGCGCATCCTGGGGCAAAGTTGAAAAGGCAGGTCTCAAGGTTGCCGAGATTGCCGATGCGGTCAAGGCCGCCGATGTGGTGATGATTCTGTTGCCGGATGAGCAGATTGCCAGTGTTTACAAGAGTGATATTGAGCCGAACCTGAAACAAGGCGCGTCAGTCGCCTTTGCACATGGTTTCAACGTGCACTATGGTCAGGTCATGCCACGCGCTGATCTGGATGTCTGGATGGTCGCGCCGAAGGCGCCGGGCCATACCGTGCGTAACACCTACACCCAGGGTGGCGGTGTTCCTCATCTGATCGCTGTGCATCAGGACAAGTCCGGTTCGGCGCGCGATATCGCGCTGAGCTATGCGGCGGCCAATGGTGGTGGCAAGGCCGGCATCATCGAAACCAATTTCCGTGAAGAAACCGAGACTGACTTGTTCGGTGAACAGGCCGTATTGTGTGGCGGTACTGTTGAACTGATCAAGGCCGGTTTCGAGACACTGGTTGAAGCGGGCTACGCGCCGGAAATGGCTTACTTCGAATGTCTGCATGAGCTCAAGCTGATTGTTGATCTGATCTATGAAGGCGGCATCGCCAACATGAACTATTCGATCTCGAACAATGCAGAGTATGGCGAATACGTTACGGGCCCGAAGGTGGTCACCGAAGCGACCAAAGATGCAATGCGTCAGTGCCTGAAAGATATTCAGACTGGTGAATACGCCAAGAGCTTTATTCTGGAAAACAAGGCAGGCGCGCCGACCTTGTTGTCACGCCGTCGCCTGACTGCAGAGCATCAGATTGAGCAGGTGGGCGGGAAGTTGCGTGACATGATGCCTTGGATCAAGAAGAACAAGCTGGTTGATCAATCCCGGAACTAGAATTAAACGGCCTGCGCATCATGTCGTCCGCGACCCTGATGCACTTGCAAGTGCATCAGGGCTCATCCGGCGCAAAGCATGATTTGCGCATTCCCGAATGAGCTACCTTGGATCAAAAAGAACAAGCTGGTCGATCAATCCAGAAACTGATCAAGAATTTAAGACTCCAATGGGTGCTTGGTGTAAGCCATGCACCCATTTTTCTTGTGCTATTCTGAATTTATGCAGAAATCCATTTTTTCAGTAAGACTGCCTTTGTTGCCACTTGCCGCCGTGGCCTGCCTGATGCTGGCCGCCTGTAAACCCAGTGAGCCGCCTCCGGACATCATTAAGCCTCAGCGTCAGGCGATGGAAAAGGCCAGGGCTGTCGGCGACGTCATGCAAAATGGTGTGAACAACGCCGACCGCAAGATCGATGAAGAAAGCAAATAGGGTCGAGATATCGATAGACGCATCGACCGACCCTCATCAACGTTAAGAAATCAATTGAACAATCATTACCCACATCCCATTATTGCGCGCGAAGGCTGGTTCTATATTGCTCTCGCTTTCGTCGTTACGATGATCGTCGCAGCCTTTGCTGGTTGGTGGTCGATTCCATTCTGGATCATCCTTCTATTCGTGCTGCAGTTCTTCCGTGATCCGCCGCGTCCCATTCCTTATCAACCGAACGCTGTGCTTTCGCCTGCTGATGGGCGCATTGTTACCGTTGAAAAAACTACAGACCCTTATGCAGGACGCGAAGCGATCAAGATCAGCGTCTTCATGAATGTGTTCAATGTGCATTCCAATCGCAGCCCGGTTGATGGCAAGATCGAGAAGATCGAATATTTTGCGGGCAGTTTCGTCAACGCCGATCTGGACAAGGCTTCGCTGGAAAACGAACGCAATGCCGTTGTTGTCAAGGCGCGCACAGGCGAACAGATTACTTTTGTTCAGGTGGCCGGACTGATTGCGCGGCGTATTCTTTGTTACGTCAAGGTGGGTGATCAGCTTGAGCGTGGTCAACGCTACGGTTTCATTCGTTTCGGATCTCGCGTGGATGTGTATCTGCCGCTAACGGCACAACCCAGAGTCATCATCGGGCAGAAAGTATCTGCCACAACAACGGTATTGGCCGAACTGGTATGAACAGCCCCAACTGATTATGGCCGGCTTTCAACGACGCAAATCGCAAAACAGGGCAACGCCGCCATTTCAGCGTTTGCCGCGCCTCAGTGCTAAGGCGCTGCGCGATCCCGATGCCAAGTTGACCTTGCGCCGCCGGGGCATCTATTTGTTGCCCAATGCGTTTACGACAGCAGCCCTGTTCTGCGGATTTTTTGCCATTGTGCAGGGCATGAATCAGCGCTTCGATATTGCTGCCATCGCCATTTTTGTGGCAATGGTGCTCGACAGTCTCGATGGTCGGGTCGCACGACTAACCAATACCCAGAGCGACTTTGGCGCCGAATACGACAGCCTTTCCGATATGGTGTCTTTCGGCGCGGCTCCTGCGCTGGTGATTTATGAATGGTCCTTGCGCGGCTTGGGCAAATGGGGCTGGCTTGCTGCCTTTGTCTACGTAGCGGGTGCGGCTTTGAGGCTGGCGCGCTTCAATACCAATATCGATGTCGTCGACAAGCGTTTCTTTCAAGGCTTGCCCAGTCCCGCAGCGGCGGCGCTCGTGGCCGGATTTGTCTGGGTGATGGATGACCTGAAGATTGCGGGTCGTGATCTCGACTGGATTTCCTGGGGGGCGACCTTGTATGCTGGCCTGTCGATGGTGAGCAATTCACCGTTCTATAGTTTCAAGGACATCAATCTCAAAAAGAGTGTGCCTTTCATTGTCATCGTTCTGATCATGCTCGGGCTGGTCGCGATTTCCAGTGATCCGCCCAAATGGTTGTTTGGTTTCTTTATCCTTTACGGCTTGTCCGGCCATGTGCTCTGGCTCTGGCAACGAGTGACCAAACGCTCGTTCGTGCGCGGCGCAACAGTTTCCTCATCAGAACATCGGCGCGATTGAAATTTTTAAGCTTGGGGGTTGCGCAAACGCAACCAGGCACTTATATTCTTGCCATGCATTCAATTTTTTCGATTCCCTCCTTGCTGTCCCTCGTGGCCTTGCTGATTTCCAGCAAGCTGCTACTGCGCCCCGCGCGCTAAATCCCCCATCCCACAATTCGTGTAGTGTCCGCAACGTGCTTGCAACGTAAAGCCGTTTTTGCGTGTTTGCGGCGTGCTACTTAATCGCAAAGATTTACCCTCAGGAGAACAACATGGCTGACAAATTAATCATTTTTGATACGACCTTGCGCGATGGTGAGCAGTCACCCGGTGCTTCGATGACCAAAGAAGAAAAAATCCGCATCGCGCGTCAGCTTGAACGTCTGCGGGTGGATGTCATCGAGGCTGGCTTTGCTGCGGCCTCCAATGGTGATTTCGAAGCCATTCGTCTTATTGCGCAATCGATCAAGGATTCCACCGTCTGTTCTCTTGCGCGCGCCAACGACAAGGATATTTCGCGGGCGGCCGAGGCACTTAAAGGCGCCAATTCCGGACGTATCCATATGTTCATTGCGACCTCGGCCTTGCATATGGAAAAGAAGTTGCGCATGACGCCGGATCAAGTTTTTGAACAGACCAAATTGGCAGTTCGTTTTGCGCGCCAGTTCACGAATGACATCGAGTTCTCGCCTGAAGATGGCAGCCGTTCGGACCCCGATTTTCTCTGCCGCGTGCTCGAAGCTGCAATTGCAGAAGGGGCTAACACGATCAACATTCCAGACACAGTCGGTTATGGCGTTCCCGCAGATTTCGGTCAGATGATCAAGAGTTTGCGCGAGCGCATTCCCAATTCGGACAAGGCCATCTGGAGCGTGCATTGCCATAACGACCTTGGCCTCGCCGTGGCCAATTCATTGGCCGGGGTAATGATCGGTGGCGCGCGTCAGATTGAATGCACGATCAATGGCTTGGGCGAACGCGCGGGCAATACCTCGCTCGAGGAAGTGGTCATGGCGGTGCGTACACGCAAGGACTACTTTAACCTTGAGGTTGGCATCGATACGACTCAGATTGTTCCCGCCTCCAAACTGGTCTCTCAGATTACCGGCTTTGTCGTACAGCCGAACAAGGCTGTGGTGGGTGCAAATGCTTTTGCGCATGCCTCCGGTATTCATCAAGACGGTGTGTTGAAGGCGCGCTCCACTTACGAAATCATGCGCGCTGAAGATGTGGGTTGGACCACCAACAAAATCGTGCTGGGCAAGCTTTCTGGTCGGAACGCCTTCAAGCAACGCTTGCAGGAACTGGGCGTCAAGATGGAGTCCGAAGCGGAAATCAATGAAGCGTTCGCGCGCTTCAAGGAACTGGCTGATCGCAAGTCCGAAATCTACGATGAAGACATTCTCGCGATTGTGTCGGAAGAAGAAAATACGCACGAGAACGAGTACTACCGGTTTGTATCGTTGTCGCAAAAATCGGAAACCGGCGAACGTCCTTCTGCGCGCATCGTGTTTTCCGAAGCAGGGCAGGAACGCACCTCGCAAGGCGAAGGCAACGGCCCGGTCGATGCAACGCTGAATGCAATCGAGTCGACGGTGAACAGCGGCGCAGAACTGGTGCTTTACTCGGTCAATGCCATCACCAATGGTACGCAGGCCCAGGGTGAGGTCACCGCACGACTCGCACTAGGTGGCCGCATTGTCAATGGTGTTGGATCGGATCCCGACATCATTGTGGCCTCGGCCAAAGCTTATCTCGCTGCGCTCAACAAGTTGCATTCGAAGAGCGAGAAGGTTAACCCGCAATATTCGACCGGCGCCAACGGTCCGAGTAACGGCATGACTGTTTGATGTTTAAGAACTCAGGACAAGTCGAGGCGACAAGATAAGCGCCTCGACTTGTCTTGTTATTCTTTTGCAATCGTGTCGAAGGCTTCGCGCCAGGAAAATTCCTTCATCGTCGTAAAGCCAATCTTGCCGCTGGCCGCAATGTCGGCGAGTTGATCTTGCCGTTCAGCAATCGCGGACGACATCAAGGGTTCGATGCCCGCTTCACGCACTGTTGTGGCGACTTCACGCATCTCGGCCGCACGCCGATGGCCGTGGACGACGACCCGGCTGATCAGGTACTCGGGCAGTTCCTTGTCCCAGCCCAATGAGGGAAAGCTTTCGTGTAGCGATGCCAGCACGGCTTCTTCCACACCATAATGTCGCGCCGCATACATTGATTCGATCGTCAGTGCTTCCAGTCCCTTGATCATGACGCTCCGGCACATCTTGATGGCGGACGCATGACCGATGGTCTTCGCCACGACATCCATGCGCATGCCTGCGGGAGTGAATAGATGTTTGACTTCTTTCGCGGCGCTGCCGCCGAGCAAGATAGGTACCGCGATCCCATACGGTGGCACAGGCGCCATCACGGCCGCATCGACATAACGCGCACCATTGACCCCAACCACTTTTTGATTGCGTTGCTTGGTGCTTGGTGAAACCGAATTGATGTCGACGAAAATTTGCTGAGCTTTCAGAAAGCGGGCGCAGTCTCGTGCCACATTCTCCGATTCGCTTGCAGTGACGGCTGAGAACACCACGTTCACTTGATCTAGAGCCGCTTCGAGTGAGCTGGCTGGCTCAACATTTACTTGCAGGGCGAGAGATTTCAATGCTTCGCCAGATGGTTTGCCAGCAGTCTGCGCTACAAGTTGGGTAAACAGAATGTCCCAGGTCTTGACCTGAAAATTCTTTGCAGCAAGACCCTCTGCCAGAATACTTCCGGCCTCACCAAAACCGATGACGGCAATTTTATTCATCCGGGTTTCCTCAAGAGCTTCGATATCGGCGCGTCGTCCGAAATCAAAGGGGGAAAACGTGCGCGAAGGTCAATTGGACACAGACATCCCCACAAAAGATTCTGCACAGGATCGTGCAGAACTTTATTGGAACCTGGTTGCAATCGACTTGCTTCAGTTAGTTTTGAAGCAGCACAAAATGTGCCAGCTTGTGCGAACAGGGATGTCCGTCTTTTGAAGGGGCTACTCCGTCAAGGAGCTAATTCCAATTGGTTGCGGCCAGATGGAGCGATGATGATTTAACGGCTTTTGGCCGACCGGCCCGATGCGTCACAAAATCATAGAGCCGAGCCAGTTCCAAGGGAATGGTACCGGGAAAACCCTGGCGCCCGCCGCGCCGGTCATGCACCAGTGAATCCATATAGCTTTCCAGTGATTCCTGTTCCGACCAGTGCGTCATGATCTTGGCCGTGATCCTGGGATAACGTTCGGTCAGTTCCAGCGGGCGCAGATTCTCATCCAGCTTGTACAGCCATTCGTGGATAGAGTCTTGCCAGAAACTGGAGCGGAAAGGGTCCGTGTCCTGTCCCGCATGCAATGGGCGAGCGGGTTTGTATTCAGGTGTATCGTCCTGAAATTTTTGAAACTCGGGCTTGTTACCCGACAACAAGCGTCCAATTTTCGCCAGCATTGCCCCTCCAA
Organism: Betaproteobacteria bacterium; assembly: GCA_025362735.1. Lineage (GTDB taxonomy): Bacteria > Pseudomonadota > Gammaproteobacteria > Burkholderiales > Burkholderiaceae_D > JANYFL01. Next base: position 51,170 of record JANYFL010000005.1, on the reverse strand, counting down.
GCCTGCATGCAATTACGTACTGAAATGTACTGAAGTTTTCATTTTTATTTTTATTGTAGGAGGCAATATAGCAAAGAATGGCAAATAGGGAAACAAAAAACCTCAATAAATCAAGCCAAATTGCTGTTAACAAAAGAGATTGACAAATGATGACTCAGCTTATATTCCTCAATATATTGTAGGAGACACTGAAGGAATTCCTTGCTGCGCTTATCAGGCGATGCGTCTGTTGCATCATCGATTCTAAGTTTGGGGACGTAGTAGCACCAACAGCGCACCGCTTCCCCCATCCTGGGCACGGGCCTGGCAAAAGGCGAGTACCTCGTCTTTTTGCACCAACCAATTGCGCACCTTGCCTTTAAGCACAGGTTGTTTGTCGATCGAGCCCAGTCCTTTGCCGTGAATCACGCGCACACAACGCAGGCCGCGTTTGACGCTAGTGCGCAGAAACTCGGCGAGTTGTTCGCGCGCTTCTTCACGTCGCGCACCATGCAGATCAAGCTGCGCCTGAATCACCCAATGACCACGCCGCAGTTTGCGAACAATATCCGGGCCGATGCCGTCGCGCCGCCAGGAAAGCGTGTCGTCAGTATCGAGTAAAGACATCGCATCGAATTCATCGGATAGAGATTCGGCCAGGGCGGCCTGTTCATCACGCAGATGCTGATGCGCAATGGGTTCGGGCGGCACGACTGGGTGCTGCACACGGACTTTGGTTTTGAGGGGCTGTACTTCGCCAATACTCAGGCGAAACAGGTTGGCTTCCCGTTCGGCTTGTGCTGCAGCCAAAGCCGCTTCGCGATCACGAAGCGCGCGTTCTTCAGCGTTGCGCTTGAGTTCGGCGCTGACGGCTTTGAGGTCGGACAGGCTGGTGAGTTTTTGTGGGGGCTTGGACATGAGAGTAATGATTCGTGGTGGCCCCCATTCCAACCTCACTGCTGCGCGTCGGAGACGCTTGCGCTCAGCGGCGAAGGGCATTACCCTTCGCAACCCCGCTTCGCCCCCAGAGGGGGAAGGGGTTCAGGCTCAGTTATCCAGACTTTCAAGATACCGCTGTGCATCCAGCGCCGCCATGCAGCCCGTGCCTGCGCTGGTGATGGCCTGACGGTAGACATGATCCTGCACGTCACCCGCCGCGAACACACCGGGGATGCTGGTTGCCGTGGCCATGCCCTGCAACCCGGTCTTGGTAATGATGTAGCCATTCGCCATGTCGAGCTGGCCCTCGAACAATTCAGTATTCGGGCGATGGCCGATGGCGATGAATGCGCCGGACAGCTTGATCTCGCTGGTCGCACCATCCTTGGTCGATTTGATGCGCACCCCGGTCACGCCCGAATCATCACCCAGGACTTCATCGAGGGTGTGATTCCACTTGATTTCCACCTTGCCGGTTTTGGCCTTGTCCATCAGCTTGTCGATTAGTATCGCCTCGGCGCGGAACTTGTCGCGGCGATGAATTACCGTCACTTTGCTGGCGATGTTGGACAGGTACAGCGCTTCCTCAACAGCCGTGTTGCCGCCGCCGACGACGGCCACTTCCTGTCCGCGATAGAAAAACCCGTCGCAGGTCGCGCAACCCGACACGCCTTTACCCATGAAAGCTTCTTCGGAAGGCAGGCCGAGATACATGGCCGACGCGCCGGTCGCGATAACGAGACTGTCGCAGGTGTAAGTGCCGGAATCGCCAACCAGCCGGATGGGCTTCTCAGTCAGCGCGGCGGTGTGAATGTGATCGAACACAATCTCAGTATTGAAGCGTTCGGCATGCGCCAGAAAACGCTGCATCAGATCGGGCCCTTGAACGCCTTCGGCATCGGCTGGCCAGTTGTCCACATCGGTCGTGGTCATCAATTGGCCACCCTGGGCCAAACCGGTGATCAACATCGGTTTGAGGTTGGCGCGGGCCGCGTAAACGGCGGCGGTGTAGCCGGCCGGGCCGGAGCCGAGTATCAAAACCCGGGCGTGTTTGACCTTGTTTGCGTCGGACATGAAATTTCCTGATGAATAAGGAGGAGTGAAAAGCGGTAAAGCCGATATGGTAGCGAATCCCGCGATCTCAACCGTGAAAGCCCATGAAAATTGGGGGAACACGAGCAAGACGACAAACCGCATCAGCCCGATTCAGGCCGATATAATGCCCCCATGGCAAAAACGATTTCTTCCGCTTCATCCCTGGCAGGCAAAACACCCCGTAGTGCACCCCGCAGCACGCCCCGTTCCCAGCGTTTGCTGCGTGAAGCGCGCTGGCTCTTGTTCGCGGCATTGGCGGTGTATCTCTTCCTGATTCTGGCGACATATCACAAGACCGATCCGGGTTGGTCGCATAACGCTGTGGTCGATGTACTCGGTAATCGCGGCGGCCGTTTTGGTGCATGGCTGGCCGATTTACTGCTCTATGTCTTCGGCCTCTCGGCCTGGTGGTGGATTGTTCTGCTGTTAAGCCGGGTTGCGCTGGGTTACAAGGAGCTGATTCGTCATCACTTGCAGCAGCAGACCGCGCCCTATCAGCCCGAAGCCGACCCCGAGCCGGTTTGGGTTCATTTCATCGGTTTCCTGTTGATCCTCATCGCCAGCATGGGGCTTGAACATTTGCGTAGCGTCGGCGTTAATCTGCCCTACAAACCCGGCGGTGTGCTGGGCGAAACCATTGGCAAGGCGCTGGTCGAGGCCTTCGGTGGAACCGGCGCACGTCTCGCCTTGTTCAGTGTATTTGCCGCAGGCCTGAGTCTATTCACCGGCATGTCCTGGCTGACGATTGCCGAACGTGTCGGCACCGGTATCGAATGGTGTCTGGGTTATTTCAAGCGCCGCCGTGAAGCTCAAGAGGACCGACAGGCTGGAGCCGCTGCCGCAATACAGCGCGAAGAAGCGGTAGGTCAGGAACGCACCCGTGCCGAAGAAGCCCCGCCAATCCACATCGAAGAACAGATGGTGATGGTGCCGCAGTCCGCACGCGCCGTGAAAGAAAAGCAGGTGCCACTGTTTGCCGACATGCCAGAGTCCGATCTGCCGCCCATTTCCCTGCTGGCCCCGCCGCCGGTGATGCAGGAAACCGTCAGCCCCGAAACCCTGGAATTCACTTCGCGCCTGATTGAAAAGAAACTCAAGGACTTCGGTGTCGAGGTGCAGGTCATGGCCGCTTATCCCGGTCCGGTCATCACGCGCTACGAAATTGAACCGGCGGTTGGTGTGAAGGGCAGCCAGATCGTCAATCTGGCCAAAGACCTGGCGCGCGCATTGTCGCTCACCAGCATCCGCGTGGTTGAAACCATACCCGGCAAAACCACAATGGGTCTGGAGTTGCCCAACCCCAAACGTCAGGCCGTGCGCCTGTCCGAGATTCTCGGCTCGCAGGTGTATGGCGAAAGCGCATCGCCGCTCACAATGGCGCTCGGCAAGGACATCGCAGGCCGCCCTGTGGTGGCCGACCTCGCGCGCATGCCGCATCTGCTGGTTGCGGGCACCACCGGTTCGGGCAAATCGGTCGGTATCAACGCGATGATTCTGTCGCTGCTCTACAAGTCCGAGCCCAGCCATGTGCGGCTGATCATGATCGACCCCAAGATGCTCGAACTCAGCATCTATGAAGGCATCCCGCATCTGCTGGCGCCGGTCGTTACCGACATGCGTCAAGCCGGTCACGCGCTGAACTGGGCCGTGGCCGAAATGGAGCGGCGCTACAAGTTGATGAGCAAGCTCGGCGTGCGCAACCTCGGTGGCTACAACAACAAGATTGCCGAAGCGGCCAAGCGCGAAGAAAAAATTCCAAATCCCTTCAGCCTCACACCCGATGCGCCCGAGCCACTCGACAAGCTGCCCACTATCGTCATCGTGATTGATGAACTGGCCGACTTGATGATGGTCGTCGGCAAGAAGGTCGAAGAATTGATCGCGCGCATTGCGCAGAAGGCGCGCGCCGCGGGCATCCATCTGATACTGGCGACGCAACGGCCCAGCGTCGATGTCATCACCGGCCTGATCAAGGCCAACATTCCGACGCGTATCGCTTTCCAGGTCTCCAGCAAAATTGACAGTCGCACCATCCTCGACCAGCAGGGCGCCGAAGCCCTGTTGGGCATGGGCGACATGCTCTATCTGCCACCGGGGTCCGGCCTGCCAGTGCGCGTCCATGGCGCTTTCGTCGCCGATGAAGAAGTGCACGCCGTGGTCGAACATCTGAAAAAACAAACCGAAGCCCAAGGCGGCCCCAACTATATCGAAGGCATACTCGAAGGCGGGGTCGATGAAGAGGGCGATGGCGAAGGCGCCAGCGGATCACCGAGCGGCGAGGCCGACCCCATGTATGACCAGGCCGTCGAGATTGTGCTCAAGAACAAACGCGCTTCAATCTCGCTGGTGCAGCGGCATTTGCGAATTGGCTACAACCGGGCAGCGCGGTTGCTGGAACAGATGGAGCAGTCGGGATTGGTGTCGGCGATGAGTGGGAGTGGGAATCGGGAGATTTTGGTGCCGAGGCGAGATGAGTAATCGGATACCTGCCTGTCGCACTATTTAAGGCGCTAAATGGCCACGTCGAAGCAAGAACTTGGAGCTTGGGGAGAGCAACTGGTTGCTAAGTTCTGCGTTTGCCCAAAGTGCAAGAGAGCCGCAACACTCAAACGTCTTCCAACCAATTTTAAATGTGCCGATCTCATCTGCGATTTCTGTGGCTACTTGGCGCAAGTAAAAGCGGCCAGTGTTAAGAAACTTTCCCCACTCCCAAAGAAAGTTCTTGGTGCCGCTTGGGGGCCACAAAAAGAGCGTATGGATTCAGTAATTTATTTTCCGCTCTTTCTCGTATTGAAAGCGCCAGGTGGTTTTTCCATCTTTTATCTCCCTACTGATTTCCAAAACGAAGCTCTCTTTGTCCCAAGAATGCCACTTTCTGTTGCAGCTAAACGAGCCGGTTGGCAAGGTTTTATATACGACCTTGCAGCAATTCCGGAAGGCGCTCTCATAAAGTTGAAGGAAGGTTCTCACGCTGATTAAAACGCCGAGCCGGGGGTTGCCCGGCGGCAACTTACTTTCTTTGTCTTGCCAAAGAAAGTAAGCCAAGAAAGTCGCGCCCGCTACAGCGCCCTTCGGGTTCCCACGCATTCGACACAACAGACGGCGGACATCGGAAACTCGCTACGCTCAAACACCGATGCCCGACATCCCCGTCTGTTGCGCCGACTGCATGGCGCAGTAGAGGGCAGGTAAGGCGCTGGTACGCATACAGCAGTATCCCGTTTCCTCTTTCTTTCCGCCGTGCCAAAAATACCGTTCGTCCTGAGTAGGTCAGCTTTATCGACCGTATCGAAGGATGAGTCATCGCAGCACTATGTACACTGGCTCGCGAGCCCCCTTCGATACGCCTGCAAAAAAGCCGCCTACTGCTCGAACGCAACAGCTGTTTGCTGCTGACCCGAATCGACGGATTGCGTGAAGTGATAAGACCGGTGCGTCGCAAACGCTCATTCCACATTGATGCGTGGGCGGTAGTGCAGGACCATATGCGCTAAGGCGTGTCATAAACTACATGGTGTAAACTTAATTCAAGTCTGCGTTATGGCTTGGTCTTCGTCCAAGCCAATTTGACAGATACGTTTTCTTCAGGGAGATCTCATGCAACTACGTTTCGCTGCCTGCGCAGCGTTGGTGACTGTGTTCGGGCTGGTTGGCTGTGCAACTGAGAGTTCGCGCACATTACAAGTAGCTAAGGTACAAGCCGCCGCCGCACCTTACACTGGTATCCGTATTCCAATCTCCGTCGGAAAATTCGACAATCGCTCTGGTTTTATGCGGGGTGTTTTTTCGGATGGGGTTGACCGCTTGGGCAGTCAGGCCAAGACAACACTTATCGCTCATCTGCAACAGTCTCAGCGCTTTTCAGTGCTTGACCGAGACAACATGGCAGAGTCAGCGCAGGAAGCTAAGCTCCAAGGTGTTACTCAGACATTGCGTGGAGCTTCCTATGTGGTCACCGGTGATATCTCGGAGTTCGGAAGGAAAGAGGTCGGTGACCATGAACTCTACGGCATCCTTGGTCGGGGTAAAACGCAAATTGCGTATGCAAAAATTACTTTGAATATCGTTAATAACCTGACTTCCGAGGTTGTGTTTTCGGCGCGGGGTGCTGGCGAATATGAATTATCCAACCGTGAGGTACTCGGCTTTGGCGGCACCGCGAGTTACGACGCGACACTCAATGGCAAGGTTCTCGATTTGGCCATGCGCGAGGCAGTTGACAATCTGGCCGCGGCTAAGGACGCCGGTCAATGGGGCCAGGAAGGACGTCGCTGATGAGCACTCGATGTCTGCATGGAATATTGCTGGCTGGCGTCCTTTCGGTACTTGCGGGGTGCGCACACCAACCTAAGCCAATCTATATGTGGGGTGCATTCCCGCGGCAGCAGTACGATGTCCTTCAGCATGATGGCGTTAATACGGCAGAACAAATACAGGCACTCGAGGCGCATGCCGAGAAGGTTAGGGGTAAAGGTGCGGCACTTCCACCCGGTTTTCGGGCCCATCTTGGAATGCTAAAGCTGTCCGTTGGAGATGCTGACCAGGCACGGCAATTATGGGAGGCAGAGAAAGAAGCGTTCCCTGAGTCGGCCCCTTACATGGGACAACTTCTCAAGCGATTGGAAAAGCCAAAAACCATCGCGAGTGAGGGGAACCCGATATGAACCGACAACTTGTATTTTGTGCAGCGGTGCTGGCCCTCGTGTTTTTGGGTGGATGTGCTACCAAGGCCCCGGCCTACGACTATTCCGCATTCATGAAAGCCAAACCGACGACTTTGTTGGTGATGCCTCCGATAAATGAGTCGCCCGACATTAAAGCGACTCCGGGTGTATGGGCACATGCCACGCTGCCACTGTCGGAGGCCGGCTACTACGTTTTGCCCGTTACATTGGTCGATGAGACCTTCAAGCAAAATGGGGTGAATACGGCCAATGAAGCTCAAGACATTCCCTACCCAAAACTACGCGAGTTTTTCGGCGCGGACGCCGCTGTTTACTTAAAAGTTACGAAGTACGGTACGAGCTACCAAGTCTTGGCAAGTGAAACCCGCGTCGATGTCGAAGGGCGCATTATTGATTTGCGCGATGGAACTTTACTTTGGCAAGGCAAGGCATTCGCTACCTCTGCCGAACAAAGTCAGCAATCACAAGGGGGACTTGTTGGCTTGCTTGTAACGGCAGTCGTGCAGCAGGTGATTGGCACAGCCTTCGATGCAAGCTTGAACTATGCCGCAATCGCGGATCAACGTATGCTTGGGGCTCCCCATTACAACGGCGTGCTGTCTGGCCCACGTTCCCCTCTGTATGGACAGCCGCCACCTTCACAATAGAGCGTGCCAAAGTTTCAGGCGTTTGAAATCTTAGGCGTTTTTTCTATTTCACAATAATTTAGGGCATTGCACCGGATAAGTATTACGGAGTAGCGATGCAATGCCCTCTGTTTATTGCATCCGGCATCCTCCCCAAAGCGGCCTCCCCCGAAATGCTTTACCCTGTTCGCCTGTCCTCACCGAATCAAGGAGATGTCGAATGGCAAAAACCAACTATGCGTTTGCGAAGCGTCAGCGTGATCTTGCAAAAAAACAGAAAAACGAAGAAAAGAAATTGCGCAAGGCAGAAGCGGGTGATGTGAAACCCGAAGAGGCGGAGCCATCGCTGATTGAGGATGCCAAGGCGCCGGATTGATCACGAGAAATCTAGTTCATGAGTAATTTGGTAACAAAACTTTTTTAAGATGAATCTTTTTCGTATGTGGTTCTCAAACCTGCTAGTTCGCTTGCTGACCCATTCATTCATCTCGCTGGTTTCCCTCATGAATTTCTCCCTTATCTCCTCACTGATCGTCCTTTCTTCCGCCTGCATGATCAGCGAGGTGGCCGAGGCTGGCGCGATTGATCAATTGCGTGCCTTTTCTGCAACCACCAAAGTCGCCAGCGGTGAGTTCACACAGCGCGTGATTTCGCGCACCAAAAAAGCCTCAACGCCGAATACGGGTACCTTTGTTTTTGCGCGTCCCGGTAAATTTCGCTGGACCTACCTCAAGCCTTATGAGCAAGTGTTGGTGGCCGACGGTGAAAATCTGGTGATGTATGACAAAGACCTGAACCAGGTAACGACCAAGAAGCTGACCGATGCGTTGGGTTCAACGCCCGCTGCCGTACTGTTCGGCAATGCTGATCTCGACAAGCAATTCACGCTGAAAGAAGACGGTAGTCAGGACGATCTGGAATGGCTGGAAGCACGGCCCAAGTCCAAGGACAGCAATTTTGAACGCATTCGCATCGGCTTTCGCAAAGGTGGCAATGGTGAGCTGGCCGCGATGGAATTGCACGACGTACTGGGACAAATCACGCTGCTGAATTTCAGCAAGCTCGAACGCAATCCCGTCATTGCGGCCGATGCCTTCAAGTTCACACCGCCGCGTGGCGCGGACATCTTGACGAATTAGTATCGCAAGTGTGTAACGTCAACAGAAGTTTTTTCGTTACTCAGATTAAGACCGCTGGAAATGAAAAGTACCTGGCATCGTGATGAGTTGATCAGTCTTCTCTCCATCTCTGGAACACTTGCGGGTTTTAGCATTACAGCGATTACCCTGTTTCATACGTTTGCAAAAAACGCAGGCGTCAACACCATTGCGGATGATGTTCTGGCGGTTTCGGCACTGCTTTTTCTTTTGTGTACGTACACCATATTTTTGTGCCTGAGAACCCAACATCAGATGCGAGCGGTACTTCTGGAAAAAATTGCAGATGGATTATTTTTATTCGCAATTACCGGAATGGTCGCATCAGGGTTTGTCATGGTTTATACGCTTTGGTAATGCCGCAACTATGAACTTACTGATGCCGTGTCAGTGACCAGGAAATGGGTCGATCATTTTTCTGATGATTAAAAAAAGCATCAAGCTCGGTTGGGCCATGTTGGGTCGTGACAGGCGCGCCGGAGAGTTGCGTCTGTTGTTGCTGTCATTGGTGGTGGCGGTGACTGCGATGACCAGCGTGGGATTTTTTATCGACCGTCTGCGTTCGGGCCTGGAGCGCGATGCGGCTCAATTGCTGGGTGCTGATCTGGTTCTGAATGCAGACCAGCCTATTGCAGCTGGTGTGCGTGAGGAAGCAATCAAACGCGGGTTGACGATTGCCGAGACGGTCAGCTTTACCAGCATGGCATTGGCGAACGCGGACGCCGCCGATCAAACCAATACAGATGCGCAAGCGGCATTCAAGTCTCAACTGGCTTCGGTCAAGGCTGTGTCTTCCGGCTATCCCTTGCGCGGCAAATTGCGGGTGGCGGCAGCACCGGCGGCCCCCGATGCCATTGCCCAGGATGAACCTGCGGTGGGAACGGTATGGGTTGATAGTGCGCTGTTGCCCGCCCTCGGCATCAAGATGGGCGACTCCATTCAACTGGGCGACAAACAGTTCAAGGTAGATCGCGTTATCACGCTCGAACCGGATCGTAGTCTTTCCTTCATCAATCTTGCGCCACGTGTGATGTTGCCGCTGAGTGATCTGAATGCCACCGGCCTGATCCAGAACGGCAGTCGCGTCAACTGGCGCATGATGTTTGCCGGGTCAGCGGAAGCGATTCGCGATTTCCAGAAAACGATGCAGCCCAATCTGGCACGCGGTCAGCGTTTTGAATCGCTGGAAAGCGGTCAACCGCGCGTCCGCAGTACGCTGGATCGAGCGGGACAGTTCCTGTCATTGGTGGCGATGCTGACGGCATTGCTGGCTGCCGTTGCCGTGGCGCTGGCATCGCGACGTTATACGCAACGCCATCTGGATGCTTGTGCGGTGATGCGTTGCTTGGGTATCAGTCAGGCCGATCTGCTCGGTCTGTACGTGGTGGAGTTCATCCTGATTGGCTTGATCGGCGCGGTGCTGGGCGTGCTGTGTGGCTATGCCGCGCATTTTGTGTTTATCGAGTTGCTGGGATCACTCGCGGGTTTGCAGGACAAGGGTTTGCCGCAACCGGGATTATTGCCCGCTTTACAGGGTTTTTTGCTGGGGTTTGTTTTATTGATCGGCTTTGCCTTGCCGCCGATTGTGCAGTTAAGGCATGTCCCGCCGATTCGCGTGTTGCGTCGTGAAGTCGGTTTGCCACGATCTTCCGCAGCGCTGGGCTACATCATTGGCATAGGCCTTTTTGCCGCTCTGATGATCTGGGCTGCAGGCAATCTGAAAATCGGGCTGTTGACCGCTGGCGGTTTTGCGATTGCCTTCGCGTTGTTTGCCTTGATCACCTGGTTATTGCTCAAGCTCATCGGCATGCTGCGGCATCGGGTCAAGTTGCAGGCGTCGTGGCGCTTTGCATTGGCTTCGATTGAGCGGCGTCCGGTCGCGGTGATCGTGCAGACGGTTGCGCTGGCAGTGGGGTTGATGGCCTTGCTGCTGCTGTCCGTCACGCGCAGTGATCTCGTATCCGCATGGGAGAAAGCGGCGCCGCCCGATGCGCCCAACCGCTTCATTATCAACATTCAGCCGGATCAACGCGCCGATTTTCTTCGGCAATTGCAGGAGACCGGTTTGAAGCAATACGATTTTTATCCGATGGTGCGTGGGCGTCTGATCGCCATCAATGATGAGGCCGTAGGGCGCCAGAATCCTGATCCCAACAGTGTCAATGACGAAGAAAATCCGCGCAGTCGCGGCGGGCGGGAATACAACCTTTCCTATTCTTCGGCACTGCCGGAATACAACCGCGTCGTTTCCGGCAGTTGGTCAGGTCGGGGTGAGACGCGTGAAGTATCGGTTGAAGAGGGCATGGCCAAAACCTTGCGCCTGAAGCTCGGTGATCTGTTGACCTTCGATGTCGCCGGGCAGCCGGTGCAGGCCAAAGTCAGCAGCGTGCGCAAGCTCGACTGGGATTCGATGCACGTCAACTTTTTCTTTCTCTTTTCTCCAGCTGTGCTGAACAGCATGCCGCAGACTTCGATTGCCGCTTTTCATCTGCCTCCAGCGCAGGCTGATTTCGGTAATCGTCTGGTGAGTCAATTTCCCAATATCACGGTGGTGGACACAGGTGCCGTCATCGCGCAAGTCCAGAATATTCTCGAGCAAGTGGTGACGGCCATCGAGTTTCTGTTTGTCTTCACGCTCGCTGCAGGTTTGCTGGTGTTGTATGCCGCGCTGCTTTCGTCGCGCGACGAGCGAACGCGTGAGGCGGCATTGTTGCGTGCCATCGGCGCTTCACGTCGACAGTTGTTGCGCGCGCAATTTGCCGAGTTCGTTAGTATTGGCGTGCTGGCCGGAGTACTCGCAGCGGCGGGCGCGGTGGCCGTGGGTTATGTCCTCGCAACACAGGCATTTGATTTCCCGTTTGGTATTGATCTCAAGCCCTGGGTTCTGGGCGCTGCAGGTGGCGCACTGATTGCAGTGATTGGAGGCTGGTTAGGGCTGCGTCCCGTTTTGAATCAGCCGCCGCTGGCGAGTCTTAGGGATGTTTAAGTGAGCTGCAATTTTTTGAGGAATGAGAAAAAATCGTCGCCCCTGCGAAGGCAGGGGCCCAGCGACTTCCTGTGCTTGCGAAATTGCTTGTGTGAATGAAAGTCACTGGGTTCCTGCACGCGCAGGAACGACGGGAATAAGAAAAGTTTGACTCATGACAGAAATCGCAGAACCAGGGCAGAGCGTCCCTTATGACGCACTCGGCAATAACGCTGAGCAGCGCGTACGTGAATTGGTGGATCGTTTTTACGATCTGATGGATCTGGAACCAATCTTCGAACCGATACGAAAACTCCATCCGCCGACCTTGGACGGTTCGCGCCACAAGCTGTTCTGGTTTTTGTGCGGCTGGCTCGGGGGACCGAACCACTATATCGAACGCTTTGGTCACCCGATGTTACGGGCGCGTCACTTGCCATTTCCCATCGGTTCGCAGGAGCGCGATTTGTGGCTGGCCTGCATGTTCAGTGCGATGGAGCAGGTTGAGATTCCCAATGCGTTGCAACAACGTCTGCAGGAATCTTTTTTCTCGACGGCCGACTGGATGCGCAACCGGTAGGGCTGAACAGTGAGTAGCAGCCGGTTTCATGGAATCGCTGGTGTTGCTAAATGCTGATGATGGATTCGGCCCACTGAATCGCATTGAGGTGGGCCATTGGCAACATGCCTTCGATGCCGAGTTCGTGCTCGTAGGTCAGCATGATGTCCTGGTCGGGCAATTCGCAGGCCTCAACGCTGACCAGCAGTTTGCCCATCTCGCCTCCGTGCGCAATCCCTTCCTTGACGGTTTCCGATAGATCAATACCGGCCAAGGCTTCTTCCAGCGGCATGCCCAGCAATTTATCGAGCAATGAGAACACACCGATAATAAATGCGTCGTCGGGTGACAGACGAGGAGTGCAATCAGGCGCCAGCAATTCCATCATGCGTCCACGCGTCAGGGCGGCGCGCAGCATCAAGCCCTGGGCTGGATGTTTGCTCGAAGCCATCAATCGCATGCTTAGCCAGCGATACAGCTTCTTGTGACCGAGCAACTGGGTCGCACGATTCAACGAGGTGGTTTCCGAATACTGGATGAACGCTGCCGAATTGACATAGCGCAGTAAATTGAACGAAAGGCCGGGGTCACGCTTGAGTCCCGCTTCAATTTCGGCAATGTCGGCTTCCTGCTGCACCAACTTCATCAGTAGCAGAATGTTCTGACGCGACGAGTCAATGGTTTTGACCTTGCTGCTGATCTTTTGCGAATGCAAGGTACCGTGGAACCCGTGGTAGCCTGCAGCGACCATGGTGTCCATCATTTCGGGTGTGGCGAGATTGGCCGCAATCAGCTTGAGCTTTTCAAGTTTGGCCAGCCGACGGGGCAGGACTTGGAGCAAATTAGGATCGAGCCTGCGGGTATCGATTTTCAGGAAGTGCGCCTTACCCAATACGGCGCGAAGTTCGGGCTGCAAGGCATATTCACCAACACAGACCCGGAAGCCACGAGCACACAGGCTGTCGACATTCTCGATCAGTATCGCGGGGGATTGACCACCCTTGGGTTCGGCCAGATCAATGACCAGGCACTTGGGATCCAGAATTTCTTCGAAGTCCGGCACGATCTCGTCGGCTTCGCAATGCAGAAAGGCGAGGGCGCCGCCAAGCAACTGCTGCGGCGGAATGTCAGTAAAGGTATCGAAGAAAAAGGACGTGTGATGCGAACGGCCTTCGGAACCGTTCAGTTTGAGTTCGAAGCCGATCGCGCCAAACTGGGCGTCGTAAATCGGCTTGCGGGTGAAGAATAAGTGGGAGCCTGCTCCGGGAGAGCTCATGATTTTTGGCAAACTGGCAACGGCTTGTGCGGACACAGCAACCTCGGATCGATGGAAAACGCTTGCAAGAATTCTGGTTTCTTGTCGGCGCGGCTGTAAGACTGCAACTGCAGCTTTTTCTTCTTTACGGTTTTATCTGACATATATTGAGTCTGAAGAAGCAGGTTGAAGCGAATTCTAAAAGGGAATGGCCTTTAGGGTGGCATTTATACCTCAAACCAGTCCAACAGAACGTCCAGGCCGCCGAAATTGATGACGTGAGTGGTCTGGGCGCGCACGACCGGTTTGGCATGGTAGGCCACGCTCATTCCGGTCAGCGCCATCATTTTCAGGTCATTGGCGCCGTCACCGAGCACGATGGTTTGAGAGGTCGTGATGCCCATCCAGTCGCAGACCCGTTGCAGGGTATCGGCCTTGCCTTGGGCATCGACGATGTCGCCCACAACGCGTCCGGTGAGTTTGCCGTCGACGATTTCCAGGGTGTTGGCATGGGTGAAGTCGAGATTGCAGCGTTCGCGCAGGCGGTCCGTGAAAAAAGTGAAGCCGCCCGAGACCAGCAGGGTCTTCAAGCCAGCTTGTCGAGCCGCAGCAAGCATGGGTGTCGCGCCGGGGGAGAGCTGGAGCCGCTCGTCATAGACGCGCTGCAAGGCCGAAGCGTCCAGGCCTTTGAGCAAGGCAACCCGTCGCTGCAGGCTTTCGCTGAAGTCCTTGATCTCGCCGCGCATCGTCGCTTCGGTGATCGCCGAGACTTCCGCCTTGAGTCCAAACATGTCGGCGATCTCGTCGATGCATTCGATGGTAATGAAGGTCGAGTCCATGTCCATGGCGACCAGCTTGAAATCGCTTAGTTTGAAATCGTCGGCAACGAAAGCGTAATCGATATGGCGCTCGTCACATTGTCGGTCGACTTCTTGGCGGATGGAAGGCGTATCACTGACCTCTTGCAACCGAGTCGCACCAGTGGATAGAAGTTTTTGTCCCTGTGCCTGGGTGAGGATCGAAATGGCATCGAGCCACGTCGGGTCGACACTTGGGCCGCTTTTGGAGACAGTCAATACAAGATTTGTCATGGGAAGAGAATAAGCAATTCAGTGACTGAGGGCATGCAAGCTGGACTTAATGGCAGCCACCCTTTGCGCCAGATCAGAGTTGCCAAGTGTAATGCGCAGCTTGTCCTGTCCGGAAAGTTTGATGTGTTTGTTTTTCTGGATGAGGGTAATTATTTTCATGGCATCAATGGGCGGCTTGGGCATGAAATACAAGGTCGCGGCTTCCGCATGCGCATCGATCTTGATGATGCCGAGTGGGCGGGCCGCAATGCGCAGCCGATGAGTTTCGATCAGGGCCTGAGCAGGCTCGGGCAGTTTGCCGAAACGATCAATCAGCTCCTCTTGAATCTCGACCAGTTCATCGACTTCGAGCGTGCTTGCCAGGCGCTTATAGACCGAGAGGCGTTCGTGTACGTCACCACAATAATCGGCGGGAAGCAGAGCGGGGACGTGCAGGTTGATTTCCGTTGTGGCCGACATCGGATGAGAGAGATCGGGCTCGCGTCCTTGTTTGAGCGCGCGCACGGCCTCATTGAGCATTTCGCTGTACAGCTGAAAACCAATCTCGTGCATGTTGCCCGACTGGTTATCACCGAGTACCTCACCCGCACCGCGAATTTCCAGATCGTGCATCGCCAGATAAAAGCCGCTGCCGAGTTCTTCCATTTGCTGAATGGCATCGAGCCTGAGTCGTGCCTGCTTGGTCAGTGCGCCTTCGTCGTGAATGAGCAGATAGGCATAGGCTTGGTGATGCGAGCGCCCGACACGCCCGCGCAATTGATGCAGTTGTGCAAGACCAAACTTGTCGGCGCGATGAATGACGATGGTGTTCGCATGAGGATTGTCGATACCGGTTTCGATGATGGTCGTACACAGCAGCAGGTTGCTACGCTGTTGCGTAAAGTCGCGCATCACATGTTCGAGCTCGCGCTCAGCCATTTGTCCGTGCGCGACGGCGATGCGTGCTTCCGGCAATAGCGCTTCGAGCGCGATTTTGCGATTCTGAATCGTCTCGACTTCGTTATGCAGGTAGTACACCTGACCGCCACGCTTGAGTTCGCGCAGCACCGCTTCACGAATGGTGCCATCGCTCTCGCGCCGTACAAAAGTTTTGATCGCGAGCCTTTTCTGTGGCGCGGTAGCGATGACTGAAAAATCGCGAATACCTTCCAGGCTCATGCCAAGCGTGCGCGGGATCGGGGTTGCGGTCAGCGTCAGTACATCCACCTCGGCACGCAGTTCTTTCATGCGTTCTTTCTGGCGCACGCCGAAACGGTGCTCTTCATCGATGATGACCAGACCAAGCCGCGTGAACTGCACGTCGGGTGAAAGCAGCTTGTGCGTGCCAATAACGATATCAATCTGGCCGTCGTTGATAGCCTTGATTGAAGTGTTGATTTCTTTCGTGGACTTGAAGCGGGACAACTCTGCAATCTTGACGGGCCAGTCGGCAAAGCGGTCGGAGAAAGTTTGAAAGTGTTGTTCGGCGAGTAGTGTCGTCGGCGCGAGGATGGCCACTTGCTTGCCGCCCATCACTGCGATGAAGGTGGCGCGCAAGGCCACTTCAGTTTTACCGAAACCGACGTCGCCACAGACCAGCCGATCCATCGGTTTGCCGCTGGTCATATCGGCCATCACGGCTTTGATCGCGGCGGCCTGATCGGCGGTTTCCTCGAAGCCAAAGCTTTCGGCGAAGGCTTCATAGTCGTGTGCCGAATACTCGAAAGCGTGTCCCTGGCGTGCCGCACGACGGGCATAGATATTGAGCAACTCGGCAGCCGTATCGCGTACCTGCAGCGCGGCTTTGCGTTTGGCTTTTTCCCACTGACCCGAACCCAATGCATGCAGTGGTGCTTCATCAGGATTGGCGCCGGAATAACGCGAGATGACATGCAGCTGCGCCACCGGCACAAACAACTTGGTCGCGTTGGCATATTCAAGATGCAGGAACTCCATCGTCCCTTCACCGAGATCCATGTTCTCCAGACCGAGGTAGCGTCCAATGCCATGTTGGGCATGAACGACCGGATCGCCGATGCGCAACTCGGACAAATCGCGGACCATCATCTCGACGCTGGTGGTGCGTTCCTGTTGGCGCTTGCCGACCTTTCGCGTGACCGCTCCGGCGTAGAGCTCAGTCTCGGTGATAAAGACGACGGGAGAACCAGATTCGGGTTCGGTCAGCGTGAAGCCCGCGTACAGAGGCGCTACGCACAATCCAAAGCCAGTATTGCTTTCGAGGAAGGCCGCGTAGGTGTCCAGTAAATCCGGCTTCAGTCCATACTCGGCAAAGAACTGCAACATCGTCTCGCGCCGTCCCAGCGACTCGGCCAACACCAGCGTGCGTCCCGCGCTCTGCTTCAGATGTAGTTTGAGTTTTGTGAGCGGGTCTTCGGCACGGCGATCAACGGCGACGTTAGGCGCGACCAAGGTTAAGCTCCCTCTCCCGCTGGGGGCGAAGCGGGGTTTCGAATGGGACTCCCATTCGCCGCTGAGCGCAAGCGACTCCGGCGCGAAGCCGTGAGGTTGGGATGGAGGCAACTCAGGTGTACCGGTCAGTGAAACTCTTGCAAAGCCTTTGGCTCTGCTAAAAAACTCCTCGGCACTGCAAAACAATTTCTGCGGCGGCAATAAAGGACGGTCACGATCTCCTGACAAGAATTGATAACGCTGTTGCGCGTCCTGCCAGAAGGCCTCAATCGCGGCTTGTGGTTCACCGACGTAAGCGATACTTGTATCGGCTGCAAGATAATCAAACAGCGTTGCTGTCTGCTCGAAGAACAGCGGTAGGTAATACTCGATACCCGCACTCGGGACGCCATTACCGATATCGCGGTAAATACCGGTCTTGCTCGGATCACCTTCAAAAGTTTCGCGCCAGCGTCCGCGGAACGCGGTGCGTGCCGCCTCGTCCATCGGAAATTCGCGCCCCGGTAACAATCGGACCTCTTTGACCGGATAGAGGCTGCGTTGGGTATCGACGTCGAAGGTGCGGATGCTGTCGATCTCGTTGCCCAGAAGATCGAGACGGTAAGGCACGACTGAGCCCATCGGAAACAGATCGATCAGTCCACCGCGCACACTGTATTCACCCGGCGACATCACCTGACTGACGTGCTGATAACCCGCTAGCGAGAACTGTGACTTGAGCCTGGCTTCGTCGAGTTGTTCGCCCTGCTTGAAGAAAAAAGTATAAGCCGCCAGATGTCCCGGCGGAGCCATGCGATACAGCGCTGTGGTTGCCGGCACCAGCAGCACATCACAGGCACCGCTACGAATCTGATGCAAGGTCGCCAACCGCTCGGACACCAGATCCTGATGCGGTGAAAACTGGTCGTAAGGCAGAGTCTCCCAGTCGGGCAGCAAATGGACCCGCAGATCGGGCGCGAAAAACGGCAGCTCTTCGCGCAGGCGTTGCGCATCAACGGCCTGCGCGCAAACCACGGCCAACATTTGTTTGCGCAGATGCGTTTGATCAGCCATTTGCGCCAGCAACCAGGCATCCCCGGAACCGCATGGTTTAGGGATTTGCAAACGTTGTCCCGGTTTGGGAAGCGAAATGGACATGGGAAGATGGAAGTGATGTAAACAGGCCGCACGCCGGAATGTCCAATGCGCCATTTTAACGTCTGTGCTTTAAGCGCTTGTCGGGCCTATCGTGAAAGGGGTCTTGGTCGCTTCAGCAGTGGACATGCCAGTTTGCCGTTCGTGATGATTTTGTTTTCCCTTGATAGACCTAACTTTGTGCGCCTCTAAAGTCATTCCTGAATCTGCCGAAGCAACGAACGAAAATTGATTGCGCCACAGGCAAATGGTGACGCTGCGAAACAGTGGGTGAACTTGACAGTTTGACGCCGACCGCTATAATGCGCGGTCTGCATCACAGCAGTTTGCATGCAGTGCGGCAATGCGGGAGTAGCTCAGCTGGTAGAGCGCAACCTTGCCAAGGTTGAGGTCGCGAGTTCGAGCCTCGTCTCCCGCTCCAATTTTCAAGGGAAGCCAGTCTGCGGCTTCCCTTTTTGCTTGATGGTCGACTCGAAATTATGGTTGCCCGAGCAAAAATTTTGTCGTGCAAACCTCATGGCGGGGTGGCAGAGTGGTTATGCAGCGGCCTGCAAAGCCGTCTATATGGGTTCGATTCCCGTCCCCGCCTCCAGTTGATCGAATCAGGAAGTATCAATACGCCTCAAAACCCGCATGTTTCCTAGCATTGCGGGTTTTTTATTGCCTCAAGTCGTTTCAGGGGCTACCATGACATACCAACAATTTGTTGGTACTTTGAATGGGTATCTCAAAAATCAATGTCAGAGATACCAACAAAAGGGGTATGCCATGGCACTGACCGATACATTCGTTAAGAACGTCAAACCTAAGGCATCGGTAGCGGGTGAAAAGCACACCGACGGACAGGGGCTATACCTGCACGTCAAAGCGGCCGGTAAGTATTGGCGCATGAGCTACCGCTTTCTAAGCAAACAAAAGACCTTGGCCCTAGGCGTGTATCCGGCGGTATCGCTAGCTAAAGCCAGGCAGCGGCGCGATAAGGCAAGAGAGCTTCTCGCTGACGGCATTGATCCGAGTCTAGCCAAGCGCGAGGAAAAGCAAGCCATGGCTGATGCGGCGGCTAATACCTTTGAAGCGGTGGGGCGGGACTGGTTGGCTAGAACGGCAGCAAGTCGAATGGACAGCACACAAGAGAAAGTAAAGACCTGGCTTGAAAAGGACGTTTTCCCCTTCATCGGCAAAATGTCAATGTCCAAGATCGGGCCGCGTGATGTGTTGGCCGTCTTGCGCAAGCTGGAAGCACGCGGGGCGATTGATACCGCGCATCGAGTCAAGCAACTCTGCGGGCAAGTGTGCCGGTACGCTGTCGTTTCAGGCTTGGCACAGCGTGACGTAACCGCTGATCTGAGCGAGGCGCTTGCGGTTAGGACGTCAAAGAATTTCCCAGCGATCACCGAACCAAAGCAGGCCGGTGAATTGATGCGCTCGATCTACGATTATCAGGGGCACCCCTGCACCGTAGCGGCACTCAAGCTGTCCCCTTTGGTGTTTGTCCGACCCGGTGAATTGCGCACAATGGAATGGGCCGAGATCGACCTAAACAAGGCAGAGTGGCGAATCCCTGGCAGCAAAATGAAAATGAAGGCGGATCATCTCGTGCCACTGCCCATCCAAGCCGTTGAGCTTCTGCGCAGCGTGCATCCGATTACTGGGCATGGCGGATATGTATTCCCCAGCATCCGAACGGGTGAACGTCCCATGAGCGAGAACACCATCAATGCTGCGTTGCGTGGTATGGGTTACAGCGCAGAGGTTCATTGTGCCCACGGCTTCCGTGCCATGGCACGCACCATCATGGATGAAGTGCTAGGGGAACGCGTGGACTTGATTGAACATCAACTGGCGCATGCGGTGAAGGACACCAATGGACGGGCCTATAACCGCACTGCGCACTTACCGGCACGGCGCGAGATGATGCAGCGCTGGGCCGACTATCTGGACAAGTTGCGTCTGGGTGCGGACGTGATTCCAATCCATCGGGCCGGATAATGAAATGGCTGGTATTTACCATAATATTATCCTAGAATCGAGATAAATATGAAGCCCTTGTTTTTTCTGGGTGCAAGTCGCAAGGCCATTGCCGGATTTCCAGTGACAGCAAAGCGAGAGGCGGGTTATCAGTTGGACAGGGTGCAGCAAGGCGATGATCCGGCAGACTGGAAACCCATGCCGACCGTTGGTTCGGGAGTGCGTGAAATTCGCCTGCATGTGGATGGTGAGCATCGCGTGATTTACCTCGCTACGCTGGGTAGTGCAGTCTATGTGCTGCACGCCTTTGCGAAGAAAACTCGCAAGACTACGAAACCTGATCTGGACATTGCAACAACCCGTTACCGTCAACTTATGGAAGCCAAACAATGAAAGCCGAAAAACTACTGATCGAAAAAGGGAGCGGCAACGTCTTTGCCGATCTTGGCTTTGACGCGGGCGAAGCGGCCAACCTGTCCATGCGCGCCGATTGCATGATGGCCCTGACTGCGTGGTATCACCAAAGTGGCCTAACCCAGGCAGCAGCAGCCAAGCAAATCGGCGTGCGGCAACCGCGCCTGAATGCTTTGCTGAAAGGGGCAATCGGTGAATTTTCCCTGGACGCACTGGTCAACATGGCGGCGCTGGCTGGGCTGAATGCCAAGCTGTCGATCAAGTCGCCGAAGCGCAAGGCGGCGTAAACGATCAATACCGTCCCTGACGGCTTCAGGCAAGCGGGCTGCAAAGGTGCTGGCACACCCAAACGGCCCTGACCACAACCACGACTTAGAAGGAGTAGCAGCAATGGCTGGTTCAGATTCTATATGCGTTGGAAAATCTCCAATTCGCCTGGTGCCGGATGCGATTTCGCGCGACACCGTACAAGTACTTGAAGCTTCGTTATTAGAAGCACGGGTCGGAAAAATCATAGGATTGGCTTTTGCGGCAATGTGTAAGAATCGCACTTATATTGTCAATACAGCCGGGGAAGCCTTTCGCAATCCCACCTTCACACGCGGGATGATTGCGGCCCTGGATGACAAGTTGAGCGATATGTCCAGAAAATGAAAAGCGTATGCAGCCGCGCCTGAGTGCTGCGAATTGGATGAACCAATGAAACGAACGGTAACGGTAATCGCGCTGGCTTTGCTAGTGGCGCCCCATATTGCCTTTGCCGACACTGACGGTTATTGGGATTGCATATTAGACAAGATGCCGGGCGTGGAAAATGATGTGACTGCTTATTCAATCAGAAGGCTTTGCTCACAGAAAAACAATTACAACCCCAACATCCCGGCAACCAAAAGAACAGGCTGGTTTGATTTCGAGTCTGGAGCGGAATGCACGGCGAAGAAAAGTAAGGACACGCGAAGTACACTTGGCGCCAGAGCCGTCATGTCCGCCTGTTATGCGTTTTATGAACCCGTTAATCCATTTGATCAATTTACCAAGTGAACAAAGGATAAATAAATGAAAGCCCTCTTTCTCTGCGCGCCGCTCCTGCTCATATCAGCCGCCGAGGCGCGTACCTACACTTGTACACGAGCCAATGGAGTCACGTATAGCCCAATCCCTTGCGAGGACTCAAATACTGTGGCTGAGTCGCCGCCAGTTCCCGCCGCGCGCTCTCAAAATATGAACCGTCCTGTGCAAATCGACCAAGCAAGCAGCCAAAAGGAAAGCAATCCTTATGACCGAATGCTGCGGGCCAAGATTGCGGGAGCCCTAGCCGATGATGACTTTGCCCATGCTCAAGCGTTGGCCGTCACTGAAGAACACTTTGCCATGATCGCCGCCGCCAAAAGTCGGAAACAAGCGGCTGACTTAGAAACCAAACGAATTAAGGCGGAATCCCGACCTACTCGATGCGTGACTTTTGGCTACCGCGCCGGAAACAATTACAACAGCAATATCGTCTGCAACAAGTGAAAGCATATCCGGGCGGCAAAGCATTGATCGAACGCAACACGCATGCGCATCGACACGCCTAGTAAATCGGGTGTGTTTTTTCAATTCAGCAAATCAGAATAACCAATGAACGTTGTTATCAAAATCGATGGACGGGACGCCATTCCAGTCCGTGCATTGCCTTATGTTGCAAGATGGAAATTTGAAGCATCGAGCGACGCAATCGCGGCGGCTTTAGCTGCTCGGCGGTTTGTTTGGTTTTACAGCGAGATCGACGGGAAAGTGGTCGAACAAGAAACCGAGATCCCTCACAGAAGGGCGCTGACAGCGTTCAGAGTAGTGGATGAGAGCGGTGTGGTTCAGACGATAGACCATACGGATTGGCGAGTGATTGTGAAGCGTATAAAGCTTGATACGCTAACAATCCAGGAATGTGAGTCCAAGGGTGACTCTGTGGAATACAGCGGGCCAGATGGCTACTACGTTGGCTGGCGGATTCGCTCACTTGTGCAGCTTCCAATAAATGCGTTTGTTTGGCTTGATGATTTTCAAACATGGTTCACATACACGCGGCCTTTAGGCGCGTACGATCCAGAGAAAGATTATTCCGATGACTATGAACCAAAGCGCGAATCGGACGAATTGATCACTGATCCCGACATACATCATGGATTGATTCCAGCCTTGGGTTCTGAACTGACTCCTTCGGGGATTGCATTGCTTGCCAATTTTCCATGGCCTTCTGGAATGACGGAAAATGAACTTGATAGGACTATTGCATCAATCACGAAAGAGGATGTCAGGAGAATCAACCAGGAGAATGCCAGCAGACCTCGTATTGGCGCACGCACCAAAATTGGAGCGTTATTTTCTCGAGCTGTTCATGCATTAATAGCAAGAGGGTTGGAGGCTACCTCAGAAATGGTAAGGGCTGAGCTTGGTCTGCATGATGTAGAAAATGTTCTATGCTTTCGCCCTGGAATTGATCATGAGAAAGCGATAAGTATCAAGCTCAATCCAAAGCTCAATTTCTATGATGAAGCAAGTAAAGCCATTTACTATAAAGACGAAAATGGGGAACGGGCCGCTTTAGCTAGTCCGAAAATCAGCCAAATGATTCATTATTACAAGACACAAGTCCAAAATGTTTCGTACACCCATTCTCTAGAACAACCTAAAGAATCCGCTTCCCCTTCTTCGGTAGCTACTCCGGCCGTCACGCAGCAGCTGCCAAAGTAGCTCCAGCACCCACCCCTATTCAATAAACCCGCTTCGGCGGGTTTTTAGTTTCTCAAATCAATTTCTTCTGTTTTGGCAT
Source organism: Betaproteobacteria bacterium (assembly GCA_025362735.1). Taxonomy (GTDB): domain Bacteria; phylum Pseudomonadota; class Gammaproteobacteria; order Burkholderiales; family Burkholderiaceae_D; genus JANYFL01. The sequence goes on along the minus strand of JANYFL010000005.1, from coordinate 28,082 downwards.
TGGGTTAGCGCCGCTAACCCAATGGATTCTTCGTTATTCAAATTGATCAGGTTTGTCTGTGCTTTTAGCATGCCCTCATGCCATTTAGATTCAATTTCTATCACGGAGAAGCCCCTTGTCTCAACAGACCGCAGCAGCACAGCGCCCACCGCGCAGATTTCACCTTGCCGAAGCTGTTACGTTCCCTCAATCATCGGCATCAATCCCCGGGCCGCTCAAACACTTTGATGCGCTCCCGGACTCTGCGTATGTTCGTTTGCCGATTGTCATGGCTCTGTTCGGATGTTCAGCGCCGACCATTTGGCGAATGGCAAAGCGCGGCGAACTCAAGCCTCGGAAACTCTCGGAAAAAATAACCGGATTCAACGTCGGTGAACTTCGCGCTGCCCTTCAAGGAAAGCGAGGTTCGGAATGACCGCCTCTCACAGCTTCATCGCCGATGCCATCGCTGGTCAATCTGAAGCCGAAAAATTCCTTTGGGACCTCAACCCTTGCACGGCACCTGATGCGCTGGCCCAGGAGCTTATCAAGCTGGCCTCAAGTGACGATCCCCCCACACGGCGCCTGCACGGCTTTTGTCGGGCCATCCAAAAGAAGTTCGAACGATTGGCGGTGATTGCATGAGTGTCGATACCTTGCTTTCCCGTCTCGACAAAGTACGCAAGACCGGCGCTGGCCGCTGGATTGCGCGATGTCCGGCGCACGATGATAAAAGCCCGTCGCTGGCTGTTCGCGAACTAGATGAGGGCCGGGTTCTCTTGCATTGCTTCGCAAGTTGTGAAGCAGCGGAAGTGCTGGCTGCAATCGGTCTCGAATTTCAGGACTTGTTTCCTGAACGATTGACCGACCAACATTTGCCGAAAGAACGACGCTCCTTCAATGCTCACGATATTTTGAAGTGCATCGGTTTTGAGGTGTTGATCGTGCATCAGTGTTCCACGATTCTGCTGCGCAACGCCGCGCTGAATTCGATAGACCATGCCCGCCTGGTCATCGCCGCAAACCGGATTCAGGCCGCAGAAAGGATGGCTAATCATGGCGCATGAACCGGATTGGTCAGGAGTGGAACGCGGCGCTGCGGCGCTGGATGGTGCGATTGCCAGGAGCGATGGCGTGGTTCTGATTAACGGCTCTGAATTGACGCCAGAGCCTGTTCGTTGGTTGTGGCCGGACTGGCTGGCACTAGGCAAGCTGCACATTCTTGCGGGCGCGCCGGGGCAGGGCAAAACCACGATTGCCATTGCCATGGCGGCAACCGTGACCATCGGTGGACGCTGGCCGGATGGCTCACGCTGCGCACCGGGGAACGTGCTGATCTGGAGCGGTGAAGACGATCCAGCCGATACGCTGCTCCCCCGTTTGCTGGCCGCTGGTGCAGACCGGACACGTTGCTATTTCGTGAACGGCACACGTATCGACGGTGAAGTGCAATCGTTTGATCCGGCGAGAGACATGGCCGCGTTGGAGGTACAAGCAATCAAGGTCGGCGGTGCAAGTCTGCTGGTTGTTGACCCGGTCGTTTCTGCTGTTGCAGGGGATAGTCACAAAAACACTGAAGTCAGACGCGCCATGCAACCGCTGGTTGATCTGGCCAGTCGTTTAGATGCAGCGGTATTGGGGATCAGTCATTTCAGCAAGGGCGGTGCGGGCAATGATCCGGCTTCGCGGGTGGTTGGTTCGATTGCTTTCACGGCGGTAGCGCGGGTCGTTCTGGTGGCTGCCAAAGTACACAGTGAAGATGGACAAGACCGGCGAATTCTGGCGCGTGGCAAGTCCAACATCGGGCCGGATGATGGCGGTTTTGAATATCACATTGAACAGTTGGAAGCACTACCTGGCATTCAAGCCAGCCGGATTATGTGGGGTCAAGCCGTGGCAGGAACGGCGCGGGAGTTGCTGGCTGAGCCTGATGGTCAGGACGGTGAATCTAAGGAAAAAAGTGCGGTCGATGCAGCGACTGACTTTGTTCGACAAGTGCTGGCCGATGGACTGACGCCCTCAAAGGCCGTGAAGGAGGAAGCGGCCAATGCAGGCGTTTCGTGGGCATCGGTAAGGCGTGCTGCGGACGCCATGAAAGTTATCAAGTCCAAGGGGATCGGAGGGGTCTGGTACTGGAATTTACCCAAGGGGTTCAATCAACTTGCTCAAGATGCTCAACATTCAAACGTTGAGCAAGTTGAGCAACATGAACAAGTTGATGCTGAAAACGCCCCAGACGCCCTTGCAGGCGTTGAAGAAATCGAGGGGACGATATGAGTGCAACGGCTTTATTGATTGAGCTACGAGGCATCGGCGTGAAGCTGGAAGCGGATGGTGGGCAACTGAAATACCGCGCCCCGGCGGATAAGATGACGCCGGAACTGACGGCACGTCTGAAGTTTCACAAGGTCGAATTGCTGGCCGCTCTGGCCGATCCAGATGTCCAGGAAAGTATCCAATGGCTAACCGATGCAGCAGAGCTTGATGGCCTGATCTGCCGCCTCTGTACCCTGGCCAAGTTCTCGGATACCGCCAGAAACCGCATGCTGGACACGCGCAAGCGCATAGCACCAGCCCGTCTCAAAACCGAACTGGAGTATTTCCGCAAACAGGTAGCCAAGACCGAAGCCGGAACGTATTGGGAGAATCAAGCGTGAGTAAGGCAAAAGATAAAGCGACCGTATCGGATTCCAAGGCACTAAAACTGAATGTTTCGCCTGGTCAGACCGAGCTAAAAGTGCGGGCAGATGCAGCAGTTTTGCCTGCGTTCAATGCGGCGCTTGTGGTGGATGCTTTTCAACGCAACATCTTGGGCGATGAACTGAATTTCATGGCGCTGATGGAATCGTTACAAGATTCCACCGACAAAGCGAAAGTGGGTGACTTGTCTGGCCTGGAGGCCATGCTGATCTGTCAGGCCACAGCACTGCAAACCATTTTCACCAGTCTGGCGCGTAGGGCGGTTACACAGGAATACCTTAAGCATTATGAAACCTATCTGGGGCTGGCCTTGAAAGCACAGGCCCAAAGCAGAGCCACCATATCGGCACTGGTTGATCTGAAATTTCCCCGGCAAGTGGCCTATGTGAAGCAGGCCAATATCGCCCACGGGCCGCAACAGGTGAACAACGGTACTCCGGGGGAACTATCCGCGCACGCGAGAGAAATCAAAACGCAGCAAAACGAACTATTAGAGGATCAAAGCCATGGCAGCACGCAACTGGACACCGGAACAACGACAGCGGCAAAGCGAAGCGATCCAGAAATGGAAGCCGTGGAACCAGTCCACCGGGCCAAAAAGCGCGCAAGGTAGGGCCACTGCTTCACGCAATTCTGACAAAGGGAAAGGGGATCAATGGTTGAAGTTCCAGATGACACTTAGAGCCGTGAACAATTTCTTGCGGGAGCAACGGAAAAGGCTGGAACGACTGTAAGCGGCTCAGCGGAAGTTTGGCCCCGTAACGCACGGCGCTGATGCACACCTTCCCAAAGAAGGGGCGGCGACCGAACGGCGGGGCCAATTGGACTATGTGGAAATTTTTTGCCTTCGTCAAGACGAATAAACCCCGCAGACATCGAGGCAAAACCTGACCTTCCCAAAGAAGGTGGCCCGACACCGAGCGCGGGGTCAAATTGAAGTATACAACTGGGTTCTCATCCCATATAGTCCAAACTGGTTGCAAGTTGCTGCCCCTCTATCCCGAATGTCATCTATACTATTTTTTCGCTGCTTTGGCCCGTGACCGCGCTAGGGGAAGTCGGAGATTCCGATATTTGACTGGACTGCGCCCATTCCCAAAGTAGCGTTTTGTTTTTGTAAGTAGGAAAGGTCAAGGAGTATCATTTCACCAAAGCCTCGGCTTCGTACACTCTCCTTGGGCAATTGGAGCCCTCTGGACAAGGGCGAACTGGGGCTTTTGCTTTTGGTTCGATGCAAGACCCTCGCTATTGGAACTGCTCCTGCATTTTAGGATTGAACAGCCCAGCAGCTTGGGATATATTCTCCATGAGCCTTGTTGAGGTGAACCACGCTTGGGCAATTGAAGCCCCTGGGTCGTACCTCTCCGGGCTCTTTGTTTGTCCCCTCGTGACTGTTCGAAAAAGCCCCTGTAAACGGCTGGGTAGAGTCCGGGTTTCCGGCTTCCCAGATTGCCCTGCAGGGTCTTTTTCTCTTAAATTTTGACGATTCATGCCTGTCGCATCCGATACCCCGGATTGGCTCGAAATGGGCTTTCCACAAAGTCCATTTGGACTTTCTGCACGCCGGGTGTGGGAACACACCGAATTAGGTCAGGTCAAGGTTTTCAAAGAAAGTTTGAGCGCATGCCTCGATAATAAAGATGCGGAAACTTTCATCGATGTCATTCGATTTGGGTGGGATTCATTTCGGTTGTTAGGCTTCACACTGGCACAGCTTAAAACCGGACATTATTTTTCAGAAAACCTCAGCCAGGAAGACCGGACAAAGTTGCTCCGCTTGGCTGAAGAGGAAGCGACCGGATCGCTGGTAAAAGAATTGGCATTACATCTCTATATTTGCTCACGCCGCAAGATCATCCGCAACGGGTCGTTGCCTTTTTTGCATTTGTCGAATTCAGAAGAATTGTTGGGTGTGCCGTATCTTCACAGCACCCTCAAGTCTCACTTGAACCAGATGACGAAAGCCAAAGCGACAGCAGCACAATGGCTTGCAACCATCAATAACTTTCCGAAAAAAGGAATACGTGCAGATGAAATCGAGCGTTCAGGCTTGTGCGAAGCATTAGTGCTTCAAGTGGATGAGGGCTTGCAGTTATCGGGTGGCATGCTGGCTGATAGTTTGTCCTTTGATGCGTTACGGCTCAGTATTATTCCGGTTATTAATCTCGCATCTGCACAACTACAGTTTGGTCGCCCACCGGCCAAGACGGGACTCAAGACTAAAAAGTACGGCAGACCTCAAATTGGTCAGATTCGAACCGTCAAAATGTGTGACCGCGTGCTGGGCTATCGTGTCGAGCAGGTCGAACATGAAAGCTTGTGGGGCAGAGAGGTGCACTGGCAAGCGGTGACGCATGACGGCCAGGTCATTGCCGATGCCCATCGTCCCCAATCAGTCGATGCGCCGCAGTCGGCGGCAGAATTAGCGATGCGCCATGCAGAGCGGCACTTCCCAAAACGCAATGATTCGGGCCAATGGTCTGGCTATGCCTGGACGGGTGGCGAGGATTATCGAGAATGGCTGGTGACATTGCCTCATTTTTCACAAAGTTTTTTTTCAAGTCACTATCCGTTGCGGAATATTCTGGCGCATATTCGCTGTGACGTTAGGGAAGGTCGCGACGGCGAACGGGTATTGTTCCTGCATGAAGTGCAAAGTGACTGGGCTAGAGGATCTGATTCGACCACCGGGGAACGCCCGCCTTTTTTCAGAGAATGGTCAAGCTTAGTTATGAAGCTGATGTTGCTTCATGCAGCGCATCGTGGCCTGGATGCGCTCGCCTGGACACAGGGAAGGCATCAAGTAGCGCGATATAAAGGCTTGGGAAAGGAAGGGTTGATGGCTCTCTATGACCGCACCTTGCCGCGTGACGTGAATCGGATCGTCCAACCATTAGGAATTCAATGCGAAATGGTGGAGGTATTTGTACCAACCAACTTTAGTATCAAGCGTTCAGAAAGGGGCTATGAAGTTTTTGACCGCCAAGGAAATCTCTTGGGAATTGAGGTAACGCTCGAAGATGCGCGGCAGTTGATGCCTGACGCTGCGCACGAACAGCTTTATGACGTGCATGGGGTGCGATTGACTGAAGCAATTCGGGCAACGATCTTGAAAGAAGGATTTCCGGCATGGGGCTGAGGGAATTTTGCGCAGAAAGGTGGTGCGCAGTGAAGTGCGCACTAAACCGTAGATGTTCAGGACTGAAGATCAAGCCTAGCCCGTTCGATCAGAAGGTGGTAAAGAACTCAACTGACTGGATGTAAAACATCGGGGCATCATTAAGCGAGGTACAGCAGAGCACTTTATGACCTATTTGGATTATCTCAAGCATCTGGAATCAACCCCACCGAGTTTGTATTTCAAAAAGTTCGGGGAGCACGTACCGTTGTCACTCGGCAAGCTGGCGGCGGATACCGGACAGAACTCGTTGCTGGAGGACGCGATTCGTCAGGCGATAGAAGACAATCAGCAGATAACGGACTGGGGCAGCTTAGGTCAGAAATTGCTCGTGGCATTAAGGCCAACCGACTAAAATAAAGCAAGATATTGTGGAGTCTGATTGAAGAATATTTTGGCAACCTATAGCAACGACATGACCGATAAAAATCCAATCAATATCATTATCGGAACCGGAGCCAGCGCGAGGGTGGTGCCGGTCTATCAATGCCGCAAACAATGGAGCGAACTGCAAGTCACTGACGATGAAAACAGTAGATATTGCGATTCATGCAAGCAGAACGTCCATGAAATTGTCGATCTGGACGGCTACCAGCGCGCTGTTAAGTATGGGCAGTGCGTCAGTATCGAGGGTCGAGTCGAAGGCAACCTAGACCCAGATAGATTTTTCGGGAGTGTATCGATTGAATACAACCCCAAATCATTGCTGGACTGGGAGAATTGAAGAAACGGTGGAGAGAGGATGAAACTGCTTTGGGATGGGAGCGAACCCGCATCTCCTGTCGCCGGACAACAGGCCCTATACGCTGGCAATCCTGATGGTGAATCCGGTCAGGTTGCCCCCATCGCTCAGGGCCAAAGCAGAGACCAAAGTATAGGCTAGCCGACATGTCTAATGCAGAACCACGAATCCAGAGGGTCGGTACATAAAGACTTGGTACGCATTGAGGTACGCACCCTTTAGCGGGGTTGAGGTTAGTGCGGAAGTTAGCGCGAAAGCCGCGATCAAAGCTGACACTTCTATTTCGGTTCGTCTCGATCATTTCATGGATTACAAAACGTTCCGCGTGCGTGCGAACGTTCCGCGTGCGTGCGCGAGGCATGCCATGTCATAGTTATTCAAGACGTATCAAAGCTGCAACAGCAGAGACGCTTTGAAAAATGACGGTACTTTTGACGGTACTTTTCAAATCGAATTGACTTAGAAGTAGCATTCATGCGGGTTACAGGCTGATATGTGATTCCCGTCCCCTCTCACAACACATCCAGTTGAAACTGGCAGGATTTGTTGTGCAGGCAATATTCGAAGCTGCCCAATACTGTTTCCCGACTTTTATTGTTTCTTGATTCAACGAGTGAACGGCTGGCATCCGGATGTTGATAGCCAGCCCGGTCGCGACCCACTATTGCGTCAAAATTGAACGCATGCGACCATGAGCCGACACCCGCGGTTCATTCATACAATCAAGAGGCAAAGCATGACAAAGACAAAAAACAGGGTCGCATTGACGTTTGCATTTACATTGGCGCTCGCACTATCCGGTATGAGTAGTGTGGCCCACTCTGAAGCCAGTAATGCTAACGTTCTGAACAAAACAGCAGTGCCGGTGGATACGCTGCCTCGAACTGCGGCGACTCATTTCAATTTTGTTGTGGTTGTTGTCTCGGATGTGGATCGGGCGTTTGCGTTTTATACCGATGTATTGGGAATGCGCGAACGCGGACGCGCAATCCCCGATAAAAAACACTTTGAGATCATTGTCGGATTTGACGACAATCCGACGATGCCGGGAATCAGTATCAAATACCGTAACGGCCCACCTAATCCTCGGGGCAACGGTTCCAGTGCCATCAATCTGGTGGTGAAAGACCTGGCTGCAATCGTCGCGCGTGTCGTTCCGATGGGTGGAAAAATCGTGTTGCCGCTAATGCGCAGTGATACGCCCAAAATGTCCAATAGCTTCGCCATCATTGAAGATCCGGACGGCAATATGATCGAACTCGTCGAATATCACAGGCTTCCAAAACAGGAGTGACGGGGCATTGCCCTTTGGATGCACGGTCGATGCAGATACAAGAACTGAGATAAAAGGGTGGAGACGTAGCGTGACGATATACGAACAAGGCCTTGGCAAACAGGCTGCCAATTTCACTCCGCAAACACCACTCTCGTTTATCGAGCGCACCGCTGCGGTCTATCCCGACAAGCTCGCCGTAGTACACGGCTCGGTACGGCGGACATGGGCCCAAACTTATCAGCGTGCTCGTCGGCTTGCGTCTGCGTTGGAAAAACGGGGCATTGGTCTGGGCGATACCGTTGCTGTGATGTTGCCCAATACCCCACCGATGGTGGAGGCGCATTTTGGTGTGCCGATGTCCGGTGCCGTACTCAATGCCTTGAATACCCGGCTTGATGCGGATGCACTGGCGTTCATGCTCGACCATAGTGAAAGCAAGGTAGTGATCGTGGATCGGGAATTTTCTGTGGTGATGCGTAATGCCATCGCCAAGTCGGGTCGAAAATTCATCGTCATTGATGTCGATGATCCTGAATACACGGGCGGCGGCGAATCCATCGGCGAAATCGACTATGAAACGATGCTGGCCCAGGCCGATCCGGACTTCGCCTGGAAAATGCCCGATGATGAATGGCAGGCCATCTGCCTGAATTACACATCGGGTACGACCGGCAATCCGAAAGGCGTTGTGTATCACCATCGCGGCGCCTATACCAACGCGATCAGCAATATCCTCGAATGGGATATGCCCAGGCACCCGATCTACTTGTGGACGTTGCCGATGTTCCACTGCAACGGCTGGTGTTTTCCATGGACGCTAGCCGCCCGGGCCGGAGTCAATATCTGTCTTCGCAAAGTCGAAGCGCAAACGATTTTCGATCTGATCCGGAAAGAAAAAGTGACGCATTACTGCGGCGCACCGATTGTGCAAAGCATGCTGGTGAATGCTCCGGCAGAACTCAAAAAAGGAATCAATCACAGCGTCAAGGCCATGGTGGCCGGAGCCGCTCCGCCCGCCGCGATGATCGAAGGAATGGAAGGACTGGGTTTTGATTTGACCCACGTCTACGGGCTGACTGAGGTCTATGGGCCCGCAGCAGTCTGCGCGAAGCACGATGAATGGAACGAGCTTGATATTGGTGAGCGGGCACGGTTGAATGCGCGTCAAGGCGTGCGTTATCACTTGCAGCAGGCCGTTACCGTGTTGAATCCTGAAACCATGCAGCCGGTCCCGTGCGATGGCGAGACGATGGGTGAAATCATGTTTCGCGGCAACATCACGATGAAGGGTTACTTGAAAAACGATAAGGCGACGCAGGAAGCTTTTTCCGGAGGCTGGTTCCATACCGGCGATCTAGCGGTTATCTATCCTGATGGCTATGTGAAGATCAAGGACCGCAGCAAGGACATCATCATCTCCGGTGGCGAAAATATTTCGAGCATCGAAGTTGAGGATGTGCTCTATCGTCATCCCGCTGTTCTTGCGGCTGCGGTCGTTGCCAAGCCGGATGTCAAATGGGGCGAGACGCCTTGTGCTTTCGTTGAAATCAAATCGGAGGCCACGGTTACTGACGCCGAAATCATCGCGCATTGCAAAAAGCATTTGGCAGGATTCAAGGTGCCGCGCACCGTTGTCTTCGGTGTCTTGCCTAAAACCTCAACCGGCAAAATTCAAAAGTTCGAATTGCGCAAGCGTGTGGCCTAACTTCAATCTTCCTGATCCTCTATTCTTAAAAGACCAAGCCATGTTGAATCGACGCGAACTATTCCAATTGACAGCGGCACTTGCCGTAACCGGTACGCTCTCTCGTGCGACTGAAGCTGCACCAGCTTCATCGCATGCCTTCACCAAGCCTTTGTCCCCTTCCAACGCGGCTGAAGCCCACTTGCTCTGGGCCAAGCTGCACGGCGATCTGTCCGGCCGAACCGTTTACTATTTCACGCAAGGTTCGGTCTGGGGTTTCTTGCCGCAAGGTGATGATGTGAAGCTGGAAGATTTTGCCCGGCTCATTTATGGATATTCGGGTGTTGCGGCAAGAAAAATGATCAAGCAAGCCGATGGCAGCATCACGATGCGGCAAAAATCCTGGGCGTTCTATCGCGACCCGATCAGCGACGAAATTACCGACAAGATTCCCAACCCGTATACCGGCAAGACCGATACGGCTGCGCCGATGTTAGGGAAGGCAAGCGAACGTCAACTCAACACCACAGCGACAAGTGTCGTTTCTCCCGCTGACAAAGCGGAAGCCAAGATGCCGTATGACATGCGAATTCGCCGGCTTGGGTCACACGCCTGGATCACGACTTCAAGCTTCGCGCGCTTTCAGACGCCGGGCATTTCATGGTTCAAGCTGGAAGGCAATTTTGAAGACTACGCATGCTTGACGGCCGACCTTGACAATCCGGCTCGCACCCATATTCCCAATACGGTTGCGCATAACCTCGTTGCCGAATGGCAGACCTGGACAGGCATGCACGGTATGCCCGGCCATATCCTTTTCAAGGGCAATGGCGCACCGCTTTCCAACGCGGAAGAAATACCAGTCGATAGCATTGCAGCGATCGAACGTTTTTCCCCAGGATCACTTGCTGAAGTGATGGCTTGGGATCGATAAAGCAGGAATTGAAATAAGGCGTGACGACGCCTGCTGGCTTCAATCGCGGAGCTTCGTTGTAGGCGCAGAGATCGAATTCTCGCTAGGTGGGAACGATTTTTATACCGCTGGACGAGTCGATATCGACGAATAACAATCAATCAACGTTCTGTCATCGATGATAGGTACCAAAGCCATCGCCATGATTGTTCGTTCGACGCGTTCTATGTTTTTAAGTCTACCTGGAGGAAAAATTTAATATGTTCCCGTCACTTTCACATTCTGCAATCGGACTTGGCATCGCAATGATTACCGCGGGTGCTGCAGCCGCTCCGGCTCCAGCAGTTACGCAGAATGTCATTAATAATATCAATATAACTACTGCGGCTAATGCGGTTGGGACCATTGCACCGGTTCCTGCAGTATCTCCCAAGCCCCCTTGTACTGAACAGACCGCAGCATGCATCGAGCAGATTGCAAAACTCTATGTCAGCGCTTTGATCAGTCACGATGGTTCAAAGCTTCCCCTTGCTCCCACCATTCGCCGGACTGAAAACGCGTTGACCAATGCCAAGGGCGATCACGAAGTGCGTGAAAGCTTCGCCCGTACTCACATGGTTGAAAAGGCGAGCGAAATAAGGTTTGTCACGGACGCAGCCAAGGGTGAAGTTGTCGCCTTTTTTAGAATCGACGTGGACCTGAAGGAAACCAATGATGATGGTGTCACCAAAGCGGGCGACTCCGAGTACAAGGTCGCTGTGACGGTTCCCAAGGGAACTTATACCGTGCATGAAGCCGAGCGCTTCAAGATCGTCAAAGGCTATATCACCGAGATCGAAATCATTGCCCACGTTGAGACGGGCAAGGGTGCTGGTGGTGGCTGGCCGGTTGAGCGCAAGCCCAAATAATACTTGGTTGAGTGCAACCCACTGCCGGTTTCAGGACTGGCAGTGGATGGGCAGCGCGAGTTGATCTCCATGCCTGTGCTGAGAGAAGCAGATAAGTGGGAGTGATGGATGCGTGGATTTTTTCTGATCGGTCTGGTGATGCTCTTTGGTTGTGCGGGCGTGAAACCAACAACCCCCACACCGACAACCCCCACGTCCGGTTACCCGGCCGAATCCGGCCGCAGTTTTCGAGATCAGTCATGGGCGCCCGAATTGGTGATGATTCCAGCCGGGCGATTCATGATGGGTTCGACCGAGGAAGAGACAACCCGCGAGAAACGCGCGCCCGAACCAGCGGGCTTTGAACGCCCCCTACACGAGGTGGTCTTCAGCAAGCCGTTTGCAATCGGCAAGTATGATGTGACCGTTGCCGAGTTTGATCGATTCGTCAAAGCCACCGACAGGCAGTCGGTGCTTGAAGGTTGTACCGTTGACGATCATGGCAAGTGGGGCATGCAGACGAATCGCTCCTATCGCGATCCACTTTTTGCGCAGACCGATCAGCACCCGGCGGTTTGCGTCACCTGGAATGATGCGGCTGCCTATGCAGCGTGGCTGACTAAAGAAACGGGGCATCGTTATCGCCTGGTGCGCGAAGAAGAGTGGGAGTACGCCGCACGTGCGGGAACAACTACGGCGCGCTGGTGGGGCGACAGCACTACTGACCTTTGTCGTTACGCGAACGGTGCTGACCGGAGTTTTGATCGAGACAATCCTGGTGATGCGCAGGCCAATCTGACGTGTGATGACGGTTATGGCGGGACCAATCCGGGCAAGCATTTTCCGGCCAACCCTTTCGGCTTGCATGACATGCTGGGCAATGCCTGGCAATGGACCGGAGAATGTTTCCGCGAGCGTTATGACGCCCCGTTGCCGGACGAAGCACAGTGCAAGCGTCGCGTGATTCGCGGCGGTTCGTGGCACAACTATCCAAATGTTTTGCGTTCGGCCAATCGATTCTGGCTTGCTCCGACCAATCGCAGCAGCAGCATCGGATTTCGAGTTGCGCGCGATCCAGATGCATCGAATACCCCATCTTCAAAATAAAGCTTTTGCCCGAAGCGAATAAATAAAACACAGGAGTCAACATGTCTCATCGCCGACTTTTTTCCACACTGTTTACTGCGGTTTTCATGGTTTCGAGCGCAGTCATTTCTTTTGCCGCGGGTGCCCAACAGGTTAAAGAAACCACAGCGTCTGCAATCAAGACATTCAAGGACTGCGCCGATTGTCCTGAAATGGTGGTGATTCCGCCGGGATCTTTTGACATGGGTTCAACCGTCGAAGAGCGAACACGCGAAGGTGTGATTCCCAAATTCTTCGACCGCGAAGGACCGATTCATCGGGTTACTTTTAAAAAGGCTTTCGCGTTGGCCCGGACCGAAGTGACGCGCGGCCAGTACGCACAATTTGTTGCCGATACGAAGCGGCCCGATCCCGTAGGCGGCTGTGGTGCTTTCAATCGTGAAGAAGACAATTGGCATGATCGCCCCCCATTTTCCTGGCGCAACACCAGCTTTTATCAAAACGACAATCATCCTGTCGCTTGTCTGAGCTGGAATGATGCAAACGATTTCGTGAAGTGGTTCGCGCAAAAGACTGGAAAACCCTACCGTCTCGCGAGCGAGGCAGAATGGGAATATGCCGCACGAGCAGGAACCAAGACCGCGCGCTACTGGGGTGACTCGGCCGTCGCCGGATGCAAGCTGGCCAACTTCATGTCGGCAGAAACATTTGATCGTCTCGGCAGGCCCAAGAGTTTGCAGGATGAACTGGTTTGCAATTCACCGCGTTCGTTCACACAGGAAGTCGGCAGTTATCCGCCCAATCCCTGGGGGCTGTATGACATGTTCGGGAACGTTTACGAACTGGTTGCGGATTGCTTTCATCCCGACTACAACGGCGCGCCGACCGACGGATCCGCCTGGGCAGAACCCGGCTGCAAGGAACATATGTTGAGAGGTGGTGCCTATTACAGCGCGCCATCGCTGGTGCGTGCCGCGCACCGTGCGGGTCCCGTTTCACCCGATCAGCATGCCAACTCGGAGAGTTTGCGTTTGGCGCGTGATCTGCCGTAAGTGAGATTGAAGACAGTTGCTTTGATTTCAGCAACTGTGCTTGAAACATCGTGATACTGAATCGAGGGTGATTCAGTATCACAGACGCTCAAAAATCCCACACTTCCAATAGACGGCCGTAACCTTGTTGACGACCGTCAAAACCGAGCCGACGCAAGCTGGCCCAGTAACCCGCCTGCACAGAACTGAATGCCGGCTTGCCGGTCCTTTGCTCGAACGGTTCAATGGCTTCCAGAGTATCCACACCCGTGCAAGGCAAATACATTGCCTGAGCCTCGGGAACGTCGACGGTCAGGCTGAATTCAAGGGCATCCTGGCCGGTCATCCTGGGAGCCTGTGCAAACCAGTTGTCGAGGGTGCGATCAATATTCTGTCCCTTGAGTACCGCAATCTCCACGCCCAGCGATTTGATGAAGGTCGCAACAGTCGCATTGGCCCGGTCGCCATAAGGTGATGCGATGGCCAAGGATTTCGCACCGAATGCGGCGATCGCATCGCGTGAAGCACTGGCCGCCGTGACAATCGGGACCCCGGCAATTTTTTCAAGGTCAGTGCGCCATGATTCGGCGTTGCAGACCATGGTCGCGGTCGTGCAGCCGATCAACACGAGTTCTGCGCCCCAGGCCTTGAATTCCTCAATCGGTGGAAGCATCGCCTTGGCAAAATCCGTGCAGAAGTCGCTGCTATTCATCGGGTAGGCAAAGCCCAGAAAACGAAACTGCACGCCCTCATTATGCAGGCGCTTGAATTCCCGCTCATGGACAATGCTGCCCGCAGGAACGACAACGCCGATTTTGATTTCAGATTTCTGGTTCATGACTGTCCTTGACAAATGGGCAGGTGCTGACCAATCACACCACTTTAGAGAGTGCCGAGAGTCCTTCGACCGCAAGACCCAGAGAAAGCTCTTCGGTCAATAACTTCTTCAATCGTTGCGTGAGACCGATGCGTGCAAAGCGCAGGGTTGAAGTGGGCTGTTCAGCCAGCTTGCCGGCAATCTGATAGGCACGGTTAAGCAGCGCGTCAGCCGGCAGCACCTCATTGCATACGCCAAGGGTGAGGGCTTCTGCAGCCTCGATGCGCTGTTGCGTGAGCAGAAAATAATTGCCTCGCACCGGCCCCAGAACATGCGGCCACAGGACATGAACGCCATCAGTGGGCGAAACGCCATTGTTGAGATGCGGCAAATCCTGAAACGCCGCATTCTCGGCAGCCAGAACAATATCGCAGGTCAGCAGATACTCGCTATGAATCAAGGCCGGGCCGTTGACGGCGGCAATCATCGGGACATCGATATCAAGCATGTTCTGCAGCAGCTTGCGTCCTTCCCAGTATTGGATATTCCAGCGTTCTGCAAGATTCAATGAAGGGTCAGGACTGACGTGTGGACGGCGATCAAATTCGCCGCACCAGATATCGCCGGTGCCGGTAAAAATAACGATGCGATTGTCGCGGTCACGGCCGATTTCATTGAAGGCTTCAACGATTTGAGTGCGCGCGCTTGCGCTGAACCGGAAAACGCCACCATCACTGTGCAGGCGCATTTCAAGAATGCCGCGTTCATCGCGCTTCAACGCAATATTGGGAAATCGATCAAAGTAATTGGGAGTCATTGAATGCTCTTTCTTATGGCTGCAAGGAGGGACGAAATCAGAAACAGAACACACATTAGCATTTTGCCAAAATCATTTGCTTGATGCGTTCGGAATGCATTCCATGAATCATCAGCTATGAATTCAACGCCTGCCGGCTGCAGCTCCGGCCGGAAAAACGGCGTCAAGTTCTGCAACCAGTTCCGCACTTAAATGGACGTCGAGAGCACCAATGTTTTCTTCCAAATATTTGCGGCGCTTGGTGCCGGGAATCGGAACGAGGTCTTCGCCTTGCGCAAGCACCCAGGCCAGTGCAAGTTGGCCTGGCGTGCAGCCGACGCGGTGCGCAAGCTCCTGTGCTTTGGTGACCAAGGCCAGATTCTTGAAGAAATTCTCACCCTGGTAGCGCGGTTGGGTGCGCCGGAAATCATCCTCGGCGAAATCCTCCGGCTTCGTGATAGCACCGGTCAAAAAACCTCGACCCAGCGGACTGTAAGGCACAAAGCCAATGCCGAGGCGTCGGCATGCGGCGAGCACACCGTCTTCCTCCGGATCGCGTGACCAGAGCGAATATTCGCTTTCCACGGCGGTAATCGGATGGATCTTGTGTGCCCGCTCAAGCATTTCGACCGTCATTTCGGACAAGCCGATGTAACGCAGCTTGCCCGCCTTGACCAGATCGGCCAAAGCGCCAACGGTCTCCTCAATCGGCGTATCCGGATCGGGGCGGTGCTGATAGTAGAGGTCAATCGTCTCCACCCCCAGTCGCTTGAGACTGCCTTCCAAAGAGCTGCGAACGCAGTCGGGTCTGCCATCTTTGCTTCTTGCAGGTGCAGGACCGGGGTTCGGAACAATGCCGAATTTGGTCGCGATGAACACCTGATCGCGTCGGCCTTTGATGGCGCGTCCGACCAATTCTTCATTGACGAAGGGTCCGTAGATTTCAGCGGTGTCGAGCAGGTTGATGCCGAGATCGAGCGCCCGATGAATCGTCGCAATCGATTCCTCATCATCACGATTCGAATACGCGATGCTCATGCCCATGCAACCCAGACCAATGGCAGAAACGAGTGGCCCGTTCTTGCCCAAACGGCGTTGTTTCATCTTGTTCTCCTTAATCTCTTAGTCCATCTATTTTTTGCGTGGCAAGGCGTATGCGATCAGATAATCGCCCATTTTGGTCTTCATCGTATCGTGCCCGCCTGCGGCAATCACCACATATTGTCGTTCATCTGCCCTATGGGTCATGGATGGGTCATCGATAGATCATAGACGTCGCTTGTCCTTCAGCGAAAAAGTGAGTCTTGAAAACTTCGTGACTGGTATCGGTGCCAAAGACGCGAAAGGCATCATTCATCGTCGCGCCGATGGCAATTCCCTTTAGAGACGAATGAACCGGGGTGCTTCGTTTAGGTGAGTAAGAAAAATTGCCTCGCTTCATTTATCGAGGGCATAGGCCACTACATAGTCGCCCAGCCTGGTTTTCATCCATGCATGGCCACCTGCTGCAATCACTACGTATTGTTTTCCATTCGCCATATAGGTCATTGGCGTGGCCTGACCACCGGCAGGCAGATGCGCCTTCCATCGTTCTTCGCCAGTAGCGGTATCGAAGGCACGGATGGCATCGTCCATCGTCCCCGCCACAAAGACCAGTCCCCCACCGGTGACAATGGGACCGCCGCGCATCGGCGTCCCGAAGCGCAACGGAATCGGTAGCGGCAACAATTTCTCGATACTGCCAAGAGGGACTTGCCATACGATTTTCTGCTTCTCGATGTCGAGTGCCATCAACATTCCCCAAGGCGGTGTTCCGCATGGCGCGCCGAAGGGCGACAGCAAGACCCCCGACACAGGCGGCTTCCCATCACCGGCCTTGTGGGTGACAGCCAATTCAGAACTGCCCGCTTCCTTCTGCACGATGACGCCGACGCTACGAATCACGCTCGCGATCAAGAGCTTGCGCTGGGGGTCGTAAGCGCGCGAGCCCGTATTCGAGCCGCCGCTGGACCATGGATACAGGATCGTTCCCTGTTTGCTTTTCGGCCCGTAGAGACCGAGTGATCGCGACTGCACCAATTCATGGCGACAGGCATTCTGGTCCCAAAAGGTGAAGCCCCAACCCGGTTCGGAAGTGAATCGCGTTTCCATCAGCGATGGCATCGTTGTCGGAAACGGTTGAGTCGGCGAAGTCTGTTCGCCCGGCACATCGCTTTGTGCGACCGGTTTTTCTTCCACTGGAAAAAGTGGTTTGCCCGTGTCACGGTCAAACACGAACACCAAACCCATTTTGGTCAACTGGATTGCAGCGGGTCTGGTTTGCCCTTCGATTGTCAGGTCGGTCAGTAGCGGCGCGGTGGGAAGATCGTAGTCCCATAAGTCATGATGGACGATCTGATATTCCCAAACAATTTTTCCTGTGCTTGCGTCGAGTGCGATGGTGGAATTGGCGTGACGATTGTCGCCATGACGCTCGCTGCCGTTGCCATCGGATGAAGGGCTCGTCGTTGGCAGAAAGACCAGGTTGCGCTTGGCGTCGACCGACATGTCGGCCCAAACATTCGCACTGCCGAACTTAAGTGCGCCATCGTTTTTCCATGTGGCCCATGCCGGATCATTGGGATCATTGGGAATCGGATCAAAAATCCATTTTTGCGCACCGGTGCGGGCATCGTAGGCGCGCACGATGCCATGCGGTGATTGGCGGCGGGCACCGTCGGCCACCATCGACCCGATGATCATGACGCCGTTCACAACGGCGGGTGGGGCGTTGAACTGAACTTCCCCCGGAAAAAGTTCGCCTTCCGGTACCGTTGCCTGAATCTCACCGTTGGCTGTAAAGCCGGTACAGCGTTGTCCGGTCTTGGCGTCAATTGCAAAGATGCGTAAATCATTAGTGCCGAATAGCAAGCGTTCAGCACAGGGCGCATCTGCAGGTGCTTCAGGGTCGGTCCATGCGGCTACACCGCGACACATGTATTTCTGCCAGCCGGGTTGCTTCATTGTCATCTGCGGATCGAAGGTCCATTTTTCTTTGCCTGTCGCCGGATCAAGCGCGATGATCCGTGACCAGGGTGTACAGACAATCAATGAGCCACCTGCGAGGATGGGCGTATTCTGAAACGAGCTGTGGCCGAGATCGGCAGCGTGACGCGTGGCTTCGCCCGTACGATAAGTCCAGGCCACTTTAAGGCTGGTTACGTTATCCGGATTGATTTGTGAGAGCGGCGAATATTGAGTTGCACCGTCGTCGGCGGCAAAACTTTTCCACTCTGATCCAGGCGGTATGGTTGGCGGCGGCAATAAAGCTGCTTTTGGCGCGAGTAGAGGTTTCGGTTGTAAGCTCCATACACACCAGAAGCCTCCGACAGCAACTGCAACTGCAACCGCAACGAGCAACATCAACACGATAAGCAAGAATCTAAAGCGTGGCTTTGATGCCCTCACGATTGGACTACTATTCATTTTAAAACCTTGATGAAGGATCGAAGTAAGTACTAGTTATTAGCCAGTTATTATCTAGCTAATAATTTAAAACCAAAAAGCATTTCAACGAGGCTCTTAATAGATTGAGGCGTGGGTCATGAAAAAATTGCTCGTGTTCTACCTGGGTTTTACCGCAGTTCTCTTTTGCTCAGCCGTTATGGCGGCTGGTAAAACTGTTTCGACTGCAGCGGCGTCCAAAGCAGTCATCCGCGATTGCGCGCACTGTCCTGAGATGGTGGTTCTTCCTGCAGGCCATTTCTTGATGGGTGCTTCAGCCGAAGAAGAGGAACGCGAAGGCGTGCGCCCCAGCTTGCGTGGTCGATCTCTGCCTCAGCATGAGGTTACGGTCGCCGCAGTCGCCATCGCGCGTTACGAGGTGACACGGGATGAGTACGCGCGCTTCGTTGCTGCCACTGGGCGTCCTGACCCGACTTCCTGTCTCTGGCTGAAGCCCGAACTTTCAGACGCTGAGATCGTGCCGAGTGAGAGCTGGCGTCAAGTTGACGGACACAGCTGGAAAAACCCTGGTTTTGCCCAGACCTCGCGTGATCCGGTGGTCTGCGTGTCCTGGGAGGACGCCACTGCCTATACCCAGTGGCTGAGCAAGATCACAGGCAAGGCTTATCGTTTACCGACGGAGGCCGAATGGGAATACGCCGCGCGCGCAGGCACGACAACTGCCCACTACTGGGGTGATTCCGTTGCCGAAGGATGTGCTTTTGGCAATCTGGCCGATGCAACACTCAAGGCAAAGTATCCCGCCATAGTTCCGTTTCAGTACCTGACTTGTGATGATGGTCGTGTTTATACCGCTCCGGTCGGTTCATATCGTCCAAATGACTTTGGGCTGTTTGACATGATCGGTAACGCTTGGGAGTTGGTAGACGATTGCTGGAAGCCCGACTACACAAGCGCGTCGTCCAATAGCAACAAATCAGTGGATGGCGATTGTAGTCAGCACATTGTCCGTGGAGGTGCCTGGAATGACGTTCCCTGGAGCGCGCGGGCGGCTGTCCGTTTTGGCATCAAAGCCGATTTTCATGGAGCTGAAATGGGTTTTCGGGTAGCCCGGCTGGTGGATAGAAAGGGACGCTGACAGAAAAGGAGGCGCGAGGCGCAACCAATTATGGAAGCTGATTGTCCGCGTGGTGAACGTTTTTTTCAGGACAGTATGTGCGTACATTTTTCGCGTGATACGTTACTGTACTAGACAGCCTCTGCTGTTTTGGATTGCAAAACGTGGGCATATGATGCTTGCAAGCGATCAAGGTACAGTCGTTTGTAAACCGAAGGGAAAACTAAAACTATGAAATATCGGCAACTTGGCCAGTCTGGCCTGACCGTATCGGTGGTCGGTTTGGGGTGCAATAATTTTGGTGGCAATGCGATCAATGCAGCCAGCGGCACGGTTTACGGTCTCATGGACCTCGAGCAAACTCGTGCGGTCGTCGATGCGGCATTCGATGCTGGCGTTAATTTGTTCGATACCGCCGATGTGTACGGTCAAGGCGGTTCGGAGTCATTCCTTGGTGAAATCTTGGGAAACCGGCGCCATCAAGTGGTCCTGGCGACCAAATGGGGCTCGGGTATGGACACGCGGCATGATATTGCCTGGGGCTCGCGTCGCTATATTCGTCAAGCTTGTGAAGGTAGCCTGCGCCGCCTGAAGACCGACTATATCGATCTCTATCAGATGCACTGGCCTGATCCACGTACACCGATCGAAGAAACGCTTTACGCGTTGAATGAGCTCGTATTGGAGGGCAAGGTTCGTTATATCGGCTCGTCGCATTTCACGGGTTGGCAAGTCGCCGATACCAATTGGATCGCGAAGACCCAGGGTTGCGAGCGTTTCATCTCGGCCCAGAATCATTACAGTCTGATTGAACGTTCTGCAGAAGTGGAACTTTTGCCTGCTTGTGAAAAATTCGGTGTCGGCTTGCTCCCTTATTTTCCTCTGGCGAATGGTTTGCTGACGGGAAAATATCGCCGCAATAGTCCGGTTCCGCCCGATACACGTTTGGCAGGCCGTACGATTGACGACAAGGTTTACGATCTGATCGAAAACTTGTTGACCTATGCTCAGGCTCGCGGTCGTAGTCTGGTGGATATCGCGGTAGGCGGGCTGTTGGCGCAAAAAGCCGTATCATCAGTCATCACTGGTGCAACCAAGGCTACCCAGATTGCCTCGAACGCTGCTGCAGCAACGTGGGAACCGAGCGCTGAAGATATGGTTGAACTGGATGCGATTCTTAAAACAACGAGTGCCCCGGCGCACTAAAAAAGCATTGTTGCAGCATACGAAATCGGCTGGTTTTTGATCGATATCATGGATGTTCTAGTTTTAATCGATACCATTTACGTTCTGGCCGCTTAGACTTAGCACTTAGGTTTAGACGCGGCTCATTTTTAATTATTCAGGAGGACAAATGTTTCATCTCGCATGGTTTACTAATCCAAGAGCTCACGGCTGGACAGCGAACGGGCCAGACCGGTGGGCGGGAAACGACATTAATCCGACTATTTGGGAGACGGGTTCCTTTCTGGTTGACATGGTCAAGTCGTTGGAAAGAATGTGTTTCGATTTCATCATGATCGAAGACCACGTTGTTCTGAGTAACGACAAGCAAAATCTGGAACCCCGGCTTGACCCCTTGCCCGTGATTACGTTGTTGGCGGCCAATACGCAAAAGCTGGGCGTTATCGGCACGTTTTCGAGTTCGTTTTATCCGCCATTCCTGCTGGCGCGACAGATCGCGTCGGTTGACCATATCTCGCGTGGACGCGCTGGATGGAACGTTGTTACCTCGAGCGAAGATTGGGCGGCACAGGCCTTCGGTAACGAAAAGCAGCCACCGCATGACGAGCGCTATGCACGTGCCGATGAAATGCTTGATCTGGTCAAGCAACTCTGGGATGCATGGCAGCCCGATGCTTATGAGATGAATGGGGAAACTGGACGCTACGTCGATCCTTCAAAATTCCGTGAATTTGAGTTCAATGGCAAGTGGCACAAATCGCGCGGCCCCCTGAACGTTTCACGCTCGCCACAAGGACGTCCGGTCATCTGTCAGGCGGGTTCTTCGCCGACAGGCCGCGATTTCGCAGCCAAACATTCGGACATCATCCTGTGTTCCTCGTTCGGACAAAACAGTGTGAAGGTCTTGAAAGATTTCCGCGACGATATCCATAAGCGCGCTATTGCGCATGGCCGCGATCCGAAAGATATTCGGGTCATGTTCCTGATTAGCCCGGTGGTTGCAGACACTGAGGAAGCCGCACAACAGCGCTATCTTGAAATCGTCGGGATGACGCCACAAATCCTGAAGCAACGGCTTGGACGTTTGACCTTGCATACCGGCCATGACTGGTCGAAATATGATCTGGATAAACCCTTGCCCGAGATCGATCCCGAAACTTACACCGAAGGTTTCCGCGGCATCACCCAAGCGATTGTCAATCTTTCCAAAGGTGGCCGCACCTTGCGCGAAGCGCTGTCTGAACAAGAAACGACTTCGCTCAAACTGATTGGCACTCCCGATCAAGTCGCAGACAAGATGCAAGCCGCGATCGAAGAAATCGGTGGCGATGGCTTCTTGATGCATGCCCGGCCTTTAACACGTCGTTATCTCGCAGAAATTTTGGATGGTCTGGTGCCAATCCTGCAAAAGCGCGGACTGGTACGAACCGAGTACAAACATCAAACCCTGCGCGAGAATTTGCTCGAGTTCTGATCCAACAGCGGGCGAGCGGTATCGATGACCGCTCGCCCCAGTTTCTTTCGGCAGGCTTGGGCCTGCCCACCCCGCATCAGCATAGTTGGCTTTTTTCAGATGCGAGGTCTGTGAGCGCTTGTCGTGCTGGAGATGCAAGGGCAGCATGAGTGGCTGCTCCTGTTCTGAGTCCACATTCGCGCTGATGCGTCAAACGCTGCCTGTTTCTAGTGGAAGCAACATGCCACTTCAACCCACAAAGGTTTGGGTGGCATTAGAGCCGCGCCTGCCTTAATGGTGGGCTCCGTTGACCTAACCTTCATACAAGCCTATGCAAGCTTCCAACGCTTCAACTAATTCGCCGACTGCACCGAAGCTTGGCGGACCATACGCTTGGTATTCGCTCGGCCTCTTGATGGCGGTCTATATCGTCAATGTGATCGACCGGCAGATCATTTCGATTCTTGCTCAGGACATTAAAGTCGACTTGGGCATTACCGACGCCGATTTGGGATTTCTTTACGGCACGGCGTTCGCGATTTTTTATTCACTTTTCGGTATTCCTTTTGGGCGCCTGGCTGATCTTTGGTATCGCGGTCGGCTGATTGCGATCGGACTCTTTTTCTGGTCGTCGATGACAGCGCTATCGGGCTTTGCGACTTCGTACGCGATGCTGGTCGTTGCTCGAACCGGTGTGGCCATCGGTGAATCCAGTGCAACACCTGCCGCCTGGTCCATGCTCGGTGATCTCTTCACCAAGAATCGGCGTGCGCTGGTCAACGCACTTTACGCTTCCGCTGCCATTATTGGCGGTTCGCTCAGTTTGCCGATTGGCGGATGGGTCGCCGCAAACTGGAATCGTGTCTATCCTGACGGAACCGGCCCGCTGGGTTTGGTGGGCTGGCAGGCTGCGTTCCTCACCGTAGGTCTGCCCGGCCTCATGCTGGCCATTCTTGTTTTTTTTATGCGTGAACCGATGCGTGGCGCGAGCGATGGCACCGCAGAGGCACCGGTTCAGCCGCGCGCATGGCGTACGTTCGGCCTTGAAATCGCCGCAATCCTTCCGCCTCTGACTTTCTGGAGTGCATCGCGAATTCCAGGTGGCCTTAAAGTCAATCTGATGGTGTTTGTCGGGGTGGCTGTAGTGGCCGCTTTGATGATCTATGGGACTGGGGACGTCGCACAATGGTGTGCCTACGGGTTCGGGATTTATTCGGTCTCGTCGTGGGTGCAGCGCTTGCGCGCGCGTGATCCGGAAACCTATTCATTCATCTGGGGTTCGCACACTGTTTTATTTGCGATCGCTGGCTTCGGCGCGTTGGCGGCATTCTCCGTTTCAATCCATTTCTGGGTTTCCCCCTATGCGCTGCGTACTTTTGCAGTAGGTAAAGAGGAGGTCGGCTGGGCGATTGGCTTACCCACCGCGACAGCCGCGGCAATAGGATTGATCGTAGGCGGACGGCTTTCTGATTTCTGGGTGCAGCGAGATCCGCGCGGTCGCGTATTTGTATCGATGCTCTCGGTCATATTGCCGGTTCCATTTTTGCTGGCAATGATGTTCACCGAGAGTTTCATCATGTTTGCAGTCCTGAATGCCTGCGGTGTGGTGACGCTGCATTTCTGGGGCGCTTCTGCCGTCAGCGCAATGCAGGAATTCGTCCCGCCAAGACTGCGCGGAACGATCATGGCAACGCATGGGCTTGGAGCAACGATGATCGGCTCGGCACTGGGACCTTATTTTTCAGGCAAGGTCGCCACCATTACCGGCTCGCTTCAGCTCGGGATATTGAGTCTGCTGGTCATCTGCCCGATTGTGCTATTTCTTCTCTGGTGTGTCTGTCGAGGACTCAAAGCCTCACGTGACAAATAGATCAGTAACAAGGCGATCTTAAAAAATGTTTGAGGGGACTGCGGTATGGACCAGCACACTGTCTTCCAGGGCAACGAACTGGTAGCTATGACCGCCCACAGTTCGGATGGAGTCCCCCGTTACCACCTCATCACGCGTTTCCCCTTCAGGCGCCGTGATGGTCGCGTTGAGTTTGCCGCTGACCACGTAATACAGTTGATCAACCAGATCCTTGCGTGGCAAGAGCTCTGTTCCTCGTGGCACACTGGTCTCAAATAATGGGTAGCGCGGCAGGTCGAATTTGCGCACCGAATAAAATGCAGCACCGGCTGGCGCAGTAATCGTAAAGTCGCCGAAACCGCGGACAAGCTTGGCGCCGTCCATCCATTCGGCAATCTGAATCGGCTGCACCTGATCCCGGTCAATCCAGGTCGCCTCGGCCTCCGGTTGCGGAGGCGCCGGAAAAGCAAATTCGAGGAAAAGGCCGCCAATCAACTGGTAGGTTGAATGCTCAATGCCCGCAGGCTCCAACGTCACGCTACCGGGGTTCACCTCATGCGAATGTTCTTTGCACATCTGCACGCGACGGCCATCAATCTGATAGAACAACACATCCTCATAACTGTCATGTGGATGGGTGCGTGCACTGGTATTGAGATGAATCTCGCGGATCCAACCGCCGGGGAAGTGAATTCTTCTGATGTGGATTTCGGTGCCGTCAATCGGCACGACATTGCGATCCTGAGCCTGCGCGCTCAGCATTTTCCCGTCACGCGCCCAAGAATAGACGGTCTGCTGCGGATTGTCGCGGCGATGGACGATCAGTTTGTCCGTAACGGCTTGCTTGATGGGACTATCCACACCCATTTAAGGCCTCATAAAATAGTTAAAAATGATCTTGGCGTACATCGCTCATTTGTTGCCACGAATCAGCAAGAGTTCCGTGTATTGAAATGGCGAATCAATATACAACATGTTTTGCCGGTCAAAGGGGACTGCGATCTCGTTGCGGCAGTCTGATCGCCAAGCGAGCACAATTCGAGCGTGCCGCTGATTTTCCGGTTGATCGCAGTATCATCATTTGTCACTACACGGATAAGTTAAGCGCCATTCAACGCGCCGCGATAAGGTGCGAGCTTGCTTGAGTTGTATTCATAATTTAAACAAAAGTCTTATCAATCAGCCGCAATAATTAATTAACCTCTAACGGCATCCAGTCAGATAGGCACACAAACCTATGCAAGCTTCCAACAATTCAACAAACCCGCAGGCGGCCCCGAAGCTCGGCGGCCCCTACGCCTGGTATTCGCTTGGTCTCTTGATCGCGGTCTACATCATCAATGTGATCGACCGGCAGATCATCTCGATCCTTGCGCAAGACATTAAGGCTGACCTGCATATCACCGATGCGGATCTGGGATTTCTTTATGGAACTGCCTTCGCGATCTTTTTTTCACTCTTCGGCATTCCGTTTGGACGACTGGCTGATCTTTGGTATCGCGGCAGGCTGATTGCCATCGGACTTTTCATCTGGTCGTCGATGACCGCGCTTTCAGGTTTCGCAACCACCTACGCGATGTTAGTGATCGGGCGGATGGGCGTGGCGATTGGCGAGTCGAGCGCCACACCTGCCGGATGGTCAATGCTTGGTGACCTTTTTCCCAAGAATCGGCGTGCCCTGGTCAATGCACTCTATGCTGCCGCCTCCATCGTTGGTGGCTCACTCAGTCTGCCAATCGGTGGCTGGGTCGCCGCGAACTGGAATCGTGTCTATCCGGCAGGAAGTGGCCCTTTCGGACTGGTTGGCTGGCAGGCCGCTTACCTGACCGTAGGCTTGCCCGGCATTCTGCTCGCCATTCTTGTTTTCATGATGCGCGAACCAATGCGCGGCGCGAGCGATGGTACTTATGAGCCAGCCGTCCAGCCGGGTGCCTGGCGTACCTTCGGCCTGGAACTGGCTGCAATCGTTCCGCCACTAACTTTCTGGAGTGCTTCACGTATCCCAGGTGGCCTTAAGGTCAATCTGATGGTGTTTATTGGAGTGACTTTGGCTGCCGCCTTGCTGATCTATGGCACGGGGGACGTTGCACAATGGTGTGCCTACGGGTTGGGGATCTATGCTGTCTCGTCATGGGTGCAGCGCTTGCGCGCGCGCGATCCGGAAACGTATTCCTTTATCTGGGGTTCCCGCACCGTTTTATTTGCGATTGGTGGATTCGGCGCACTGGCTGCATTGACCGTTTCATTGCTGTTCTGGGTCTCGCCCTACGCGTTACGTACCTTTGCAGTTGGTAAAGAAGAGGTCGGCTTGGCGATTGGGTTGCCGACTGCGGTTGTCGCAGCTTTGGGATTGATTGCGGGCGGGCGCCTTTCCGATCTGTGGTATCAGCGAGATCCTCGTGGTCGCGTATTTGTATCGATGCTCTCAGCGGTCCTGCCGATTCCATTCATCATTGCGATGATGTTCACCCAGAGTTTCACTGTATTTGCGGTATTGAATGGCTGTATGGTTTTCACGCTCCAGCTTTGGGGTGCCTCAGCAGTCAGCGCAATGCAGGATTTCGTACCGCCCAAACTTCGTGGAACCATCATGGCCACGCATGGCCTTGGTGCAACGATGATCGGGTCTGCGCTTGGACCTTATTTTTCAGGCAAGATCGCAACGATTACTGACTCGCTGCAAATGGGCATTCTGAGTCTGCTCGTCATTTGCCCCATCATCGTAGTTTTACTTTGGTGTGTATGCCGAGGGCTTAATTCATCGCGGGACAAATGGTTGTCAAGTAAAGCTGTGGCAACCAAGTCCGAGGTGATTCTGCATTGATTTCAGAGCGCGCTTGAGGGAATGGCAGTGTGGACGAGCACGCTGTCTTCCAAAGCGGTGAACTGGTAACTGTGCTCCCCCACGGTGCGTATGGAATCACCCGACATGACCTCGTCGCGTATCTCACCTCTGGCATCAGAGACCATTGCATTCAATTTGCCACTGACCACGTAGTACAGTTGATCAATAAGGTCCTTGCGCGGCAAAAGCTTTGTTCCCCTTGCTACAGTCGTCTCAAATAACGGGTAGCGCGGAAGGTCGAATTTACGCACCGAGTAAAACGCTGCGCCGGCTGGCGCGGTGACTGTAAAGTCGCCGAAACCGCGTACCGTCCTGCCATCTTGCATCCATTCTGCAACCTCAATCGCTTGCACCTGATCCCGATTAATCCAGGTCGCCTCAGCCTCTGGTTGCAATGGCGCTGGAAAGGCAAATTCGAGAAAAAGACCACCAATCAACTGGTAGGTCGAATGCTCAATGCCCGCAGGTTCCAAGGTCACGTCACCGGGGTTCACTTCGTGTGAATGTTCCTTGCACATCTGCACGCGACGTCCGTCAATCTGATAGAACAACACATCCTCATAACTGTCATGTGGATGCGTGCGGGCGCTCGTGTTGAGATGGATCTCGCGAATGGAGCCGCCGGGGAAAGCGATAATTCTTAAATGAATCTCGGTACCGTCAACCGGTACGACGTTACGATCCGCGGACCACGCACTCAGCATTTTTCCATCACGTGCCCAAGAGTAGACAGTTTGCTGCGGAAGATCGCGACGATGAACAATCAGTTTGTCGGTAACGACGGGTTCACCTGTGTTGTCGACGCTCATTTAGTGCCTCATGAAAATATAGTTAGTAAGAGTTTTGTTGACGTGCGGCCAACATTTTGCCATTCATTCGCAAGTCTAACTGTTTGCTGTGCGGATTCACAAAACGTAACTGTTTCATAAGCTCACAGAAAGGAGCAATTGACTTGATGGGGCCTGATCGCCCTGCGAGTATGATAAGAGGCGAGCAGAGGAAGAACGGGGAGAAGGCCTTATGATCGTCAGCGCGCCCGAATCCCCGTAACCCCTGTAACGAGCCCTATCAGCGAACCCGTTAACCAGCCCCAGTAACCG
>JANYFL010000058.1 GCA_025362735.1 Betaproteobacteria bacterium | reverse complement strand
GACGATTTCGGTTTGCAGCTCGCCCTTGCGGTACAGCTTGACCGGGGGCAGACGCAGACCTTCTTCGAAGATTGAACCGGCATTGGTCGGCAGCGATCCGGGTACCTTGCCGCCGACGTCGGTCATGTGACCGAACATGGCAGCCCAGGCAATCAGGCGACCGTTGCGGTAGACCGGGGTGATGATCAGTTGGTCATTGTTGTGGCTGATGGCGCCTTCGCACGAATACGGGTCATTGAGGAGAATGACATCGCCTTCTTCGATTTCGCCTTTATAGGCTTTGATGAAGCCGCCGATGAAGGAGCCGAACTGACCGACCACCATCTTGCCGTGACGGTCGGCAATCAGGGGGAAGGCGTCGCCCTGTTCGCGAATGCCGGGCGAGAGGGCGGTGCGAAACAGCGTGGCGTCCATTTCGACGCGGGCGTTGCGCAGGGCGTTTTCAATAATGTCCAGGGAGATCGGATCCACCGGGACGGTTTGCAGGGGGGTGGCATTACTTTGCAGAATAGTTGCTGGCATGGGATTTCCTGTTCTTGATGTTCTGAATGCAGCGGGATCAGGCGAGATTAATCAGGATGTTGCCGAAGGCGTCAACCTTGCCGACGCAATCAGCCAGGATCAGGGTCGTGGAGTCCATTTCGGTCACGATCGCCGGTCCGGGTAGCACATCCCCTGCCCTGAGTTTGCTGCGGTCATAAATCACTGCGGGGCGGACCTTGCCGTCGATCCAGACTTCATGATCACGCAGCTTGGCGGCAATCGGATTACCGTTGCCCTTGGGAATTTCCAGCGACGGCAACTCGAGCGATTTGCCCAGGGCGACGGCACGCAGATTGACCAGTTCCTGTTCGGCATCCATGTTGAACGTGAACAGGCGGTGATGCTCGGCATCAAAGGCGGCAGCGACTTGTTTCAGACCAAAGTCTTTGCTGCTGGTGCTGAATTGCGACAGGATCACTTGCATCGGCACTTCAAAGGCCTGACCGTGATAGCGGATGTCGACTTCGTAGCGGATTTCGACATCAGCGGGATCAATACCATCAGCCTTGAGCACGCCGGTGACCTGTTCGCGCATTTCGTCCATCAGCGCTTTGACTTCCTGGTCGGAGGTCGAGGAGATGCGCTTGGAGAAGGAACGTGCGGTTTCGGTCCGCATGCGGGTGGTGGCGTCACCGAGGGCGCACAGCACACCGGGGGAGACGGGCGAGACGACGGGCCAGGAGTTCATCAGCTTGCCGACGGCGTTGGCGTGCAGCGGACCGGCACCGCCAAAGCCCATCAGGGCAAAGTCGCGCGGGTCGTAGCCTTGTTGCACGGAGATCATGCGCAGGGCACCGAACATGTTCTCGTTGACGATGTCGATGATGCCGCGGGCAGCTTCGTGCAACTCGATCCCGAGGGCATCGGCGATGGTCTGTACCGCCACCTTGGCGGCTTCACGATCGAGCTTGAAGGTACCGCCCAACAAGTTCTCGGGCAGATAGCCGAGCACGACGTTGGCGTCGGTCACAGTCGGCAGGACGCCGCCTTTGCTGTAACAGGCGGGACCGGGCTTGGCGCCAGCCGATTCAGGACCGACGCGCAGGGCTTTGGTCAGTTGCGGAATCTTGGCAATCGAGCCACCACCGGCACCGACGGTCTTGACGTCAAGGGCGGAAGCCCGTACGGACAGGTGGCCGACTTCGGTGGTACGCACCAGACGGGGTTCGCCGTGTTCGATCAGGGCGACGTCGGTGGAGGTTCCGCCCACATCCAGGGTGAGGATGTTCTTGAGGCCAGCGTTCTTGGCGACCCACAGGGCACCGGTCACACCACCAGCGGGGCCGGACATCAGGAGGGAAACCGGATGTTCTTCGGAGCTCTCGGACGACATCAAGCCGCCGTCGGAGCGCAGCAGGGAGATGCGGCCTTGCATGCCGATACTGCGCAGGCGTTCACGCAGGTTGCGGACGTAACGACCGACGATCGGACGCACGGCGGCGTTGGCGACGGTGGTCAGGGTGCGTTCGTACTCTTGCATTTCGGGCAGCACTTGATGCGACAGGGAGACGGAGACGCCGGGCATGATTTCTTTGATGATTTCGCCGACGCGGCGTTCGTGCTTGCCGTCGATATAGGCGTTCATCAGGGAGACGGTCATGGCTTCGACGCCGCTGTCTTTGAGCTTGGTGATCTGGGCGCGGATATTGGCTTCGTCGAGGGGGCGGATTTCGACGCCATTGGCGCTCAGGCGGCCTTTGATTTCGACGGTGTCTTCCAGACGGGCCATCGGTTCGGGCTTGGGCCAGACGATCCAGGCGGCCAAACCACCAGGAATCAGGGAGCGGGCGATCTGGAGGATCTGGCGGTAGCCTTCGGTCACGACCAGACCGACGCGGGCGCCCTTGCCTTCGAGCACGGCGTTGGTGGCCACTGTCGTTCCATGCAGGAAGATATCGACCTGACCGGGGGTGATGCTGGCCTTCTCGCAGATGGCCTTGACCCCGTTCATGATGCCTTCAGATTGATCGTGCGGTGTGGATGGGGTCTTGTGCCGCCAGAACGTCCCATCCACATCGTTGAATAATAATAAATCGGTGAACGTGCCACCAACGTCAACACCTAACCGAAAAGACATA
>JANYFL010000046.1 GCA_025362735.1 Betaproteobacteria bacterium | reverse complement strand
TTAATGGTGTTTCGTAAAACCACTTTAACTCCCACCACCCAGCGGTGGGGGCGAACGGCTAGATGAGTATCAGGATCGAGTTATTTTTGTTGAAGAGGCCGCACTTTTTCAGCAAACACAGGAGGAGAAGCGAGGTGAGCCAGACTCCCTTTATCGTTTCAGCCGACCGCCTTCGGCGTCATAGAGTCATGGCACAGAACGACGTTTGACAATCATCTTTATTGTAGCTACATTAAAGTATGGGAATCGAATTCGATCCTATCAAAGACTTGGCAAACCAAGCACAGCATGGTGTCTCGCGGGCTTTGGCAAGTGAACTCGATTGGGATGCTGCGCTGGTTTGGGTTGATGTTCGTTTCGAGTACGATGAGTTACGCATGATCGCACTCGCACCGAAGACAGAAACCCTCTACTACGTGGCCTTTGTAGATCGTGGTGAAGCGCAAAGGTAATCAGCCTGCCCAGAGCCACTCGTCGCGAGGTGAAATACTATGTCGAAAATATCTAAACGGCCCTCCATCGTGATGCCAACCACGCAAGAAAATAAAGCGATCCTTGCAGCGGCTAAGGCCGATCCTGATGCGCAGCCGCTCACGCCAAAACAATTGCAAGCTATGGTTCCAATGCGTGCGTTACGCGGGCGCCCCAAGTCTGCGAGCACCAAGCAGCTCGTTTCTGTGCGCTACAGTCCGGAGGTCTTGGAGTATTTCAAGTCTACAGGGGATGGCTGGCAATCACGCATGGACGGCGTATTACGTGCGTATGTCTCACGTCATTCTCGCCGTGCATAAAGTGACACAAAGTACTGCAGTCGAGGGAGGTGCCAGACACTCTCCCTTACGATGTCGGGCGTCGAAGGCTTCAATGCTATTTCTTCTGCAAGAATCTCTCCGCATCAATGTCAGCCTGTTTGAGAATCGCACGAAGCGTGCCTTCCGGCATATCACCCGGATGGTTGGGAAGTGTGGTGAAACGGTTCGTTGCCGGGTTGAACCAAATCTCATGACTGCCTGCAGCTTGCCGATGAAACTCGAAGCCGAGTTGCTTCAAACGCTTGACGATCTCCCGATAGCTGAAACCTGCAAGCCGTCCCATCAAACCGCCACAATCAAGGGATAGTCGAATGACTCCCGCAGTGGCGGCAAAGTGTCATCGGTGAAATCGGTCTGAGACTCGATCAGTTTCTTCGCCACGTCACGGGCAATCTCAATCGTCTCTTGCAAAGTACGGCCCTGAGCTACCAGCCCTTGGACGGCATCGCTGGTGGCCAGATAAAACCCCTCTGGCAATTTCTCGATGTGTAACTGAATCATATGTTCCATCAATAAACTCCTGTGTTGAACCCTATGGTCTGCCTGATTACGTCTTCGCGAGCAGCAAAACCTGAATAGTAAGCCAACAACAGCATCTGTCCCGGCCAACTGCCTAATCAAGTAATGAGATAGTGATTTCTTAACGCGAGTCATTCGAGACAAGACGCAAGCGGCCATGCACCCTCACCACTTCAGGTGCTTATCCTACGAGGCATGCACAAAGCAAAACCTAGACTGAGTCTTTACTTTTGGAGAACACCATGGATTCACTGAAACCGCTACTCATGCTCAAAGGGGATTGGCACGGCACTGGCCTTGGGCCCTACGGTCCCTATGACTTCGATCACAGCGTGGAGGCTAGGGGTCGATGGCTGTTGCTCACGAGTAGCATGTTTGAGCCGAACAAGAAGACGGAAACCTATGTCTCAACTCAAGTTCTTGGCTACAGCGAGAAGGGACTGACGCTGCAATTCTTCGACACAGCCGGATCGTTCGACTTCGCAGGTACGGAAACTGAAGGTGTTGTTCGCTTTGATTGGAGTGATGGAGAGAATTGGAAGCGGTCTGTATACATTGCCGAGAAGGGTGGAAAGATTCACTACAAATACGAATCAATGGAACCCGCAGTGTCCAAAGACTTACTGGTCTTCGAGGGCGACTGGTTGAAAGGAAAACGTGCGGTGTAACCACCAGTTGTCTAAGCATTCCATCTGACAGTTAAAGATGCCGTGTTCGGTTTTTTTCGATGAACTCGCTCCAGTCTTCCTCCCAACAACAAAGCCATCCTGTCGGTGGTTTTGTCGTTTTACGAATTAGTAAAGAAGTCGTGCCCACCTAATTTTCTGGTCAACTCAGCTTTTATTGAACCTCGATAATACTCAAAGCTTGAGTGGCGGTAACAATCGGAATGCCCTCAAACTGGCCTAGTACCAGTAGATGTTTTCGGTCGCCCGATACGATCAAATGAGCGCGGGCCGCCTTTGCCGTTGCTAACACCATATCGTCATCCGGATCAATGCTGGTACGCATGATTGGTCGTGGCTCAACAAGCTGACACAGGGCGACATAACCGTTGAACAAGTCCTCTGCCTTGAGGTCGCGAGCCGCGAGGCTCTTGGCAAACTTTGCGCGCTGAAGCACGCCACGTAGTTCGTTCAATAATGCCGGGCTGCAATACAACTCAATTTCATTGGCCCGTGCGGTTGTGATGAGTCGTGCAGGAGTTCCGCCCCAAAGTAAACCCTACAGTACCGTGTTGGTATCAAGAACGAGTCGAAGCACGTTTTTCAGCCCGGTATGCTGCAATTTCCGCCTGAATTTCTTCCTCGCTCATTGGTGGTAAAGGATCGGCAGCCAATTTTTGCAATGCTGCATCCATGCGTGTCAGTGCGCGATTACGGAGTGCATCGGACAGCAAACGTTCCAGCGCTTGCGGCGTCAACAAGCCCGCAGCCTGCGCTGCTTGCACGGTTGAGTCGGGTAGTTCGATCTGAATCTTGGTCATGATGTGCTCCAAATAGACAAGAGGATTGAGCGCGGGTGCATTGATGTTACCGTGAATTCGCCAAGCCGGGCAGTCTTCCTCTGCGGGCCATCAGCCGCCACCTTCGCCTTCTTGAAATACAGGGTATTTCCTGCCTTATTCCATTGATGGAATCTCCCTCAAGGCCACAATAATCGCACCTGTGTGATGGGCTGATCTGGCATTTCTCCGGACCGGCCCGGTTATCGACAGGAGCCGGCAGTGGCCGAAGACAGCGATCTGGAAAAAACCGAAAGTGCCTCGCCCAGGCGCCTGGAAAAGGCGCGCGAAGAAGGTGATGTGCCGCGTTCGCGTGAGCTGTCCACTTGCACGATGCTCCTTGCTGCCGGTGGTGGCCTTTGGTTTACCGGCGATCATTTGATCCGCAATCTCAACTTGATGCTTTCGACCGGGCTTAGTTTCAAGCGCGATGAAGTTTTTGATTTCTCGGTTCTGTTGACCAGGTTGGGCTCGACCTTGATCGACGTGATGCTGGCCTTTGCACCGGTTGCTGTTTTGTTGCTGGTTGTGGCCGTTGCCTCGCCGATGCTGATTGGTGGCTGGCTGTTCAGTGCCAAGGCGATTCAGCCTGATTTCAATCGCCTTAACCCGATTCGCGGTCTGACAAACATGATTTCCTCGCGTGCCGGGGTTGAACTGGTGAAAGCCGTAGCCAAATCGCTGCTCGTGGGAACGGTTGCCGCGCTGGTGATCTGGCATGAAAAAGAGTCGGTCATTACCCTGGCCATGGAGCCCGTGACTCAAGGCACCGCGCACGTGGGTGCCTTGCTCTGGAGCAGCTTTCTGGCGATTGCATCGGCATTGATCGTGATCGCCTTGATCGATGCGCCATATCAAATGTGGCACTACGCCAACAAGCTCAAGATGACACGCGAAGAAGTACGTCAGGAAGCTCGTGAATCTGAAGGTGACCCGCAGATCAAGGCCCGCATTCGCGCACAGCAGCGTGAAATGGCGCGTCGTCGCATGATGTCTGAAGTTCCGACCGCCGATGTGGTGGTGACCAACCCGACTCACTATGCCGTGGCGTTGAAATATGCAGACGGCAAGATGCGAGCACCGCGCGTTGTCGCCAAGGGTGCTGATGAGGTCGCCGCGAAGATTCGTGAATTGGCCGCCGCGAACAATGTGCCTCTGCTGGAAGCTCCTCCGCTAGCACGTGCGCTGTATCGTCATACCGAGTTGAACGACGAAATTCCTGAACTGCTCTATACCGCTGTCGCCGAAGTGCTGGCTTATGTGTTCCAGCTGAAGGCTTATAAGGAGAAGGGTGGCGCTTATCCGTCCACACCGACCGATCTGGAAGTGCCACCGCATCTTGATCCGATCAATGAGAATACGGCGGAAGCTAAAGCAGCTGAGGATGAGTGGGAGCTGGTGTCATGAACAACTTCAAGTTACCGGCATGGTTGCTTGGCACGCAAACGCGTGCCGCCGCCGCACCAATCCTGATCATCATGATGTTGGCGATGATCGTGTTGCCACTGCCCGCGTTCGCACTCGATCTGTTGTTCAGCTTCAATATTGCGTTGTCGATTATCGTATTGCTGACCAGTCTGTATACCCGCAAGGCGCTGGACTTTCTGGTGTTCCCCACCGTGCTGCTGCTCTCGACGATGTTGCGCTTGTCGCTCAACGTCGCGTCTACGCGCGTCGTGTTGACCGAAGGCCACACCGGTCCCGATGCGGCGGGCAAGGTGATCGAAGCCTTCGGCCACTTCCTGATCGGTGGCAACTACACCGTTGGTATTGTGGTGTTCATCATCCTGACAATCATCAACTTTGTTGTTGTGACCAAGGGTGCAGGGCGTATCGCTGAGGTGGGTGCGCGTTTCACACTGGATGCGATGCCGGGCAAACAGATGGCGATTGATGCGGATTTGAATGCCGGTTTGATCGGCGAACAGGAAGCGCGTCGCCGTCGCAGTGAAGTCTCGCAGGAAGCCGAATTCTACGGTGCCATGGATGGTGCCAGCAAGTATGTACGCGGAGATGCCGTGGCCGGCATTCTGGTCACTGTCATCAACCTGATCGGCGGGCTGATCGTCGGTATGTTGCAACACGATCTGGATTTCAATACCGCGATCAAGAATTACACACTGCTCACCATCGGTGACGGTCTGGTCGCGCAGATTCCGGCGCTGATCATCTCGACTGCTGCCGGTGTCGTGGTCTCCCGTGTCGCCAGTGATCAAGACATTGGCGGCCAGTTGATTACCCAGTTGTTTGCCAAACCCGAAGTGCTGATGATTACCGCCGCGATTATTGGCGGCCTCGGCATGATTCCCGGCATGCCACATTTTGCATTTTTGATACTGGCTGCTGTCATCGGTGGAGCGGCCTGGCTGATGATGAAAAAGAAGAAAGCCGCTGCAGAAGAACCAGCCGCGCAACAGGCCGAAGTTGTCGCAACAGAAGTGGAAGATGCGAGCTGGAAAGACATCGTACCGGTTGATACGCTGGGACTCGAAGTGGGCTATCGCTTGATCCCGCTGGTTGACAAAGGGCAGAGCGGCGAGCTGCTGCGCCGGATCAAGAGTATTCGCAAAAAGTTTGCGCAAGAGGTGGGCTTTCTTTCCCCGGCCGTACATATTCGCGACAATCTGGAACTACGTCCTTCGGGCTATCGCATCATGCTCAAGGGTGTGGAAGTGGGCAGCGGCGAAGCGCATAACGGTCAGTATCTGGCGATTGACCCCGGTATGGTGACCGGCACATTGCCGGGTGCAAAAACGACCGACCCGGCATTCGGTTTGCCTGCCATCTGGATTGATTCCAATCTGCGCGAACAGGCCCAGACCATGGGCTATACCGTCGTCGATGCGGGCACTGTTGTCGCCACCCATCTGAATCATTTGATCACGCTGCATGCTGCAGAACTGCTGGGTCGCTTGGAAGTGCAGCAACTGCTCGATCATCTGACTAAGGAAACACCCAAGCTGGTCGAAGACCTGATTCCCAAGGTGATGTCGCTTTCGGTCTTGCACAAGGTTCTGCAAAATCTGTTGATCGAAGGCGTGCATATTCGCGACATGCGTTCCATCATTGAGACGCTGGTCGAATACGGTGCCCGGACTCAGGATGCCAATGAACTGACCGCGCAAGTGCGCGTGGTATTGGGCCGCGCGATTGTTCAGCAGCTTTTCCCGTCCGGCAACGAACTGTCTGTCATGACGCTGGATCATCAACTCGAACGCCTGTTGAGTCAGGCGCTGCAAGCCAGCGGGCCGGAAGGCGCAGGCATCGAACCCGGTCTGGCGGATACGTTGGTCATCAAGGCCGAAGAGGCGACTCGGCGCCAGGAACAAATGGGCTTGATGCCGGTGTTACTGGTGCCTGCTCCGCTGCGCAGTCTCTTGTCCCGCTTCCTGCGGCGTGCCTTGCCGCAACTGAAAGTGTTGTCCCATACCGAATTGCCTGACAGTAAAACCATACGTGTTACCGCTCTGATTGGAGGTTCTGCATGAACGTCAAGAAATTTGTTGCTCCCACTTCGCGCGAAGCTTTACGCAAGGTCCGTGATGCGCTGGGTTCCGAAGCCATCATCCTGTCGAATCGTTCCATTGATCAGGGGGTTGAAATCCTAGCGATGGCAAGTCATGACATGGCCTCGCTGGCAAATCCAGTGGTGGAAACCGAGGCCAGCGCGGGACACACACAGCACAATCTGAATACCTATGCAGCAACGCTTGGCGCTCCAGCGTCACCACCCGTTTCGCTGCCGGTTTCGATACCAGCGACGCCGACAGTTACCGCTCCATTGATGCAGGCCGCACCAGCTCCTGCGACTGCACCAGCGCTTCAGGTCGGCGCATTGCCGGGCAACGAACAGCCCTTCCATCTGATTCGCCGCCGTCCCGAAATCAATCAGGCAACGGGTCTGGCTCAGGCCCTGCAATCGGCTCAAACGACCCGTGTAAGCGAAACGGCAGGAGGACAAGACATGATGGCGATGATGAATGAAATCAAGAATATGCGTAGCATGCTTGAGATTCAACTTGCAGAGTTGTCCTGGAGCAATATGCAAAAACGTGAGCCAGTTCGCATCGAGATTCTGCAAGAACTCTTGATGGCTGGTTTCAGCGCGGGCATGGCCCGCTATCTGATCGACAAATTGCCTGCTGGACATAGCAAGAGCCAGGGCATGAACTGGGTGCGCACAATTCTCACCCGCAATCTTGTCACGACCGATGCTGATTATGAGCTGGTCGATCAGGGCGGTATTTTCGCTTTGGTGGGGCCGACCGGTGTTGGCAAAACCACGACGACGGCCAAGCTGGCCGCGCGCGTGGTCATGCGTCATGGTCCGGGCAAGCTGGCTCTGATTACGACCGACGGCTACCGGATCGGCGGGCACGAACAACTGCGTATCTACGGCAAAATCCTCGGTGTGATGGTGCATTCAGTCAAGGATGAGGCGGACCTGCGCATTGCCATCAACGAGCTGAAAGGCAAGCATACGATCCTGATCGACACCGCCGGTGTCGGCCAGCGCGACCAGATGGTAGCGGAACAGATCGCCATGTTGTCTGGACTGGATGTACCCGTAAAACGCCTGCTTTGTCTGCCCGCGACCTCGAACGGTGAGACCCTGAATGAGGTCGTTCATGCCTATCAGGGCAACGGTTTGGAGGGCTGCATCATCACCAAACTGGATGAAGCGGTGACTTTGGGTAATGTGCTGGATACCATCGTGCGCCAGAAATTGAATCTCTATTACATTGCCAATGGGCAGCGTGTGCCTGAGGATCTGCATGTTTCCAACCGGGATTATCTGATCGACAAGGCCTTCAAGCTGAAACGCGAAACAGCCTCGTTTGCCTTGAACGAAGACGAGCTGCCGTCGATCATGGCGCATACCCAATATGGCCAGAGCGATAACGCTTTCCAGGGGAACTACGTTGAGTAATTTCACCTTTGATCAGGCCGAAGGCCTGCGTCGTCTGATCGCGCGTCCCGCGCCTCGGCTGATGACCCTGCTTTCTGCGGACGGGCATCTGGAGCGCACCGTTCTGCTGGCCAATATCGCAGCGACGCTGGTAGAGATGGGCAGCAAGGTGACCGTGCTGGATACCTGCAACACGCCCGCAAAATTGGATGCTCGATTGGGTTTGAGTCGCAACGGCCAGGCTGATCTGGCCCTGGTTGACGTGGCACAACAGCGTTGCCGCATCAACGATATTCTTCACACTTCACGTTATGGGTTTGATTTTGCAAGCATCAATCGACAGGTCGTCAAAGCGCCAATTGCGCGACAGGATGAGGTTCTGAATGAAAAACTCAACAAGGCTTTGCTGCAATTAGCGCAAAACCGGGATATTCTTCTGTCCGGTGCAGAACTCGATGCATATGGCGAACTTCCCTTGGCGGCTCTGGATGACGGCGAAATCATGATTCAGGTATCACCCACCTGCAAGTCCATTACCAATGGCTACGGCCTGATCAAACGTCTGGTCGGACGGG
Source organism: Betaproteobacteria bacterium (assembly GCA_025362735.1). GTDB lineage: Bacteria > Pseudomonadota > Gammaproteobacteria > Burkholderiales > Burkholderiaceae_D > JANYFL01. The sequence goes on along the minus strand of JANYFL010000046.1, from coordinate 67,237 downwards.
CAGGGCGGCGTCCTTTCGGCATTATCGTCACCGGTGCCAGCGAGGTGACCGCCCAAACCATTTTCAATAATCTGTCCCAGGTGGCCAGTCGCTATCTCGCCATTTCGCTGAATGCCTGTGGTTCGCTGCCTTCTGATGAATCACTTGGGCGCGCTTCCCAACTGGGACGCAGCGTCATCGATGCGTTTCCGCTCGCAAAAACTTCTGTTGCTCTCCGCCGCATGGCGAATGTTCTTTCCAACCCCGTTCATGCTCACGGGAGATAAAAATGTACACCTCCAAGGGACTCTCCGAAAAAAACCAGCTGGTGACCCAGAACACCCAACTGGTCAAGCGTCTGGCCCATCAACTCAAGGCCAAGTTACCGGCCAATATCGAAGTGGATGACCTGATCCAGGCCGGCATGATGGGCCTGCTGGATGCGGCCAATCGCTACGAAGACAATCACGGCGCGCAATTTGAAACTTATGCGGCCCAACGCATTCGTGGCGCCATGCTGGATGAGTTGCGTAGCGCCGACTGGCTGCCACGCGGCGTCCGCCAGAACATGCGCAAGATTGAAGCCGCAATGAATGCCGTACAGCAACGCTCAGCCAAGGCACCCACAGAATCTGAAATTGCCAAGCAAATGGATATCCCGTTGCGCGAGTATCAGCAACTGCTCAGCGAGGGCAGCGGCCACCAGTTGATCTACTACGAAGATTTCCAGGACAGCGGCGAGGATGAACATTTCCTCGACCGGCATCTGGCTGATCGCGACTCTGATCCGCTTGCAGCTTTGATGGAAACCGGCTTCCGTGAAGCATTGATCGAAGCCATCGAAAATCTGCCCGAACGCGAAAAAATTCTGATGGGCCTGTACTACGAACAGGAACTGAACCTCAAAGAAATCGGCGCCATCATGGGAGTCTCCGAGTCGCGCGTTTGTCAATTGCATAGCCAGGCAGTGGCACGTTTGCGGGCGCAGTTGAAGCAACAGGCCTGGACGAGTTCGAACTGATTCAATTTCCAGAAGTAGATTGAGAAACAAAAAAGCCGGAACATAATGTTCCGGCCTTTTTATTCCGCTGAGCGAGACCGCTAACTGATCTTGATCGTAATAATTTATCCCACAACCAGGCTACGCAACCCAGCCTTCATTCTCGACTGACCATCCGGTCCGTAAAGACTGCCGCCACGGGCTACGCTCGACAGCACATTCAGTTTTTGATGGCCACTGGCGAGATGTTTGTTGATCAACAGACCATTAACGCGATTCAATTCCTTGGCCGACTTGGTCAGATCCAGCAGTTCGACCCAGATCGATGCGCAGTCCTGGGAGTCGGCACTGGCGAGCCAGGCACGCATGCCTTTTTCATCCAGGGTAAATCCGGCATCCGCCATCGTGGTCTGACGCTCTTTGGCCAACTGGTTCAGGTGACCGACCAGTCCGGCTTTTTCCTTGGTGATGGATGGCAGGCTTTCCACTTCGGCGCCGATCAGTTTTAGGCGTTCGGTTTTGAGGAGCTCAACCAGAAATTGCAGAGTTTCCAACTCTGCCCGGAGAATGGTCGCCGGATTCGGATTCGATTTCATGGTCAGCATCAGTTGGGCTTCAGCAAGTCTTTGACGGTATTGATCAAGCCATCTGCAACCTTGCCCGTATCGACTGTGAATTGACCGGACGAAATGGCTTCTTTAATTGCATCTACTTTGCTGGAATCGAAAACTTCATTACTTTGCAGGGATGCGCTGGAAATCTGAACGCTGTCCGTTTCCGGCACGCTTTCGGATTTTCCCGTGACCTTGTTCGGGGAAGTCTGGGTATCTGTAATGGGTATCCCATTCAGATTTTTTGTGGAATTGTCGATTTTCACAGGGAAGCCTTGTATGGCAGTTTTAAGGGCGGAATCAAATCAGGACTAAGGTTGAATTTTAGATTGCTCGTTTGCATACCATCCTCATCGGTTCTGGTTTGGAAAACTTTAGCCTAAATTCGTTCCTGAATCCTTATTTTTTGAATCTTGCCGCGCTGACCTTATTCTCAGGGCCTGTTGGTACTGTGACAGACCCTAGAAACTGACTTCAATCATACCGCCAGGCTTGGCTACACCGCTAACAACCTGGCCAGAAGCGATTCTTGCCTGCACCACCTGGCCTTCCGTCGCATTGCCCAAAGCACGGCCTTCTGCCGCAACCTGAAAGCCCGGCCCATTAGAGACGACCCGGACCGACTGGCCCTGCTGAACGACCGATTGGGTCTTCAAAGCATCTTGCCGCAGGGGCATGCCGGAAGGGATTGAAAGCGAAAGTGTGCGGCCAACTGCTTGCCCCGGATCGGTCACGATCCCAGGCGGCAAACTGGTGAGATCGCCCTTGATCGGGGTGAAATCGGTCGCGCTGATGACACGGCCCTGCGGCAAGGGAGCGCTGCTGACCAGGTAATCGGCAATGACTTTTACCTGAGCCTGAACATAAATCGTCCATTTGTTCGGGGTGCTGCATTGAATCCCGACGGTGGTTTTCCCCCAGGCCCGGCTGCCCTTTGGCAAAAAAACCTGGGGTGAGGCGCATTCGGCCAGATTGAGCCGCTTGTCGATGGGAGTGACGGCGATTTGAATCTCTCCTGGCAAACCCTGAGTTTGTGTGCGCATGAATTGCTCAACCGCACGCTGCAAATCCGCCGGGTCCTGTTTTTGTATGGATTGCTGCGCCTGAGCTGTGCTCAAGCAGGCCAGGGCCGCAAAGATCCAGGCCTGCATGGTGAAGGCTTCTCGGATTGAACGAATGACGCGCTTCATGATGAATTCTCTCTAAAAATAAATCGGCATGTGAATTCAAAAGACCTTGATTGGATGTCATTCCCGCGAAGGCGGGAATCCAGAGGCTTTAACGTCACTGGGTTCCCGCCTTCGCGGGAATGACGCCTCGTCGATATTTGTCTCGAATTCCTGAATCGAGGGCATGAATTTACACAGTCATTCTAGGTCGGCAGCGTCCGCCCAAAAGCCGGAGAAGGGCAGGGAATTGCATTCTGTTCGGGGGATTCAGACAGGTGCTCTGTCCGTAGTATCTGTCCACGTGAAGAAGTCTTGTGGGCAGGAAATGAGGGTGTTTTTTCTATTAACGGCAGCAACCGCAAGAACTTGAAGCTTGAAATTTTTAGCAGGAGAACAGAATGATCGGAAAACTGGACAGTTATCTGCAATTTCAGGAAACCGCACTGAGTCTGCGCGGTCAGCGTCAGCAATTGCTGGCTTCCAATATTGCGAATGCCGATACGCCGAACTACAAGGCACGTGACATCGATTTTGGCAGTGCCCTTCAAGGCGCATTGAACAGCTCTGGGGTAAGCAAGGGTGCTGTGATGGCCAAGTCAGCTGCTGGTCATCTTGATTCAAACGCGGGTTCGACAGAAACCCTTGGCCCAGGTGGTGCTCCCTTGTTGTATCGCACAGTGCAACAAGGCGCGGTGGATGGCAACACCGTCGACATGGATACCGAGCGCAACCAGTTTGCCGACAACGCCGTTCGTTACGAAGCCAGCCTGACCGTGATCAGTGGTCAGATCAAAAGCATGCTCGCGGCTATCCAGGGATAAAGAATAAATTTACGCGGAGCTCATCATGTCTCTCTTCAATATTTTTAATGTCGCCGGTTCGGCCATGAGCGCGCAGTCGCAACGACTGAATGCGGTCGCAAGTAATTTGGCCAACGTCGACAGTGTGACCAGTTCCAACGGCCAGCCTTATCGCGCCAAACAGGTTGTGTTCGAAGCCACGACCATCGCTGGACAAGCAGCCAGTGGCGTCAAGGTGCAACAGGTCGTCGAAGACCAGTCGCCTGCCAAGATGGTTTACGACCCCAAGCATCCCCTCGCCGATGAGAAAGGCTATGTGGCGATGCCAAATGTCAATGCGGTTGAAGAAATGGTCGACATGATTTCTGCATCGCGTTCTTATCAGACCAATGTGGAAACCATGAACGCAGCCAAGACCATGTTGTTGAAGACGCTGACGATTGGCCAGTAAGCGGAACAGTAATCAACCAGTAACCGGCATCTATTTAAAGGATCGATCATGACCACTGCTGTTCAACCCAATACTGTTTCACCTAGTCTGCTCGCGGCTGTCAATGGCACGGACAAAACCACCAGCTCTAGCGATGCCGCGCAAGACCGGTTCATGAAACTGCTCGTGACGCAAATGCAGAATCAGGATCCGCTCAATCCACTTGACAACGCCCAAGTCACCAGTCAGTTGGCGCAGCTCTCGACAGTGACCGGGATCGACAAGCTCAATACAACCCTTGAAGCGCTGTCTGGCAGCTTTCAATCCAGCCAGTCGATTGAAGCTGCAAGCATGATCGGCAAGGGCGTACTCGTTTCAGGTAGCACCCTGAATCTCAGCAACGGTAACGCGCTGTTCGGCATCGATCTTTCGCAGGGCGCCGACAGTGTCAAGGTTTCGATCATGGATTCGAGTGGCCGTCCGGTCAACACCATTGACCTTGGCCAGCAAGACGCCGGTACGCTGGCCTTTCAATGGGATGGCCGGACCGACGCTGGTGCCGCTGCTGCGGATGGAAGCTATACCTTCAAGGTCATTGCGACCAAAGGGAATGGCGCTGTGACTGCGGACCCCCTCAGCTTTGGGCAGGTGGGCAGCGTCACCCGTAACCCTCAAGGCGTGAAACTCAACATACCGAATATCGGCGAAGTCGATTTGAATAACGTCAAGCAGATTCTTTAGTTTCCGATTTTTAGTCCATTAACGGTCATTTTTGATTTGTAACCAGGAGAGTAATTATGAGTTTCCAACAAGGTTTGAGCGGTTTGAATGCAGCCTCGAAGAATTTGGAAGTGATTGGCAACAACGTTTCAAATGCCAATACCGTGGGCTTCAAACAATCGCAAGCGCAGTTCTCAGACGTCTTTGCCAATTCGCTGAGTGGAGCTAGTGGTGCCCAGGTCGGCATTGGTACCAAGGTTTCGGAAGTGGCGCAACAATTTACCCAGGGCAGTATTTCGGCATCGAATAATCCGCTGGATATCGCGATTAATGGCCAGGGATTTTTCCGCATGAGCAGCAATGGAGCGATCAGTTTCAGTCGCAATGGTCAATTTCAGCTCGACAAGACAGGCCATATCGTGAACGCGGATGGCGCGCGGCTGACAGGCTATACAGCGGGTGCTGGTGGCGTTCTTTCCAGTGGCGCACCAACCGAACTTCAAATTGACACTACCGATATTCCAGCCAATGCCACGACTGCAGTTCACGAGTTATTGAATCTGGATTCGCGCCAGGCCGCAATTAGCGCTACGTTCGATCCCAACGATCCCACCACCTACAATCATTCGACCGCCGTCTCGGTCTACGACAGTCTGGGCAATGCTCATACGCTGCAAAGCTTCTACGTCAAAACGGCACCCAACACCTGGAGCGTTTACGCCACCAATGATGGCACCCAGATCGGCTCTGGCACCATCGGCACGATCAATTTCCAGACCGATGGTTCAATCAACACCGGCACGACCACGTCGCCCTTCGTGGTTCCGCTCGCAGTGACTACTGGTGCGACCACGCCCTACAACGTGTCCTTGTATCTCGATACGACCACGCAGTTTGGTTCTAATTTCGGTGTCAACGCGCTCAAACAGGATGGATACACATCGGGCCGCTTGACTGGTTTTAATACCAGCGCCGATGGTTCAATCATCGGAACCTATACCAATGGTCAGTCAGCAACATTGGGTCAAGTCGTTCTTGCCACCTTTGTTAATCCCAATGGCTTGAAACCGATAGGTAACAATCTCTGGGTTGAGAGTTCAGCATCAGGTCAACCACTTGTTGGCGTACCAGATACCGGCAGTCTGGGCGTACTGCAATCGGCAGCGACTGAAGATTCCAACGTCGATCTGACTGCTGAGCTGGTCAACATGATCACCGCGCAGCGGGTCTATCAGGCTAATGCCCAGACCATCAAGACTCAGGATCAGATCCTGCAGACCTTGGTCAACCTGCGTTAATGAATCACTGAGAAACAATGATTGATATTAATTTGTCGTTCTGCGCAGGCAGGAACCTAGTGACTTTAAAGTCGCTGGACTCCTGCCTGCGCAGGAGTGACGATTAGCCAGGAGCCCACATGGATCGCCTCATCTACACCGCCATGACCGGTGCCAAGCAGGTGCTGGAGCAGCAGGCCAACACGGCGCATAACCTGGCCAACGTCAGTACCACCGGATTTCGTGCTCAGCTCGATTCGTTTCGGGCGGTGCCGATTCTGGGAGATGGTTTGGCGACGCGCGCTTTCGTCGTTGACGCGACCGGGGGTTCGGATTTTCGCTCTGGCCCGATCCAGCATACGGGCCGTGAACTTGATGTCGCGGTTCAGGGCGATGGCTGGCTGGCAGTGCAACGTGAAGATGGTTCAGAAGCCTATACGCGCAATGGCAGTCTCAAGCTCAGCGAAAACGGCGTATTGCAAACGCAAAGTGGCCTGAGTGTTTTAGGAGATGGTGGACCAATCAGTATTCCGCCTGACGTATCGATCATGATCGCCAAGGATGGGACGGTCTCGGCCGTCACCACCGATGGCAAGAACACGGTCAATAACCTTGGACGTCTCAAGCTGGTCAATCCGCCTGAGACCGATTTGAAGCGCGCCGATGATGGCCTGTTCCAGCTCAAGGATGGCAGTCCTGCCGATGCGGACGCCAACGTCACCGTCGCCGGTGGCGCACTCGAAGGCAGCAATGTCAATGTGGTCGATGCCATGGTTAGCATGATTGATCTGGCGCGTCAGTTCGACATGCAAATGAAATTACTGCAGAACGCTGAGAACAACGACCAAAAAGCCACTCAGATTCAGGCTTTGAGTTGAGCATGCTCAGCGCAAAATCAAGCTCATATTTATTTAACGGGAGTACGACATGATTCGTTCACTCTGGATTTCAAAAACCGGTCTGGATGCTCAGCAAACCCAGATGGACGTGATCGCCAACAACCTGGCCAACGTCAGCACCAGTGGCTTCAAGCGCTCCCGTGCCGTATTCGAAGATTTGCTCTATCAGACCATGCGCGAACCGGGTGCACAGTCTTCGCAGCAAACGCAATTGCCTTCGGGTTTGCAGATCGGTACGGGTGTCAAACCGGTTTCGACCGAACGTATTTTCACCCAGGGCAATCTGCAACAGACCAGTAATGACAAAGACGTCGCGATTCAGGGCGCAGGCTTCTTTCAAGTCTTGATGCCCGATGGCACGACCGCTTATACCCGCGATGGCTCGTTCCAGATCGACAGTCAGGGTCAGATGGTCACGTCGAGTGGTTTTGTTCTGCAACCCGCGATCACCATCCCGAGCAATGCACAAAGCATTTCGATTGGCCGTGATGGCACGGTTTCGGTTACTCAACCTGGCGTCTCAGCACCGGTTCAGGTGGGCAGTCTGCAACTCGCAACCTTTATCAATCCAGCCGGTTTGAAAAGTGCGGGTGAGAATCTTTATACCGAAACCGCATCATCAGGTACCGCCAACGCCAACACACCGGGAACCAATGGTGCCGGTTTGCTGAATCAGGGTTATGTTGAAACCTCCAACGTCAACGTTGTTGAGGAGTTGGTCAACATGATTCAAACCCAGCGTGCCTATGAAATCAACAGCAAAGCGATTACGACCTCGGACCAGATGCTGCAAAAACTGACGCAGCTTTGATGATGTGGACGAATGAGGTGACGACGTGAAAAATTTTCTTGTGTGGCGTTTGATTATGCGTTTGATTCTTGTGGTGGCATTTGCAAGTCTTGCCGCGTGCGCGGTGACACCAGAAACCATCATCCAGCAGCCGATGACGGCCCGTCCAAAACCGGTTCCTGTAAACGCATCGAACAATGGCGCCATTTTCCAGCAAGCCGCCTATCGTCCGCTGTTCGAAGATCGGCGCGCGCGTCTGGTTGGCGACACCATCACGATAGTCATCAACGAAAAAACCAGTGCGGGTAAACAATCCGGCAGCTCGGCTAGCAAGACCAGCAGCGTTGACTATTCCTTGCCTACGGTCGCAGGCTTACCTTTGAGGGCTTTGCAAGGCGCAGCACTATCGGGTAGCGGTGCCAATAAATACGAAGACAAGGGCGCTGTCAGTTCGAGCAACAGCTTCATCAGCACACTGGCTGTCACGGTTACTGAAGTGCTGCCAAACGGTAATCTGGTCGTGGCCGGAGAAAAGCAAATCGCTCTCGACAAGGGAGCTGAATTTATTCGCTTCTCTGGTGTGGTCAGCCCCGACATGGTGGCCTCCGGCAATGTCGTCTCTTCCACCCAAGTGGCTGATGCCAAGGTTGAATATCGCACCAACAGCCGCATTGATCGTGCTGATCTCGCTTCGTGGATGGCTCGATTCTTCTTGAGCGTCTTGCCGCTTTAAGTTTGATGTTGTCTTCAGTGAGAATGAACATGCGCTCCTATCTGATTCGGTTTTGCTTTGCCATCCTGACCCTTTCGAGTCTCACGTTGGCTCAGGCCGAGCGTCTGAAAGATCTCGCCAGTATTCAAGGTGTGCGTCAGAACCAGTTGATCGGCTACGGCCTCGTCGTGGGCCTGGACGGTAGCGGGGACCAGACGACCCAAACCCCCTTCACGGTGCAGAGCGTGGTTAGCATGTTGCAGCAAATGGGCGTGAACCTTCCACCTGGAACCAATCTGCAATTGAAGAATGTGGCGGCCGTGATGGTGACGGCTTCGTTGTTGCCATTTGCACAACCCGGCCAGATGATGGACATCACCGTTTCTTCGATGGGCAATGCCAAAAGCCTGCGTGGCGGAACCTTGCTGATGACGCCATTGAAAGGTGCAGATGGTCAGATTTATGCGATGGCACAGGGCAATGTCGTGGTCGGTGGCGCAGGCGCTTCTGCCAATGGCAGCAAGGTTCAGGTCAATCATTTAAGTGTCGGTCGCATTTCCGATGGCGCAACCGTAGAACGCGCTGTGGCTTCGGCTCTCGGGCAGGGTGGCACGATTAATCTCGAATTGAATAATTCTGATTTTTCGACGGCCAGCAAAGTGGTTGAAGCGATCAATCTGCGTTTCGGCGCAGAGACCGCTGCCGCACTCGATGGCCGTGTGATTCGCGTGCGTGCGCCGGAAGGCAGTCAGGATCGTGTTGCGTTTCTCGGTTCGCTGGAAAGTATTAACGTCAGTCCAGCCCAAGGTGCAGCGAAAGTTATTCTGAATGCGCGTACCGGTTCCGTCGTCATGAGCCAGGCCGTCACGCTTGAAGCCTGTGCCATTTCCCACGGCAATTTGTCTGTGACGATTCGTACCGATCCAGTCATCAGTCAGCCCGGTCCCTTGTCGAACGGAACCACCGTTTCGACGCAGCGCTCGCAAGTGGAAATCAGCAGCGAGCCAGGGCAGTTGATGTTGCTCAAATCGGGCGCTTCGCTGGCTGATGTGGTCAAGGCCTTGAATGCCATTGGTGCCACGCCACAGGACCTGTTGGCGATTCTGCAAGCGATGAAGGCTGCCGGTGCCTTACGCGCTGAGTTGGAAATCATTTAAACGGATTGCCGATATGAACGCGGGAGTCAGTGGAACGACCCAAGTCGACCTCACCGGGAAACTGGCGCTTGATACAAAAAGCGTCAATGACCTGCGTCAAGCAGCGCGTGAGAATTCACCTGAAGCGATCAAGGCGACAGCAAAACAGTTTGAAGCGCTGTTCATGAACATGATGCTGAAAAGCATGCGTCAAGCGACGCCACAGGATAGTCCCTTCGACAGTGAACAGAGCCGCATGTACACCTCGATGCTGGATCAGCAGCTTTCGCAGAATATGGCTTCACGTGGGGTCGGTTTGGCTGATGTGCTGATTCGTCAATTGTCGAATGTGGTCGGAGCGGCCAGTGTCTCGTCTGATGAGGGTTCAACCGTTTCGAGCAACGATCCCATGTCAGCCCTACAGGCCCGGATATTGGCTTATCCCCCAGATAAGACCGATTCTGTTGTCGCCACTCCATCTACAGCTGATGCCGGACAAGTCAATGCGGCCCAGCCCAAGCACGTACAGGATTTTCATGCGGCGGTGGCTACTGCTGCAGAAGACGCAAGCCGTATGACCGGCATACCGGCCAAGTTCATGATTGGCCAGGCCGCTCTCGAAACGGGTTGGGGCAAGCATCAAATCAAGAGTCAGGATGGCTCCAATAGTCATAACCTGTTCGGCATCAAGGCGGGCGCCAACTGGAAAGGCAAGACCGTCAGTGCCGTAACGACCGAATATGTCGACGGCGCGCCACAACAGCGCGTCGAAAAATTCCGTGCTTACGATTCCTACGCGGATTCATTCCGGGACTACGCCAAGCTTTTGCGTGACAACCCGCGCTATGAAAAGGTTTTGGCCAATAGTAGTGATGCAGCGAGTTTCGCGCGAGGACTACAGAAGGCGGGCTATGCGACTGATCCGAAGTACGCTGCCAAGCTGACCCAGATCATCAACCGTACGATGACCGCTTGATCCAATACCTGCTCACAAACTCAAGATTCCGCTCAAACAACCGAAAATAACCTGTCATGGCGAATATCCTGAACATTGGTCAAACCGGACTTGCTGCAGCGCAGGTGGGGATTACCACGGCTGGACACAATATCGCCAACGCGGCGACGCCGGGCTACAGCCGTCAGACCGTGGTGCAAACCACCGGGATTCCGCAGTTTTTCGGGTATGGTTTTGTCGGTAGCGGTACCGACGTCTCGACCATCAAGCGCGTCTACAACGACTTCCTCGGTAATCAGGTCAGCTCAGCCCAGGCTTCGTCCAGCGAGCTCAGCACTTACGCGACCCAGATCAACCAGATCGACAATCTGCTCGGCGATCAGTCTTCCGGCCTGGCCCCGGCCTTGCAGGATTTCTTTAACGGGATGCAGACGCTAGCGTCCGATCCGGGTTCAGTGCCTGCCCGTCAGTCCGTGTTGTCCAGCGCCGATTCGCTGGCGACCCGATTCAACACATTGGACAGTCGCTTGGAAGAAATTTCCCAAGGCGTAAATGCACAAGTGACCAGCAGCATTGGTCTGATCAATTCCTATGCTTCCCAGCTGGCCAAGCTGAACGATTCGATTGTCAAAGCCCAGAACGGCACGGGCCAACCGCCGAACGATCTGCTTGATCAGCGTGATCAGTTGATCAATGATTTGAGCAAGGAAGTCAAAGTCACCGTCGTCAAACAGGATGGCGGGCAATACAACGTTTTTATCGGGAACGGTTTGCCACTGGTTGTCGGCACGACCGCCTACTCACTCCAGGCGACACCTTCGCGGACTGACCCGACCCGTACCGAAGTCGGCTATGTCACGGCTGGTTCGACCGTAGTTCTGGGAACGAGTAGTCTGTCTGGCGGCACGCTGGGCGCACTGCTCAACTTTCGCAATGACACCTTGGACACTGCGCAGAATGCCTTGGGACGGATCGCCATCGCCCTGACCGATTCATTCAACGCGCAGCATCAACTCGGGCAGGATCTGAACGGCCAATTGGGCGGCAATTTTTTCAAGCCGATTGCACCGCAAGTCGATACCAGTACCAAGAATACCGGTAGCGGTGTCGTCGCCGCGACCATCCTGGATTCCAGCCAACTGACTGGCAGTGACTATCGCATTAAATACGATGGCACCCAGTACACACTGATTCGATCCAGCGATAACACTTCCAGTACCTTCACCACTTTTCCGCAAACGATTGATGGGGTTCAGATCAGTCTCGCTTCGGGCACACCAGCCGCTGGAGATGAATTCACGATCCGTCCGACCGCAGCAGGTGGTTCGGGTTTTGGTGTCTTGATCAACGATGTCAGCAAGCTGGCCGCAGGCGCGCCGGTGCGCACCGCGCAGACCGCTGCGAATACCGGCAGTGGCAAGATCAGCGCGGGATCAGTGAATGCCAATTATCTGGTTTCGCCATTGTCCAGCCCGGTGACACTGACTTACGACGGCACCAACAACCAGCTCACCGGTTTTCCGGCTACACAAGCGGTCACCGTGACGATCAATGGCGTCCCCACGACTTATGCAGCTGCAGCGCCAGTGCCTTACACCGCAGGTGCGACGATCAGTTTCGGTGGTATCAGCTTTGTGCTGTCAGGCACGCCTGCCGATACCGACACGTTTACCGTAGGCCCCAACACCAGTGGCGCAGGGGATAGCCGCAATGCATTGCTACTTGCCGGTTTGCAATCCAGCAAGACCCTAGGCAACACGAGTTATCAGGGCGCTTATGCCCAGTTGATCAGTCAGATCGGCACCAAGGCCAATGAAGTGCAGACCACCTCTGCGGCGGCCGACAAGCTGCTCAACGATGCCAACCAGTCACAGCAATCGGTATCCGGCGTCAATCTGGATGAAGAGGCGGCCGATCTGATCCGCTATCAGCAGGCCTATCAGGCTTCAGCCAAGGTCATGCAGATTGCCAGTTCACTGTTTGACACCCTGTTGACCTTGGGGAACTGAACCATGATCTCGCGTTATTTATTGATCTTCCACGCGTCATACCGAACGGGAGAACCGTATGCGGATTAGTACCAGCACGATTTATCAGAGTGGCAGTGCGCGCATGAGCGAGCTGCAGGCGGCTATCGCAAAAAACCAGAGTCAGATTGCCAGTGGTCTGCGCATCACCTCGCCATCTGATGATCCCGTTGCGGCGGCGCGCGCTGTTGAAGTTTCGCAATCACTGTCGATCAACACCCAGCTGACCAATAATCGGAACGTTGCCAAGAGTTCCTTGAGTCAGTCCGAGTCCAGTTTGTCGAGTGTCAGCGAGCTGCTGGATGCAGCCAAGTCCAATATCGTTACGGCGGGTAGCGGCACCCTCGATGACACACAACGCGGCTATATCGCTTCCAATCTGCGCAGCCAGCTTGATCAATTGCTTGCCTTGGCCAACTCCAAAGATGGCAGCGGCAGCTATCAGTTTGCTGGCTATCAGACTTCGACCCAACCGTTCACACAAACGGCGACCGGCGCACAGTACAACGGTGACCAGGGTCAGCGTCTGGCCCAGGTGGGCTCATCGCGTCAGATGGCGATCACCGAGACCGGGCAATCGATTTTTCAGGGTGGCGGCCAGGACATTTTCAAGACCTTGACCGATGTCATCACGCTGCTGGAAACACCGACGGGTGGCGGCAACGCAAGCTTGACCACAGGTCTGGCAACGGCCAATACCAACATCGACAAGGCGATTGATAACGTATCAACGGTGCGCGCATCCATTGGTTCGCGTCTGTCTGAACTGGATACGCTCGATAACCTCGGATCGAGCTTTGATGTGCAGTATCAAAAAGACCTCAATGATTTGCAGGGCCTGGATTACAACAAGGCCATTACGACGCTGTCACAACAGCAGGTCACGCTGGAAGCGGCGCAGAAATCCTATCTGAGCATTACCGGATTGTCGCTGTTCAACTACATCAATCCTTAACAGGACATTAAAACGACTGTGCTGTCTGTCTGTCGCCAGGCAGCCCTTCGTCACATTTTGAAATCCTGTTGTATCCCCTCGGCGCAATGCGCGTCACTCGCAGTTTCGGCTGCTTTCCCACATAAAGTAACTCTTGGAGTGACCGGAATTTGGGTCGCTGGCTTGGGCGCGTCCGAATATTGGACACCGGTGCTGCCGCAATCACTGGAACACAGCCATCCGAATAGAATGCGATCCAGGAAAACAGGATTGACATGGAGACGATGGATGAAGACCGGTATCACTAAAGCCCTCAGCATGATCGCCGCAGTTTCTTTGCTGCAACTCATTGCACTAAGCGTTTCGGCGCAAAAGCTCCCTGCTGTATCTCCCGTTGCAGGCGTGACGATGACGGTCTTTCCAATCGCCAGCGATCCACCGGGAGAAATTCGCGAGGCCCCGGGTGGTGGCCGCGTGCTAACGCCCACCATCTTGTTCACACCTGCTGCGGGTGAGAACATCCACGGCCCTGCAATCGTGATGATCAGTGGTGGCCCAGGATCGAATCCCGGCTATGCGAACGAACCGGGGCGCTGGGCTGCGGAACGTTTCGCGGCAAAAGGCTTCACTGTGCTCAGTCTGCAATCGCACATGGATCGGAGCTACACCCTGTTTCCTTTCTCCGAAACTGCTTACGAAATTAATGCTGCACTGACTGCGCTGGAGGCGCGCGGCTATGAGGATTTTGTATTAGCCGGGAACAGCTACGGCGCGATTGCTGCTGCCAATTATGTCTCCCTGAATCCGGACCATTCCCTCGACAAAGCCGGAGAGCGCCGGGTCAAGGCGGTTGTTCTACTCGATCCATTGACCGAGTTACAAAACTATCCGGGTAATGGTTTAGCGAAAAATTATGAAGCAGTGATCGCCCGGGCCCGTACAGCTTTCGCGACCGGGCAGAATTCCTATCCGGCTAGCCACACGATTGAGGTTGGCGGAGGACTGAACCAGGGTGCGGATCGGATCGGAACCGGCAACTTTGTGGCACCGGCGGAAGCGGTGCTCGACTACTGGAGTCCTGAAGCCGCATTGCGTAATGAGGCCCGATTGCGAGCTATGCCCGTACCTGCGCTGATCCTGGCCAGCACGGGAAATCCAGCCGTCTCGCTTACCAAGCTTCGCAATTATCGGGCGGGCTCAACTGCTGTGATCGATCTGCAAGATTATGACCGTGCATTGGGTCAATCGCGCGACCAGGTGGTTTCCGATGCACTGGAGTGGCTGGTCAAACACGGCGTGGGCCCACGCGCCCGCGTGCACGAGCAACTGGTCGATACCATCACGGCTGATGGCACAGTACTTTCAGCGATGCTCTACACACCAGAGAAAATTGACCCGAAAAAGCCTGCGCTGATCATGGCACACGGACGCAGTGGTGACATGATCCAGTCGTCCACCCACTGGATGGGATGGCGGTTTGCCCAGAAGGGCTATGTCGTTCTCGCGCCATCGCTGCGGATTTCCGGCTTGAGCGGCATCCAGAGTTCGACCCGTGCCGAAGTGACCGAAGACCTCAAGAGCTGGATGAACCGGTTCGAGCAACTTGGCTATAAGCGCGTGATAGCGACCGGCCATTCCAATGGTGGCATCTGGATTTCAGACTATGTCGCGGTTACGCATGACCCGCGTGTGATCGGGATGCTCTATATGGCGCCGACGGTAAACGTGCAGAGCTGGGAAGAACGACGCGCAGATGCGAAGACGTTCGCCCAGTATCAGGCTGCCAAAGCGGCTGTTGAAAAAGGCGATGGCACGAGCAAGGTCTTCGGCATTCAGAGCGCCACATTGGTTTATGACAGCCTGCGACCCGAATCACCGTCGCACCCCGAGCGCATGAGCCAGTTCAATCTTCCGGCTCTTGCCATCATCGGCAGCGAGGATGATTTGTTCAAACGTCCCGGCGTACGCGACCGACTCAAGGCCGGTTATAAGGGTCACTATGAGGAGTTGGTGTATCAGGGCGGGACCCACGGTCTGCGCGAGTCAAAGGAGCGACTTGCCGTGGATGTCGATAACTGGATCCGGAAAACTTTTCCTTGAGCACAGCACCGAGCTCCGCGGCTGCGCTGCATTTGCTGGACCAGGCGGCAAGGTTCAGCCGGTGGGGCAGACCCAAAGCCGCAATTGAG
Organism: Betaproteobacteria bacterium; assembly: GCA_025362735.1. Classification (GTDB taxonomy): domain Bacteria; phylum Pseudomonadota; class Gammaproteobacteria; order Burkholderiales; family Burkholderiaceae_D; genus JANYFL01. The sequence goes on along the minus strand of JANYFL010000046.1, from coordinate 51,609 downwards.
GCCTATCGCCAAGCCTGCGCTGTGCCGCTTGACACCAATGCGCGTTACGGCGCGCTGATCGGCCTCGCTCGATCTCTTGATGCAATCGGAGAAAGCGAACAGGCGATTGCGACTTGCCATGATGCAATTCGTCATGCGCCGGAACTGTCACCGGCCTATGGCGTTCTCGCACTTTTGCTGATGCGCAAAGATCGCTTGGACGAGGCGGCGCTGGCCGCAGCGGATGCCTGTCAGCGCGATGACCACTCCGCAGCGATGCACTGTCTCGCTGCCAGCATCGCGTTGCAACGCGGTCGTGTCGACGAGGCCATTGATGCCGTGTCGATCACGCTTAAGCGAGAGCCCTTGAACCAGCGGGCGCAAGCCATATACGTGATCGCTCGCGCTTGGCGTGACGGTAGCTCAGACGAGCTGGACATGACACAACTTGTGAGCATGAACACGCCGCCGCTGCCCGCAGGATTTTCATCAATGGATACGTTCAACCAGACCCTGGCCAATGCAATCCGTGAGCACGGCATGCACGAACCCAGGGACCGTAACGGCCCGCTGGTCAATGGCGTGCGACTGCATGACCTCTTCGCGCTTCCTCCGGCGCTCGCGGATGCACTGCGCACGATGTTTCTGTCTGAAGCGCGACTCTATGCGAGCCGGTTTCTGCACAGTGGTACTCCGTCGCGACTTGCGATGCGGGGATGGGCGAATGTCATGGAGGCGGGCGCTTACGAGGAGCCGCATATCCATGAAGACGGTTGGCTGAGTGGTGTTTATTATCCGCAACTTCCAGAACAAGGCAGCACAGGCGGCGAGATCGTCTTCGGCCCACACGATCTGGGGGCCAGGGTGCCGTCGCCAGCTCCCTACCAGGTGTCTCCGGCGGTGGGACAGATGATTCTGTTTCCGTCCTGGCTCTATCACTCAACCCGACCCTTTGCGGGTACGGGTTTTCGGATCAGCGTGGCTGCGGACATCCTGCGTAGCGATTAGGCCCTCAACCACCATACATGCCGGTCACTTCGCTGGCGGCGCATCCTTGAACTGCAGATCAAGCGCGACATAGCCGCAAGGCCCCGCGCGTCCACTGCGGCCGGGCGTTCCCTGATCTTCCACAATGACCATGCTGCCTGGCTTGCGTTCGATCACGCTACCGTCGGGCATGTTCATGAATGAAGAACCACTCAAAAGGATAAAAATTTCGCGATAGGGTGAAGGGTGCTTGGGGATTTCAATATTGGGATGACCATAGACCAGCATCACGCGTGTCGGGTCGCCGAGATCGAATTGGGTCAGCGTCGCCTTGCCATCGTAGTAACTCTTGGTGGTGCCAGGGAGGCTGACCTTCTCGATATGCGATTCGCCATCTTCGCCCTTGAAGGTCCGATGGACTTCGAGGATTTCTACGGCTTGTCCCAGTGTGATTTCGTTCTTCGGACAGTTCTTGCCCTTCGGTGGTTTCAATGCCATTGCGGGGCTGGCCGCGATAAACAGAGAAAGGGCTGTACTCGCGGTTAGGATATGGCTGAATTTCATTATTTTTGTCTCCTCGATAGAATTAAAAATCAGGCGGGCGTACCAGCCAGAATGGCAGCTTTAGACAAGCTTGGCGCATCTGCTTCCGCAGCGGCTCGACGATCAATGCGGCGTTGAAGCGCCTGCTGGCGGCGGCGTGTAATCGGAAATCCCATCACCAGGACCGATCCGATGATGAGTACCGTCGCAGGAAAGTAAAGCCCGAAACCCGTGAGCAGGGCAATCCCTTCAGGCGTTGCTTCGGCGACTTTTGGATTGAAACCGAGATACCCGACGACACCGACCGACGCCGCATTCCAGATCGCCCCGGTCTTCTTGGTTAGACTCACGAGGCTGACATGAATGGCACGCGATTCGGTGCGCGTCTTCCACTTCGCATAATCGGCGCAATCGCCAGCGATCTGGTAGGGAACGAGCATGATGGTCAGGCCGGGAACGCCCATCAGGATGAAAGCGAAATACAGCATCCCGTGTTGTTCGGGTCCGATAAACGCCATCAACAGCAAACCCGAAGCTTCGATCAGGGCGGAGATGATCACCACCTTCACCCGCTCGAACCGGCGCAGAAGGTACGACCACAAAGGTACAGCGATGATCGCGGTAACGTTTTGCGCAAGCAGCAGCAGAACGAGATCGTCGGTCGCATGAAAGATAAAGCTGACGACAAAAGGGATGAGCCCCAAGCGTCCCATGTAGCCGAGCATCATGAATGCATAGCCGATGAAAAAACGCTGGAAAACACGGTTGCTCAACGCTGCAAAAATCGACCCCTTCGGAGCTTTTGCCTCAACGGGCTTTTCGCGCACCTTGATCACATAGGCGGCCAGCGTGATCGGCAGGGCGATGCTGGTGGCCCATACGATGACCAGCATGATCTTGCCGAAACGCTCGGGGCCGCTGATGACTGCGGCACGTAGCGAATCAATGATGAAGGGGATCGCCATCCCGGCGTTGGTCAAGGTATCGGCAAAGGATGAGCGAAGACCAGCGGTGCGTTGGTCGAGTAGAAGGAAGGGCAGGATCGAACCGATGATCAGCGCCGAGGTGGAGGCAACACCCTGCGCCAGGGTGATTGAATTGCGCTTGGTGTTATCGCGCGTCAGTTCGGTGGCCTGCGACAGGACTGGGATATAGGCCATCGTCCAGGCAAAGAAAAAGAAAAACACTGCGCACCCGAATTGCACCAGAGTCGCGTCCCGATCCGGCACGAACAGGAACCAGATGGCAGGTAGAAAAAGAATCATGCCACCGACAATCCACGGGCGGCGTTTGCCCCAGCGGCTGCGCGTATTGTCCGAGATATAGGCGATACCGGTATCCCATCCTGTATCGAATACTCGCCCGATGGTCAGGATCAACCCGAGCGCGGCCAGCGGCAGGCCAATGACCTGGCTGTAATAGGGCAGCAAAAACGAAAGCGACTGTTGGCCAATCACCAGTGGCCAGACGAGTGCACCGAAGGCAATGATCTGCCCTGTGGTGAGGTCGTCAGCACTGGATAACTGGCGACGCGGTGTCATCGCTTGACCGCTCCGACATAATTGTGCGCGGCGATATGGCCCTTGAGATACTCGTCACCGGCCGGGCTGCCTGAGAACATATCATCGAGCTTGAAGCCAGCACTCATCAGATCGCGTTCCATGTCACAACCCTTGCCGAAAGGTTCATTGTTGTGACGCGCAAACCAGCTGCTCTGAAATTGCTGGAAGGCATCGGGTGGGGGTGCGTCACCTTCACGGGCACCGTCGTGAAGCGTGATGCCGCCGGGTTTCAGCAGGCGATGGCATTCCTTGAAGGTGTTGCGAATCACACTGAGCGGCATTTCGTGCAGGACGATGATCGAGAGGACGAGATCGAAATAGCCGTCCGGGAAATTGGTCTTCGAAGCATCCTGCTGCGAAAAATGAATCGGCACCCCGAGGGCCTCGGCACGACCGTGCGCATAACGCAGCATCGGCGCGCCAACGTCGATGGCGTACACCTCGGCATCGGGCCAGGCCGCTTTCAGTGGCAGCGTGCTTGATCCGCATCCGCAACCCATTTCCAGGATGCGTCGCGGTTTGAAATCCGGAAACCGTTCCTTGATGAGCTGTGCGACCAGCTTGCCAAGATTGTCGTTATAAGCACCACGACTGCCATAGGCGAACACATATGCGCCGCGGTCGTAGAGCGCGCCTGCGAGCACATCGTCCTCACCCAGCTCGGTATGAAAATTACCCGGCATGACATGAATGTCGACCGCCTCGATATATTTAGGCATCTCCATGTCAGGGTTCAGCGTCAGGGTTCCACCTGTTCCGTTTTCTGATTTTGCTTTTGCGTTCAGCTTGTCGATCTGCCGCTCCACACTTTCGCCGACCGTGTCCCAGAGCAACTCCTGGGTGGCACGCCCGATCAGGCTCGAAGCACGGTAATAGAACGTCGCACCCAGCGTGGCACGTACCTCTGCTCCCGTCTCCGGTTCACGGCCATGTTCGTTCACGAATTCGGGAAGAACTTTTGTGCGATACAACTCACGGTTTCCGGGAATGAGTTCCGTGCTGAAATATTTGCGCATCGAGGCGACACAACTCTCGCGCTCGGCTTCGTCAGCGGTTTGTTCCGGCAGCAATCCATGCGGTCCTTGTGGCTTCATGCTTTGTCCTCGAAATCGTAATCGGTAAACTCGTCCTTGAGGACGCGAAACACCCGTCGCAGAATCGCGAGGCGCTTTTGCTCGCGTTCATCCTCTGCCTCGGCGCTCGGGCGATAAGCTTCAATTGCGGCCTTGCTGAGGATCTCGAATCGATCAAACATATCCTCGTGCGTTTCGACGCGTTCACGCAGCGCAAGCAATTCAGAAAGAATCGCCACCATCATGATGGCGAGACGGTCGACATCTTCGCCGCCAAGATATTTGGGGCGCGGTGGGCCTGCAGCGATTCGTTTGCGCGGAATGCGGCTACTTTTTTTCTTGCTTTCCGTTTGGGTAGACACGATATGCTTTCCTCGTATTGGAGTGGATCGAACCAAGGTTTGGGATGATTAAACGGAATTATTCGCTGGCCAGTCCCAGCGATCCGGGATTGATCAAGCCCTTTGGATCGACAATGTCTTTGATCCCCTTCAGCAAGGCCCATGTTTCCGGTGCGCGCCCTTCCTTGTAGGGATAGCTCTTGCCGATCTGCAAATGTGCGCAGCCGTTTTTCATGAACATTTGCCCCACCGCACGGCGGACGGTTCGCAATGCTTCGATGGTTGCCGGATCGGCCTCACCGAAGCTGGGAGGTTGCTTCCCGGGTTTGGGTATGCGGGCATAGTGTGCACCGCGCTTGTCCGGATAATAGATCAGCGGTTCAACCAGTGTGGCACTGGTTCCCAACGTAGAACTGATCAACGACCAGGTGATTCCCTGACGTTCCAGGAGTTCGGCATGAGCAGCGAAAATGTCGTGCACATTCTTCGCCATCTCGATGGCGCGGGAATGTGGAGCAATGCCATGGGTCGGTACCGTACGTTCCTCCGTGCGCGCCTGTTCAGTCATGTCCGCGAAGGGTCGGCCGCGATGCGCGCGCGGATAGGAGGCAGGGATCATCTTGCCACCGAAAGTCGCTGCGATCTTTTCCACCGCCTTGGCTTTTTCGTCTGCTGCAGCAGAACTGAATTCATCCGTCGTGACATGCATCAGGTAGACATCGTCCTGCCATGCACGCCGTCCGGCCAATGCAATTTTGGCCACATCCCGAATACCGCCCAACAGCGAACCTGTCTTTAGAACTCCGGCCAGATATTTAAGGTCCTCCTGAATGGCCGTATCGGCCGAACCAAAGCGGCGCACAAGGGCGGGATTCCAGCCACCGCACTCCGAGGCAAGCCGATTGCGTGAAACCTCGGCCATCGCGCCCATTTGCTGCTCGATTGTTTCGAACGCGATCGATGCGTAACGCTGATGCGGTGGAGCCTTGATCAGCTTCATGGTGGCGCGCACTTTGAAGCCAAGCGCTCCCGTATCGTTCAGGAACAAACCTGTCAGATCCGGGCCATAGCTGCGAAAGAAAGGTGAAGGGCGGTGCGGGGTTGCGGCCGATCCCGTTTTGACGATGCTGCCGTCGGCAATTACCACTTCCAGCCCGAGACAAGAGTCGCCGCTTGGCCCGAATTCGGCCGAGCCGAAATGGGTGCTTCCCTGCGACAGACCGCCGCCGATGGTGGCGTGAAAGCCCGATACGGTGCCCCAATAGGGGGTACGTAATCCGAGTGGCCGGAGCGCCTCGTACAGTTGGTGCCAAGTGACACCGGCTTCGACCGTGACGTACATGTCCTCGGCATTGATCTCAATGATCCGGTTGAGCCTCGCCAGGTCAAAGATGACTGATTGAGCGCGGATGGGCAGATAGCCACTGGTATAGGAGAGTCCTCCCCCGCGCGGAACCACTGCGTAACCCGCTGCAGTACAAAGTCCAACCGCAGCGGCCACCTCCTCGGGTGTCCCCGGCTGGACGACCAACTCGGCAAGCACCTTTTGATCGAAAATATCGCTGGAGTAAAAGTCCAACTCTTCGGAGCTGTTCAAAACATGTTCTGCACCGACAATGCGTTTCAGTTCGTTTTTGAAACTATCGGAATGATCAATCGAAAGTGTTTGCGCTAGCGACATTGAATATCCTTCTTTTGTTGTATGCGGACAATAGCAAAATGCTTTTGTCCTGTCAGAAGTCCAGCGATCGTGTCCAGTATTCGGACGCCACTGCATCCGTTTTAAATGACACTGAGCCTAGATGGGAGCGATGGTCAGCGCTTGGTACAGTCGTCTGCTTGATGGCCCTGCGATTGAGATCGGGTTCGATGTCTCTGGATGGCGCCACGTTTTTTTCCTTGGTGGCGAGTTCATTGACATTGCTCTCCCTTGGTAATTCTTTTTAGGACGAAAAGGATTACTGATAAATCGGCAGGGGAGTAACTCGCGTTGGATAGATGTAGGTGGGACAGCGGGATGAGCCTGTCGGGATGCTATGTTTCAGACGATCAGACCAACGACAAAAAAAGAGGAGCAACGCCGTACGAGTTTTAGCCATTTTCTTCATTTCTCCAAAACATCCATTTCGGATCACTGACGATCTTGGCTATGGCTACCCGACGCTGCTCCCTAGGTCAAGCAAGCAGCCGGAATGGCAAGTTGGTTTCCACCTTCTTGCCATCCCGGCTTTATTAATCACCAATCAGCTGATCAGAACTTCACTTTCACACGAACACCGAACTGCCGGGGAGGTGCCCAGCCGCCGAAGAAGGAATTACCGGTATTACCTGCGAAGTCAGATGTGACTCCACCGCCGGTGTAGTCCTGATTATTGAAGACGTTCTTGACATAGGCTTCCAGCGTATAGGTACCATTCTCAATACCGGTACGGACATCGGTCTGGTAGCGGCCCTTGATCCATGCCGCATTTTTGGCATCCACAAATTGCTTGCCGCGATAAACAAGAGCTACGTTCGTGAACGAGTTCCAGTTATCTTTCAATGGCGTTGTATAGGCGCCAACGATGGATGCTGAATACTCAGGCACGTTGGCGAAGGTGGTGCCCGAGAAATCCTGCGTGCCAAATTGAGCCACGGCGGCCGTGGTCGGTTGAAGGAACTTGGTGCGTTTGGTGTTGTTCCAGGCAAAGCTGGAATTAACCGACAACGCCCGGGTGAAGTTGTAGTTGCCTTGGAACTCTACCCCATGAATCTTGCCTTCGCCGACGTTGCCGGTACCCGTGACGGTATTACCATTGAGAGGAGGAGCAAAAATCGCTGCAGCATAGACGACCTGCTGATTCATCAGCTTGCCCACATAGGTGTTGACGTCGAAGAAACCCTTGCCGCCGTCAAACTCGCCCTTGAAGCCCAGCTCCACCACTCTGAGTTTGTCTTCCAGGAAGCTGACCCCCGCGCCACCGAGTTTTTGCAGGATTTCTGCATATGCGGCTGCGTTATTGGCTTGCGCCACAATATTCGTGTTGAAACCGCCTGGGCGAGTGCCGGTTGAGTAAGAAGCATAGATCTTCTTTTTGCCATCCAGAGCATAGTCAATCGAGACTCGTGGGCTGACCGAATAGAAGGTATCGGTAAGGTTCGACGACTGCACCCCTGTCGTCGGACTCTGCGAAATGCCACCGCGTTTATCTTCTTGATATCTGGCTTCGGCACCTAAGGTCAGCTTCGGAATAATCTTCCAGTACACGCCACCGAAGTAACCGTAGGTTTGGGTGGTTTGCGTACCGAGTGACTGAACTACAGGACAAAAACTGTTGGCCGGACAACCAACCACAGTGTTGTTGCCGACGTTGACGACATTTCCGACGGATGCCAAGGTTTTCACCGTGTTCTGAATATAGTTCACCCCGGCGGTCCAGCTGATCGCCCGGTCCGGATCAGACGAGAGACGGAATTCCTGGCTGAAGTCCCGGAACTTTCGGGTTAGGGTAAACATATTGAACTGATTAGGAAACTGGGCCCCAGAACCGCCTTGATAGGGCGTGGGGTTATAGGGCTGCAGCGGCTGACCCAGTCCGTCATTGGCCGCGACAGTGAGGTTTTCATGGTAGCCGGTAATCGCCTGAAACTTTAGATAATCGCTGATGTTCCAGTTGACGGTGACGTCAGCATTCGAGGCCTGGCGTTGGCCGCCGACGTGCTGTTTGATACGGGCACCCGACAACAACGGGTTATTGAAGACGTAGGGGGCAATTTGAGCCTGTGCCGCTGTAGCACCGGGAAAGTATGGACTACGATAGTTAATAGAGTTTTCACGACCGGGGATCTCGCCGCAGAAGGTCCGTTGGGTTGCGCCCGGCAATTGGCAATTGTTGTATTGACTACGGATGTAGGCCGTCGCAGAAGGACCGTCATCATCCTTGAAATAATTGAAGTAGCCCTTGAACGAAAGATCGGTCGTCGGGGTGTATTCAATCGTCGTCGAAATCGACTGACGCGAGGTATCGCCCAACTTGGTGGCACCATTGGTGAAATCGTTGCCGACGTAGCCATCGGTTTTTTCCGAGACATAGGACAAACGTGCACCGAGTACATTGGGGATGATCGGCCCGGAAATGCTGGCGGCAAAGTTACTCAGATTGCGTTGACCGGTTTCATATTCGGCTTCACCCGACAGACGATCCGGAATAGCTTTGGTGCGATAAGACAGCGCACCGGTCTGAGTTGAACGGCCAAAATAAACGCTTTGCGGGCCGCGCAATACTTCAACCGCACCAATATCCATACTGGCCGGGATTTCATTACCGACAACCGCTGCACCGTTGAGGAACATACTGGACGAAGCCGAGCCGGAGAGCAGCAGGCCACGGAAGGCCAGGAAGCGGCCCGAGCCCCGGTCATTGCGGTTGTCGCCGGGTGTGTAGTTATTGAATTCCAGACCTGGAACATAGTTAGCCAGATCAGTCGTGTTCTTGATACCGAGTTGATCGATTTTAGCAGACGAGACCACCGAGATTGCCAGCGGCACATCGACCAGAGCCTCGTTACGACGACGCGCAGTCACCGTGATTTCGCCAACCGATTGGGAAGTCCCTGTGGTGGCACTTGAACCACTGGCAGCAGGGGTTTGAGCGGATGCCAGCGAAGCAGCGATCAGCGCAGCGAAGCAAGCACTGCTTGTGAGTAAAAAACATTTTTTCATTGAAAAGACCCCGTGGGTAATTTGACCTAGACAGACCGCGACTTAAAACGGGCCGATCTTACAAGGGAGGGTATTTCCAGTCAGGAATCTGATCGCAGCGCCCGGTATTCGGATTCATGGCCCATTCAGAGTCCGGTATTCGGATCGGGGGCAGTCCCGAGTCCGATATTCGGACTTGATCATCGCAACACTTGTGGCTAGAAGGGGACGGCGGTCAATTCGCCGAGTGATGTGGTTTGCTCGCTCGCCTTGCGATTAAGTTCCTGTTCGATGTCTTTCGATGCCTCTTGGACGACTACGAGGAATTTCTCGAGTATCGCCTCGAGCGAGTAGATCCGGTTCATGAAGCGCAAAGTAAGGCTGGCGACATAAGCCCCATTGAAATATACAGGGACTGCAAGCAGGCCTTCACGACAGTCGGCATCGGCCCCACGGCCCACCGCATAACCGCTCACGCGCATCGCATCAAGGGTCGCATCGCTGGGCACCGGAGGATGCCGGAGCCCGACGAAGGAACCCGAGGATAATGCGGCCATCGCGATGATCTTCCTGCGCTGTTCGACGCCACAATGAGCCAGATAAACGTGCCCGCTTGAACCAAAGGTGATCGGAAATGCGGTCCCTTCAGGGAGACGGCGTAGCGCGAGTGGCGCATTGAAATCGGTCGAGACTTGAAGCACCATATTTCCGCCAACTGGCGTGGTGAGTCCGCTTGGCATCATGAGTTTTTTGCACAAATCCTGCAGAACCGGACGTCCGGCTTCCGCAACGAGACCATCCTGGCTAAAGCCGGAGGCGAGGCGGCGAACCTGACTGGATAGCGAGTAATAATGACTGACTTCGTCGTGGACGACATAGCCTTCGTCGACGAGTGTCGCCAGGATACGATGGGCCGTGGTTCGGGGCACGTCGCAATGCTTTGCCAATTGCGAGGGGGTCACACGTCCGTGGTAATTGAGCAAGCTCAGCGCGGCGAGACCGCGTCGAAGCGAGCTCAGGTGATTTTTGTCGGTCATATGATCATCTTCCACCCGAAGTGGAAGGCTACTAAAAGGCCCTATCTCGGTGTCAATGGTTTGTCGCTGTTTTACTATATTAATCTTTTCCCGTCGAGATTGACCGATCTGCCATGTTCTCCATATCTAGTTGCTACAAATGATTCTCCACCAACTGCAAATGCTTGGGATAGGGGGCTATCGAGACAGTAAGGACGCCGAGGAAGTTTGCATTCAGATACCAATTTGCCCCAACAAAGGGGCATATTTAAAGATAAGGGTCTTAGGAAGCAAAGTTACTGAACCAGTGATATAACTTCTTGAGATGATTCAGAAAAACAGATACTTTCAGTTTTCAAAGTTAAGCGAAGCGAAATTTCGGCAAATTGTGCGTTGCTTTGCAATGGATTTGACGGCGTCAGATACGGCGCAGTTGACCGGCATTTCCTTGCGACTGCGTCAACGCATGGCCGAAGAATGCGAGCGCCAGTCGCCCTTTGCAGGAGAGCTTGAAGCCGACGAGTCGTACTTCGGTGCCCGCCGGGTGCGCGGCAAGCGCGGTCGTGGCGCGTCGGGCAAAACGATTGTCTTCGGCCTGCTCAAGCACGGTGATTCGGTCTATACCGAAGATTGTCCCGGATGCCTCGAAAGCCACGCTGCAAGCCATTATCCGGGGTAAAGCCGATCCGGCTGCCATCGTCCACACCGACGGCTGGCGTGGTTATGACGGCTTGGTCGATCTGGGCTTCGATAAACATTTCAGAGTCAATCATGGACAGGATGAATTCGTTCTAGGTTCACACCATGTTAATGGCATTGAGTCCTTCTGGAGCTTCGCCAAACGGCGTCTTCAACAATTCAATGGCATCGCCAAACATACCTTTTATCTTCATCTCAAAGAAACTGAATTCCGTTTCAATTACCGTCACCACAAACTCTATTAACCTTGCTCCGTCACCATCCTCTTTAACCTATCTTTGCTTCCTAAGACCCTTACCTATTTAAATTACCGCCCGGTCAGACTGAGCGACCGTCAGCGTGCTTGGGTTAGCAAGTTGGTGTACAGCATCGTCTGGCCAACCCAAGCTTTATTCTAATTACCAATCAGCTAATTAGAACTTCACTCTCATACGCACTCCGAACTGCCGGGGAGGTGCCCAGCCACCGAAGAAGGAATTGCCCGTATTGCCTCCGAAGTCTGATGCGAGTCCACCACCGGTGTAATCCTGGTTATTGAAGACGTTCTTGACGTAGGCTTCAAGCGTGTACGTACCGTTCTCGATCCCGGTACGCACATCGGTCTGGAAGCGAGCCTTGATCCACGAAGCGTTTTTGACATCCACAAATTGCTTGCCGCGATAGACCACCGCTACATTCGAGAACGAGTTCCAGTTGTCCTTCCAGGGTGTCGAATAGGTGCCGACGACTGACCCGGACAACTCGGGCACGTTGGCGAATTTCGTACCCGAGAAATCCTGGGTACCAAATTGAGCCAAGGCTGCAGTAGTTGGTTGCTTGAACAAAGTGTGCTCGGCGTAGTTCCAGGCAAAGGTTGTGTTCACAGACAATGCACGGGTGAAGCTGTAGTTGCCCTGGAACTCCACACCATGAATCTTGCCTTCACCGACGTTGGCCGTACCGGACACGGTATTACCGTTTAGGGGAGGAGCAAAAATCACCGCACTATAGTTAACCTGCTGATTGAGCAGCTTGCCGATATAGGTGTTGACGTCAAAGTAACCGTTGCCACCGTCAAACTCACCCTTGAAGCCCAGCTCGGCCACTCTCAGCTTGTCTTCCTTGAACGTAACACCAGCGCCGCCAAGTTTGGCCAGAATTTCTGCATAGGCAGCGGCATTGTTTACTTGGGAAAGAATGCCCGTATTGAAACCGCCTGGGCGGGTGCCGGTTGCATAGGACGCATAGATCTTCTTCTTGCCATCCAGAGCATAGTCAATCGCCACGCGTGGGCTGACTGAATAGAATTTCGAGCTGAGGTTTGAAGACTGAACGCCCGTCGTCATACTCTGCGAAATGGCACCGCGCTTGTCCTGTTGATAGCGCGCTTCAGCACTCACGGTCAGCTTTGGAATAATCTTCCAGTACACACCACCGAAGTAACCATAGGTCTGGGTCGTTTGCGTACCAAGCGCTTGGACGACAGGACAGAAGGTATTGGCAGGGCAAGCTCCGGTATTGTTGCCAGCGTTGATGACATTACCCACCGATGCAGCGGTCTTCACGGTATTCTGGATATAGTTCACACCAGCGGTCCAGCTCAATGCCCGTTCCGGATCCGACGACAGACGGAATTCCTGGCTGAAGTCCCTGAACTTCTGGGTAAAGGTGAACATATTCACTTGATTTTGAAACTGGCCACCAGTACCGCCTTGGTAGGGCGTGGGATTGTATGCTCCAACTGGCTGACCCATGCCATCATTGACCGCAACGGTCAGGTTTTCATGGTAGCCACTGATTGCCTGAAACTTCAGATAATCGTTCAGGTTCCAGTTGACGGTCAGGTCATTATTGGAAACCTGACGCTGTCCGCCGACGCGCTGTTTGATACGAGCACCGGACAAGAGCGGGTTAGTGAAAATGTATGGTGCGACTTTCGCCAGTTCCGTGCCCGGTGCAGAACTCAAGGCAGGGACGTACGGGCTCCGGAAATTGGTTGAGTAATTCCGATCTGGAATCTCACCGCAGAAGGTCTTTTGAGTCGCTCCTGGCAATTGGCAGTTGTTATAGATGGGTCGTACGAAGGCAGTCTGCGAGGGACCGTCATCATCCTTGAAATAGTTGAAATAACCTTTGAACGAAAGATCAGTCGTCGGGGTGTACTCAATCGTCGTCGAAAGTGACTGACGCGAGGTATCTCCCAGCTTAGTGGAGCCATTGGTGTAATCATTGCCCACGTAGCCGTCGGTTTTTTCGGACACATACGTCAAACGCGCGCCCAGCACGTTGTCGATGATTGGACCTGCAATCGAGGCCGAGAAGTTATTGAGATTGCGCTGGCCGGTTTCGTACTCGGCCTCACCCGACAGATGATCGGGAATGGCCTTGGTGCGATAGGACAGTGCACCCGTCATGGTTGAACGACCGAAATAGACGCTTTGCGGACCGCGCAGCACTTCAACGGCACCGATGTCCATACTGGCTGGAATTTCATTACCCACCACCGCAGCACCGTTGAGGAACATACTGGATGGTGACGAACCGCCGACGAGCAGCAGGCCGCGGAAAGCCAGGAAGCGTCCCGAACCACGGTCATTACGGTTATTACCTGGGGTGTAGTTGTTGAACTCCAAACCCGGCACATAGTTGGCCAGATCGGTCGTGTTCTTGATACCGAGTTGTTCGATTTTGGCAGACGAAACCACCGAGATCGCCAGCGGCACATCAACCAGAGCTTCGTTACGACGACGCGCGGTCACCGTAATTTCGCCGACTGACTGGGATTGCGCAGTAGCATTTTTGCCGGTTGCTGCAGGTGTTTGAGCCGATGCCAGTGAAGAAGCGATGAGCGCGGCGAAGCAGGCACTGCTGGTGAGTAAAAATCTTGTTGTCATTGAGTATCTCCCTTGTGGTAATTCGACCTGGAACTAAAACGGGCGAATCTTATAAGTGGAGATCACTTCCGGCCAGCACTTCGACGACAGTGTCCAATATTCGGACACCGTTACCTGCCTTAAACGACTTATTGTGAGACTAGGGTGAGACTAGGAAGAAGTGGCCATCAGCTCGCCTGCCGCTGCCCCTTGCTCGCTGGACTTGCGATTGAGTTCTTGTTCAATTTCTCTCGATGCTTCCTGGACGATATCAAGGTACTGCACCAATATTGTTTTGGCCGAGTGAACCCGATTCATGAATCGCAGGGTAAGGCTCGCGATATAGGCTCCGTTGAAATACACAGGAACCGCAATCAGACCTTCACGGCAACCGGGTTCGGCGCCGACGCCAATCGCATAACCACGTTCGCGGATCGCATCGAGGGCCACGTCGCTGGGTACGGGGGGTTGCTTGAGGGCAACGAAGGAGCCCGAAGACATTCGGGCGAGAGCGATGATCTGGCTACGCTTCTCAACGCCGCAATGCGCAAGATAAACATGCCCGCTCAGACCGTAGGTGATTGGAAATGCGGTCCCTTCCGGGATACGACCCAGCGCGAGCGCCGCTTCGAAATCAGTCGAGACCTGTAGCACCATGTTTCCGCCAATCGGCGTGGTAAGTCCGCTCGGCATCATAAGTTTCTTGCACAAACTCTGCAGAACCGGACGTCCGGCTTCTGCAACGAGGCCGTCCTGGCTGAAGCCAGAGGCGAGTCGCCGCACCTGACTGGAAAGTGAATAGCAGTGACTGGCTTCGTTGTGGACGACATAGCCTTCGTCGACCAGCGTCGCCAAGATGCGATGCGCAGTGGTTCTGGGCACGCCGCAATGTTTCGCCAATTGCGTGGTGGTCACTCGCCCGTGGAAATTGAGCAGGTTAAGCGCGGCGAGACCACGTCGAAGTGAGCTCAGGTGATTCTTGTCGGTCATATAATCTTGCCTCCAGTGACGGGAAGCTGCACAAACGTCTTATCTCAATATTACCGGGCAATCGCTATTCAACTATATTCTTGTCATGCACCCAGGCGCAATGCACGTTCAATCAAGCCCTGGGTGGAAGCATCATGATGTGAGTCCGGATTGACCTGATTGGCCGCCATTTCCTTCTGAATCTTGACTGCCAACACTTTGCCCAATTCGACACCCCATTGGTCGAAGGAATTGACTCCCCAGATCGCGCCCTGCACGAACACCTTGTGCTCATAGAGCGCGATCAATGCACCCAGATGGAAGGGGTCAAGATACGGCAACAATATGGTATTGGAAGGGCGATTGCCTGGAAATACTTTGTGAGGGGCAAGCCGGTCGATTTCTTCAGCACTCCTTCCCGCCGTGCGCAACTCCGTACTTACCTCATCCAGCGACTTGCCTTTCATCAGCGCTTCACTCTGCGCAAAACAATTGGCCAGCAGCGCTTCGTGATGCAGATGAGACGAATGCGTGGGACGAATCACGGCGACAAAATCAACCGGTGCCCATTCCGTTCCCTGATGCAGCCACTGGAAATACGCATGCTGCCCGTTGGTTCCGGCCTGACCCCAAATCACTGGGCCGCTGGATCGGGTCAGCGAAAAACCGTCGAGATTCACCGACTTGCCATTGCTCTCCATATCGAGCTGTTGCAAATGATTGCCCAGCAACTGCAGATGCTGGTGATAGGGCGCAATCGAGACCGTACGGGCACCAAGAAAATTGGCATTCCAGATACCGATCAGTGCCAATAACACCGGCATGTTCGCTTCCAATGGCGCATTAAAAAAATGCTCATCCATCGCGTGTGCGCCAGCGAGCAGTTCCATGAAAACATCCATGCCGCACTGGAGCGCAATCGGCACGCCAATGGCTGACCAGAGTGAGTAGCGACCACCCACCCAGTCCCATAACGGAAACATGTTGTCCACGTCAATGCCGAAGGCACGCACGCCTTCCAGATTGGTCGAGACCGCTGCAAAGTGCCGATGCAATTCGGCCTCGGGCACATCGTTATCCAGACACCAGGTTCGTGCGGTATGCGCATTCATCATCGTTTCCATCGTGATGAAAGTCTTCGAGGCGATCACGAACAGGGTCGATGCTGGAACCAGATCCGTCAGTACGGTGTGCAGATCATGCGCATCGACATTGGCGACGAAATGTACGCGCAGACACTCGTGTCGGTACGTCGTCAATGCCTCACAGGCAAAACGGGGACCGAGGTCGGAACCACCGATACCGATATGCACCACGTCGGTAATCATCAACCCGCTGTGACCGCGCCATTCACCGTTACGCACCTTGTCGGTAAACGCACGTAAACGCAACAACACATCGCGAATATCCGGCATCACATCACGGCCATCCACAACCAAAGCTTCCGACCACGGACGACGCAACGCCGTATGCAACACGGCACGATGCTCGGTCGTATTGATTTTCTGCCCATCCCGCATGGCGGCTCGCTTGTCTTCCAAACCACTGGCGCGAGCGAGTTGCAGCAACGATTGCAAGGTCTCGTCCGTCAGGCGATTTTTCGAGTAATCCAGAAACAGCCCAGCCGCTTCGAGCGAGTAGCGCTGAAAACGATGGTCGTCCGAGGCAAACAATTGGCGCATGGTCAGCGCTTCTGTTTGATTGCAGTGCAGTGTTAGAGCATTCCAGCAAGAGCGTGCGTCCATTGGCGGCTTAAGTTCGTTGATTTTACGTACCGTCATTTTGCCCGATTTGTTTTTCAAGAAAAACACTGATCAAACCTGGCCGGATTTCACTTTGCCAATCGTTCGAGCCATTTGCAATTTGGTAAGCAAGTGGAGTCGATGCTAGCAACCTCCAGCTCCATTTCTACAGTTTCAATCCTGGAAAAAAACAGGGCCCCATCTAGTGGGGCCCTGCGATCTGTCAGCTGAAATCCGTCAACCGAAACGAGCGTCAGGAAAAATCAGGAACAACTTTTTCCATGATCAGCATGATTACCAGCGGCCTTTGCTGCAGCCTCCGTCATGTACTCGCCCTGCTTGGTCTTGCCGTAATACTTGGTGCCTGGGCAGTGGTAAACCTTTGAGCTAGCGTTTACCCAAACTTGGCCGGGACCACCGCCCGCAACTGGGGCCGCTGCAGGTGCGGCAGCTGGAGTTTTTGCCATGGGCGGAGCTGCCGTTTTCTCTGGCATCGGTGCAGGCATTGGTGCGGCGGCGGCGGGCTTTGCGGCAGGTGCAGCGTCACCGTACCAGTCCTTCACACCCTTGTGACCAGCACAGGCTCCTTTCTTGGTCGCGTTTGAAGAATAAGAGCCATCCTTGCACAAACCCGTTGAGCCAGCCGGTGCGGCCGCTGGCGCTTGAGCGAGTACTGCAGTTGAAGCAATCAGGCCAGTGGCCAAGGTCAGGATAGCGAGCGAAAATTTCATGGGTTCCTCCATTGAAGTAAGTAACGAATACTCATTGAATCAGATCCGGTTCAACTTTGATGACGTTCAGCCATCTTGGCCAAGGCAATCGTCAGTGCAGCACTTCCGAGAGTCTTGATGAGTCCTGGGTGATCAGCATAAAAGCTGCTCATCTTGTCAATGATCCCCGGGCTATGTTTCTCAGCATGATTGGCAATTTGCTGAACTTGTTCCGGAGTGAGTTGAGAGGCTTGTTCAGGCGTGATCGATGCGGGTGCAGTGGATCCCTGGGTAAGTTGTCCAAGGACGCCGCTCAGCGCGCTTCCGCCCGCGCCACCCAGCAAAGAGGCCAGAACGGTTGGCCCCATGCTAGTTAATAATTGATTAAGCATGCCAGCCTGTTGATTTGGATTGGCCTGGCCGAAAAGTTGTGCCGTCATTTGCCCAAACGGTGGGGTATGCTCAGAATGAAACATTGCAGCAAGACCTTGGCTGAGCAGGTCTGTGGGCGCGTTCTGAGCCGCTTGTTCAAAGTGGTCTGATGTGTTCGTGTTCGTGACCGTGGCCGTTGCAGCACCGGCGAATTGAGATAACAAGCTACCGAGATCGAACCCCATGGTTTTTTCCTTTGAGAGGAGAAGTCATGCCCTGATCGGGCGAAATGTCACGCTATTTCTTTGTGGGCAAGTGATGAACAAGTGATTATTTCGGAACGCATTACGTCCAAGTCGCAAGCATGGCGATCACCACGATAGCCATGGTTAGGGTTGCAAGCCAACCAAGAACCTTGAGCCGGGGAGTAATAATAAAAGCCCCCATGATGTCTGTTCGCACCGCCATCAGCATCATAACGGCCATAATGGGTACGGCGATGACACCATTGATGACCGCACTCCAAAATAAAGCTTTAATCGGATCGACCGGCGTAAAATTCAGAGCGACTCCGAGAATCGTGGCGATGATCAGGATTGCGTAAAAACCTCGTGCCTGCAGGAGCTGAAGGCCCAGTCCGATGTGCCAATTGAATGTCTCTGCGACTGCGTAGGCGGCCGAGCCGGCGAGAATCGGCACAGCGAGAAGGCCGGTACCAATGATCCCGGCGGAAAACAACACGAACGCAAAGTCGCCGGCCAGAGGACGCAGCGCCAGGGCCGCCTGCTCGGACGTCTGAATATCAGTCATGCCATGCAAATGCAGGGTTACGGCTGTAGTCAGGATAATGAAAAAAGCGACGATGTTTGAAAATCCCATGCCGACGTAGGTGTCAATCTTGATGCGCCTTAATTGCCCACGTGCCTGTTCAGGTGCCTTGATGAGCGGCTCTTCTCCTTGGGTGGCGCGTTGGTCTTCAACTTCTTGCGAGGCTTGCCAGAAAAAGAGATACGGACTGATGGTGGTTCCGAACACGGCCACCACCGCGACCAGATAATCTGCTTTGAGCGACAAGGATGGAATGAAAGTCTGATAAAGCACGTCGCCCCAGGGAATCTTGACGACGAATCCGGTCGCTACATAAGACAGCAGCGCCAAAGTAAGCGCTTTCAACAGCGGCGCATAACGGGGAAAAGGTACCAGCACCTGCAACACCATTGAGACCAGGCCGAAGGCAATGGCGTACCAGTGGGCTGACCCTCCAATCAGAAGTTTTAGCGCCGCACCCATGGCACCAATGTCGGCAGCGATATTGATCGTGTTGGCGATCAATAACAAACTAACGATGCAGTACAACAGCCAGCGCGGATAGTGCCGACGGATGTTGGCCGCGAGTCCGTCACCCGTGACGCGTCCGATACGGGCACTGACCGTTTGAATACCGACCATGAGAGGAAAGGTGAAGAATGCCGTCCACAGGATGCTATAGCCGAACGCAGCACCGACTTGCGAATAAGTGGCGATGCCACTCGGATCATCGTCTGCTGCACCCGTGATCAGTCCCGGTCCCAGCCGGGACCAGAACGACTTTTTTTTATTCAAGGTGCTCGTACGCTTTGTCACGACGGCTCAGTTAATTTTAAACACAACGAATAAGTTGCGATTGCTTTAAGGGTATCAGACGCTCATGTTTTTTATTCGAATTGATCAATTGATGTTGGCCTGTATGGATTAGGTCCATTCGCTGTCGGTATTCGTCGCCTACGCAGCCAAGCACGCGGTCGAGCCAGTTCGAATACATGGTGGTATTTTACAACTACCATTGTCGTCACTTCACAATGAACTATGAAGCTCGTTAGCATTTGATGCACTTCACCAACCCCTCGTTAAGGCGTCCACCGTTCGTGAGTAAGATCAGCCGGGCTCCTTTGATCTTCCCGGCATTTAGTTTGCAAGACGAGTTTCGACGACATTGCCGTCCTCGACTGCGAGAAGCAGCTTCATCGGTTTACTGGATTCATTCAGAGCACGGACCATCGTCCGAAGCTCACTCGTAGCTGCTGAAACGTTGCTTTTGATCCCAAGGTGGAGTTGCTGGCCGGCTGACAGCACTTGCTGCCGACGCGCCTGCAATGTCTCCTCCTTATTCCAAAAGGACTTGATGCGAGAGGATTCAGCGTCAGCCGCTGATGTTCCCACTTCCGCCAGTTCCATAAGTCGGCCTATCGCATCCTCGATCGACCGGCGGCGGGCCTGTTGAAGACCATGAACATCTGGAAGTGCTGCCAATACGTACCAAGCGGCGGTGCGCACCTGAAGACACAACCGAAGGTCCGATGCTAGGTTCTCCAGTCGACTGATCTTTGCCACTGCCCGTTTTGTCAGGTCTTCCGTGCCGAAAGTGTCATCGTCTTGTGCATGGCGCTTTACTTCCTCTGAGAACTCAGCGGTCAGATGGTCGAAGATGCTGAGTAGGTCGCGCTCTGCAGACTCCAATTCGGTTGCGGCCTGCATAGGTAGACGACCGCTATTCAGCGCTGAATAGAGTTGCTCTAAGTAGGCATATGTTCCTGTTATTCGTGAACGCCTTTCGCCGTCAAGAAATGCGCTAAGCGTTTCTATCCCACTCTCAATCGACTTGAGCTTCGCCGAGATATCCGCCAAGTGCTTCTGCGCGACAAGAACAGATGCGACTTGCCATACTGCCGCGGCGTTCACAAGATTTGACAAATTGGCTGGATCGAAGAGGCGAGCATTCTCGGAGATGCCGTTGACGCCCCTTGCCATTGCTCTGAAACCAACACCATCCGCCGCTCTTATTAGATCCCCATTTATTACGACTTCCATAAGGTGCCTACCTGCGTGCTGTTCGGCCACCAGAATTCCTGGGACAGCCTGCATTAGTGCGTTCAGTCGACCCTGCACCGGTTCTGGCTGTGTTACTGATCGAGCCGATCCGAAGCGCGCTTCATGCTTCAACGGTCGCAACGTGACTGCTGGGGTGTTCGAGTCGACGCCGAAGATGATCTCAGTAGCTAAAGGTCGTAATGGAATCGGAGGTGCGAGAGCTACTTCTTGCGGAGGTTTGATATGCTGGCTGACATTGTCACGCTCGGTCTGTTGCGCTGGATTGTTGCGTACGGATCGTATCCTCATCAGCAATAGAACGAAACCGGCGGACACCAGCCCTAGGCTCAGGTAACTCAGTGCGTGAATCCAGTCCAAGTTGGCTCCTTGAGGTTGCCGATGTCGTGGGAGGCTGTTAACTTCGCGCGGACACAAGCGGCTTCGGTGTGCGGCCTAGCTAAATGTAGATGGCAAAAGTGACGTATAAACTTGAACAGAATGCTGACTAATCTTGGACATAAGAATAAATCTCCTTGAAAATCAATAGCAACAAAAAACAAACGCGGCGCAGTGGGCGAGAAAGACGGCGTAAGGATAATGTTCCTTTTATGTGCCACCAATTTTTGGCACTCATCTTATTTTAGCAAGCACTGATTCAATACCTTGCGTATCTCCGGAATCAATTCCGACGCACTGAGTCCGACCGGCCCGATGCCTTGATCACGCAATTCATCAGCAGCTTTTCCATGTATCCAGGTCGCGGCCAAAGCGGCATTCCATGCGGGCATACCTTGCGCAAGCAAGGCGCCGGTCACACCTGCGAGTACATCGCCTGTGCCACCCGTAGCCAAGGCGGGGTTGCCGGTTGTGTTGATGACCCATTGCCCTTTGGGATCGGCGATGATGCTGCCTGCTCCTTTGAGAATGACGATGCTTTGGTATTGGTGCGCCAGACGCTGTGCGGCTTTGATGCGGTTGGACTGGACGGTCTGGGCATCGGTGTCGAGCAGGCGTGCAGCTTCGAGAGGATGGGGCGTCAGGACCGTGGGCGCATTACGCAGACTCACCCTTTCGCGGAGTTTGGCGTGGGCGGCTATGCCGTTCAGGGCATCGGCATCGAGTACCAGACTGGCGGGTGTGCTTAACATTTGTTCCAGCGTCTCGAACGAGGCGTCGGACTGGCCGAGGCCGGGGCCAAGCACGTGTGCCTGCAGGTTCAGTCCTTCCAGACTGTGACGCAGCATTAGTTCGGGCTGGTTCACATCAAAACTCGGAGCGTCATGTGCGAGCAGGCGCACATAGACGCGGCCCGAACCGGCATACAGCGCCATGCGTGCGGCGAGCAGTGCAGCGCCGACCATACCGCTGGCACCGCCGATGATGCCAGTGCTGCCGAACTGGCCCTTGTGGCTGTTGAGTCGTCGTGAGGGCAGGGATGGTTGAAACAAGGTCGGGTCGTTGATCTGGCCCGCTTCGGAGTCCGGTTCGATATTCAGGCCGAGTGCATCGATGCGGATATGGCCGCAATAGTCTGGTCCATCGGCGGTATGCAAGCCGGGCTTGTCACCGATAAAGCTGAGCGTATGGCTGGCGCGGATGCAGGCAGCCGGATCGACGACATAGCCGGTATCGGCATCGAGTCCGGTCGGCACATCGACTGCCAGAACCGGCAAGCCTGAGCGATTGACCTGTTCGATCCAGGCGCGTGCGCGTTTAGGTAAAGGACGAGTCACCTGACCTGAGGACAACGATTTCAGGCCAATACCAAACAGCCCGTCGATAATCAGAGTGACCGATTTGAAGTCGAGCTGAGTCGGGCTTTGTAGCGTTATGCCGCCAGTTGCTGCCCATTGATCCCAGGCATTTCTTGCATCGCCGGAAAATTTTTCGGCTGCTTCGAGCAGGGCGACCTGTACGCTCAAACCCCGCTCGTGCAACAGGCGAGCGGCAACCAACGCGTCACCGCCGTTATTGCCCGGCCCCACCAGAGTCAGAATATGACCCGGACGATCAAGGGTAATGCTTTGCGACAATTCCGCAATGGCTGAACCCGCACGCACCATCAGAGCTCCAGCAGGCAAATTCGCCAATGCTTTCTGTTCAATGCTGCGGATGACGCTGACAGGATAGAGCGGCTGATTCATGGGGGAGTAAGTTGAAGTATTGTCTGAACCTCATGTTGGCACGAAAGCGGCATAATCAGAAACCACTTTAAGGAAAACAGATTAAGTGTGTGCCCGTCGTTCCAGCGCAGGCTGGAACCTGGTGACGTTAAAGTCTCTGGATTCCCGCCTGCGCGGGAATGACGATTGTTTATATATTTACTCGGTATTTCCCGCTCATCCTTCGATACTCCGCACTGCGTGCGGAACTCAGGATGAACGGAAAAATTTGGGCCTGTAGTGACTGAATCGCAGGAAAGCAGAACCACAACTCATCTTGAACTATTCTTCCCGCATGACCCAAGCATCAAAAAAATGGCAATTCTGGATTGACCGGGGCGGTACGTTTACGGACATCGTCGCCCAGCGTCCGGATGGTTCACTGACCACGCACAAGTTGCTGTCCGAAAACGCTGAACAGTATCCGGATGCGGCAGTAGCAGGAATACGGCATTTACTGGGTTTGAAACCCAGGGAGCCGATTCCGGCAGATTGCATTGAAGCCGTGAAGATGGGCACGACGGTCGCCACCAATGCGCTGCTCGAACGCAAAGGTGAGCCGACGGTGCTGTTCATCACGCGTGGGTTCCGTGATGCACTGCGTATTGCCTATCAAAACCGGCCCAGGATTTTTGAACGTCACATCGTCTTGCCGAAGCAGTTGTACGCGAAAGTGGTTGAGGTTGAGGAACGTATCGGTGCGAGCGGTGATGTGGTTCTGCCTCTCAATGAAGAGGCGACGCGGGCGGCATTGAAGTCCGCTTATGACGTGGGCTTTCGATCGATTGCGATTGTGCTGATGCACGGATATCGATATACCGCACATGAGCAGCGTGTTGCCGAGATGGCCCAAGAGATCGGCTTTACGCAGATATCCGTATCGCATCAGGTCAGCCCGATGATGAAGCTGATTTCACGCGGCGATACCACAGTGGTCGATGCTTATCTGTCGCCGATCCTGCGGCGTTATGTTGAGCAGGTCTCAAAGGAATTACCCGGTGTGCGACTGCTATTCATGCAGAGCAATGGCGGCTTAACCGATGCGCTGCGCTTCCAGGGCAAGGATTCGATACTGTCCGGTCCAGCGGGGGGAATCGTCGGTATGGTGCGCACCAGCCGCGAAGCGGGCTTTGAACGCATCATCGGTTTTGACATGGGCGGAACCTCAACAGACGTGTCGCATTACGCCAGCGCGCATGTGAACGATGGCGCCAATGACTACGAGCGCGTCTTCGATACCCAGGTTGCAGGCGTGCGTATTCGCGCGCCGATGATGAGTATTCACACCGTTGCAGCGGGTGGCGGCTCGATTCTGCATTTCGACGGCAGCCGCATGCGCGTTGGTCCTGATTCGGCAGGGGCCAATCCTGGTCCGGCTTGCTATCGGCGTGGAGGCCCATTGGCGGTGACCGATTGCAATGTGATGCTCGGCAAGATTCAGCCGGACTTTTTTCCAGCAGTATTCGGACCGAATGCCGATCAGCCATTGGATGCTGACGTGGTGCGTGCCGAGTTCGTGAAACTAGCGCAGACCATTCAAGCCGCAACCGGAAAAGAACAAAGCCCAGAAAAAATCGCCGAAGGATTCATCGACATTGCCGTCGCAAACATGGCCAATGCGATCAAGAAAATTTCGGTGCAACGCGGCCATGATGTCACCGAATACGTGCTGACAACCTTCGGCGGTGCAGGCGGCCAGCATGCTTGCCGGGTAGCCGATGCGCTGGGCATGAGCAAGGTGTTTTCTCATCCGTTTTCCGGCGTGCTGTCTGCCTATGGCATGGGCTTGGCTGATCAGACGGTGATGCGTGAGCGTTCGGTTGAACTCGAATTGAACGATGAGGCCCTGCAAACACTGAGTAATATTTTTGAAGAACTTTCTCAGTCTGCCAGCAAGGAATTATTGAATCAGGGATTCGCTGCGCAGTGCACGCCAGAAATCATTCAGCGCGTGCATCTGCGTTATGCCGGTACCGATTCTTCACTGCCGGTTGATTTTGCCAGTGTGCCCGCGATGGTCAGTCAATTCGAGATCGAATACCGCAAGCGCTACGCTTTTCTGATGCCAGGCCGGGCGTTGGTGGCCGAAATGGTTTCGGTCGAAGCGATAGGACGTTCCCAGGCCACTGGCGGCATCAACCCAGTAAGTAAAAAGCAGAGCATGGTCAACGCGCATCAAGCCCCATTGCCTGATCATCGCGTGCAGATGTATAGCGGTGGACGCTGGCACGGCACTGCTCTTTATCGCCGCGAAAACATGCAGCCGGGTGATCGTCTACGTGGCCCGGCCATCATCGCTGAAGCCAATGCAACGACGGTGGTTGAGCCGGGTTGGGGTGCCGAAGTGACGGCTCTCGATCATCTGGTATTGACACGTATTGAGGCTCGATCCAACAGACTCGCCATCGGTACTGAAGCCGATCCAGTGATGCTGGAAGTGTTCAACAATCTGTTCATGTCGATTGCTGAGCAGATGGGTTTGCGTCTGCAGAACACGGCCCATTCGGTCAACATCAAGGAACGTCTCGATTTCTCCTGCGCCTTGTTTGATGACCAGGGCAACCTGATCGCCAACGCACCGCATATCCCGGTGCATCTGGGTTCGATGGGCGACAGTATCCGCGCGGTCATTCACGCCCATGCAGCAACGATGCAACCCGGCGATGTATTTGTGCTGAATGATCCTTATCATGGCGGAACGCATTTGCCCGACGTGACCGTCATTACGCCGGTGTACCCCACTTCCCCTTTGTTTATAACTCCTTCCCCCGCTGGGGGAAGGTTGGGATGGGGGCCAGCAGACAGCAAAAGTCAATCGGACGCCAAAGCGCCCCCTCCCTATCCCTCCCCCAGCGGGGGAGGGGATAAAAGGCCAAGCCCACTTTTCTACGTCGGCTCCCGCGGCCACCACGCCGATATCGGTGCATCACTCCCGGTTCCATGCCGCCCGATTCAACCCATATCGAGCAAGAAGGCATCTTGTTCGACAACGTCAAGCTGGTCGATGGTGCAAAGGGCATCATGCTCGAAGACGATATCCGTCATCGACTCGCCTCAGCCAGATACCCTGCGCGCAATCCGGATCAGAACATTGCTGATCTTCGTGCGCAGATTGCAGCTAATCAGAAAGGTGCTGAGGAACTAGTAGCGATGGTGCGGCATTTCGGTCTGGAAACGGTACAGGCCTATATGCAGCACGTGCAGGACAATGCGGAAGAAGCCGTCCGCAAGGTGATCGATAATCTCAAAGACGGTAGCTTTGAACTGACTCTCGATAACGGTGCGGCCATCAAGGTCAGCATCCAGGTCAATACGCAGCAGCGTTCAGCAACGATTGATTTCACCGGAAGCTCAGAACAATTGCCGAATAATTTCAATGCACCTTCAGCAATCTGTACGGCAGCGGTGCTCTATGTGTTCCGCACGCTGGTTGATGATGACATTCCACTCAATGCGGGCTGCTTGAAACCTCTGCAGATCATCATTCCGGAAGGATCAATGCTGAATCCGCGCTATCCAGCGGCGGTCGTTTCCGGCAATGTAGAAACATCCAGCTGCATCACGAACGCGCTTTATGGCGCGCTTGGAGTCATGGCCTCTGCGCAAAGTACGATGAACAACTTTACTTTCGGCAATGCGCGTTACCAGTATTACGAAACCATCTCGGGAGGGAGTGGAGCGGGCCAAGGCTTTGACGGAACTGATCTGGTTCAGACCCACATGACCAACTCCCGCCTGACCGATCCTGAGGTGCTGGAATTTCGTTATCCCGTGCGATTGGAGAGTTATGAAATTCGTCGCAATTCAGGTGGGGCAGGACAATGGAAGGGTGGGGACGGAGGACGACGAATCATCCGTTTTCTGGAACCGATGACTGCCTCGATTATTTCCAATAATCGTGTTTATGCGCCGTTTGGCACGGCCGGTGGTGAAGCGGGTGCGTTGGGACGAAACGGTGTGATTCGCAAGAACGGCAGTGAAGAAACTCTGGAACACATTGCCAGTGCGGAAATGCAGGCAGGGGATGTGTTCGTGATTGAAACACCGGGTGGGGGCGGGTTTGGGAAATCGGATGATTAAAGGCCGTCGTTCCTGCCTGCGCAGGAACGACACGTGTTTGTTTCACTGGAAACCGACTCAGCCCCGAATGGCACTTACTTAAGCACCGTCATCCTCGCGGAGGCGGGGATCCAGTGTCTTGATCTACCTGAAGTCGCTGGATTCCCGCCTTCGCGGGAATGACAAAATGTGGGAGGTACGAATTAAGTAAGTGCCATTGGACTCAGCCCCCAATCACCTGATTCTTACCCGTCTCCAGCGCATGCTTCAACGCGGCCTCGGCATGATCCATCGCATCGCCAAAACCAACTTTGGGATCGATCTGGGATACACCGCAAGAAAAAGTGAGCAATACGTGTTGATCATTCCCCATGAAGAATGATTTGGTCAGTTCTCGAATCAGGCGGGTCATGACCATGACAGCATCATCGCGTTTGGCACCGACCAGCAAAATAGCCATCTTGCTTTCACCATAACGGGCGACAGAATCGGTGGGGCGGGTCATGCGACTGATGACTTCGAGCAAGTGCTTAAGTGCCTCTGTGGTAATCGCATTGCCATGTTCCTGATTCAGTTTCTTGATATCGTCAATATCGATCAAGGCGAGGCACAGTGCACGACCGGCACGGTCGGCGCGAATGATTTCCTCGGCATAGACTTCTTCCATTGATCTGCGGTCGAGCGTGTCGGTCAAGGGGTCGGTATGCACACGTTTTTGTAGTTTCGCGATTTCCTGTTCCAGTTGACGGGTACGTTGTTCAAGAACCTGGGTGTTTTTCTGCGCCTCGGCAAAGTCGCTACGCGCCTTGATCATTTCACTCGACAGCATTTCAGTGTCTTCAAGCAGATCATTGATCTGATAGGACAAGGAAGTCATATTGCTGGCCTCGGCAATATGCCGCGCGTGCTTGGTCAGTTTTTCGGTATAGCCCTCGGTTGCATCGGACATGCTGGCAAGGCGCTGAATCAACTTGCCAACTGCCGACTTGATGGCTTCTTTGGCTTCTTCCAGTCCATGACGAACAATGCCGCCCCGAACTACCATAGAGCGGATGGCGCGCTCTATTTCGTCGAGCCGACCCAGGGTCAAACGTTTGGAAAGCAGGTCGTCAATTTTGGTGACTTGTTCCTGCACCACATCGGACTCGGGCACGATTTCAATGATGTTCAACAATAGCAATTGCATCAGTTCACTGAGACGTTCCAAAACACGCGGATCGGCCACGTCATGGTCTGCATGCGTTCCAAATTTAGACGCGGTCGGATCAAAATGACTGGACTCCAGCGATGCGGCAGATTCAATTCCCGGAGTCGGCTGTGCTGTGGCCAGTCTTGATTCGCTCCATGCCTTGAGCCATTCATTCAAGCGCAGACGCAAGTCACTGGCGTTCGCATCCATTTTCAGGATGTTGAGAAGTTCCGAATACTGGGTCAGAGTAAACAGGTGTTGGGCGGTCTTGATTTGCCGCACAAACAGATCAATCCAGTTCAGCAGATCAATCGTACGAGCACTGTCTTCTGCCGCGCTCGTACTTGTGGGCATGACTGCGTCACTCGCAGCAATCACCGTCACAGTTGAAGAGCCAGCAGGCTCAGGTGCCGGTGCTGTTTTATTTTCTGCAGCGGACGGCTGCACCTTTTTCAGGGCTTGTTCAAGTGCCACGCTGACTGAGCGCCAGTCTTCGGCATCTGCCGCCTCGTTCAATTGGTCTGCTAACTGGCGGTCTTTGAGACGTGCCGTTAACAGCAGAATGGCCTCATGAGCCGTCATGGCATGAATGCCCAATCCACTGGCAATCTGCTGGTACATCTGGGCGTAATTGGTGGGCGTGGCGGGTAATTTGCGCTTGCCTAAGGCAATCAGCGTTTCCTTCGCGATGGAAGAGGTGCTTTGTCCGCTTGGATGACTTGGATCGGACATGGAGTTGTTTGGTTAATCCGTTTTGATAAAGATGAGAGTGGGTGAATTCTAAGTCATTGCTGTAAGACAAAAAGCTGGTACCACTGAATTATTTTGTTCAGGACAGCACCTACATTTTTCCGTGTTCAGAAAATGAATAGACCACATTTCCAGCGACAATGAAATGATCAAGTGTGCGGATATCGACCAGATTCAAAGCCGTAGCGAGTGATTGCGTCAGTAGCTCGTCAGCACGGCTGGGCTCTGCCACGCCTGAAGGATGATTGTGCGCAAAGACAACCGAAGCAGCGTTAAAACTCAAGGCCTGTTTGACGACTTCGCGCGGATAAACGCTGGTCTGCGTGAGCGTGCCCCGAAATAATTCCTGAGCCGCAATCAAATGATTCTGCGCATCGAGAAACAACACAAAAAAAACTTCATAGGGTTTTGCGCCGATTTGCAGTCGTAGATAATCCTTGACTGATTTGGGCGAACTGAGGGCATGACGTTGCGTGAGTTCTTCTCCAAGCGCACGTTTGGTCATTTCCATAACCGCTTGCAACTGGGTATATTTTGCCGGGCCGAGGCCTTTGATTTCTGAGAACTGTGTCAGCGTTGCGGCAAACAGACCAGTGAGGTTGCCAAAACGTAGAAGACAATCACGTGCCAGATCGACCGCGCTTTTGCCGGGAACACCGGTGCGGAAAAACAAGGCAAGCAATTCCGCGTCGGAAAGCGCTGCGGCACCTTGTAGCAGCAATTTTTCGCGAGGCCGTTCATTTTCCGGCCAATCACTGATCGACATCGGGCATTCTCCCTGATCGCTTAAAATAGCGTTTCTGATGCACCGATATCGCCATCCTGGCGTAAGCAGGCATCTATTCTTGTTACTTGCCCACATTATGTCCGACATTATCCAGCCCGACTCCTATCTCACCCTCCATTACCGGTTAGCGCTGGCCGCAGAGTCAACAGCTGGCCAGGCTGACATCGTCAACACCTTCGTGGATAAGCCCGCTACCTTACAGTTGGGTTATGGTCAGATGGCGCCTGCTCTTGAAGAAAAATTGCTAGGCCTGAAAACCGGTGATCATGCAACCTTTGAACTGGCTCCAAGTGAGGCCTTCGGCACGCGCAATCCGGAACTGGTACAAAAAATCAGCCGGAATCTGTTGGACATTCAAAGCGAGCTCAACGCTGGTTATGAGCCGGGTGATGTGGTCGAATTCAATGTGCCGGGTGGTTCACGCCTGGCAGGTGTGCTCAAAGAGCTCAATGAGCAATATGCCTTGTTTGACTTCAACCATCCTTTGGCAGGTCAGCCGGTCCAGTTTGAAGTGCAGATCATCGGTGTGATGTAGAGAAAGCAGGGAACGATATGGAAGTATTGCTCGCCCAACCCCGTGGTTTTTGTGCCGGTGTCGATCGTGCGATAGAAATTGTCGAACGTGCCTTGACACAGTTTGGTGCCCCGATTTATGTGCGACATGAAATCGTCCACAATCAGTATGTGGTTGAGGATTTGCGCCGCAAAGGCGCTATTTTTGTCGATGATTTGCATGACGTACCCACCGGAAACACCGTCGTCTTCAGCGCACACGGTGTGTCACAAGCGGTACGTCAAGAAGCGGATGCCCTTGGACTACGTGTCTTCGATGCGACCTGTCCGCTGGTCACCAAAGTCCATGTTGAAGTCGGAAAATTACGCGCAGCGGGCTGCGAAATCATTATGGTGGGTCATGAAGGTCATCCCGAAGTAGAAGGGACAATGGGGCAGTCTCAGGGCGGTATGTATCTGGTCGAGACCGTTGCGGATGTAGCGCATCTACAGGTCAATAATCCCGATAAGCTCGCCTATGTCACGCAGACCACGCTGTCCGTGGACGATGCAGCCGAAGTGACGCGGGCCCTCAAGCAACGCTTCCCAAACATCATTGAGCCCAAGCGCAACGACATCTGTTATGCCACTCAAAATCGTCAAGATGCAGTCAAGTTCATGGTGCCGCAGTGCGATTTGATCATCGTGATTGGTAGCCCTACCAGTTCCAACAGCAATCGCTTGCGTGAGGTGGGTACGCGCATGGGTGTGGAATCGCACATGATCGAAAATGCGAATGAGTTGGACCCGAACTGGCTAACCGGTAAACAGCGCGTCGGTATCACGGCAGGTGCTTCAGCGCCAGAGTTACTGGTGCAGCAATTGATTGACCGGCTTAAAACTCTGGGTGTCAAATCAGTGCGCAAACTGGAAGGCGTTGAGGAACACGTGCAATTCCCTTTGCCAGTGGGGCTGGGCGGCAACGTGGATCGTGGCAGCAGCATCCGTACGACCACAAAACCCTGATGCAAATCTATCGTTTCTTTCGCTGAATACTTTTCAGAAAGCCGCATGGTCAGTCCAGCCCGACGCTGAATAGCCATAGTCTAGTAAAAAATCCAAAAATTGGGGATTGGCCCTACTTGAGTCTTGGATAAAGACTGGTGCCGCTGGACGGAATCGAACTGTCGACCTTCGCATTACGAATGCGCTGCTCTACCGACTGAGCTACAGCGGCTCTGAACCTTGCATTCAGAACGAGGGGCGATTATAGGGGGTTCGCTCCCTTCGGGCAAACCGCCTTAGACCCACGCGAAACCACTTCTGTTTTGGCCTGAGACATCAGCCTTTGTCTTTTCAACGCACGTCTTTTTAACGTTTTGTTCATGATGTCTGACGGAGGATGGCTTTTTCCTGTCAGAACATAGTGATTTTCGTTAATTTTCCTAGGAATTAGTCAATCAAATAAGCTCAATTATTGGAAAAAAATTTCACTAAAGCTCTATTTTTCTTTCTACCTTGCTGATCGCCCAAAACGTCACCACAAGTCACTAAATCTTGTGTTATCTATAAGAAAAACTAATCTTGAGTGAATGCATTTGGTTTAAAAATTTGTTGCAAAGCAATGATTTTTTAAGTGATCAATGGTTTATTTAAGAAAGCCGAATTTGATCCGACATCACTCATAGCGACAAGTAATGTGTTCGTTTGAACATCCAGAAAATTGCAGTTGCAGGACGCAGGAGAGACATAATGGGTCAGCCCATCAAGGTATTGTTGGTTGAAGATATGCCGTTTGATGCGGAATTCGCGATTCGCGACATGCGCAAAGGCGGACTCGACATTGACGCTTTGCGCGTGGATACCCGCATCGATCTTGAAGTTGCACTCAATCAGTTTGTTCCTGATCTGATTCTTTCGGACTATTCTTTGCCCGGCTTTGGTGGCATGGATGCCCTGCAAATTGCCAGGCAATACCTTCCGGATACCCCGTTTATTTTTGTATCAGGAACCATTGGTGAAGAACGTGCCATAGAAGCCCTTAAAAGAGGGGCGACCGACTATGTACTGAAAGACAATCGGGGTCGGCTTGTCCCCGCGATCCGGCGTGCCTTGAGTGAAAAAGAAGAGCGCGAGACACGCCATCGTATCGAAGACGAACTCAAGGTGAGCGAAGAGCGCTTTAGCAGCATCGCCGAGGCCACAGAAGAGTGGATTTGGGAAACCGATGCAGAGGGCAGCTATACCTATTGCAATCCTGCCGCCAGCACAATACTGGCCTACGTACCCAATGAATTGATTGGCAAAAAGGCCATCACCTACATCAAGGAAGACCTGCAAGAAACCATTCTTCAACACTACCTGACTGCGCTTTCCGAAAAACGGGGATGGCGTAACCAGCTATGGCGATGGCGGCGCAAGGATGGGGGACTACGCTGGCTTGAAAGCAGCGCTCTTCCACTCCTGGATCCGATTGGGCGCGTGACTGGATACCGTGGTTCGAATCGCGATGTAACGGAACGGATTGAACAGCAAGAAAAGATTGCCCGTTTAAGTCGCATTCACGCCGTTTTGAGCGGTATCAATTCCACGATTGTTCGTATCCGTGACCGGCAAGAGTTATTTCGTGAAGTCTGTCGCGTAGCCGTCATCCACGGTAAATTTGTCATGGCCTGGATTGGACTGACCCAGCCAGAAAAAGCGCAGGTTAAACCAGTCGCCTGGTCTGGTGCTGAGCAAGGTTATCTCAGCGATTTTGACCAGGCATCTGAAGAAAAAGATGCGCCTGTCGCCATTCACGATCAGGTATTACAAACAAAAAAGCCAATCGTCATCAATCGTATTGAAACCGATGGCCGTATCGTTGCCAAAACGGGTTTACTGAAACGAGGCTACCGCTCAATGGCGGCGTTACCTCTCCTGGTAAACCGGGAAGTGATTGGCGTCATGGTGCTCTATGCGCGCGAATCGGGTTTTTTCAATGACGATGAAGTCAAACTTCTGAAGGGTCTGGCCGCTGATATTTCGTTCGGACTCGACCATATTGCCCAGCTCGAAAGACTGACTTATGTTTCCCGCTTTGACACCTTGACCGGTTTGGCGAATCGCGAGCTTTTTTCCGATCAACTGGCCGAAACCATTGCGAAACTTGGCGACAAGAATCAAGGCTTGGCCGTCATGGTCGTCGACTTGCAGCAGTTCAGAAATATCAACGATACCCTGGGCCGAGGCGCTGGAGATTATCTGTTAAAAGAATTTGCGCAGCGCTTGCTGGGCACTTTTGGTGAGTTGGCTATTTCTGCGCGCTTGAGTGGTGATCGTTTCGCCGTCGCCATTCCAGATCAGTCCAGTGCGGCTCTGGCCACACTGATGGAAACGCATATTCTTAATGCGCTTCACATGCCATTTGACATTGACGGTATGGAGTTACGTCCTGCAACAAAGATCGGCATTGTTCTGTTTCCGGAAGACGGCAATGCAGCTGAGATTTTGTTAGCCAATGCCGAGGCAGCCTTGCAACGTGCCAAGGATACGACGGATACCTATGTGTTCTACGCTCGTGAAATCAACGAGCGCGTCGGTCATCGCTTGCATATGGAAAACCGTTTGCGCAGAGCCGTTGAACAAAAGCAATTTGTACTTCATTACCAGACCAAAGTGGATCTGGTGACCAACGAAATTACGGGTCTTGAGGCTTTGCTTCGCTGGAATGACCCAGACCGTGGCCTGATCCCACCGGCTGAATTCATTCCTCTTTTGGAAGAGTCGGGACTCATCATTGAAGCGGGGCGCTGGGTGATTGAGCAAGCGGTCAGTGACATGCGCGAATGGGACGCCATGCAACTCAACGTTCCAAGAGTTGCAGTGAATGTTTCTCAAGTCCAGTTACACAAGAAAAATTTTGTGGCCATGGTTTTTGCCACTTTGGGATTGGCCGATTATCCCGAGCAGGACATTCACTTTGATCAAACAGAAACCATTATTCCAGAGAGCAAATTGCTTGATCTGGAGGTGACGCATTGCGGTCCCGTTTGCGTGGACTTGGAGATTACCGAGAGCTTTATCGCGCAGGATGCAGGAAGCAATTTAAACAAGCTGCGGCAACTGCGGCTTGCTGGTCTTCACATTTATATGGATGATTTTGGCACGGGATATTCAAGTCTCAGTCAGATCACACAATTGCCACTGGATGCCATCAAAATTGATCGTGCCTTCATTTCAAGCATGACGCAAAGAGCTGATCACATGGCGATTGTGTCCAATATCATCAACCTCGCCAGAACCTTGAAAATTACCGTGATCGCGGAAGGTGTTGAAACAGAAGAGCAGGCGACCTTGCTAAAAATGCTCGGTTGTAATCAGGCCCAGGGTTATCTTTATAACCGTCCCTTACCCGCGAATGAAATCGCGAAATTGCTGGGGCCCGCCCGTACGGATTGATCGAAATAAGGGGCCGAATCAGGACCTGGAGTTGTCCTTAGCCAGATGTTTTTTAGCGCGGGTTACATCGGTCGAGATGAGGGCAATGATTTCGGATGCCGCTTCAATAATCTGACCGGATTCAAAACCGGCGGCGGCCAGATCACGGTAAAAAGATTTCGCCAGTAATTTGGCGACACGTGAGGGTGGCATGGCCCCGACGATCAACTGGCTGGCTACCTCCTTTTCGGATTTTGCCAGCGTAAACTGGGCAATTCGAGAACGCAGCAGCATCTGCATGCGATCCACTTGCACGGATTTCCCGATCAGGGCCGTCATGATGACGACGATTTCCAGGTCAGCCTCAGTAAAAGGCGATTTGCTCGAATCGTTGGAAAGATTGATGACGCCAATGATGCTGCCTTCAACCTTGATCGGTGCGCAAATAAAACTTCCGCCGGGTTGCCTGGACTGATTTTGGGAGCGCGCTAAAGCTGCAAATTCAGATTTTGCAATGTCCGAAATCAGGACGGCCTGGCCTTGTTCCAGAACCCGCCCCGCAATCGACTCCCCACGCCTAGGAGTTTCATTCCACGCCGCCGATGGTAGCGTCTGCGTTGAGGCCCAGAGTTTGAGCCGAGGCTCATGATCGTCACCTTCCGACAACAGCATGATGGAACAGTTGCTTGCCTCGGTGACCGTTGCAGCACGCGCGGCGAGCTCATCCAGATGCGTCTTGAGATTGGCTTCGTCATTGATAAAAGCAGCCAGATCATGTAGTCGGGTCAACTGATGGATGTTTGTCATCTGATCACTCGTCGTTAAGTTCGCAAGCTTTATTCAGCGTATCAGAATATGAAAATGACTACGAATAAGGTGCGTACCAGCATAACTCTATCCAGCAGACTTTGCGAGACTTCAAACTATTTCCCGTTCATCCTGAGTGCGAAGCACGAAGAATCTTAGGGCGGTCAAGTTTGAATTGCTCATCACCGACCAGGAAATCATTCCGATCAATGTTGGGTGATCATGAGCGGTGTATTGATGCCTGCTAAGAGATCAGCACCGTTACTTGCGACTTTCTGAGCAGTTTTTTGAAATCGGTGTCGAAGGTCAACAAGTGTTCGCTCATGTGCATCACTGCTGCCGCCAGCCATGCGTCGGGAATCGCATTGGAGGTCAGATTTTTTTCCAGGCAGAGCTGACGTAACATCGGCCACTCCGATTCGAGTTCAGGCATCTCAACTCCCGGTACCGCAAACAAGGCATCCAGGAAATCCACGGCATTTTGCACGGGTGTCGGATGAACAAATATCTGTGGATTAGTCACCAAGCGCAGGAAACTGGCAACAACCATCGGCATCAGCTTCAAGCTTGAACCTTCAGCCCAAAAACATTTACATCAGATGTCATCGTCAGCAGCGTCCAGCATTGCTCTGTTGCTGACCGGGTTGACACCCGCAACCATGCCCCCACGTCCATTAAAGACCGGAATCTTTCGCTTGGGTGCTTTGCTTGTCGGCTGCGCAGACCGAAGACGAAGTTCCAGTCCCTCTTCGATCAGTCGAGTCAGGCTGGTTCGCTTTTGCGCGGCCAGTGCTTTAGCATTGGCTAGCAAAGAATCCTTGATGTCGAGAGTGATTTTCATGAAAAAATAATGCAGATTTCTGTATTGTTCGTCAACAATATAACTCGAATGAAACTCGTGGAGCGGCTTGGATAAAGTGAATTCTTGGGGAGTACCACAAAAATCGCTGAAGAGTTGAGGAAGAACAATGCAGCTCAGGTGCCGATTCCGTACGCAGGGTCGTTCAAGTCACGTGTGCGAAAGCCATCGCGTTAGCTCGGTGCTTGCTTGACTTCATTAAAGTACGGCACACTTCACATCATGTCTATCTCTATTCGGTTCGTTCTCTTTGCCCCTCTTCGGTTACGTCGAATTGGTTTTTTATAAAGCCTCGTTAGGTGTCAAAGGAATGCCATTTTCAAACTTCGTGAGAACCGATAGCGCACCTAAAAGAGCGAACGAGACGGATTTTGCATTCTTGAATCGGTCCGCGAGGCCAGAGATCGCCCGCGTACGTGAGTTCGTCAACGGCGCAGTCGCCAACTACCCCGATCGGGAACGGACTAAAGCAATCACTAGGATTCAGTCAGGGAATGAAGTCGATTTTCGGTCAGCGTCGTTTGAGCTGATCCTCCATGAAGGGCTGTTGCGGCAGGGCTTTCGTTTGTTGCCGCATCCCGACCCAGGTACTGGCACTTCGAGGCGGCCAGATTTCTTAGTGGTTTCCCCTGAAGGCGAGGAATTCTTCCTTGAAGCAGTCCTTGCCTCGACGCGTGACGGGAGAGATAGTGCCGCCGAGGCAATCAAGCGGACCACCCTAGGCATACTGAATCAATCGCCACATACCGCCTTCTATCTCGATGTGGACAGTGATGGGGACCCTACTACACAACCATCAGGACGCAATCTTGCGCGTTTGGTCCACGAATGGCTGAACTCCCTGAACGCAGATGCGCTGCGTGCGATGCTCGGGCGAGACGGCATGGACAGCATGCCAACAATTGACTGGTCGCATGAGGGCTGGGCTTTGACCTTCCGAGCGATTCCCGCAGATCCGGCCCGCCGCGGAACGCTGTCTCAACTCGTCGGCGCGTTGGGTGACGGTGTCCATTGGACCAACGCGTGGGAGCCCTTGAAGAACGCGGTGACGCACAAGGCAAACTGGTATGGTGATCTGCCACGCCCACTCGTTGTAGCAATCAACTTCGACAACTTTCACCTCGATTCGATTGACGAGGAACAGGCCTTGTTTGGTGAGGAACAGTGGGTAGAGGTGATTGGTCACCCCGGGCTTGCAGGTCCACGACGTGTCCAGAACGGCGCTTGGCGCGGCCCGCATGGCCCCCAGAATCGACGGTCTTCTGCGGTTTGGTTCTTCAATGACCTGACGCCGTACACAGTGGCAGTGCGTCGAAGCACCCTATATATAAATCCCTGGGCAACACTTCCTGCTCCATCAAGCCTGCGTCGGTTCCCGACGAGAAGTCTCGCAGACGATGAGTTGATTCAGACCCCGGGCATGTCACCACGAGAGATGTTGGTTCTTCCGCCTGGGTGGCCCGAGTGAGGCCTCTCAAGTAGTCGTCCTTGTCATTGAAAGTGATGCCAATTTGCTGCCTCAGCCTTTTAATTTGGCAAACGCCTCCGCCATCGCACTGTTTGACTGAGGTGCTGGAGTAGGACGAGACGGTTTACTACCAATTCGCTGTGCTGGACGAATGTTGCCATCACTAACTGCGGTATTTGCTCTAGCACCCGGAACATCATCCAGCCGCATCGTCAATCCAATGCGCTGACGCTTCACATCGACCTCCATAACTTTCACCTTGACGATCTGGCCGGGCTTGACGACTTCGTGGGGGTCTTTGACGAATTTGTTGGAGAGCGCTGAGACGTGGACGAGGCCATCCTGATGGACGCCGATATCGACGAAGGCACCGAAGGCGGCGACGTTGGTGATGACGCCTTCGAGGGTCATGCCGGGGTTTAGATCGGCGATGGATTCCACGCCTTCCTGAAACTGCGCGGCCTTGAATTCGGGGCGGGGATCGCGTCCTGGTTTTTCGAGTTCGGCGAGAATGTCTTTCACCGTGGGCAGGCCGAATTGTTCGTCGGTGAATTCGGTAGCGTTCACGCCTTTCAAGGCTTGCGGCTGGCCCATGACATCGCTGATGCCTTTGCCGATGCGTTTGAGTATGCGTTGCACCAGCGGATAGGCCTCGGGGTGAACCGATGAGCGATCCAGCGGATTGGCTTCAGGATGGTTTGCGCTGATACGCAGAAATCCGGCGGCCTGTTCAAAGGTTTTGTCGCCAATGCGCGGCACTTGTTTGAGCGCATCACGATTAATGTAAGGGCCGTTGGCATCGCGATAGTCCACAATATTTTTTGCGAGCAGGCCGTTGAGCCCGGAGACGCGGGCGAGCAGGGCGGTGGAGGCGGTGTTGACATCGACGCCGATGGCATTGACGCAATCTTCGACAACGGTATCCAGCGTGCGCGCCAGTTCGCGCTGGTTGACGTCGTGCTGGTATTGGCCGACGCCGATGGCCTTGGGGTCGATCTTGACCAGTTCGGCCAGCGGGTCTTGCAGGCGCCGCGCAATCGAGACGGCGCCGCGCAGGCTGACATCGAGTTCCGGGAATTCGCGTGCGGCCAGTTCAGAGGCGGAATAGACCGAGGCGCCCGCTTCGCTGACAACAATCTTGGTCACTTTCTGCTCGGGCTTTTGCCGTGCAATCTGCTTGATCACGTCTGCGGCCAGACGATCCGTTTCGCGGCTGGCGGTGCCGTTGCCAATGGCGACGAGTTCAACGCCATGCTGGATGATCATGCGGCCGATAGTCGCCATTGAACCATCCCAGTCGCGACGCGGCTCATGCGGATAAATGGTAGCGGTTTCGAGCAGCTTGCCGGTGGCATCGACCACGGCGATCTTGCAGCCAGTGCGAATACCGGGGTCAAGTCCCAGTACGGCCTTGGGACCGGCGGGGGCTGCCAGCAATAACTCGTGCAGGTTGCGCCCAAAAATCTTGATGGCTTCGGTTTCTGCGGCTTCGCGCAACTGGGTCAGCAGTTCGGTTTCCAGATGCGGCAACAGTTTGACGCGCCAGGTCCAGCGGCAGACATCGGCCAGCCATTTGTCGGCCGGGCGCTCGCGGTTCTCGATGCCGAAGTGAGCGGCAACGGTGTTTTCGCAGGGGTGTGGAACCAGGGCATCCATTTCCTCGCCCAGGCCCAGCTTGAGCATCAGCACGCCGAGCGCCCGCCCGCGGAACAGCGCAAGGGCGCGGTGCGAGGGAATGGTGTGGATGGTTTCAGAATAATTGTAGTAGTCGCGGAATTTCTCTTCCTCGGCCATTTGTTTGCCTTCGACCACGCTGGCCGTGACGAAGCCTTTGGTCCACAGTCGTTCGCGCAGCTTGCCGATCAGCTCCGCTGTTTCGCCAAAGCGCTCGGCCAGAATGTCACGCGCACCATCCAGCGCAGCCTTTACATCGGGCACACCGTTTTCAGTGATGGGTTTGCCATTGACGAATTTGGCGGCTTCTTCCTGCGGGACCAGCGCCGGGTTGGCGAGCAGGGCATCGGCAAGGGGCTCCAGACCGGCTTCGCGTGCAATCTGCGCGCGGGTGCGGCGCTTGAGTTTGTAAGGTAGATACAGGTCTTCGAGGAGCTGTTTGGTCTCGGCCGCATTGATGGCATTGCGCAGTTCGTCGGTGAGCTTGCCCTGTTCGTCAATCGCGGCAAGGATGCTTGCGCGTCGTTCTTCCAGTTCACGTAAATACAGCAAACGCTCTTCCAGATTGCGCAGCTGAGTATCGTCCAGATTCTCGGTTGCTTCTTTGCGGTAACGCGCAATGAAAGGCACTGTTGCGCCTTCGTCGAGCAGATTGACTGCGGCACTCACCTGACGCTGCTGAACGCCAAGTTCCTTGGCGATCAGCGCAATGATCTTGTTGTTGGTGGTTAGGGTATTGACAGAGAACTTTGCGGCAGAGGTATCGGACATATGAAACGGTTAAGGGGAAACTTTCTGAAGGGCGCGATTTTGACACAAACAGCTATGCATGCCGGATGGATTGTCATTCTGAGGCGCAGCCGAAGAATCTCAGTTGATCATGTCTGAGGACGGTCCTCAAATACCCGGCACCTGAGATCCTTCACTGCGTTCAGGATGACAGGCTCTGAATCACTGGAAAAAGCCAAACCACTCAGAGCCTGTCCTGAGCTTGTCGAAAGAACCAACGGTTCGTAGTCGTAGATTTAATCAGCACTTCCTTAGTCAAATAGGGCGGACTATTTTTGTACGCTATTCGGTGGAGGCTGATTCAACACGGCCCAGAAGGCGCCCACTTGTTGCACGGCTTCCAGAAACTCCTGGAACTTGACGGGCTTGACGACATAGGCGTTGACACCCAGCTGGTAGGTCGTGAGCAAGTCACGGTCTTCACGCGACGAAGTCATGACCACAATGGGGATTGTTTTTAGTTCAGAGTGGGATTTGATCTGGCGCAGTACCTCTATGCCATCGACACGGGGCATCTTCAGATCCAGTAAAACCAGGGCAGGTTGGCCATTGGCCCGATCGGCATACGGCCCGCGTTTCAATAGAAAATCGAGCGCTTCGGCGCCATCACGTAAATGCAGAATTTCATTGGCCAAATGAAAAGTGCTTAATGCACGGAGTGTTAATTCCGCATCCATGGGATTGTCTTCAACCAGCAGAATGCGTGGCAATTTGTTCATACTGTTTCCTCGAAAAAATCAGGCTGATTCGCCAGGGTGAAATAAAAACAGGCGCCTTTGTTCAGTTCAGCTTCGGCCCAGATCTTTCCACCATGACGGTTGATGATACGTTGTACATTCGCAAGGCCGATGCCGGTTCCTTCAAACTCATCCGCACGATGCAAGCGCTGAAAAACTCCGAAAAGTTTGCTTGCATACTGCATCTCGAAACCAACGCCATTGTCCTTGACATACATCGTAGACCAACGTTCATCCTGGTCCTTGAGGCCGATTTCAATGATGGCCGGGTCACGCGGTGCAGTGTACTTGATCGCATTGCTGATCAGGTTAACCAGTACCTGTTTCAACATGGCTTGATCTCCGAAGACCTTTGGGAGTTGACCGATACGCCATTCAATATTTCGATTCTGTGTTGACATTTCAAGACCGGCAATGGCGTCCTGAATGATGGAGGTCAAGTCAACTTTTTCTTTGTGCAGGACGGTCCGGCTCATACGGGAAAAATTCAACAGATTGTCAATCAGTTCGCCCATTTCCTGACTGGACTTGGCAATGACATCCAGATAGCGCTGGGGTTCGCTTGGCAGGCTGTCACCGCAATCTTCCAGCAGCATTTGGACATAACCTTGAACGTGGCGTAACGGCGCACGCAGGTCATGCGAAATTGAATAGGAAAATGATTCAAGCTCTTTATTGGACGCTTCAACTTCTGCTGCACGCTCGGTCAATGCCACATTCAGCGCTTTGATTTTTTCTTCCGCCAGTTTGCGTTCAGTGATGTCCTCGGTCATGCCAAGCAGATAAGTGGGATTTCCTTCTGTATCGTGCAGCGGAATTCTGATGGTGTGAAAGTAGCGTTTACCTTTGTTAGGAACAAAGACCGTCTCCTCGGGAATGTCAACGATACGATCCGTTTTTAGTATCTCTTGATCTCTGGCAAAGAAAGCCTCTGCTTTTTCCTTTCGATAAAAATCATCATAATTTTTTCCAATCAAATCCTGACGCGAAACGCCAAGCAGATTTTCCCCCGCGCGATTGAGCTGGACGTAGCGCAGCTCCTTGGCGTCCTTGATAAAAATCATGCTGGGTATGTTTTCAAAGATCGAATCCAGAAAACGATTGGTCGAAACCAGATTGGTTTCCGCAAGGTTGCGTGCTGACATTTCACGTCTCACACCCAGATAAAGCATGACCAGAACACCGGTTGCTAATGTGACGGTGAATAGCAATGAAATTAAAGTCAGGGTGCCCCGGTTGGTTAATTTTTCCTGACGTTCATTTCCGAGACCTTCTTCGGCTTTGGCAATGCTTTGTGACAGATTTTTTATTTTTTGCATGAGTTCAAGACCACGACCATTGGCAATAGCAGTGCTGATTGATGCCAAGCCTTTCTCTTGAAAAACCTTGACCCCCCACGACAAACCGTTAAGCCGTTGATCAATCAGGACGCCCATATCCTTCAGATTGTTGAGTTGCTCAGGATTGTCTGCGACAAAATTTAATAAAAATGCGTATTGCTCCCTCGCTAAAGCATCAGACGCCTGATATTGAACGAGCTGGCTATCCAGTCCAGTAATGATGTAGTTACGTTGAGCGGCTTCAGCATCGATGACCGATTTATTGAGTTCACTGAGGGCAGTACGGACTTTCTGGCTGTGGTCAACCCATTCAGCGGACTTGGCGTACTCAACGGTTGAACGATAGGTATAACCACCCAATATCAAGATCAGTAAAAGCGCAAACACAAAACCGGCAAGAACTTTTTTTTCTATAGACCATATTGAAGTTTGCGTAACAACAGGGGCGGCTAAATCTTTTTGTTGGTTGATTTGAATAATGCCGATCCCCAGTAATAGCAAAGCAAATGCGGTATGGATGGCGATGGGCGGTGCCCATCGGTCCGTCGTTAATTCGGTTGCGTTCCAAAAATAGCTTAATAAACTGATCGTCGCAATGACGGATACCACTAGCGCAGCGCCAGTGATCCATTTACGTCCTTTGCCGTGAACGGAAAAGAGCAGGCCCGAGCCAATCAGAATAAAGCAGGCTGCTGTATAGGGTGACATTCTTCCCGGGAAGTAATTGAAGGCTTTGGCCTGGTCTCGAAACAGCCATTCATCAATCCCAAGATTCCATTTCAACGCGTATTCAAGAGCGGTCATCACTCCAAGCAACGCAACGATCAATGCCAGGATGACGCCGACAGATTGAAGTCGTGCGATTGATGAGTGACCGAAAATCAATAAGGCGAAACTGGCAAGGACCAGTCCGATCCCTGTATTGACCTTCATTTCCACTGCTCCCGGGATCACGCTTTTTAACTGGGGAATATCAAACTGCCAACCGATCAAACCCGTGAGTCCAATCAGGAGTGGCAGAACGGAAAGCAGCAACAGGGTCAGATTGATGCCTGAAACCTGCGAGGTGTTGACAGCTTGTGGTTCAAGAAGCGAGCGGGAAATCTTCAGATTCAGCAATCGTTACTCCTGCGGAGTCTGGAAATGGTTGGACACGGAAGATTCTGGATCGTTGATTCAAAGCAAGTCAGGCGGAGGTTTGCATAGAGCCCTCCTAAGATCAAGCTGTAATCCTCGGATAATGTACTAGGTCATTGGACAATGTGGCCTAGGGTTATGCGGTTTCTGCAGGTGCAGGCGCTATAATTTGAACTCACAAAAACATAAACCACACTGGGATGCCTTTCAATCTGCCCATTTTGCTCACTTGGTTGCGTATCGTCGCGATACCCTTGGTGGTTGGAGTGTTTTACTTGCCGGGTTCCTGGCTGAACCCTTTCGAGAAAAATCTGATTGCCACCATCTTTTTCATCGCAGCCGCCTTGACTGACTGGCTGGATGGCTGGCTGGCGCGACGCTGGCAACAAACTTCCAGCTTTGGGGCTTTTCTCGATCCGGTAGCCGATAAGCTGATGGTCACTGCCGCCTTGCTGGTGTTACTCGAATATGGGCGAGTCAATACCCTGATTGCGCTGGTCATTATTGGCCGCGAAATCACGATTTCTGCGCTGCGCGAGTGGATGGCACAAATCGGCGCATCCCGCAGTGTTGCTGTTCATCAGCTCGGAAAATTAAAGACGGTCGCTCAGATGGTGGCGATTCCGCTGTTGCTCTTTGATGATCAAATCGGCCCGTTGAACGCGCGCGTATTGGGTACCTGGCTGATTTATTTGGCAGCAGTCATGACCGTATGGTCAATGCTTTATTACATGCGTAAAGCCTATCCGCAGATTTTGGTTCGCACCCGCAAACGCGAGCGCAAAAAGCGGCCAGCGGTGGCCGTGGAAAAGTAGATGGCATTTTTTGCATTGATTCCTGCTGCCGGGTCCGGTTCACGCATTGCTTCTGTTCTAGGAGACCAGCTGCCGAAGCAGTATCGCCGTGTGGCGGGTAAACCAATGATCCAGTATGCCTTGGAGGCCTTTGCGGCCTGTAAAGTGATTACCGCAAGCTACGTGGTGGTCGCCGCAGATGACACCGAATTCGATCAACTCAAACTGAACCACTATGCCCATGCGCTCAAAGTGGGTGGCGAAACTCGTTACGCTTCAGTACTGAATGGGCTGCGTGCAATCGAGGCTGATGAGGACGACTGGATTTTGGTTCACGATGCAGCACGCCCGGGCTTAACCGTAGGGCTGATCGATCAGCTAATTGAAAGTTTGAGCAAGGATTCAGTGGGTGG
This sequence comes from Betaproteobacteria bacterium, assembly GCA_025362735.1. Taxonomy (GTDB): domain Bacteria; phylum Pseudomonadota; class Gammaproteobacteria; order Burkholderiales; family Burkholderiaceae_D; genus JANYFL01. The sequence goes on along the minus strand of JANYFL010000046.1, from coordinate 7,360 downwards.
ACTGCTCGCAATGCCGGTGGCCGACACGCTCAAGCAGGAGTCTGACGGACATGCCTCGCAAACCGTATCGCGGGATCATTTGTGGCAGGCCCAGACGCCGCAGATGTTTCGCTATGGTTTGCTGTTCAAAGCCTTACAGCAGGCCGGAGCACGCGGTCAAACGATTACCGATGAAGCCAGTGCAATAGAGGCTTATGGATTTAAGCCCAAATTGGTGATCGGCAGTGCCCGCAATTTCAAGGTGACCCAGGCCGACGACCTGGAACTGGCCGAGTGCTTACTCGGCCATACTCAGACAATGAAAGATCAGACGTCATGATTCCCTTTCGGATCGGACAAGGTTTCGATGTTCACGCCTTGGTGGAAGGGCGTCCACTCATCATCGGCGGCGTAACCATTCCCTATGACAAGGGTCTGTTAGGGCACTCGGATGCAGATGTTTTGCTGCACGCCATTACCGATGCCTTGCTGGGTGCCGCGGGTTTGGGTGATATCGGTCGCCATTTCCCGGATACCGATCCGCTCTATGCGGGTGCCGATTCGCGTGTGCTGTTGCGGTCTGCGGCAAAGAAAGTCAAGGCGGTCGGATTCTCGATTGGCAATGTGGATGCGACCATTATTGCCCAGGCTCCCAAAATGGCGCCGCATATTCCGAACATGGTTCACTATATTGCTTCAGACCTGAACGTCCAGCCCGATCAGGTCAATATCAAGGCTAAAACGACTGAACATTTGGGTTTTACAGGGCGTGGCGAGGGGATAGCCGCGGAGGCGGTGGCTTTGCTGGTGCAGACCAGCTCCTGACCGAACCTTCAGAATCCCTCAAGCCAGATAAAATTAATGAGTCATATTGAAATTTGTAATCGGCAACGATAGATTTTTGCAGGACAATACGCCCAAGTCTGCTAGCTTCATAGGCTGACTGATTTTTTTAACCACCAGGAGAAGTACCATGGCACAACTCAAAGGTTCCAAGACGGAACAAAATCTGAAAGATGCATTTGCTGGCGAATCGCAGGCCAATCGCCGCTACCTTTATTTCGCAAACAAGGCTGACATCGAAGGCCAAAACGACGTGGCTGCGCTGTTCCGCTCGACTGCTGAAGGCGAAACCGGCCATGCGCACGGCCATCTGGAATATCTGGAAACCGTGGGCGATCCTGCGACCGGTCTGCCGATTGGTTCCAGCCGTTTGAATCTGCAAGCCGCCGTCGCCGGTGAAACGCATGAATACACCGATATGTATCCCGGCATGGCCAAAGCCGCTCGCACTGAAGGGTTTGATGAAATCGCCGACTGGTTTGAAACACTGGCCAAGGCTGAACGCAGCCACGCCAATCGTTATCAGAAGGCTCTGGATGCGCTGGTTGATTAATCACCACCGTATGTTGCGTCAGCTGTACTGTTGATGTGACCTGAACGAGACGGCAGTTTTCATGCCGTCTCGTTTTTGTTTTACCCCCATGAAATTGCGACCCCAATACGAGACCGATCATGTCCAATCGCGAAGGTAATCTCGAAGCACCAACCCGGCATCCACTGGACTGGCTGTCTGAAGATTTCTACAACGAAGATTCACTCAACAAGGAACTCGAGCGGGTCTTCGACATTTGTCATGGCTGTCGCCGCTGCGTATCGCTCTGTGGTGCGTTTCCATCCCTGTTCGATCTGGTCGATGAAACCGAAGATGGCGAAGTCCATGGCATTCCGAAGTCGGATTACATGAAGGTCGTCGACCAATGTTATCTGTGCGACGTCTGCTACATGACCAAATGTCCGTATGTGCCGCCGCATCCCTGGAATGTCGATTTCCCGCATTTGATGTTGCGTGCCAAGGCGGTGAAATTCAATAAAGGGGAGGTTGGACTAAGGGACAAGCTGTTATCGAACACGGACATGCTGGGTCATTTCGCCGGTATTCCGATCGTCAGCCAGACGGTCAATGCCGTGAACAAAACTTCCATTGCCCGCAGTGCATTGGAGGTGACGCTTGGCGTTGACAAGACCGCATGGCTGCCTCCGTTCGCTAGCAAGAAATTCCGCAGTGGCGCAGCTAAAGCAGAGGCTCAAACGGTTGTCGACGGCGAAAAGACGCCCGGTAAAGTCGCGGTCTATTCGACCTGTTACGTCAACTACAACGAACCCGGCATCGGACATGATCTGCTCGCGATCCTGAATCACAACGATATTCCCTATGTGTTGATCAACAAGGAAGTTTGTTGCGGCATGCCCAAGCTGGAGCAGGGCGATTTGAAAGGCGTAGCGGAAAAGAAGGAAATCAACATCCCTCAACTCGCCAGGCTGGCCAAAGAGGGCTATGCAATTTTGACGGCAATTCCAAGCTGCACGCTGATGTACAAGCAGGAGCTACCCTTGATGTTTCCCGATGATGCCGATACCCAGCTCGTCAAGGAAGCCATGTGGGACCCGTTCGAGTATTTCATCTCCCGCAATCGTGATGGTCTACTGAAGACTGATTTCAAGCAGTCGCTGGGAAATGTTTCGTATCACATCCCCTGCCACTCGCGTGTGCAGAATGTGGGGCGAAAGACGGCGGAAACGTTAAAGCTGGTGCCGGATACGACCCTCAATATCGTTGAGCGCTGTTCTGGTCATGCCGGAACATTCGGAGTTAAAAAAGAATTCCACGCGACTGCAATGAAAATCGGCAAACCCGTTTTCAAAGCCATGGCGAATGGCGTCAACGACCAAGCCCCCGATTACATTTCATCGGACTGCCAGTTGGCGGGACACCACATTGAACAAGGCATCGCTGAAGCGGGTTTGAAGCAAACCCAAATGGCGCACCCGTTGTCGCTGTTGCGACGGGCTTATGGAATTTAAGTTTGAGGAAGTGAAAATGAAGTTAACTCGTGAATCTCTATTGACGCTCGAAGCCTATACCAAGGCGCGCAACACCATTCGTGCCGACATCATTGAACACAAAAAGCGCCGCAAGGTGCACTTAGGCAATCACGTCACCTTACTGTTCGAAGATGAAAAGACGCTTCGCTATCAAGTGCAGGAAATGCTGCGCGCGGAAAAAATCTTTGATGAGGAAGGTATTCAGGGCGAGTTGGAGGCCTATCTGCCGCTATTGCCGGAGGGTTCCAATTTCAAGGCAACCCTGCTGATTGAATACGACAACGAGGTCGAGCGCAGAGCGGCTTTGGGCAAGCTGATCGATATTGAAGATCGCATGTTCATTCAGGTTGAAGGCCAGCCACGGGTTTATGCCATTGCCGATGAAGACCTGGATCGGGAGAACGACGAAAAAACCTCAGCCGTTCACTTTGTCCGCTTTGAATTGACCGCGCCAATGAAAGCCGCATTAAAGGGCGGGGCGCAGATGATGCTGGGGTGTGATCACCCCAACTATCCGGCTCATCTGGAAGAATTGCCCCCAGAAACCCTGGCGGCCTTATTGCAAGATTTGTCTTGATGCAAGACCAGTGCGCCTGACCTCAGGCCACTGGTTCGTTTGCCGCCACGGCTGTGGTCGGCAAGGGTGTGGCGGGAAGCCCAAGGGCCGCATTCCTTTGCGCCTTGCGCTCCAGTATTAAATTAAAGCGCGCCAAAGAGCCCAGGTGCTGATATATCCCGCGCATTGCCCCTTTGCGAATCAAGGTGCGAATCTCGTTCGAGGTCAGATTCTCCAGCAGAGATTCATTGACGCAGAACATGCCATCCAGATTAACGCGGCCACCATGCGTCAGATCGGCTTGCATAGCGAAAGGCTGCAGTAATTTGTACTTGGCCAAAATGGAGCAGAACTCCTGCGTACGCTCCAGATCACTTTCAAATTCCTGAATAAACAGGAAAATGGTTTCCCATTGTTCGGTCCCTTTACCGTCTGCATCGACCAGAACAACGCCGTCCTCACTTACAAAATCCGATTCCACACAGACCAGCCGTTCGGGATCCACTTTATTGTCGTCGCTGTTGATCACACGCGTCATGCAAAATGGGTAACGACGGATATAGGCGGGCACATACGTACCCGACTCCCAGGTATTGTTATTGATAAAAAGATTCTCTTCCCTGTCCACGCCCAGCACACCCACGATCGTGAAATCGCCGTTGGGCAACTGCACAAAGATCACCGGATAGTCACGTCCTGCCGGAGAAATTTCAGAATAAGTCAGAGGCAGCGAATTGGAGTTCAGTGCGAAAGCAGGCAGGTCACCCTGGGCAGGCAAGCGAACCCGCTGTTCGCGCAACAATGTAACGACCGAGCGATAACCGAATGGTGGACTGATATCCATGTGCGTGACCTGTAAGCGGAGAAGGTAAAAGTGGGCTGAAAACTGTGGGCGCGAGTTTAAGGCCTATAGACTGAATATCAAAATCAGTAATTATTCAGGCCTACTTGTCAGGCTAGGCATTGGTGTCGGCTAGAGCTAGAATTTGCGTCACGGGGAAGTAGCTCAGTTGGGAGAGCGTCGCGTTCGCAATGCGAAGGTCGGGAGTTCGATCCTCCTCTTCTCCACCACTATTCAAGGGCAACCATTATCAGTTGCCCTTTCCTTTTTTGGACTCCTCCCACGCCACGCGGGGTGCGAGCCCGATTTGCGTGCGCTGGGTAGTCTACAACGCCGTCACCATTTCTGGCCGACTCCCGCTATTTCGATTCCTTCACATTCTCTGTTCTCAAAAAACGGGGCAGAACCATGTTGATACTGGCACACGCAGAAACCTTTCCCTGTCAAGGATCCACGCTAGCGCCTTGTAGGGCGGTTTTACAGGGAGATTGGGAACCAAAATCAAAGGTCAGAAATGCGCCTCGCACCGTCTTCAACCTAGTTCAGCGAATAGGCGTTGAGGCCAATGAAGTCCGTCTTGGAGAAGCGGGTGCGCTTGGGTGAACCAAGGACAAGCGCGGCATGCAAGTATTCGTCGAACCAATTCAGTACATCTGCCACCACAACGGAGCAGGCAGCCTTATCGGGGCCTGAAAACCTCTTACCTACAAGTTGGCCGTCATGAATTAGTTCATTGCGCATATTCTTGAAGTCGTCTGACAGAGTGCGTATATGCATGTTGCTTGCCGCATCCATTACACCCTGGTAGTACGGCATATCTTTCTTGCCTTGTCGCGCAGCCTCGGTCGCAACGATCACTTGCAACAATGTTGTTGCACTCAGGTACAGATCCTCCATCGACCAGCAGGCGAGCCCGTCCAGCCAGTGATGGACAAGCAGCCTAGCTTTCTCGAACTGACCCGCCTGGGACCAAGACAGAACGAATCGCTCAACTTGGTCGCGAAATTCAGAATCTGACCGAACCACTGCTGACATTGTGTCCATCGAGCGTTCTCGCGGCCAATGTTCAGATGGCTGCACGATGCTGATCTCACTTTGTGGCGTAGATCTTTTGATCGTGACGCTCTGCCCCGTCAGATAAGAGGCAGCAAGCAGCACAGGCGTGACTTCGTCGAAGGCTTGATCAACTGTGTGCGCACCCGAGGCCATCGTGCCCTGGTGCTCGAGAAAGTAGGTTTCCGCGCATTGCCCATTGGCTATCGCCTGCTTGAATTTGACATAGTCTGGGTGACGCTCTAGCGTCCATGTGCCCGAGGGAAGATTGAGATCCAGCTTCTCTGGATCCCCAGGAATTAGCAGATTGATGACGTAAAAACTTAACATTGTTGTCTCCCCAATTTACAGTTGGTACCGGGCATGAAGAGCTAAAGCGGTTGCTCTTCCGTTGCGCTTACGGCATCTACGACTCCACTCCGCCCGTTCCAATGAAGGCAGAGCCGCGTGCAAGTCGAGCGCGCAATCCGTCAGCAATGAACTCAGCCAACTTTTCCGCCTCTTTCCACTTGATAGTCCTGCGCGTGGGGTCAAAATCTTGACTTCGTACGATGTTTCGCAACGTTGGAATTGGCTGATCACGCAGCCACAATCGGAATTCCATTTCTCCGCGATTGTTCCACTCGGCATGGATATCCGGTACCGGGCTCTCTGACTGGCGCGCAACTGCTTTCTTTTTGGAGGCACGTTGGTTTGGAATGTCGAACAGTAGACCCTCAACCTTTGCACCAAATTCCGGATTTCGATCTGACTCCTCTGCGACCAGTTCAACCAACCCCCGGAGCAACGTAATCAGAGCTTTTTCTTTTCGCATAGTCGTTTGATCTCGTTGGTTAGGCCATTGAGGGAGTCGTACGCCGTGCCGTACTTGCCCTTGAATGTGCGAATGTCGGCATCCACATCCGCGCCGCGTGCTACTGCGACTGTCTGAGGAATCGTATTTTCGAAAAGGGGCGGTTGGGGCATGCCGCCAGCTTCACCAAAACGACCGAGTCGGCGAGCTTTCAAGTCGGCGATTACACGGTCATGGAGGTTGTTAGATTGCACCTTCGTCGCAACAATTCCAAGCGCAGGAATTGCGCGTCCGATGTCCTGGGCGAACCGCTCAACATTTTCGACAATTTGGTAGATACCCCAGGTGGAGACGATGTCCGGGATCGTTGGAATCACATAGCCGGTCGATATCCGCAGCCCGTTCTTGGTCACGGTTCCGAGGCTTGGTGGGCAATCGATGATGATGTAGTCATACCGATCGATCACGGGCTGCAAAGCACCCCGCAGAATTTCCAATGGGTTCGCTGTGAAGTTGCCAGCCATTGCAATCATTGGAATGCGATCTTGAAGGTCGATGAGCCTGATGCTAGAGGGCAGCAAGTCAAGGCGAGAAATTCCGTCGTTGACCGTCGAAACACGGCGTGCAATTGCGGTTTCGATATCGAACTTGGGTGCTATGTGGGGATTTATCCGATCCTCAAACAACTGAGCAATGGTCCGTCCCTCGCGGTCCATTTCTGCCCATTTTTCCTCGGAAATCAGGGTGACGGTTGCATTGGTTTGCGGATCAAGGTCGATCAGGAGGACATGCTTTCTTGCATCCTGTGCCAACATCTCGGCGACGGCCACCGCAGTTGTGGTCTTACCAACGCCACCCTTGAGGTTGATGAAACTCAAGACGTGAGTTTCCTCGCCCTTAAATCCCTTTACCCAATCGCTGACCTTTTCGCGATCCCAGACAGGGCCGCTTTGAAGATTTTGGATCGGACGCGGGAAGTTGTCGTAGCGGACTCGCCAGTTGCTGACGGCTTGCTTCGTCACGCCAGCCATCTCAGCAATCTCTGCAATACCCAATAGATCGGTTGTCATTTGCGGGCTCCTTTTGATTCAGAGCCCACACAATATAATAATTGGTAATTAGGGCGTTTCGTAACCGGAGTATGGTTGGAGATACGCATGGTTACTGGGCGCAACAGGGTATTTAGTTGTTCGACCAACTATTTGAGTGGTCGGAAGTGCATTTTTTGCGGTTCGTACCAGACTGTGAAGAC
>JANYFL010000044.1 GCA_025362735.1 Betaproteobacteria bacterium | reverse complement strand
TTCACATGAAACATCGGCACTACAGGCATGATCGATTCACGCGCAGAGAAATTCATGCCATCGGGCAGAGCCACCGAAAACGCGTGCAGCACGGTGGAACGATGGCTGAACAATACGCCCTTGGGATTGCCAGTCGTCCCCGAGGTATAACAAAGTGCCGATGCCTGATTCTCGTCCAGCTCAGGCCATTTGTATTGATCTGGATGAGCAGCGATCAGATCTTCGTAGCACAACAGATTCGCAATGCTGGAATCTTTGGGCATGCGATCTTTGTCGATCATCACAATATATTTCTTGATGGTCTTGCTGCGCTTGGCCAGCTCTTCCACCTGCGGCAAAAAAGTTAAGTCGAAAAACAGTACCTGGTCTTCAGCATGGTCAGCGATATAAGCAAGTTGATCCGCATATAGGCGGGGATTGATAGTGTGCACAATCGCACCCATACCCGACACCGCGTAATAGAGTTCAAAGTGGCGATAGCCATTCCAGGCCATCGTGCCGACCCGATCATCCGCCTTGATTCCAAGAGCAGTCAGGGCATTGGCCATGCGACGAGTTCGCGCTGCAAATTCGCGATAGGTATAACGGTGAATGTCACCTTCCACACGCCGCGATACGATTTCCTGCTCTCCATGATGTCGCTCGGCATGTGCCATCAACATCGTGGTGAGCAAGGGCATGCTCATCATCTGACCCAGCATGTTTGCTCCTTATTTTCGAATAACGGCTTATCGAAATGCCGCTGGTTCAATTCATTTTTTGCGACAAGGCGAAGCCTCGCCGCTTTATCAATTTCTTGGTTAAGCCACTTCAAACAATGCTGCAGCACCCATGCCGCCACCGACACACATCGTGACCACCACATAACGTGCGCCGCGACGTTTGCCTTCGATCAGGGCATGGCCGGTGGTGCGGGCGCCAGTCATCCCATAAGGGTGACCAATCGAGACGCTACCGCCGCTGACATTGTATTTTTCCGGATCGATACCCAATTTATCGCGACAATACAGAGCCTGACACGCAAAGGCTTCATTCAATTCCCATAGGCCAATATCCTGCACACTCAGGCCATGCCGCTTGAGCAATCTTGGAATCGCGTAGATTGGGCCGATGCCCATTTCCTCGGGCGCATTTCCTGCGACCGCCATGCCGCGGTAAATTCCCAAAGGCTTCAAGCCTTTTTGTTCAGCCAGCTTGCTGTTCATCAACACGCATGCACTGGCGCCATCAGAAAGCTGACTGGCATTACCCGCAGTAATGACGCCACCTTCAATCACCGGCGACAGACCGGACAAAGAGGCCAGCGTTGTTTCCGGACGATTGCCTTCATCTTTGGACAAAGTCACTTCTTTGTAACTGACCTGCTTGGTTTGCTTGTCGGTCACCGCCATCGTGGTGGTGATCGGAACGATCTCGGCGTCGAAGCGACCTTCGGCTTGAGCGCGAGCCGTGCGTTGCTGCGAGCTCAAGGCATACTCATCCTGAACTTCTCTGGAGATTTTGTATTTCTTCGAAACGTTTTCGGCGGTAAAGAGCATGGGCATATAAGCATGCTCGGCAAACTTGATGACATTCGGATCCTTCTCCGCGGTCACCCATTCAAAGTAACGGTTCTGTACGGCGGAGATATTTTCTTGCCCACCTGCGAGAACGACCTCCATGCCATCCACAATGATCTGCTTGGCAGCAGTCGCAATCGCCATGAGTCCCGAGGCACACTGGCGGTCCATTGTTTGCCCGCTGACGCTGATTGGCAAACCGGCGGCAAGAAGCCCATTGCGCGCGATATTGGAACCCGCTGTACCAGCACCCAGTACGGTACCGATAATCGTGTCTTCAATCCGGTCCGCTTCGATACCAGAGCGGTCCACGGCGTGACGAATCGCATGCGCCAACATTGTGGGCGATTTGGTGTTGTTGAAAGCGCCGCGAAAGGCTTTACCGATCGGCGTGCGAGCCGTTGAAACAATGACAGCGTCAGTCATGGCATTTCCTTGAAGGTGGGATCGTTAACTAATTCAGATTTATTTTAGTTTTAGTTTGTGTGTATTGCTTACGGTAGATCAGAAAAATGTCGGTGCTGGGTGGCTAACTTGGCCAGTAAAGGACTGGGTGTCCAATACCCGTGAGCATTGCCAAACTGGCGGCCATAGCCTTCCAATGCAGCACAGATCACGGCAGGACCAATTTCATCGGCCCATTGCATTGGCCCACCCTTGTATGCCGGGAAGCCATAACCTTGCGCCCAGACCACATCGACGTCGCCTGGACGATAGGCGATGCCTTCTTCCAGAATGCGAGCACCTTCGTTGATCAAAGGATATAAACAACGCTCGACGATTTCCTTGTCGCTGATGTTGTCGCGCCGTTTGACGCCATATTTTTGCGCCAGTTCTTCGCAGACTTTCCAGACTGCGTCGTCTTCGATGGCCGTGCGGCCTTGATAGCGGTAGTAGCCGGCACTGGTCTTCTGGCCATGCCGTCCCAGTTCATTGAGCTTGCGCACGACGACCCGATAGGATGGATCATTGGGAAGCGCACCGGCCTTGTCCTGCTCGATCACCACTTTAGCTGCGACATCAACGCCGGCCATATCAATCATGCGATGCGGTCCCATCGCCATGCCAATGGCTTCAATCGCGCCGTCAATCTGTGCCGGGCTGGCGCCCTCCAACAGCAGCAATTCGGCTTCGCGCAGATAACCTTCCAGCATGCGATTGCCGATGAAGCCAAAGCAAACACCCGAGACCACGGCCGACTTGCCGATTTTTTTGGCGATGGCCATGACCGTTGCCAACACTTGAGGATCGGTCTTGGCACCGCGCACAACTTCGAGCAGACGCATCACATTGGCCGGGCTGAAAAAGTGCATGCCCAGGAAATCGGCCGGACGCCCGGACACTTCTGCCAACAAGTCGATATCCAGCGTGGATGTGTTACTCGCGATAATGGCACCGGGTTTACAGACCGCGCCCAATTGTTTGCAGACGGACTTCTTGATCTCCAGACTCTCGAAGGCGGCTTCGATCACAAGGTCGCAATCGCCCAGTTCTGCCATATCGAGTGCGCCATGAAACAGTCCCAGACGCTGAGTGACCTGATCTGCAGTGAGTCGTCCTTTGGCTGCACTGGCTTCGTAGTTCTTGCGCACAATGCCTAGGCCGCGTTGCAGGGCTTCCTGATTCAGATCAATGATCGTAACCGGGATGCCCGCGTTCAGGAAATTCATCGCAATGCCGCCGCCCATCGTGCCGGCACCGACCACACCTACTTTGCGGATCGGACGCAATTCCATACCAGCAGCGAGCCCGGGAATCCGCGTTGCTTCACGCTCGGCAAAAAAGAGATGGCGCAAAGCGCGTGAATCAGCAGAATTCTTGCGGTCAATAAATGCGGTGCGTTCAAAAATGATGCCGTCTTCAAACGACTGCTCGCAGGCGGCTTCGACACAACGAACGATCTGACGGGCTGCCGAACCACCTTTTGCCAGAGGCGCCTGCTTGTTGCGATATTCTTCAAAGAATGCGGGTGTGCCGGATGCCTTGTCGATAGGAAGCTTGCTGGTCACGCGCAGCGGTTCACCAGCAGCCTGTTTTTCGGCCAATGCCTGGGCCATTGCAGTGGCTTGTTCCAATAAACCATCATCAACCACTTTGTCGATGAAACCCATTTTCAGCGCTTGCGCTGCGGAGACCGGATTTCCTGCGGTCATAAAGTCAATGGCAGGAGCCAAGCCAATCAGGCGTGGCAGACGTTGTGTACCACCAGAACCGGGCAATAGGCCAAGTTTGACTTCAGGCAATCCCAGTTTGGTCGAAGCCAGGGCAACACGTGCCTGACACGACAGCGAAAGTTCCAGGCCTCCACCGAGAACGGTTCCGAAAAGAGCCGCGACGATAGGCTTACCCAGCGCCTCCATGACTGCATGCACTTCGTTGTAGTCGGGGCGCGGTAACTCTGGCAGATCGAATTCGGAAATATCAGCACCCGCCATGAAAGTGCGACCGGCACAAGTCAGGACCACCGATGTAATCGCTTTGTCCTCAGCAACAAGGCGCAGACATTCCATCATGCCCTGACGCACTTTTTGAGACGATGCATTGACTGGCGGATTGTTGATTTCAATAATACCGGTGCTGCCGTTTTTGCTTAATGTGGCAAGTGAGGTGACAAGTGAGCTCATGTTTTTATCGTTGTCGTCCGTGAATCAATCGTTTTAGAACCAGGCATCCTGCATGTCATTACAGGTCGAATCGCAACGCGCAGCCACATCGATCCATGCACCGATTTTTGGCAGCTCGTAGTGGAAAAAATATTGGGCAGCTTGTAATTTGCCATGATAGAAATCGGCACCTAGCGTGCCATTGCCGTCCAGTCCGGCTTGTGCGGTCAATGCCAGTTCAAGCCAAATCCAGGCAAGCACGACGTGACCAAAACCCTGGAGGTAGAGTGTTGCATTCGCCAAAGCATCACCTTGCTTGCCACTCGCCCACGCCGATTTGGTTGCTGCCAGCAAATCGCTCAATGCTTTTGCCAGGGCTTGCGCATGTGGACCCAGATTCGCTAACTTGTGAGCACGGTCTATCGTGGCCTGCACACGCGCAACCCATAAATCCAGAGCACGTCCACTATCCATGCGCACTTTACGACCCAGCAAGTCGATGCCGTGAATGGCGTGGGTCCCTTCGTGGATCATGTTCAAGCGGTTATCGCGCCAATACTGTTCGACCGGAAAATCTCGCGTATAGCCGTAACCCCCATGAATCTGGATGGCCAGACTGTTTGCTTCGAGACACCACTCGCTGGGCCAGCTCTTGACGATAGGAGTCAATAATTCCAGCAGCAATCCGGCTTCGTCGGCCGCCGCTTGTTCACCGGTACTCTTTTCATCGACCAGTCGTGCGCAGTACAAACCCAAAGCCAAAGCGCCTTCGCAGTAGGATTTCTGAGCCAGCAACATCCGCTTCACATCTGCATGCCCAATGATGGCCGTTTGAGGTGCATTCGCGTCTTTGCCGCCGGGTCCGGGAATTCGACCTTGTGGACGATTGCGCGCGTATTCGAGCGAAGCCTCATAGCCTGCAATGCCCAGCATCGTCGCGCCCATCCCGACATTGATGCGTGCCTCATTCATCATGTGGAACATGGCTTGCAAACCCTGTCCTGGCAAGCCGACGCGATAGCCGACCGCACCGGCGCCCTTGCCATCAAGACCGCCTGTCGAGGTGACCGGGAATTTTCCTTCGCCGAAATTGAGCAGGGTATTCAGCGTGCCGCGATAGCCGAGCTTGTGATTCAGGCCTGCCAGGGCCACGTCGTTACGCTGGCCCTTCAAATTTCCTTGCGCATCAACCAGAATGCGCGGCACGACGAAGAGGGAAATCCCCTTGACGCCGGGCACTGTTTTTCCATCCGGTCCGGGGATTTTGGCCAGAACCAGATGAACGATGTTTTCGCTAAGATCATGCTCGGCCGCAGAGATCCACATCTTGTTGCCTCTGAGGCGATAACGCGGACCCAGCTCATCGGTCTCATAGTCATCACCATCCGGTACGGCGCGCGTCAAGATGTCGCCGAGGCTCGATCCGGCCTGCGGCTCGGACAGGCACATCGTGCCCATGTAGCGCCCTTCCAGTTCAGGCTGGGCAAAAACTTCGCGCTGTTTGTCCGTGCCGCTGTGCATCAGCAAATTGGCATTGGCGTAGGTCAGCATCGCATAGGCGGAAAGCCCGATGCTGTCGCGATAGAAAAAAGTGTTGGCCGTGATATCGACGACATACGGCAGTTGCATGCCACCCACATCAAAGTCGTGCCCTGCCGCCAACAGACCGGATTCGGCATAAGCCGTGACCGCTGCACGCGTGGCTTCTGGCAAGGTCACGCGTTCGCCATCAAAATGCGGCTCGTCGGTATCAACCAAACGGTTATGTGGCGCGAAGCGATCACGCGCGATGCGTTCGCTGGTATCCAGCACCGATTCAAACGTCTCGCGACTGTGATCAGAAAAACGCGGCCGCTGGGTCAGTGTCTCGATATTGAGCCAGTCATACATCAAAAAGGCGAGCGTATTACGCAAAGCAGACTCCCGAAAAAATTAGATGCAGTGCCGTTGGAAACGGATCAGGTTAGAGCCGGTATCAGATCAAGCGTCAAAGCGAATTCACGAGCTGTCCGCCATCGACGGTCAGGACAGACCCGGTCATGTAGCCACCTGCACTGGAAGCCAGCAGCAAGGTCGCTCCAGCAAGGTCGGAACACTGTCCAAACCGGCGTTGGGGAATACGTTTAACCAATGCGTCCGTAAAGCCGCGTTCAACAAAATCCTGATGCATTTCAGTTTCGATATTGCCAGGACAAAGAACATTTGCACGGATTTTGAGACGAGCAAGTTCGTAAGCCATGACTTTGGTCAGATGAATCAAGCCCGCCTTGGAAGCCCCATAACTCGATAGAAAGCCGCCTGCATGCAGACCGGAGGTCGATGCCACATTGATGATGGAACCGCCACCGAGTTCAACCATTCCCTTGGCGGCACGTTGAGCCACGAGATAGGCCCCGCGCAAATTGGTATCCAGAATACGCGTGACATCCTCTTCAGTTTGCTCGAGGAAGGGTTTGGTGACAATGATTCCCGCACAGTTGATCAGGATATCCGGCGCCTGACCCAACTCACGGGGAATGGCATCGAAAGCGCCATCGTAGGTTTCTGTACGCGAGGCATCGAGCGCAACGCCGATGGCGCGATGTCCAGCAGCGCGCAACTTGGCTGCTTCTTCATCGACTTTATCTTTGCGGCGTGCTGCCAATGCAACCCCAGCACCGGCGCGAGCCAAAACTCCCGCCAGGTAAAGGCCAATGCCACTGGATGCGCCGGTTACGAGAGCCACGCGGCCCTTCAGACTGAATGCATCCAGATCGTTGACGGCATCAATGCCCGTTGACGTCTTGTCCGTTGTCATGTGATCTACTCCTGAATCCACGATGGGTGGAGGCTATCATGCTTCTTATATTGTCTGCTGTTCCTAGTGGTGGAACCAAGCAGGACTGACTTGAGATGATTGATTTGAATCGGCGGGACGATAACGCCCCGCTTCGTCTATCTCAATTCAGCTCTGCTTCAAAAATGCAATCACTGCTGCGAATACGCCATGACGGCCTTGTTCCAAATGGGCGTAATCGCCACCTCTAGGGGTAATCATGAACCACTTGTCATCTGTGGGCAGAGCCTTGAAAAATTCCAGCCGGTCCCAACCACCGTGCATGTAGTTCTGCGCGCCAGCCTTGATGCCGTATTGCATCATGGTCGGTCTTGTAATCTTGGACGGATCAGTTGCCTTGCTGCCGTGCGCATTTTCAATGCGGATACCGTTTGGTGACTTCAACTCGTCTTTAGCCATGCTTCTGGCCAGTGCTTCGTTCATGGCCGGCGTGCTGTATTCGGCGACGAGCCGGTCGATGAAATACTCATAAGTGTTGTTCCAGACGCCATCGGTTGGCAACGGCAACACCTTGTTGCCACCACCGAGGGCAGGATCCAGCAAGACCAGGCGGTCAATTCTGTCGTTATTGTCTTCTGCATAACGGCCGACAATGCGTCCACCCCACGACCAGCCCAGCACATGAGGGCGCTTGTAACCTTGGTCACGTACCCAATCCATCACGCTGGCCAGATCTTCAATCGCCGCATCCGTCTGAACTTCGCTCCAGTCAGTCGTACATTCAGACAAGGCATATCCACGAATCGAAAATGTCAGCACACCAAATCCGCCTGCGACCATGGCATCCATCATCGAATAATCGGTCAGGCCGGACGCAGAAAAATCGTAGCCCATCTGGCCCGACATATTGGCACCCTGCACGAGAATCACGACATTCTTTGGTTTTGCAGCAAAGCCTTTGGTACGAACCGAAATCTTGCCGGCCTTACCTGGGATCATGAGATTGTTTGTATCTGTCATGGTTGAACCTTTTCTTTTATTTGCGGTTTTATGCGGTTAAGTCGGTGAAGCGGCTTACCCTTTGAATGCGGACTGCAGTATGCCATTTTTTAGTCGATTGGCAATTTCAGAATGCATTCGATATTCATCGTACTTAACTTTGCACTTTAATAGTTGAATGTTCACATTCACAATCTTTGAGCAGCCTTATCCAGCTAGTGGATAGGTCCCTGCTATCGCAATAATAGCCGTTCTTGAATGACCTTAAAATCAACCTGCAAAACAAAAATTGGAGGGAAGATGAAACAGCATGCCATATGGGTCGAGTTTGTGATCCAGTCCGACCAGATGTTCGCCTTTCTGCTTTTGGCCAGCACACATGCGAAAACATCGCTCAGCAAAGACCCTGGATGCCAGCGATTTGATGTTTTGCAGGATCCACTGCAGCCCGACCGGGTCTTTTTTTACGAAATCTGGGATACCGCATCGTCACAACAACTCCATCGCACCACCCCGCATTACAAAACCTTCAGCGAAGCCTTAACGATCTATCAGGTCGAAATCAAAAGTGTGCTGCGTCTGGATTGCGAAGATTATCTGGACTAGCAGTCTAAGAAGAATCCAGCCTGCCTGAATAAACTAAGCCGCCCCCAAAAACAGCGCGCTCAAAGCCTCAGCAGCCACGAGTACCTGAGGGTCGCTGAAACGCGGGCCGGTCACGGTCAAACCAACTGGCAATCCATTTGGACCGTTGAAGCAGGGAATATTGACACAAGGCACATGCAATAGTGTCCACATCGCATTGAAAACATAGTCTCCGGTAAAAGCCAAGCCGACGGGGGCTTCCCCGACAGCACTGGGCGTCAGTATGGCGTCAAAGCCTGCCGCAATTTCATCGAATCGAGCACGGCACTCTGCCGAGATGTCATAAGCCCGCCGCAACTGATCCCGCGTCGTGCCATCGGTATTGTCGACGTGATCGCGAAAGCTTTGATGCAACTGCTCATAGTGCTTGCGGTATTCCGCCAGGAAAGCGCTGCCCCCTTCGGTACGCATGATCAGGTATTGAAGCGCCACTAATTTCTCAAAGGGCGATGGCAGTTCCAGGTCGATCACCTGCGCGCCTGCCGCCTTCAATTTTTGACTGGCTGTTGCAAGAGCATTTTTGGTGGCAGGATCAGCCTTATCCCAAACGGGCGAGCGGCAGATTGCAATGCGTGCCTTGGACAAATCAAGAGGAGCAACCGAGACTTTCTCCGGAACAAATACCTCATATAACAAGGCAAGATCGGCAACCGAGCGGCCAAACCAGCCGATGGTATCGAGACTCACTGCATAAACCTTGGCGCCATCGCGGTTGACCAGATTCCAGGTGGGCTTGATCGCGTAGGCACCACAGAAGGAAGCGGGCCGGATCATTGAACCGCCGGTCTGTGTTCCTAATGCGAGCGGCACATGAAAGTCGGCCACCGCAGCGGCTGAACCACTGGAAGACGCACCGGGTGTGCGCTCCAGATCACGCGGATTGTGAGTCAAGGCCTTGCGACCGCCAGCGGCGGCAAATTCCACTGTATCGGCCTTACCAAAAATTAGTGCGCCAGCTGCACGCAGAATGGAGACACAAGCCGCATCAATGCGAGGATGGAAACCTTGATAAATCTGCGAGTTATATTGGGTCGGCATGTCTTCCGTCAAAATGACATCCTTGATGCCAATGGGTAAGCCGTGCAACGGACCCATATTTCCATTGGCGGCGATGCGGTCCAGTTCACGTGCCTGAGCCAGTACATGCTCGGGATCAATAAAGGACCAGGCCTTCACGAGCGGGTCTCGTTCCTTCACCTGAGCCAAACAAGCAAGGGTCAAAGCTTCAGCAGTCAATTCTCGCGTACGGAGACGAGCAAGAGCTTCTGTCGCCGTCAAAAATGCTGGTGATTGAGGATTTTTTTGGAGATTTTCTGCTGCTGAATGCGACATGGTTCTTGGCTGTTTAGATTGAGTAGAAATAAAATCTTAGCAGCCCTTCCACCCGCGTCAGCATATATTGATCAATCTAACCGCACGATGGATGCGCCGCCCTGTTACAAAGCGCTGCTGCAAAGCATCAAGTCAGGCCCAAAGTTTTTATTGCCAAGAGCAAGTCAGATGATCCCGACGATCACGGTTGAAATAAAATCCGTCCGTATGATAGGCTTATACCGACTAGAACAAATTATTATTTAATATCAGTCAAATTTCTGCACAAGGCGCAATCTCCCAGCAGCTTTTTATCTGCTCCAACTTAATGGGCATCAGCCCGCATATCCGAGGAAAAAAATAATGGATGTCACCAATCAGGATCACGTTGAAATCCGCGAAGAAGTCAGCAAGCTTTGTGCAGCCTATCCTGGGGAATACTGGCGCGAGCTGGATCGCCGCGGTGCCTACCCTGCCGAGTTCGTCAAGGCTTTGACCGAATCAGGTTATCTGGCCGCCTTGATCCCTGAAGAATATGGCGGATCGGGTTTACCTTTGTCTGCGGCTGCGGCCATTCTCGAAGAAATGCAACGCGCAGGCTGTAATGGCGGCGCCTGCCATGCCCAGATGTACATCATGGGTGCCCTGCTGCGTCACGGTAACGAGAAACAAAAAAATGAATATCTGCCGAAGATTGCAACGGGCGAACTGCGTTTGCAAGCTTTCGGCGTGACCGAACCCACCAGCGGCACCGATACCACTTCGCTTCGTACCTTCGCGGAAAAAAAGGGGGATCGTTACATCGTCAACGGTCAGAAAATCTGGACCTCGCGCGCTGAGCATTCCGATCTGATGCTGCTGCTGGCACGCACCACACCGAAGAACGAAGTCAAGAAGCGCACCGATGGTTTGTCCGTCTTCATCCTCGACATGCAGAAGGCCAAGCAATCCGGCATGACCATTCGTCCAATCAAGACGATGATGAATCACGCCACCACCGAAGTCTTTTTCGACAACGTGGAAATTCCTGCGGAGAACCTCGTCGGCGAAGAGGGCAAGGGCTTCAAGTATGTGCTGTCGGGCATGAATGCCGAACGCATTCTGATCGGCGCCGAGTGCGTCGGTGATGCCAAATGGTTTATCGAGAAAGCCTCGAACTATGCCAATGAGCGCGTGGTCTTCGACCGTCCGATTGGCAAAAATCAGGGTATTCAATTCCCGATCGCAAAATCTTATGTGTCGATGCGCGCAGCAGACTTGATGGTCAAACACGCCGCTAGTCTATATGCCCAGAACAAGGATTGCGGCGCAGAAGCCAACATGGCCAAAATGCTCGCTGCCGATGCCTCCTGGGAAGCCGGTAACGCCTGTCTGCAAACGCATGGCGGTTTCGGTTTTGCCGAGGAATATGACATCGAACGCAAGTTCCGCGAGACACGCCTGTATCAAGTCGCCCCGATCTCGACCAACCTCATTCTCAGCTACATCTCCGAACACGTGCTCGGCATGCCACGTTCTTATTAAAAGGATCGGTCATGACTAGCGCACTGAAAGGCTTATTGGTCGTAAGCATGGAACAGGCTGTCGCCGCACCGCTCTGCACGGTGCGTCTGGCCGACGGCGGAGCACGCGTGATCAAGATCGAGCGTGCCGAAGGGGAAACTGCACGTCATTACGATAAAGCGGTAAAGGGAACGAGTGCCTATTTTGCGTGGCTGAATCGCGGCAAGGAAAGCATTATTCTGGATGTTAAAAACGCAGATGACCTTGCGCTTGTAAAGCGTCTAATTGCCAAGGCCGACGTGTTCGTGCAGAACTTTGCTCCCGGTGCGGCGGCTCGTTTAGGTTTGGGCAGTGCCGATCTGGTCAAGCTTCATCCGCGTCTGATTGCCCTGGATATCGTCGGCTACGCTCAGGACTCGGCCTACGCCAACATGCGCGCCTATGACATGCTGGTGCAGGCAGAGAGCGGCATTTGCGCCGTGACCGGAACACCGGATACGCCTTCAAAGGTCGGCGTTTCGATGGCCGATATCGCCACCGGCGCAAATGCGCACGCGGCCATTCTTGAAGCCATTATCGAACGTGACCGCACCGGAAAAGGCCAGGCCATCGAGGTGGCCATGTTCGACGGCATGGCCGACTGGATGAGCGTTCCCTTGCTGCATCTGGAACACGCGAAACGGGAAACCGGTCGTTACGGCCTTTCGCATGCGTCGATCTATCCGTACCGACCCTATGCCTGCAGCGACGGCAGCGTGGTCATCTCGATACAAAATCCGGGCGAGTGGAAACGTTTGTGCACGGGGGTATTACTGCGGACGGACATCATGACCGACCCACGTTTTGCCGACAATCCGTCACGGGTCAAAAACCGCAATGAACTCGATCGGGAAATCGGTCCGATCTTCCAAAGCATGACCTCAGCCGAGGCAATTGCTAGGCTGGAAGCAAATCAGATTGCCTGGGGACGCGTCTCGACGATTGGCGATGTCGCCGCACATCCCGCTCTGCGTCGCATGAAGGTGGACTTGCCAGGTGGCGAAACCTGCTCCATGCCTCGTCCTGCCGGACGCCCTGATTTTACGGTTCCACCGGTTCCTGCTCTGGGTGCCCATACCGATCAGGTCAGGGCTGAATTCGCCAGCTAGCGTCTTCTATATTTACTGCTGAAAAATGAAATGAAGCGTTCATCGTAAGTTGAACAGAATAAGGACGCCAGGACATGACCATCGATATCGCGTATTTGAAACAATGGATCGGCCGCACGACTGAAGAAGAAGATCTGATCACGCCGCGTCTGGCCGATGCCTATCGCGCGACGCTATCGGGTCATTTGGCCAATGTTGCTGGACACGAAGCGCCCTTGGCCTTGCATTGGTGTTTGTCTACGCCTTCTGTAGCAATGGAAGGTTTGGGCCCTGATGGACATCCCGCAAAAAGTACGGATGAGAATACTTTCTTGCCTCCAGTACCGTTGCCGCGCCGCATGTGGGCGGGTGGCGGTATCGAAACCTTGCAGCCGCTAAAGCTTGGTGATCGGGTAGTCCGCCGCTCCGAAATCGCTGATATCACTGTCAAGGAAGGCCGCGCCGGTACTCTATGTTTTGTGACGGTTCGACACGAATATTCTACTGAGCGCGGCATAGCCATCCGGGATCGGCAAGATATTGTTTATCGTGATGCACCTCCGCCAGTACCTCCTTCGGCTGCAGCAAAACCATCGGTTGCAGCAGCGGCCCCAGCGAAGACTAGCGAGGCACCCATCGCCGATCTGGTTCAGATCGCACAGCCTTCTCCGCCATTGCTGTTCCGTTATTCAGCCCTGACTTTTAACAGCCATCGTATTCACTACGACCTGCCGTATGCGATGAATGAAGAGGCTTATCCGGGGCTGGTCGTCCATGGCCCATTGCAGGCTAGCCTGCTGTTCAATCTGGCAGCGACCATGGGCGGAAGTGTGCCCAAGAGTTTTCAGTATCGTGGGCTTGCTCCATTCATTTGCGGGAATACGATGCAACTCTGTGGCAAGAAGACCGAGGGCGCTGAGGACCACGCAACCAAGTGCTGGACGCAAACGACCGACGGTAAAACTAGTATGGAAGCCACTGCAACCTGGTGATGCAAGACTTAAAATGAAATCATTCAAAACTCCGGTTGCTCCCTTATTCGTTCCCGGCGACCGGCCGGAGCGCTTTGTCAAAGCCACCGCCAGCGGTACTGATGCGGTGATTCTTGATATTGAAGATGCCGTTGCACCTGATCGTAAAGAAGCTGCGCGCGAAGCGATCCGCACTCAATGTCCACGCGATTTCCCGATCATCGTTCGCATCAACGCTCGTCCTTCTCCGCATTTTGCCGCCGATATCGCGACCCTGGCGCAACTGTCTTCCGATTGCCAACTGGTGGCCGTCATGCTCGCCAAGGCCGAAAGCGCGGCTGACATTGCAGCCGTCTGGTCTGGCCTCGGTTCGAAGATTGCGGTCATGCCTTTGATCGAGAGTGCCGCTGGCATTGCCAATCTGGCTTCAATTCTTACTTCGGACGGCATCTGCGTCGCCGCCTTTGGTTCGCTCGACTTTGCCCTGGATCTGGGTTGCCAGCCCAATTGGGAAGCGTTGCAAATGGCACGCTGTGAACTCGTTCTGCGATCCCGTCTTGCCGGTTTGCCAGCACCACTCGATGGCGTCACGACTTCACTCGATGACGCCGTGTTGATTGAAGCTGACTCGCGTCGGGCTTCAGACATGGGTTTCGGCGGCAAGCTTGCCATTCATCCCAAGCAGATCGCAGCTATCAATAAAGCCTTCCGCCCGGACGAAGCCTCGATTGCCTGGGCAAACAAAGTCATGCAAATTGCCACCAGCGGCGCAGCCGTGAAAATGGATGGCGCGATGGTCGATCTCCCACTGATCGAACGCGCACGGCGCATCCTGGAAAAAGTCTAAGCGCGCCCAAGCTGTTCTCTGGCACCGCCCTCAAGGCGGTGCAATTACTCTTAAGGGATTCTGGACCAGGCATTCTTGCCTTGTTCCGATTGCCGTCCCTGCCCCTTGGTCACACCTCAAAAAGTCACCGTCCAGCGGATATTTATTACTTTACTTGCGACAAAACAATGGGCTAATTACAAAATGGTCCCATCACCGATCTTCTAAAGGGCATTTGCGCTCATGCTAGTCCCGATGATCGCAAACCTATTTTTAGACCGAGGACCCCAATGTTGAAACGCTATACCGACAGTGCAATTGAAGCCATGGCGGCTTTTTATGAAGAGCATGGCGTGGTCAAGCTGCCTGGTCTGATCGATCCTGAATGGACCACCAAGATCCTGAATGTCATTGACGACATTTCGAAAAAAGCCGATTCACCGCCCCCACCGGGTGCGGATTTTTCTTTCGGCAAAGCGGATGGACGCGTGACCATACGTTATATGTGGCGTGGCATTCCCTTGATTCGTGATTTCATGCTCAACAAGGATTTGGCCGAGCCCGTCGCCCGCATTACTCGTACCAAACAGCTGCGCTTCTGGTTCGACCTGACCTTCATTCATGAAGCGGGCCAACAAAACAACATGGGCGCGGGTACACCCTGGCATCACGATGTCGCTGCGTTCACGTTCAAGGGTCTGCAATTGCCATCCCTGTGGATGGCTCTGACGCCAGCCGATGCAGAGCGTAGCCGTTTGTTATTCATCGACAAGAGCCACAAGACTTCGCCCGGCTACTACCGGACGCCCGACAATCCCGCGCCTGCCAATGGCGAAAAAGATGGCTTCCTGGAAGTGCCCGACTTTGATCAGCTGATTGCCGAAGGCAAGGAACAAGTCATCACCTGGGATGTGCAACCCGGCGATGCCATCATGATCCACCCTTACACCGTTCACGGTGCCAAAGGCAACACCGGCAAGGATGCAAGCAGCCGTCGCGTGGCCATCACGACGCGCTGGCTGGGTGACGATGTCCGTTTTCTTCCAAAGTCGTACACCAAGGCACTCAATCAGGTTGGCATTGCGAAAAGCGAAATCCCGATGGGTGGAAAACCGGATGGCGAATACTTTCCATTGGTTTGGGATGAACTAAAGCAATCCCCAGCTTCGTGAAAAATAGTTGAGCGATAACCGCAAATGATTCCGCTTAAGGTTAACAAGAAAAGACTCTCAACCGAGGCGTGGTCTGACACGCCTCTGCTTTGGGTATTGCGCGACGAGTTGGGCCTGACCGGCACCAAGTTTGGTTGCGGCATGGGGCTGTGTGGTGCCTGTACGGTCCATCTCAACGGCCTGCCGATCCGTTCCTGCGTCCTGCCGATTGGCAACGTCGATAAGCAATCCGTGACCACGATAGAAGGCCTGGAAGGACCGGTGGCTGAAGCGGTGCAGGCAGCCTGGATCAAGCTTGATGTGGCCCAATGCGGTTACTGCCAGTCTGGGCAAATCATGTCGGCTGTTGCCCTGCTGAGCCAACGCCGCGCACCCAGTGAATCGGATATTGAATCCGCCATGTCGGGCAATATCTGTCGTTGCGCATCCTATGTGCGCATCAAGGCCGCTATCCATTTGGCTGCCGCTTCACTCAAGCAATCACCGAAAGCCTGAATTGGTCACTCGCCGCAACTTCATCAAGTCGACCGGCACAGGACTGGTTCTCGCACTTGCTCCGCCACAGACACGGACCGCCCCATTGAAGTCTCGGGCTGCTCAAACCACATCAAGCGCCAGCCTTATCCAACCATTTCTGAAAATCGGCAGCGACAATACCGTTACCGTTTTCGCCAAGCATCTCGAAATGGGCCAGGGTATCTGGTCTGGCCTGGCTTCGATTGTTGCTGAGGAACTGGATGCGTCCTGGGCGCAGGTTCGTGTTGAAGGTGCGCCAGCGAATCAGGCCGTCTACAAAAATCTGGTATTCGGTTTACAGACTACCGGCGGCTCGACCTCCATCGCCAATAGCTGGGACCAGTTACGCAAGGCCGGGGCCACCGCACGAGCCATGCTGGTACAAGCTGCGGCTAACCAGTGGCAGGTCAATCCCCAGGAAATTCATATTGATGACGGCGTATTACGCGATGCGACCGGCGCAAGAAAATTGAGTTTTGGAGAATTGGCCGAGGCCGCAGCCAAGCTTGAAGTCCCTGACAACGTTGCTCTTAAAAATCCAGCGGACTACAAGTTTCTCGGCAAAGCCTGGCCACGCCTGGATGCAAAGGACAAATCAACCGGCAAGACGATGTTCGGTATTGACATCACAGATAAACAAATCCCCGGCCTGATGGTCGCTACCGTTCTGCGCGCCCCGCGCTTTGGTGCAACGGTCAAATCCTTTGATGCCAGCGCAGCACTGCAGGTTAAGGGCTTGGTGGACGTGGTGCTCATTCCGTCCGGGGTGGCCGTCATCGCCAACCGTAGCTGGGCTGCAATCAGTGCGCGCAAACTGGTCAAAGTTGAATGGGATGAAACAACCGCTGAGCATCGTTCCACTGAACAGATCATCGCTGATTTCAAAAAATCAGCGGAGGGCAATGGCACGGATGAAGTGATCGTCTGCGACAACCACGGTGACATTGACCATGCGTTTGCCACGGCGACACAGGTACTTGAAGCGGAGTTCGAGTTTCCCTATCTGGCCCATGCGCCAATGGAAACCTTATGTGCCGTGGGTGAACTGACAGGTCCCGATGGAAATCAGCACTGTACGATCTGGGGCGGTATTCAAAATCAAACCTATGCCCACAAGGCCGCCGCCAAAATTCTCGGTTTGCCGCTAGAGAATGTAGTGCTGAATACTCTCTACGCAGGCGGTAGTTTCGGTCGCCGCGCGACCTTTACCTCCGACTGGATTAGCGAGTTGGCTGAGATACTCAAAGCCACATGGGGACTCTATCCCATCAAGGTCATTCGCACGCGCGATGACGATATCAAAGGTGGCTACTATCGTCCGATGGCATATCACAAGATCAAGGCCGGGCTGGATGCACAGGGCAACCTGCTTGGCCTGCATCAAACCATCGTCGCGCAATCGTTCTTGTTCCCGCCCTCGCCTCCCGGTGTCAAGGGTCGTCCCGATCCAACGACGGTTGATGGCAGCATGGCCACGCGTTACGACATCGCTGACGTCAAACTCGACTGGATTAATCCAAAAACGCCCGTGACGGTACAGATGTTCCGAGCTTTGAGTTTTAACCACACCACGACGTCCAAAGAAATTTTTATCGACGAACTGGCGCGAGCCACAAAACGTGACCCGCTGGAATTTCGTCTGGCCCATCTTGCGAACAAACCCCGACAAGCAGCCGTACTCAAACTGGCTGCGGAAAAAGCAGGTTGGGGCAACAAGCGCAAGCCCGGACACGCTCTGGGCCTGGCCGTCCAGGAAGCAGAGAGCACTTTCATCGCGCAAGTCGCCGAAGTCTCCATCGTTGACCATGCCATACGTGTTGAGCGCGTCGTCTGCGTGGTCGATTGCGGCTACGCTCTGAATCCAGACAACGTCAAAGCGCAGATGGAAGGCGGCATCGGTTTCGGTCTGGGTGTGGCATTGAGTGGAGAAATTTCACTCAAAGATGGCCTCGTTGAGCAAAGCAACTTTCATGACTACGCGGTTTTGCGCATGAACGAAATGCCCAAGCACATCGAAGTCCACATCCTCAATTCTGGCCACCCACCCACCGGTGTCGGAGAGCCCGGAAGTGTTGTGATCGCCGCTGCAGTAGCGAATGCAGTCGCTATGCTCACCGGCAAACCGATCCGGAAATTTCCACTTTCAAAACTGGAACTGTAGCGCCGCACTACGTGGAACAGGGTTCATAAACTCTGAGCAGTACTCCGGCTCTTCTTCGCATGCAAGCTAGATCATTAGTCCTACGGTTGCAGCAATTGCACCGCGAGATGTTCGTTGCCACGTCGTCTACGCAATCCATGTGGGCACGCAAAAACCATTGGCCGTTCAGGAACTAATTAGCGAACAAGGGCTATTCACTTTCAACTATTTTACAAACGATCTTCGCAAAATAATTTCCATCTGTCACCGCCAGGCAACCACAAATGATGTCCTCAAAAAAGCGGGGGGCTTCGACTTACATGAATCGTGTTTTTTACAACAATAATATATCCGCGCCACGGTTATTTTTTCAATATTCATCTCAAGCTTTTGATGGCTCCAATACCCTACATAGCCGCATCAATGCATTTGGTTTTTGGTCGTCGTCGTGTCGGACTCGACGAATCCAGATGTAGTTAGACCTAGTCAATCAATCCATAAATAGGGGTAACACCATGAAATCTGTCGCATCAATTTTTTTGCCTAATCCGGGGAAACGCAGTCTGCTAACCCGTCACATTTTGCTGGCCTATGGCTTGTCTATTACCGGTGCCCTGGCCTTCGGCCCAGCGTTCGCACAAACGACGACCATTGCCAAATCAGACAGCAACGTCAACACGCTTG
The DNA here is from genome assembly GCA_025362735.1 of Betaproteobacteria bacterium. Classification (GTDB taxonomy): domain Bacteria; phylum Pseudomonadota; class Gammaproteobacteria; order Burkholderiales; family Burkholderiaceae_D; genus JANYFL01. The sequence continues at coordinate 7,204 of JANYFL010000044.1, read as the reverse complement.
AAGAGATCGTCGTTACTTCACGGAAAAAAGTGGAGAAACTGTCAGAGGTTCCCCTCTCGATTACGGCCATCACAAGTCAGACACTGGAAAAATCTGGCGTCTCTAATATTCAAGATGTGACCCGACTCACTCCCGGTGTGACCATCAATACCAGTGGCGGCGAATCGGCCATCGTTCCGGTCATCCGCGGTCTGTACAACCTCAATGGCGGCGCCGGAGACCCGAACGTTGCAGTCTTCCTTGATGGGGTCTACCTTGCCAACACATCAGCAATCAGCCTGGGTCTGGTCGACATGGAACGCATCGAAATCATCAAAGGTCCAGTCAGCGCCCTATATGGCCGCAATGCCTATGCGGGTGTGATTAATTATGTGACCAAAAAACCGAGCGACTCTTTGGCTGCAAGAGCTGAAGGGACCGTCGGTAGCTATGGCCAGAAGACCGTGAAGGCTTCGATTAGCGGACCGATTCAGCCAGGTTTATTGCGCGCCGGAGTCGCGGTATCTTATGACCGTGGCGATGGTACCTATAAGGACAGCGTCAATGGCAATCGTGGAGGTGCATATGATAAGCGTGACGCCCAGCTTTCTGTAAACATGACACCAACTGAAAGAGTCAGTATTGATGGCTCGTGGTATCACGGGGAGGATGTATTTGGCCTGCCTGCCATGGGATATACCGACAATAACTGTGGTCCCATCGGGGCGAACGCACTGACTCCCACTGGTGCGAATGGCATCAAATACCTTCAGTACTGTGGGGAAATTAAACCCACACGTCCGGTTGAAATTTCCAGTGTATCGTCGGGGGCGGGTGTAACTGCCAACAAGCGTCAGGTCAACATCGGCACTCTGCGTCTCAACTACGATATGAGCGCGGCTGATCTGGCTGCAATTCTGGGATGGACTGATGTAACCCAACGTCGTTTTAGCGATTTCACCGGTCTGCGCGGCGGTATCCCGTTTGTCTTGTCACCTGGTCCAGGCAATATCAATCTGCCCGAACAATTTGGTAGTGACAACAACAACAAAGACAATAGCTTTGAACTGCGTCTGTCTTCCAAACAGAACCAGGCACTGCGCTGGTCAACCGGCCTCTATGCCTACCGTGCAACGGGTACGGGAACCACCATCATCAGTATCGATGGCTCAAAATTACCCGCCGGTCAGACCATCGTTGGTGCAACGCCCTTGCTCTATCTCACCACCAATGGCCAACCCAGTTCCGCCAGTATTTCCATTTCAAATACGACTGAACGCGTTCGCTCCGGTTACATCAGCGGTGAATACGACATTCTCCAAAATCTGACGTTCACAGCTGAAGGACGGCATACGCTGCAAGACAAGAGTATCGATGTTGTGCGCACGACGGGCGTAGCAACCGTACGGCCTTTAGGTGGTCCATTCACCGGGGAGTATTCATTCAATAACTATCGCACTTCGCTGAAGTACAAGATCGACAAAGACACGATGGTGTACATCAGCAACGCAAATGGCACTAAAGCCGGTGGCTTCAACACTCGCGCCACCATTGCTGCTGACTTGCTGTTTGCACCAGAGACCAACAAGACCTGGGAAATCGGTGGAAAGGCTGACTTTCTCAACGGCAAGCTGAAAACCAACCTGGCTATGTTTGATATCAAAACCCAGAACCTGCAAATCTCCGGACCACCCAGCAATCCCGCAGCAGTCGGTCTTGTCACCAAGAACTTCGGTGGCGTGAAGGCGCGTGGTTTTGAATTCGAAGTGGCCGCTGTGCCGCTGCAGGGGCTAACGGTCAATGCAGGTGTTGGGGTGACCAACCCCAAGTTTGTCAGTGGCACCTATGACTTTAGCAATGCCGCCGTATGTCTGACCATTCCATCTTGTGCACCGCGCGTCATCACCGTACAGTCTCCACAAGGTCCACGGACGGTCGTCGATATGAATGGCTTAAATGTTCCACGTTCCAGTCGCTTCACATTCACTGGTGGCGGTTCATACACCCATCCAATCAACGACAACTGGGATGGCTTTGCTCGCTTCGACGTGCGTTACGAAACCAAGCAGTATCAGGCCTCGCCGAATAACCTGAACTTCAACTGGATCGGAAACCGCACGGTGGCCAATTTGCGCACTGGTATCGAAAACGACAACTGGCGTGTCACGTTCTTCGTCAATAACTTGACCAACGACGATACGCCGGATTCAGCTGCTTACAATGTGCGTTTGAATGATTTCAACGGGGTAATGAATCCGTTCTTGACCAATAAGCGCACATACGGTCTCACTGTGGCTTATCGCTACTAAGCTTCTTTTGTAAAATTGGATACTTCACTACCCTTTGAAAGGTAGTGAAGTACCAAGACTCAAGCAATAAGATGGCTGTTCAGTTACTTTGAAGCACAGTAGTTTATAAAATAAGACAAGAATGAAAGTCCCTGAATATGCTAACTCAGGACGTAGAAGTATTGGTCGTCGGTCTCGGTCCTGTGGGATCAGTTGCTGCACTCTACCTGGCGCGTCAAGGCATTACCGTCGCGGCGATTGAAGCGGTTGCACAGGGAGCGACGGATTTACGGGCTTCAACTTTTCATGCCCCAACCATCGAGATGCTGGACGATCTTGGCGCAGCCGAATTGCTGCTGCGCGATGGCCTTAAAGCGCCGGTCTATCAATTCCGCGACCGTCAGTCGCAGGAAACATTTGAGTTCGATCTGACGGAAATTTCTGACCGCACACGCTTTCCTTTTCGCATTCAGTGCGAGCAACATCGATTAGCGCAAGATGTCGCTACACGCCTGGAAGAAGAACCCAATGCATCGGCCACTTATCAGCGGCGCCTGGTGTTTATGGAACAAGATGAAAGTGGCGTAACAGCCTACGTGGAAACACCGCATTCCATGGAGAAGATTCGAGCGCGTTATGTCATTGGTGCCGATGGGGCCAATAGCCTCGTGCGAAAAAATCTGGATTTGAGTTTCCCGGGATTCACTTATGACGAGAAATTTCTTTGTTTCTCGACCGCCTATCCCATCGAAAATGCATTCGATAAGCTCTGTTACGTCAACTACGTTTCAGACCCGGAAGAATGGATGGTACTGCTGCGCGTACCGACCCTGTGGCGCATCCTGGTACCCGCCCCTGAAAACATCTCCGATGCAGACCTGTTATCCGATGCCACCAAGAATGATGTCTTCCGGCGCTTGCTGCGCTCTGATACTGAGATAACCACCAATCACCGCACCATCTACCGGGTTCATCAGCGCGTCTGTGAACGCTTTGTCATGGGTCGCATCTGTATGGTCGGCGATGCGGTGCATCTGAATAGCCCCATGGGTGGGTTTGGCATGAACAGCGGTATTCATGACGCCATCAACCTCGGCGAGAAACTCGTCAAAATATTGCGCCATGGCGGTGACGAAAAATTGATCCAACTCTATGAGCGTCAGCGCCATAAAGTGACGACCGATTTTGTGCAGACACAGACCATCGAAAACACCAGGATGATGCGTGAAGGCTGGGGTAACGCCAGGAACGAACGTCGAGAAAGCATGAACCGTTTGCAGAATGATGCTGAATTACGGCGCAAGTTTCTGCTCAAGCAATCGATGTTTACCAGTTTGGAAGATGCTGCGGCCATCGCTTAAAAACCACTGATGCGTTTTGATCGATCCATTCCAAGGATTAACAAGGAATAAAAAATGACGGACGTATTAGGTTGGCGCAAAGTGTTCGCCGTAATCGGGCCCTCGACCAATACCATCGTGCAACCCGACATGGAAGCCATGCGTCCCGTTGGCGTGACCAATCAGTATCGTGATATCTATGTCGAAAATCCTGAAGCCCTGTCTGACGAAGCCTTCATGGCGGGTGCCGGAAAAATCGCAGAGGGGTTGAAGGATGCTTTGCGTACGGCTCTGACCTGTTCACCTGATTATCTGGTACTGGGCGTCTCGGCCATTGCCTTTACGGGTGGCGCAGAGGGCTGTGCCGCTTTCGTCAAGGAGGTCAACAAGTTCACGGGTCTGGAGATCAGCGTTGGTTCGGTTTCGGTTGTCGAGGCCTTGCGTGCCTACAGTCCAAATATCAAGCGCGTGGCCTTTCTCTCACCGTATTACCCAACAGCCAATGCCAACGTGAGGCGTTTCCTGAACGACTATGGCTACGACGTCGTGCGCGATATCGCCCTACGCTGTACCAGTTGGACCGACATTGCAAGACAACCTGAGGAACGCTTGCGCAAAGTTATTCGCGAACTTGATGGCGATGATGTCGATGCAATCGTTCAAGTCGGCACTAATTTGTCCATGACCAGACTGGCAGCCCAAGCCGAAGGCTGGCTGGGAAAACCCGTCATTGCGATCAATACTGCAACCTACTGGCATGCACTACGCGCGAACGGGATCCAGGATCCGGTTGATGGTTTTGGAAAATTACTGTCAAAACTTTAAGCCAGTAGATACTATTGCGACGTGTTGCAATAGTTCGAGTGTCACTATTGCATAACAATCACAAACGCTTCTCGCCACGCTTAAATGAGTTTGAAGTAATTTGATTTTTATTTGATGGAGACAAAAATGAAAATGTTCGGTCGATCCTTTTTCATGCTGGTGTTAATGATCAGCACGTTTTGTCTTTATACGGAATCCGTTTTTGCCCAGTCCAGTCCTGCTTCCAAAACAGAAATCGCTCGCTGTGAGAATCTGACTGGGGGGCAATTTGCCAATCTAGAAAGCGCCCCCACATGGGTCACCAAGGCCGTCTATAAACCCGCCACGACAGAGTTGCGGGCGCATTGCGAGATTGAGGCCTATGTCAATCCGACTGTTTCTTTTGGCGTCTGGATGCCAAGCGAAAACTGGAATGGAAAATTTTTATTCCGGGGTTGCGGCGGCAGTTGCGGCATTTTGAATATGGAACTGACTTGCGCAAAAAACCTGCGCGACGGCTATGCCTGTGCAACGACAGATATGGGGCATCGCTCTACGCTGATTGACGACAACTGGACTAACAATAATCTGCAAGGTCAGGTCGATTTTGGTTTTCGTTCAACGCATGTGGCAACGGTTGCGGGCAAGGCAATCGCTAACGCTTATTACTCCCGGTCCGCCGATAAAGCTTACTTCTATGGTTGTTCTACAGGTGGTCGACAAGCGATGATTGAAGCCCAGCGTTTCCCGCAAGACTATGACGGCATTGTCAGCGTAGCACCGGCCAGCATGGGCCTCTTTGGGACTCGTGGTAAATACAGTGTCAATCCGAATCGCTCTGCTACTGGTGAAGCGATCCTGTCCGATTTAAAAGTACCTTTGATCTACAAAGCAGTTCTCGCTCAATGTGACATGAACGATGGTGTCAAGGATGGCATCCTCGATCCGCGCGATTGCAAATTCGATCCTGCCACTCTGCAATGCAAAGGAGACAATACCGTTGATTGTTTGACCGAGGCCGAAGTCGCCGTTACCAGGAAATTTTATGAGCGCGGCGCGCTACCTGGTTCCGAGTTGAACTGGATTGATAACTGGACGGCCAAGCCCCGCCCACCGGCTCCGTTTGCCCAAAGTCGTGGCGATGTCGCGGTCATCGAAACCTTTGATAACGCCGCCAATCCCGACCTGCGCGCATTCAAGGCGCGCGGCGGCAAGCTCATTTTTACCCATGGCTCGACCGATCTGGTAGTACCGGGCGGACCCAGTCTGGATTACTACGAACTGGCCACGGCGACGATGGGCGGCCCTGAAAAAACCAAAGATTTCTTCCGCTTTTTTGTCATCAACGGCATGGATCATTGCAGCGGCGGCGACGGAGCTTGGGGTATCGATTACCTGGCTGCACTGGATAACTGGGTCAGCAAGGGACAGGCGCCGGAAAAACTGATCGGCGTGCATCCCAAACTGGGCGTTAGCCTGGATTACTATGGGATTGATACCAAGTTGCTCACTCCCGATCAGATCGAGTTCAGCCGCCCCTATTTTCCTCATCCGCTCCGCGCTTACTACTCGGGCAAAGGTGATCCCAACGATGCCGCCAATTTCGTTGCCGTGCTTACTCCACCGAAGTCAGCACGCGTGGGCAAATCCGCTTCTGATTCGGCTACACCCCTCACTACCGAACAACTTGCCAGCCAAATTTCCAACATGATCAAGCTTAGTGAAGAGGCCTATGCCAAGGGCGTGCCCCTCCCGCCAAAAACGGTTTCCGACCGAATTGGCAAAGCCCTGCGTCGTTTGATTTATTCGAGTACTGCTTCGAAGCAGACGGTCGCCAACGCGCTCGACCAAGTCAGTCGCACCGATTTGTCTGCGCCCGCAACCGTGGCGATTAACTTGATCAAACCGGAATTCAGGGCAAACAACTGAATCGGTGAACTCTGGGCGCTTTTTATTCATCTTGGGAGCGCCCAGACCCGCATCAAATCATCTGTTTACTTCTTTGCCGCAGCTGCGGCTGCGAATAGCGCGATGATCTTCTGGCGCGCTGGACGTGCACGACAACGTTCAACCCAGTCACGGACATTGGGTAGGTGATCGAGATTAAGGCGAAAGTTATCAACGACCGTGAACATATGAACGCCAGTATTAATGTCTGCCAAACTAAAGTCGCAAAGAATATATTCTTTGCCTTCCAGCGCTTTATCCAGCTCGGTTAATCTGGGCATCATGGAACCGATCAAACCGTCGATGAAGGCTTGGTCACGTTTGTCGGCTGGTTTCATGATCATATTCACGTAGAGCGCGCCAATGTAATACTCAATCTCTGAAGCTGACCATAAGGTCCATTGCAGTGCGCGAGCTTGCAATACAGGATCGTCCGGCCAGATTCCGCCTTTGCCGTAGCTCTGTGCCAGATAAAGATTGATGCCCAGGGACTCGGCCATCTTCACTTTGCCATCGGTCATCGCCGGCGTCCGACCGGAAGGATTGATGGCCAGATATTCCGGTTTCTTGTTCGAACCATCAAGCGTGCTGATCGGATTCCATTCATACGCAATCCCGATTTCTTCTGCAGTCCAAAGGCAGCGTGAAGCGCGCGATCCAATGGTTCCATAGATGGTGATAGACATACATTCTCCTTGTTAGAAATAGGTAATTAGGGCGTTTCGTAACCGGAGTATGGTTGGAGATACGCATGGTTACTGGGCGCAACAGGGTATTTAGTTGTTCGACCAACTATTTGAGTGGTCGGAAGTGCATTTTTTGCGGTTCGTACCAGACTGTGAAGAC
>JANYFL010000042.1 GCA_025362735.1 Betaproteobacteria bacterium | reverse complement strand
GTCTTCACAGTCTGGTACGAACCGCAAAAAATGCACTTCCGACCACTCAAATAGTTGGTCGAACAACTAAATACCCTGTTGCGCCCAGTAACCATGCGTATCTCCAACCATACTCCGGTTACGAAACGCCCTAATTACCTTGAAATTACAGACTTGAAATACTCTCTCGCAAAGACTCCTGCTTCTTTCGCAGTAGGTGACTGATCTGAAAGTGAATTGCCAGATTTAGTTTGCGCAAAGACAGGGTGAAACAAAATCAGTCCAAGACCCAATAACACTGACAGTAATTGAAATGGTTTTGGCAGGCGCATATTCATTTTTCCGTTTTTAATATTTTTTAAGATGACCAAAACCTGTTTTCCACAAGTTATCTTTTGTGCAAGTCTTAATTCGGGAATCGGATGAGGAAAACAATATCAGGTATTTCTACGTCATAGACATTAAGGCTTCCGTAATAACCAGAAAAATATTTGTTTGACCGCTTCTCCTTAAAGTCTTTGATGTCAATTCCCCTCAAACACTTTGCGAACGACGCACAAGGTCCGACCGGTACGCAAAAAAAGATAAATTTTGGTCAGATAGATATAACTAAAGCGGGTACAAAAGCTTTTACGGAAGCCTCTAAATTGCTCGGCTTTTTTGTTTTAATCCACATCAGATTGATCGGCCTGTTAATTAAAAATGCTCAGATAGAATAAGTGCTTAAAACATGAAAGTCATGAAAAAACGACAGGCATCCACGGCCCGCAAACTAGTTGATCAGGATGAAACCATGAAGTTGATCCCCCGTTTTTGTTTTCTGTTACTGCTTGCTACCGGTGCAATCAATGTCCAAGCAGCGCTACCGCTTGAAACCATCAAACTCCCACCCGGTTTTGAAATCAGCATCTTTGCCGAGAATGTGAAGAACGCACGCTCAATGACGCTGGGTGACAAGGGCACACTGTTCGTTGGTACACAGTCTGAAGGCAAGGTGTATGCGATCCAGCACGATGGAACCAAGGCACAGCGGGTCATCACCATTGCATCCGGTATGAATGTGCCCAATGGCGTGGCCTTTCAGAATGGTGCGTTGTATGTGGCGGAAGTCAATCGTGTGCTGCGTTATGACAATATCGAAGCCAATCTGGAACAGTCGCCCAAGCCCGTTGTGGTCAACGATCAATTCCCCAGTGAAAAATATCACGGTTGGAAATTCATTCGCTTTGGTCCGGATGGTCAGCTCTATGTGCCTGTTGGCGCTCCTTGCAACGTCTGCGAACCCGGTGATCCGTATGCAGCCATCACGCGCATCAAGGTCGATCAAGCCAACGCCAAACCGGAAGTCATCGCGCGTGGCGTGCGTAACACCGTCGGCTTTGACTGGGATCCCAATACCAAAGAACTCTGGTTCACCGACAATGGCCGCGATATGCTCGGCGACGATGTGCCGCCAGACGAGCTGAATCATGCGACCAAAGTGGGCCAACATTTCGGCTATCCCTATTGCCATGCGGGCGAGATCAAGGACCCTGAGTTTGGTGGTAAGCGCAGTTGCAAAGAATTCACGCCACCCGTCGCCAAATTTCAGGCGCACTCTGCTGCGATCGGCATGCGCTTTTACACGGGCAAACTTTTCCCTGCTGAATATCAAAATCAAATTTTTATCGCCGAACACGGTTCCTGGAATCGCAGCAAAAAAGTCGGCTATCAAGTGATGTCCGTCACGACATCCGCTACAGGAGTAACTGCGGCAACGGTCTTCGCCCAAGGCTGGCTGCAAGAAGGTGACAAGGTCTGGGGCCGCCCTGTCGATGTGCAAGTCATGCCCGATGGTGCGTTATTGGTATCTGATGATTATGCGGGTGTGATTTATCGGATTGGGTATAAGAAATGATAGTTTGAATGTTGGGATGCGGTGGCTTATCCCAACCTACGAATTACGAGTCAATAACCAACACCGTTCGTCCTGAGTAGTCTGCGTTTTTTGCAGACGTATCGAAGGGCGAGTCGTGAGGCGTTGTCCGTTGTTCTGCGATGATTCATCCTTCGATACGCCGCGTTGCGGCTACTCAGGACGAACGGTAAATTTGAGATGTTTGTCCTTGCGACGAAACAAACAATGATAACCATGAACGACACGATTCTAGACATCCAGCATCTGCACAAATCCTACGGCCCGCTCAAGGTCGTTAATGATTTGTCGCTGGAGATTCAGCGAGGTGAATGCTTTGGCATTCTGGGGCCGAACGGAGCGGGCAAGACGACGACGCTGCGGCTTTGTTTGGGATTGACCGATCCTGATTCGGGTTCGATCACGCTCGCGGGTTTACCGGTGCCAATCAAGGGACGCGAGGCGCGCATTCGTGTTGGCGTGGTGCCGCAAATGGACAACCTCGATCCTGATTTCACCGTGTCCGAGAATCTGTTGGTGTTCGGACGCTACTTCGGTTTACGTGATGCAGACATTCGTGCGCGCATTCCCTCCTTGCTTGAGTTCGCCAGCCTGACGACGAAAGCGGATGCTCACATTCGCGAGTTGTCCGGTGGCATGAAGCGACGGTTGACGTTGGCGCGCGCGTTGGTCAATGACCCTGATCTGATTTTCATGGACGAGCCAACCACAGGTCTTGACCCGCAGGCTCGTCATTTAATTTGGGATCGGCTCAAGACCTTGCGCGCGCAGGGCAAGACCATTGTGCTGACCACGCACTTCATGGATGAAGCAGAACGTTTGTGCGACCGGCTTGCTGTCATCGACAATGGCTGCAAGATTGCCGACGGCGTCCCGCGTGCGCTGATAGCCGAGCATATCGAAGCGAGTGTCGTCGAGGTGTATGGCGACGGTGCGATGGAGTGGGCCGAAGCGCAGGGGCGGGCACTGTCGCAGCGCATGGAAATCAGTGGCGAGACGGTGTTCTGCTATACCAATGTGCCGCAACCTTTGCTGGACAGTTTGCAGCACGCGCACGATATGCGTTATCTGCATCGACCCGCGAATCTGGAGGATTTGTTTTTGAAGCTTACGGGACGGGAGATGCGGGATTAGTTTCTCGGTTCGCTGGCCCCCATCCTAACCTTCCCCCAGAAGGGGAAGGAAGATTCATAGAGGATTAGCTGAGCACTCTGTTTTACTCCTTTCCCCATTGGGGGAAGGTTGGGATGGGGGCCGCAGGCCAACTGAAATGACGAGTAATCATCCTTGTTGAAAGACCTCTATAAAATACGTTCATGACCACTGCGACTATCGCTTCTCAAAGCACTTCAATCTACGCCCCACCCGCAATCAGTCTGCGTTGGCGACCGATTTGGCAGCGTAATTTTCTGGTCTGGAAGCGGCTCTTTATTTCCAGCTTGATCGGTAACGTGGCCGAGCCGCTAATTACCTTGTTTGCTTTTGGTTACGGCCTCGGCAGTCTGTTACAGCCGATTGATGGCGTCCGCTATATCGTATTTCTTGCGTCGGGTTCGATCTGCATGAATGCTTTCAATGCGGCCACTTTCGAGGCACTGTATTCGGCTTTCACGCGCATGCATGTTCAGCGTAGTTGGGAGGCGATTTTGAACGCGCCGCTATCCCTGGACGACGTGGTGCTGGCGGAAATGCTGTGGGCCGCAAGCAAGAGTGTATTTACGGGCATGGCCATTCTGTTGGTGATTTTTGCTTTGGGCCTGTCGCGTGAACCAAGCATGTTGCTGGCCTTGCCACTTCTTTTTGTGATCGGCATGGCCGGGGCTTCTCTGGGTCTTGTCGTCAATGCACTGGCACGTAGCTATGATTTCTTTACCTATTACTTCACGATTGTGGTGACACCGATGTGGTTTTTGTCCGGAGTGTTTTTCCCGTTAACCCAGTTGCCACAATGGTTGCAAAGCCTGGTGCAATGGCTGCCATTGAGTGCAGCCGTCAATCTGGTGCGGCCGTTGATCCTCGGACATATGCCCGCAGCACCGATACAGGATTTACTGGTGCTGTCTTGCTACATCGTTGCGGGTTTTTATCTGGCAATGGTTCTAACCCGACGACGCTTGTTGAAGTAGAAGTGTGAAGTAAGGAACCGAGCGGATAAACGACTATCCAATAGACAAGTTCGAATCGAACGAGTAATAAGCAAGAAATCCCGGGAAACCACTCACCATGACTCAATCTGCGCTGCTCGTTCTGACCACGGTACCTGATAAGGTCAGTGCGGAACGGATTGCTACTCTGTTAGTTGAAAGCCGTTTGGCCGCATGCGTCAATATTTTGCCGGGTGTTCAATCGGTCTATCGCTGGCAAGGCGCCGTTGAACGAGCGGAAGAGATTCAGCTCTTTATCAAAACGACTACTGAGCGTTATCGCGAAGTCGAAGAAGCCATCCGCACGCATCATCCTTATGAGGTTCCGGAAATCATCGCTGTGCCGATTCAACAAGTTTCGCCCGCTTATTTGCAATGGCTGAATGAAGCTACACAGGAATCGAGAAGTTTTTATGCGTGATCGTTGGTTCAGCCGCATTGCAGTTCTGCTGACTTTGTTCGCAGCTGTTTTCATAACGTCATCATGCTTTGCGGACGAAGAATATCTTCAACCCGACGATGCCTTTCAGTTCTCGGCTCGAATGATTGATGGCAAAACCCTGGCTGCGACTTTTCGTATTGCTGACGCCTACTATCTCTATCGCGAGCGCTTCAAGTTTTCTGCTGATATCGATGGCCAGAAGGTGCCGCTGGGGGATCCGGTTTATCCCAAAGGAGAAATCAAGTTCGATGAGACCTTCCAGAAGGACGTCGAACATTATCGCAATCAAGTCGTGGTTCGAATTCCGATCAAGGATGGTACGCCGCGCATCTTCAATTTGAATGCGACGTATCAAGGTTGCGCCGATGCCGGCCTTTGTTATGTGCCCATCGACAAGACGGCCACGATCGATCTTGCTTTGTATACGCCCGGCACATCCAGCTCTGGCATCGGTGGTATCGATGAAAGCTCTCGGATTACGGCCACCCTGAAAGGCGGCAACCTGTTCGCGATTGCCGCCATTTTTATCGGTCTGGGTGTGCTGCTTTCATTCACCCCGTGTGTGTTGCCGATGTTGCCAATCCTTTCGGCCATCATCGTTGGACAAACCGGCGCGACTGCTCCAAAAATTTCTCGCGGACGCGGCTTCATGCTGGCGCTTACTTATGCGCTTGGCATGGCCTTGATTTATACCTTGATGGGGATTGCCGCTGGACTTGCAGGAGAAGGGCTGGCCGCTGCCTTGCAGAATGTCTGGGTGCTGAGCGCGTTTGCGTTACTGCTGGTGGTGTTGTCGCTGTCGATGTTTGGGGTCTACGAATTGCAAATCCCGAATTCGATTCAAACCCGATTAACGCAATGGTCGGGACAATTGGGTGGTGGAGAAGCAACTGGCAAATGGGTCGGTGTCTTTTTGATGGGCGCCATTTCAGCGTTGATCGTTGGCCCTTGTGTTGCGGCGCCGTTGGCCGGAACTTTGATCTACATCAGTCAGACGCGCAATGTGGTGGTTGGCGGTTTGGCCCTGTTCGCGCTCGCGGCGGGAATGAGTGTGCCGTTGTTGTTACTGGGTTTGTCGGCGGGCTCCATATTGCCGCGCGTCGGCGCGTGGATGAACACAGTCAAACGTTTTTTCGGCGTTCTCTTGCTGGCGGTCGCGGTCTGGATTGTCGCCCCGGTTCTGCCCAGTATGGGGCGAATCACCGCATGGGTTAGTGGTTCAACTGCTGCAGTCAAACCATCTGCATCCTTGATTCAGTTCGAGCGCATTCGCACCAGTGCTGAGCTTGATCAGCGTTTACAGAATGCGGGTAAGCCCGTGATGCTGGATTTTTATGCGGACTGGTGTGTGTCATGCAAAGAGATGGAGCACTTCACTTATACCGATCCCAGAGTCGCAGAGAAAATGAAGGGTTATGTGCTACTGCAAGTGGACGTTACCGATAACACGGCCGACGACAAAGTTTTGCTCAAGCGCTTCGATCTGTTCGGCCCGCCGGGCATTTTGTTTTTCGACCGCACAGGGCAACCCATTCCGGGCGCGCGCATCATTGGCTATCAGAATGCCGACAAGTTTCTGGAAAGCCTCAAACAAGTTGGTTCGTAGAACTTATCAAGACCTTACAACGGCTGTGCATGTCGGACGCTAAGTATCGACCTTGCAGTGAAACAACAAATGGTCGTGGTCCAGCTTGAAGTCCTGTCCCGTGTAGAGATTTTGCAGCGCGAGATTGTCCTTCTGCACGACGACTCTCAGATATTTGGCCCCGGTGCGTGCAGCATAAGTTTTAGCCTTCTCCACTAATGCCCGGCCTGCACCGCTGCGGCGCGCAGCCAATACGACATACAGATCGTTGAGCTGCCACACGTGATCGGCGGTGACAGAACTCAAGCTGTGGAACATCTGAGCAAAGCCGACCAGTTCATGGCCGAGCCGCGCAATGAAGATGACCGAATCGCGGTTCTTGAAACGCTCGCTCAGAAAATTGTGGGCCAATTCGGGATTGGGCAGTTTGCGATAAAACTGACGATAGTCATCAAACAGCGGCACCAACTCGTCGAGGTCATCGCTGCGTGCGGTACTCACTTCAAGTTGTGGCATGTCGGACATGCTTCTATTTTTTCGCAATCACCGAAGTGAAGCCCGCAAAGTCCGTCGAGATTAAGGCGTAGACGACCCAACGTTCCATCAAGAAGGACTCACTTTAATTCAACGACCTTTGCTCGACGCCTTGCCTGCCGCTTTACGAACCGTCTTGGGCGTTGTCCTGACCCTTACCTTCGGCTGAGTCAAACTCTTTCCAGTTGTAACGAGTGAGGGATGAGCTGGGTGCATGGCTTTTTCAATTTCAGTGTGGCTGCCGACAGTGCTTGTTGGCGCTTCCGGTTGAACACGTTGCGCCGCAGCGCCCGTCCAGTCGGTATAAGGCCAGGAATAGCGCGCCGAATGGCTCCACCATTCCTGCATCATCGACTGAAGATAAGCCTGTTGCGAGCGAAATAAATGCGCTGCAATTTCATTCCAAGATGAATAGAGCGAATGCATTTTTTCGCTTCCGGAATGCATGAATTCATAAGGGTCTTTGGTCAGGAATGCGGAGAATGGATGCTTGGGATCCGGATTCTGGGTCATGATGAACTCCTTCTCAAAAAGTCAGTGACGGTGTGCAGAAAATGAAAGAATAGGCCGGAGCCAGAATAAAACCAAGCGCCCGGCACTCGATACCGACAGCATACCAATCAAAAGCGCATAAGCATATTTCAATCAACAAACTCCATTCCTTCTAAGGCGGCAATAGGCCTTATCAAAGGATAAGTGGGGGTCGAAATGGCGCTCCAGTTAGCCAGATATAATTTGCCGACCATGTCGCCGCGACCAAGGTAATTTATTCTAAATTCGTGCGGCGAACATGCAATAACAACTTAAAAAATCAGGGAGCAATTCCGATGAAGCTATGGCGATTTTGCGCAGTTTTTGTTGCGAGTTTTGTGTTGAATGTGGCTGTTCAGGCTGCGCCAATCGAAGCTTATGCCCAGTCACCTTTAATGGGATTTGTAGTCATATCGCCGGATGGTCAGCGCATTGCGTTCTTGAGTAATGCTGGTGATCAGCGAGCAATTATCATTCAAGATTTAAATGGTAAAGACAGTCCGGTTGCGATTCCCCTTGGAAAATCTATAGCAGAGGGACTCTCTTGGGCAGGTAACGATTATCTGGTATTTACGGTGTCGGCTTTATCAAAAGTACCTGAAGGTCTGATAGGGACAAAGCAAACATTTTTATTTTCCAAGGTTTACGATCTAACAAATAAGAAGATTACGATTCTAGAACCACGCGATGGCATCCCTCATATGAATGTTGTTAATGCGCATCCGGTTGTGCGCATGATGAATGGTGAACCCTGGGTTTTCTTTAACCCATTTCTAAAATCGCTAGAAGGTGGGGCAGCACTAAGGCCGGCTTTGTATCGTTTTAATCCGAAGACCGGGGCCACCAGCCAGGTTTTAGATGCTACGCAATATGGCAACGAATTTCTAGTTGGTCCTGATGGCGATGCGATTGCTAGAACTTCCTTTGATCGGAAGCGTTGGAAACTGGAACTGAATCGAAATGGTAAGTGGGAAACCGTTTTGACTGAAGACACAACGAGCAACTACCCAAGGATGGTAAGGCTCGGCTTTACTCCGGACTCGATCGTGATGCTTTGGCCACGAAAAGATACGCCGGGTGAGTCCTGGGAAGTGCGAGAATTACGAATTAAAAATGGTATTGAGTGGGCTCCAAATCTCGATCAAGATGGGCGCGGACTTGTTTGGGATCCGCTTACCGGATTGTCCATTGCGCTAAATACGCACAAGGCGGGTTATAGTTTTTACGACCCGGAGATGAAAAAAATATGGGCTGCAATATTGAAGGCTTTCCCAAATGAAGGTGTTCGCTACGTTTCCTCTTCCAGTGATCGCAAGAAAGTAGTTATCTCGGTTTTGGGGCCGCAATCCGGAAGTGCATTTATGCTGGTTGATTTGAACACGGGCATCGCTGATCTCATTGGAAATAGGTATGAAAATTTGCCCAGTGAGGCCATCGCAAGTGTTCGTCCCATCGTTTATCCTGCAGCGGATGGATACCTGATTCAGGGACAGTTGACCTTGCCGCGTGGATTGGAACAAAAAAGAAACTTGCCTCTCATCGTTGTACTGAATTCCAAACCGGAGTCCCTGGGCTTTGACTGGTTGCCGCAAGCACTCGCATCGCGTGGATATGCTGTTTTGCAGCCCCCAGATCGGGATTCATTTGACGCTTCCATGACAGCCTACTTTCTACGAGGTCGGAAAATGCAAACCGATATATCGGATGGCGTGCAGTTTCTTGCCAGAAATAACACCATTGATCCTCAACGAGTCTGCATAGTTGGCAGTGATTATGGGGGCTATGCCGCTCTGGTTGGCATTACTCTCGAACAGGACATTTATCGTTGTGTGGTTTCTGTTGGTGGAATTGCTAACCTGGAAGAGTATTGGGGATGGTTGAGGAATAGATATTTGTATTCATCCGAAACCGTACAACGTTCCTGGAGCCGACTGCTGGGCATAGAGGGTGATTCGGACGAAATGCTGAACGCGCTTTCGCCGGCAAATCAGGTGAAAAAGGCGTCTGCTCCCGTGCTGCTCATTCATGGTGAGGAGGATACGGTGGTGCCGCTCAAGCAAAGCAAACTTATGGCTGAGGCCTTAAAGGAGGCTGGCAAACCAGTCGAATTCGTCTCCTTAAAAGGGGAAGATCATTACCTTTCTCAGAGTGAAACGCGCACGCAGATGTTGCTGGAAACGGTGCGCTTTCTTGAGGCGAATAATCCCCCGGACGCGCCCGGGCAATTTGCGGCAGTCAAGCCGTAATTCGTAGATTCAGAGGAGTGAAAAGAAAACGGGATGAGCTTTGGCTCATCCCGTTTTCTTTGAGCGACAAACAATCAACGCGGCAACACTGACTCGCCCATTAAGTATTCATCAACTGCCCTGGCGCATTGGCGGCCTTCGCGGATAGCCCAGACCACCAGTGACTGGCCTCTGCGCATGTCACCTGCCGCGAACACT
The DNA here is from genome assembly GCA_025362735.1 of Betaproteobacteria bacterium. Taxonomy (GTDB): domain Bacteria; phylum Pseudomonadota; class Gammaproteobacteria; order Burkholderiales; family Burkholderiaceae_D; genus JANYFL01. Next base: position 81,090 of record JANYFL010000042.1, on the reverse strand, counting down.
TTAGGGTTAGAGGTCTTGTAACTGTTTGGGCCTTCGGTCGTGGCTTTGACGTTACCGCGCTGGTCTTTTTCGAGGCCGAGTTCATCGACCAAGCCGACCGTGACGGGGCCGGTGAAGCCCATAGCGAACAGTACAAGGTCAGCAGGGATTTCGAATTCGCTTCCGACGACTTCGACCATTTTCATGGCGCCGGTTTTCTCATCTTTTTTCCATTCAACCTTTGCGGCGAGTACAGATTTGACCTGTCCTTTTTCCTTGCCTTCACCAGACTTGAATTCTTTGGTGGTGATGGCCCAGTCACGGTCAACGCCTTCTTCGTGAGAGGATGAAGTGCGCATTTTGAGGGGCCAGTAGGGCCAGGTCAGCAGCTTGTTTTCGCTTTCGGGCGGCTGAGGCATCACTTCGATTTGCACGACCTGTTTGGCACCGTGACGGTTGCTGGTGCCGACACAGTCCGAGCCGGTATCGCCGCCACCAATGACGAGCACATTCTTGCCGGTAGCCAGGATTTGATCCTTGAGTTTGTCGCCCGCATTGACCTTGTTTTGCAGTGGAAGGAATTCCATCGCGAAGTGAACACCTTTGAGATCGCGACCGGGAATCGGCAGATCGCGCGGGGTTTCGGCTCCACCAGAAACGATCACCGCATCAAAGTCTTCGAGCAGTTTTTTCGGTGCGATGCTGGTCTTGCTGAAGTTGTTGATAAAACCTGGCGGCGGCGCATCGCCAATGTAAGTGCCGGTACGGAATTCGACACCTTCGGCTTCCATTTGCTTGACGCGGCGTTCGATATGCGACTTCTCCATCTTGAAGTCAGGGATGCCATATTGCATCAGGCCGCCAATGCGGTCGTTCTTTTCAAACAGGACCACGCTGTGGCCGACGCGGGCGAGTTGCTGCGCTGCGGCCATACCTGCGGGGCCTGAGCCAACGATGGCGATTTTCTTTCCGGTCTTGTGCTTGGGCGGTTGCGGTACGACCCAATCATTTTCCCAACCCTTGTCGATGATGGCGTGCTCAATCGACTTGATACCGACAGCGTCATTGTTGATGTTTAGCGTACAGGCCGCTTCACAGGGCGCAGGGCAGATGCGGCCTGTGAACTCAGGGAAGTTGTTGGTCGAATGCAGGGTGTCGAGCGCCTGTTTCCAGTTCTGTTTGAACACCAGATCATTCCAGTCGGGAATGATGTTATTGACCGGGCAGCCGTTCTGGCAAAAGGGAATACCGCAGTCCATGCAGCGTGCGCCCTGGACTTTGGCTTCGTCGTCGGTGAGATGCGCGACAAATTCCTTGTAATGTTTCTTGCGCAGATGCGGCGGCTCTGACACTTCGGAGAGACGCTGGAATTCGAGAAATCCGGTGATCTTGCCCATGCTGTTTCCTTTTACCTTTTTATATCCAGGTACTTGTTACGACTTATTCAAAATTTGAGACCAGCGGTAAGGTGCCCAAACTGCGGCCCTCACCCTAGCCCTCTCCCAGAGGGAGAGGGGATGTTCTCTGATGATTTAAGCGGCGACCTTTTCCTTTGTGGCGGTAGCCTTGGCTTTCGCTGTGGCAATCTCTTTCAGCGCGCGGCGATACTCGGTCGGCATGACCTTGAGGAACTTGCTGCGCATCGTGTCCCAGTTCGCCAGAATGTCTTTGGCGCGGAAGGAGCCGGTGTAGCGGAAGTGTTTCTCGACCAGCGACTTGAGCAGTTCTTCATCCGAGCTGTCGCGATGCCAGATGCTCCGATCAAGCTTGTCGGCCTGTTCTTTGGCCGTCAACACGGGTTCGAGTTCGACCATCGAGAGATTGCACTTTTTCGCGAAGTCGCCATCGACATCGTAGACGTAAGCGACACCGCCCGACATTCCGGCGGCAAAGTTACGGCCGGTGCTACCGAGCACCACGACTGTACCGCCCGTCATGTATTCGCAACCGTGATCACCTGTGCCTTCAACAACCGTTGTCGCGCCGGAGTTGCGCACGGCAAAACGTTCGCCGACCACACCATTGAAGTAGGCTTCGCCTGCAATGGCACCGTACAGCAGCGTGTTGCCGGAGATGATGTTTTCTGGACCGAAGCCACGGAAGTCGTTGGCTGAGCGCACGATGATGCGCCCACCCGACAAGCCCTTGCCGACATAGTCATTGCCTTCACCGACCAGATCAAAAGTAATGCCTTTAGCAAGGAAAGCGCCGAAGCTTTGTCCCGCTGTACCGTTGCACTGAATGTGAATCGTGTCGTCTGGCAGTCCTGCATGGCCATAGCGGCCCGCGACTTCGCCCGACAACATTGTGCCGATGGTACGGTTGACGTTCTTGACCGACGTAATGAACGAGACCTTCTCGCCTTTTTCCAGCGCAGGCTTCGAGCGTTCGATCAGCGTGTTGTCGAGCGCCTTGTCCAGACCATGATCTTGCGTTTCAACCTGGCGACGCGGTACGCTGGTCGGTACGTTCGGCTGATAGAAAATTTTGCTGAAATCGAGACCTTGGGCCTTCCAGTGGGCGATTCCTTTTTTGGTATCGAGCAAGTCAGCACGACCAATCAGTTCCTCGAATTTGCGCAGACCCAGTTGCGCCATGATTTCGCGCACTTCCTCCGCGATAAAGAAGAAGAAGTTGACGACGTGCTCCGGCTTGCCAGTGAATTTCTTGCGCAGTACCGGGTCCTGTGTGGCGACGCCAACCGGACAGGTATTGAGATGGCACTTGCGCATCATGATGCAGCCTTCGACCACCAACGGAGCGGTTGCAAAGCCGAACTCATCAGCGCCAAGAAGCGCGCCGATGACGACATCACGACCGGTCTTCATCTGACCGTCTGCCTGTACAACGATACGGCTGCGCAGTTGATTCAACACCAGCGTCTGCTGAGTTTCAGCGAGGCCGAGTTCCCAAGGTGAGCCAGCATGTTTGATCGACGAGACGGGTGACGCGCCGGTACCGCCATCGTGACCGGCAATGACCACATGATCGGCCTTGGCTTTGGCCACGCCTGCAGCAATGGTGCCGACACCCACTTCGGAAACAAGCTTCACCGAGATACTGGCTTTGGTGTTGGCGTTCTTCAGGTCATGAATCAGCTGTGCCAAGTCTTCAATCGAATAGATGTCATGGTGCGGTGGTGGCGAGATCAGGCCGACACCCGGCACTGAGTGACGCAGGAAGCCGATGTATTCGGACACTTTGCCGCCGGGCAATTGTCCGCCTTCACCAGGCTTCGCACCTTGCGCCATCTTGATCTGGATCTGATCAGCGCTTTGCAAATATTCAGCCGTCACGCCAAAGCGACCCGATGCCACCTGCTTGATGCGCGAACGAAGCGAATCGCCTTCCTGCAGCACGGTATCGGACTGGATTTGTGCTCCCACCATGACCGATGCGAGGGACTCGCCCTTTTTGATCGGGATATGTTTGAGAAAGTCTTGATAGCGTGCCGGGTCTTCACCGCCTTCACCGGTGTTGCTCTTGCCGCCGATGCGGTTCATGGCGATAGCGAGGGTGGAATGTGCTTCGGTACTGATCGAACCGAGCGACATCGCGCCCGTTGCGAAACGCTTGACGATTTCTTTCGCTTGTTCGACTTCGTCGAGCGGAATCGCTTTGCTGGGATCGACCTTGAATTCGAACAGGCCACGCAGGGTCATGTGACGCTTGCTCTGGTCATTGATCAGCGCGGCGTATTCCTTATAGGTCGAGAAGTTGTTGGTACGGGTCGAGTGCTGCAGCTTGGCAATCGAGTCCGGCGTCCACATGTGCTCTTCGCCGCGAATGCGGAAGGCATATTCTCCACCGGCATCCAGCGCGTTAGCCAGAACGGGGTCTTCGCCGAAAGCCTGGATGTGCAGCCGGATTGCTTCTTCAGCGACATCGAATACCGAGATACCTTCGATATTTGAAGAGGTGCCAGTGAAATACTTGTCGACCAGTTCCTTGGAGAGACCAATTGCTTCGAAAATCTGCGCGCCGCAATAAGACATATAGGTCGAGATGCCCATCTTGGACATGACCTTCATCAGTCCTTTGCCGACCGCTTTGGTGTAGTTGTAGATCGCTTTTTCAGGCGAGAGGTCGCCGGACAGATCCTTGTGCATCTCGGCCAGAGTTTCCATCGCCAGGTAAGGATGGATTGCTTCGGCACCGTAGCCCGCCAGCAAAGCAATGTGATGCACTTCGCGAGCAGAACCCGTTTCGACGACCAGACCGGTCGAGGTACGCAAGCCCATCTGCACCAGATGCTGATGAATAGCCGACGTGGCGAGCAACGCAGGAATGGCCACACGCTCTGCACTGAGCTTGCGGTCCGACACAATCAGAATGTTGAAACCCGACTTGACGGCATCGGTGGCTTCAGCGCACAGCGAAGCGAGACGTGCCTCAATGCCGTCCTTGCCCCAGGCGACTGGATAGCAAATGTCGAGTTCGTGACTCTTGAACTTGTTATCGGTGTGGCCTTCGATGTTGCGAATGATGGCCATGTGGTCGAAGTCCAGCACGGGCTGAGACACTTCGAGCCGCATCGGCGGGTTGATGTTGTTGAGGTCGAGCAAATTCGGCTTGGGGCCGATGAAGGACACCAACGACATCACGAGTTGCTCGCGAATCGGGTCGATCGGCGGGTTGGTCACCTGCGCGAACAATTGGCGGAAATAGTTGTACAGCGGCTTGAGCTTGTTCGACGTGACCGCGAGTGGCGAGTCATTGCCCATCGAGCCGGTGGCTTCCTCGGCGTTGAGTGCCATTGGCGCCATCAGCATCTTGAGGTCTTCCTGCGTGTAACCGAAGGCCTGCTGACGATCCATCAGCGGCAGGGTCGATGGCGTTTCGGGCGTTGAACTATTGTTATTGAGTTCGTCGAGTTTGACGCGCACGCGGTTGATCCATTCCTTGTAGGGTTTGGCGTTGGCGAGTGCGTCTTTCAATTCTTTGTCATCAATGATGCGACCGGCCTCAGTGTCGATCAGGAACATTTTGCCGGGCTGCAGGCGCCACTTCTTGATGATCTTGGCATCGGGAATTGGCAGTACGCCGGATTCGGACGCCATGACGACGAGGTCATCATCGGTGATCAGATAGCGTGCGGGGCGCAGGCCGTTGCGGTCCAGGGTTGCGCCGATCTGGCGGCCATCGGTAAAGGCCATCGCGGCAGGGCCATCCCAAGGTTCCATCATCGCGGCGTGGTATTCGTAAAACGCGCGGCGATTGTCGTCCATCAGCGTGTGCTGTTCCCAGGCTTCGGGAATCATCATCATCATCGCGTGCGAGATTGGGTAGCCGGCCATCACCAGCATTTCGAGACAGTTGTCGAACGAAGCGGTATCAGACTGGCCCGGATAAATCAGTGGCCAGATCTTGTCGAGGTCTTTGCCGAGTACGGGCGACGAGATGGCTTGCTGGCGTGCATTGATCCAGTTGACGTTGCCCTTGACGGTGTTGATTTCACCGTTGTGGGCCAGCATGCGATAGGGGTGGGCCAGTTCCCAGCTCGGGAAGGTGTTGGTCGAGAAGCGTTGGTGCACCAGCGCCAATGCCGAAACGCAGCGTGGGTCTTGCAGATCTTTGTAATAACTGCCCACTTGATCCGCCAGCAACAGGCCTTTGTAAACAATAGTACGAGCAGACATCGACGGCACGAAAAATTCCTTGCCGTGCAGGAGTTTGAGCGCCTGGATCGCATGGCCAGATGCTTTGCGGATGATGTAGAGCTTGCGTTCAAGGGCATCAGTCACCATGATGTCCGGACCGCGACCGATGAAGACTTGCCGGATCACCGGTTCACGCGCACGTACGGTCGGCGACATCGGCATGTCCGGGTCCAGGGGTACATCGCGCCAGCCCAGCACGATCTGGCCTTCAGCGCGGACAGCGCGCTCAATTTCCTGTTCACAGGCCAGACGTGACGCGTGTTCCTTGGGCAGGAAAACCATACCGACGCCATACTCGCCCAAGGGCGGCAAGGCAACATCCTGCTTCGCCATTTCCTCACGGAACAATTGATCGGGCACTTGCAACAGGATGCCCGCACCGTCGCCCATCAAGGGATCGGCACCGACTGCACCCCGGTGATCCAGATTCTTCAGGATCAGCAGTCCCTGCTCAACAATACTGTGACTTTTTTGTCCCTTGATGTGTGCGACAAAACCGACGCCGCAGGCGTCATGTTCATTTGCAGGGTCATACAGACCTTGCGCCAAGGGCGGCTCTCCACTTGTCGGTGCGACGAGAGATGGGCTGAGAGTAGGGGTTGTCATAGAGCATCCAATCCGACTAATAATTCAACGGGACAAAAAGAGTGAATTTGCAATGTAATGCAATGCAGCAGATACAACAAGAAAAATTAAATGGGGTCTGACCCTAATTATATTTGTTTAATTAAAAATAGCTGAAAAAATGGGGTCAGAGAATATTATATTAAATCTAATGGCTCTTCCCGCTACAGCGATATTCAGTTAAATACTGAGCAATATTGATACCAGTTTGTTAATCTCAGTGGGACAAATAAGAGCTGAGAGCTGGTCGTTTATATACCCGGTCTACTTACTGTTACTTTGGGCGGACGTCCTTTGGCTAAAGGGGCGGCTCGCCGATTCGAAAGCTCACCGAGTTCGGTGATAAATTTTTCCGAACCAAATGCCCAACCTTTATTGGTCGCTTCGCGTAATTGAGCCAATTCCTGTTCGCTGAGCGTTTGGTCAAACAATGCGCGGTAGCGGCCTTGCCGTTCAAACGGCGTATTGCCCAGCGCCCAGTATTGTGCATGATCGCTGATCAGAGGATTGGGCCGGAGACCGATATGGTGCGTATAGCTTGACCATGGATAATCCTTTGGGTCACTAACCGCGCCTGCGCGAACCGGATTGAGCTCAATATATCGGGAGCAAAAGAAAAAATAATGGTCACTGTCAATCAGGGTGGAGCGATAACGGCTCTCCCAAAGAGAGCCAGTGCGCTGCTGTTTGCGATTGAAATGGTGGACGTAACGGCGGCCGATAGACTGAAGTACTCGACCGACAGTGCGCTCGTCTGCTGGTGTGGCTAACAAATGCACGTGGTTGGGCATCAAAACGTAAGCATGAATTGCCAATGCATGTTCCCGACTGGCGTTACGCAGCAGGTCGCTAAATAACAGGTAATCAGCATCGTCCGAAAAAATGGTCTGCTGATTCAGGCCGCGCTGGATGATGTGTTGAGGCTGCTTGGGAACATAAAGTCGGGCGAGACGTGCCATTGTGGTGCGTGGATTGGAAGATTAAACAACATCAATCGCAAACAGGCGGCGATGTTCCAGAATGGCGTAGCGGTCGGTCATGCCGGCAATGTAATCAGCAATTGTGCGAGCCAAATCTTGTTCGCCGCGGCGTTGATAGTCGGGGGGGAGTAATCTCGGCTGCTCATAGAGGGCATTGAACAGTTCGGACACAATACGCTTGGCCTTATTGCTCATACGCTCGACTTGGTAATGCTGATAGAGGTTGGCATGCAAGAACTGTTTGATCGCTGTGGCTTCAGTACGCATTTCTGTACTAAATGAAATCAGAGGCGGGGCTTGGCGCACATCTTCAAGCGATTCTGGCGCCAGGTTGCGGATGTTTTTTTGTGTTGTCTCAACCAAGTCGACGATCAGCGTATTAATAATGCGGCGGACCGTCTCCAAAATCAGGCGACGCTCATTGATTTTGGGGAAAGCCTTCAGAACGGGTTTAACGTGGCGGGCAAAAAGGCTGACGGTCATCATCTGATCGAGCTGCAGTAAACCAGAACGCAGACCATCATCGATATCGTGATTGTTATAAGCGATTTCGTCGGCCAGATTGGCGAGCTGTGCCTCTAGCGAAGGTTGCTGGCGCTGAATGAAGCGCTCGCCGATCTCGCCCAGCTTGCGCGCATTCTTCAGCGAGCAATGCTTGAGTATGCCTTCACGGGTTTCAAAACAGAGGTTGAGGCCATCGAAGCCGCCGTAGCGCTCTTCAAGTTCATCAACGACCCTCAGCGACTGAAGATTGTGTTCAAAGCCACCGTGTTTTTTCATGCACAGATTCAAGGCATCCTGGCCGGCATGGCCGAAGGGGGTATGACCGAGATCGTGCGCAAGCGAGATAGCTTCGACCAGGTCTTCATTCAAACCAAGATTGCGGGCTACCGAGCGACCGATCTGTGCAACCTCAAGCGAATGCGTCAGCCGCGTGCGGAACAGGTCGCCTTCATGATTGACGAAGACTTGGGTCTTGTATTCGAGCCGCCGGAAAGCGGTGGAGTGAATGATGCGATCACGATCCCGCTGGAATTCAGTCCGGTTCTGCGATGCGGGTTCAGTATGGGTGCGTCCCCGGCTTTGTTCCGCATGTGCAGCGTATGGCTTGAGTTTCCCGGTAGACATGGAAGGCATTGAATCGACTCAGGCTGCTTGCAGCGATACAAAGGCCAAATCAAGCGTGGCTGTTTCCGCCAGAGTAGCTCGCAGCTGCGCTTCTGGAACAGGCGTAATCTTGGCACGGCCCAAACCATCCATCAGGATGTAGCGAACCTCGCCATCCGATGTTTTCTTGTCGATGGCCATTAGATCCAGCCAACGCTGGGCAGGGAAGTTCGGTGCTGCAATGGGCAATCCGGCCGCTGCGACGAGACGTCTTAGGCGTTCAACCAGCGCGTTATCAATCAGGCCCAGCTTGGCTGAGAGCACCGCCGCCATTACCATGCCGGCGCCGATGGCTTCACCATGCAGCCATACGCCGTAGCCCAGACCAGACTCAATCGCGTGACCAAAGGTATGACCAAAATTCAAAATCGCGCGAATGCCAGACTCCCGCTCATCCTGTCCAACAACATCCGCCTTGATGGCGCAGGAACGGCTGATTGCCGTCGTCAAGACTTCAGGATTGCACTCACGTAGTTGAGCCATATTTGCTTCGAGCCATGAGAAAAATTCTGCATCCGCGATAGCCCCATACTTGATGACCTCGGCTAGACCTGCTGACAGTTCGCGCTCGGGTAAAGTCTTGAGCGTATCGATATCCATCAGAACCGCACGCGGCTGATAGAAAGCGCCGATCATGTTTTTCCCGAGAGGGTGATTGATGCCAGTTTTTCCGCCAACGGAGGAATCAACCTGAGATAGCAAAGTCGTCGGGACCTGAATGAAGGGCACACCGCGCTGATAAGTTGCTGCGGCAAAGCCGGTCAGGTCACCGATGACTCCCCCACCCAAGGCAATCAGTGTGGTCTTGCGGTCGCAGCGCGATTCGAGCAAGGCGTCATAGACCTGGTTCAGGATTTCCCAGCGTTTGGTTTCCTCACCATCCGGCAGCGTCAATTCGATAACTCGTTTGCCCAGTTTCTGGAATACCGTCTTGAGACGTGCGGCATACAGGGGTGAGACAACACTATTACTGATGATCACCACAGTTCTCGCCGGGCACTGTTGACTCCAGATGGTCGTGTCATCCAATAGGCTTGGTCCGATCAGAATCGGGTAGCTTCTTTCGCCGAGACTGACTTTCAGTTCAACCATGTTCCGTTCTCACCTGTTCTTTCGCTGTTTCGTTCGGCATTGTTGATAACAAGCCTTTGCATTCGGGCCGAACTTCGAGTTCCTGCAGAATTTGACCAATCAGTTTGCTGACACTCGGGCGGCCTGTTTCGATCACCAGATCGGCGACTTCACGATACAGTGGTTCGCGCAACTGCAGCAACTCCTGTAATTTTCTCAAGGGATCACGAGTTTGCAGCATGGGCCGGTTGCGATCATGGCGGGTTCGCTGCCACAGTTCATTCACACTACTCGAAATATAGATTGTAAAGCCGCGCGTCCTCAAGCAATTGCGGCTCCCTATATCCATAACGGCCCCGCCACCTGTGGCCAGAACAATATCGGAGAGTTGAGTTAGATCGTCAATGACTTCCGCTTCGCGTTTACGGAAACCGGTTTCGCCTTCGAGATCAAAAATGACCGGGATCTTTACCCCTGTTCGGGCTTCAATTTCATGGTCAGCATCAATGAAGGTTTTCCCCAAGCGGCTGGCTAGCACCTTGCCGACTGTGCTTTTGCCCGCTCCCATCATTCCCACCAGAAAAATATTGCGATTATCGAATTTCATGACGCAATTCTAGTATGGCTAAGTAAAGCAGGGAAATAGCTTCCATCAAGGCCGCGAGGACTCACCAAAAATAATGCCGCCCGAAGGCGGCATTAGACTTTGAGTTGTACTCAGTTATCTCACATTCACGCGATCACTGATGACTTTGGGTGTGATGAAAATCAACAATTCAGTTTTATTATTGGTCTTAGCAGTAGATTTGAAAAGGTTTCCCATAACAGGAATGTCACCAAGCAGTGGAACTTTTGTTACAGAGGTCCGTTCAGTAGAGATATAAATACCACCCAAAACAACTGTACCACCATTCTCTACGAGTACTTTGGTTTGAACATGTTTTGTATCAATTGCAAAACCAGCCCTGGTTTCTGTACCAACACTATCCTTGTTTACATCCACATCGAGAATGATATTGCCTTCAGGGGTGATCTGAGGAGTGACTTCCAGCTTGAGATTGGCCTTGCGGAACTGGATACTGGTTGCACCACTACTTGTCGCGACCTGATAGGGCAACTCAGTACCTTGTTCAATCAGCGCCTTGACCTGGTCGGCTGTCACGATTCGTGGACTTGAGACAATCTTACCCTTGCCGTCAGCCTCCAAAGCACTCAACTCAAGATTGAGAAAGCGATTCGCCCCCGCGTTGAAAATACTCAAGGCAAAGCTGGCTGCATTGCTACCATTAATTCCAGCTGCAGGTAAACTGAAAAATTGGGTATTCGGGATATAGCTCTGGTCAGTAATGATGGCTTGACCAGTTTGTTCACCAACTCCAAGATAATTGCCCGTAACCAGTGAACGTTGCTGAGTACCGGTTCCCCGAAGAATATTAAAATCAGAGAAGCCAAGTTTAGCTCCTAAATTACGGCTGAACTGATCATCCGCTTCGACGATGCGCGCTTCGATCAGAACCTGACGTGACGGGATATCGGTCTTGGCAATCAATTGGCGTAATTCATCGAGTTTTGCAGGAATATCGGTGATGAAGAGTTGATTAGTTCTTGGATCAATCACAGCACGGCCACGTTTCGACAAAATGCGCTTGGTACCGGCATCTTCAAGCACATCTTTGAATGCTTCTGCCTTGGTGTAATTCAACTGGAAAGATTCGCTGCGCAGGGGTTCTAGATCAGCGATAGCTGCTTGAGCTTCGAGATCGAGTTTTTCCTTGGTAGCTAGTTCATCTTTGGGGGCGATCAGAATGACGTTGCCATTCTTGCGCATGTCCAAGCCCTTGCTTTGCATAATGATGTCTAAGGCTTGGTCCCAAGGAACATCTTTCAATCGCAAGGTCAGATTACCGCCAACCGAGTCGCTGGTAATGATATTCAGATTGGTGAAGTCCGCAATGACCTGCAGCAGCGAACGTACTTCGACGTTCTGAAAATTCAGTGACAGTCGCTCACCTTTGTAACCCACTTTCTGGCTGGAGAACAGTTTGGTCGGGTCTTCCTTGACAGCTTTGACTTCAACGACCAAACGATTGTCCGTCTGATAAGCGTTATGTTCCCACAGGCCTTTGGGTTCAATGACCATGCGAATGTTTTCGCCTTGGGCAAAGGTGTTGATGTTCTGAACTGGCGTGGCAAAGTCGGTCACATTCAAACGGCGGCGCAGATTATCGGGCAGTGAAGCTTTCAGAAAGTCGACAATGATGTTCTGGCCTTGGGTGCGGATATCGATACCAGTCTGATTGTCCGAAAGATCGATGATGATGCGTCCCTCACCATCGGGACCACGGCGGAAATCGATGTCTTTGAGGCTATGTGTTCCCGTAGCAACTGGAGCCGGCGCAGCGAAATGAGTTGTGGCAGCCGTTGTATTGGCCATGCCATCTGTCGCCTGAGGCGCGAGGGTAATCAGAATGCTTGAGCCATCGATCACGGTGTTGTAGTTCACCATGCGTTTCAGGTTGAGAACCATGCGCGTACGGTCGCCTGCCTGAACTACATTAATGGAACGAAGGTCCCCCTGATTGGTATCGTAGCTGTTCTGCCCCGAGTTGTTGCTGGTCTTGAGAAAATCCAGAGCGATGCGGGCAGGGTTGGCAATTGTGAAGCCGACGGGCGGATTGGTCGGGGCGGCCTTAAGTCCGATACGTACAATCAGGTTCGCACCTTGTTGTGTGGCGGTGATGCTTTCGATGGAATTATCCTGGGCAATTGCGGCCTGGAAAAACCCAATCAGAAGCAAGGCTCCCAGCCACTTGCCGTGACCACGGCTGAAATTCGTCAAGATCGTTCGATACCGAATCATTTTGTACTCTCCTGCAGTTGCAGTGTGCTAATACGTTCTACCCATTCGCCTGAAGCATCCTGAACGACTTCTTTCAGGGTCACTTCCCCCTCGGCGATTTTGGTTACGATGCCAAAATTCTGTCCAACGTAATTACCGATTTTTGCCTGATAGATCACGTTGTTGACGCGCAATAAGGCATAACGCAAGTTCGGTTTCTCGAGAATGCCGACCATGGCAATGGTATCCAGAGGATAGTCTTCCAATGGTTCCTTGCGGCGATTCAAGTCAGGAGCAAGGCCACTTGATGACTTGCTGCTGAGTTTGCGTAGGGCATTCGTGATCTTGATCGGATCGAAGGGATCAATCTCGGCCTGATTAGCATAGACAAAAGGCTCGAAAGTTTTTGGTTCGTCCACTTTCGGCGTAATCGGACGCATATCCTTGCGAATATCGGTCATCCAAGTGCGCAATTCATCATTCGAGTTGCTGCAACCATACAGGCTAACCAATAGTATCAAAGGGAGTAAATGCTTCATTTCTTACCCCCGGTTTGCTTTTTCATCGCTGCAACTTCTTCTGCATCGAGATAACGGAAGGTCTTGGCGGTTGCGTCCAATGCGAGGGTAGAAGAACCATTTGCCGGAGCGGTGATGACCAAATTGTTTAAGGTCACAATCCGCGGCAGACTGGCTATATCGCTGGTGAAGGCACCGAGATCATGGTAATTACCGGTTAATCTTAGACTGATTGGCAGTTCAGCATAGTAATCTTTAACAGTCACTTGGCCTGGGCGGAATAGCTCGAACTGTAGACCGCGTCCAACCCCGGCTTGATTGATATCAGAAAGCAAGGCATCCATTTCAGCTTTGCTCGGCAATTGCTTTTCCAGCCGGAATACATATTGTGAAACCAGTTCGCGCTGTTTACGCAGCGGTTCAAGGTTGATCGCTTGGCGCAGCTTGTTTTGATAGTCCTCTTTCAGCTTGACTTCTTCTTGCTGACCCGCTGAGAGCGTTTCCAGTTGGGTGTTCCAGTATAAATACCAGCCCAGGCCAAGAACGATGACGACGATTGCGAGAATGGAGGCTACTCTGGGAACGATAGGCCAAGTGCCCACATCCCGCTGGCCCAGATTTTTGAATTGATCAAGATATTTATTGAGATCGAGGTTGGCCATGAGTCACCCGATTATTTGCCAGGACCAGCTGCAACTGGCGAAGGAGTCTTGGTCGAAGCAGCCGGGACTGCATCTTTATTTTCGGGACGTTTGATCGAAACGTTCAGCGTGAACTGGCTTAGGCGCCGCCCGTCTTTCCCACTGGCCGCGATTTTAATTTCGACCAGATCTGGACTGCCCAGCCATGCAGACTGGTTACCAAGGTTACGCAGCAGTTCTGAAACCCGTTCGTTGGATTGCGCCAATCCGACCAGCGTAACCCGCATATTGTCTTGTCGGATGCTTTGATAATAGATACCTTCTGGCGTCTGTTTGACGAGTTCATCCAGCAAATGTACAGGTAGATTTCGATCTCCCTGAAGATCTTCAACGGCAAGTTGACGAGCCTTCAGCGTATCGATTTCCTGTTTCAAACTGGCGATTTCCTTGATTTGCTCATCCAGCTTCAGGTTTTCGGCCTTGATGAAATTATTGCGTTCGGTTTGATTGGAAATATATCCATCAATAACAACGCCAACGGCAAAAACAATTAGTACTGCTGCAACAAAAGATAGTCCAGCTGTCGTGTAAAAATCTTTACGCCGCTGGATGCGCTTTTGTTCGCGATGGGGAAGAAGGTTGATTAGAGTCATTCGCCCATCCTCCGCATCGCCAATCCTGCCGCGACGACCAGTGAAGGTGAATCGGAGCGCAGCTGCTTTTCACGAATGGAGGGGTTGATCTGCAGCCCTTTGAACGGATTCAGCAATGAGGTTGCTGCTTGTGTGCGCGTACCAACTACCTCAATCAGTCCAGGAATACTGGCACATCCGCCGGCCAGGTAAATTTTGTCAACGCGGCTATAGGGGGTTGAGGTGAAAAAGAATTGCAGGACACGAGTGACTTCGAGGGCGATATTGTCCGTAAACGGCTGAAGCAAGTCGCGTTCGTAAGTCCCGGGCAATTCGCCGCCACGTTTCTTGGCTTCCGCCTCGTCAGCACTCATGCCATAGGCGCGCATGATTTCCTGGGTGAGGAGATTGCCGCCGAAAGCCTGTTCGCGTTCGTAAATCACTTGCCCGTTCAGCGTGACTGAAATTGTGGTTGTGTGAGCCCCGATTGAAAACAGTGCGATGATTTGGCCCTCGCCTTCATCCGGCATCATGCGAATAATGCGTTCGGCACTACTGCGCAAAGCGTAGGACTCAATATCCAGGATCACCGGCTTCAAACCAACCGCTTGGGCTACGGCTACACGATCCTCTACTTTTTCCTTGCGGGAAGCAGCCAGAAGAACTTCAATTTCCTCTGCAGAATTGGGGGCGGGTCCGATGACACTGAAGTCCAGACTCACTTCATCCAATGCAAAAGGAATGTACTGATTGGCTTCACTCTCAACCTGAACTTCGAGTTCCTCCTCTGAAAGTCCCGCTGGGAGAATGATTTTTTTTGTGATGACCGCCGCAGTAGGCAAGGCCATCGCCACGTTTTTGAGTTTGCTGCCGCTTTTTTTCCAAGCGCGTTTGACCGCTTCGGAGACTGCGACGATATCTTCGATGTTGCCGTCTGTAATAGCGCCTTTGGGCAGCATCTCAATGGCGTATCGTTCCAGTCGCAGACCACTTTCTAAACTGCCGGAGAATTCCACCATCTTGACGCTGGATGAACTCAGATCCAGGCCTGCCAAGGGAGCATTCTGTGACGAGAAGAGGGATTTGAAATCGAATGCCACAGTTTTATCTCTGATTTGAAGGATTCTTGTTGGCGAATTTGAACTAAATCAAGGTAAGAAAATCTATTAATTTCCGTGGTTTACGACGGATATGTCTATTTTGCTTGAGATGCTGCAATAATGTGCGAAGAATGTAAAGCGATTTTCATTCCCATTCATCCCTGTTGATAACAAAAAAACAACAACATCATCATATCGCCCCAATTTCGGTTCCATGAAGGCGATAACCGTACGAATTGGGTGCCTGTTCTTCAAATTGAACCGTAAATTCTGCAGAGGTGTGATCGTCGTTCATGCCACCAGACGCCGCTATAATCCGATCACCCTAAGCTTCCCTGAGCCGCATGTCTTCTAATCGCGAACCAAACCAAAATTCAAAAATGCCAACGAACAGCTCGGCTGCTTTTCGTATTATCGGCGGTTTTTTCGCTGTCTTTATAGCAATCGGCTTGGCGGGCTTCATTTTATTGTCCCTGGCGACGGTTTTGGCCTATAAAAATTTGCCGCCAATCGATTCCTTGACCGATTATCGCCCAAAGATTCCTTTGCGCGTTTATACCGCAGACAATGTATTGATCGGCGAATTTGGAGAAGAGCGTCGCAATCTTGTGCACATCAACGATGTGCCGCTCGTGATGCGGCAGGCGATTCTGGCAGCTGAAGATGATCGTTTCTACCAGCATGGTGGCATTGATGTCTTGGGGATCATTCGCTCTGCGCTCACCAATCTGGTCAATGGAAGTGCCTTTGGTGGCGGGCATCGCGTTGGGGCAAGCACCATTACCCAGCAAGTCGCGCGGACCTTTTTCCTGTCCAGTGAACAAACCTACACACGAAAATTTTATGAAGTCTTGCTCGCCTTCAAGATTGAAGAGAATCTAACCAAGGATCAAATTCTCGAGGTCTATATCAATCAGATTTATCTTGGCCAGCGTGCTTATGGCTTTGCTTCTGCGGCCCGAGTTTACTTCGGCAAGAACCTCAGTGAGATCACGCCATCGGAAGCGGCTATGTTAGCGGGAATTCCCAAGGCACCGTCGGCCTACAACCCAGTTGTTAACCCACCGCGTGCCAAGTTACGCCAGCAATATGTGCTGAATCGCATGCATGAACTTGGATTTTTGACTGACGATAATTACAAGGCTGCTGAAACAACGGCCTTACCTGTCAAAGAAGCTGGGGCGGAATTTACCGTACATGGGGAATACGTAGCTGAAATGGCGCGGCAAATGGCGTATGCGCAATTCAAGGAAGAGACCTACACCTTGGGCCTGAATGTCTACACAACCTTGGTCTCGACCGATCAAAATGCGGCTTATCAGGCCGTACGCACCGGCATTCTGGATTACGAAAAGCGCCATGGCTACGATGGTCCGGAAGCCTATGTGGATCTGCCCAAACTAAAGGGCGAGGACAAGCAGGCGGGCAAGAAAGTGCTGGATCAGGCAGTCGAAGATGCCCTGCTTGAATATCCCGACAACGACAATTTATTGGCGGCTGTGGTGATTGATGCCAATCCCAAGCAGATCCGGGTCGCTCGTCAAGGTGAAATCATGACGATTACCGGCGATGGCCTTAAGTTTGCGGCCTACGCACTAACGGATAAAGGTCCGCAAAATAAACGCATCCGTCCGGGTGCTGTGATCCGAGTGATGCAGGATGTAAAGAAAAACTGGGAGGTTATTCAATTACCAACCGTTGAGTCGACCTTTGTTTCAGCTAACGTGAATGATGGCTCCGTGCGCGCTCTCGTTGGCGGCTTTGATTTCAATCGCAACAAATTTAATCATGTGACCCAGGCATGGCGTCAGCCGGGTTCAAGCTTCAAACCCTTTATTTATTCTGCTGCACTGGAAAAGGCATTTACCCCTTCCACCATTATTAATGATGCACCTTTTGTCGTGGATGCAGCGGTAACTGGCGGGCAAGATTGGGAACCTAAAAACTATGATGGCAAATACGAAGGGCCGATGACGATGCGTCAGGCCATTGCTAAATCCAAAAACATGGTTTCGATCCGGATCCTTCAAGCAATCGGTCCCAAGTATGCTCAGGATTACATTACCCGTTTCGGGTTTGATGCAGATAAGCACCCCGCCTATCTGACGATGGCTTTGGGTGCCGGTTCGGTCACACCTTGGCAAATGGTCGGCGCTTATTCCGTTTTTGCCAATCGTGGTTATAAGGTCAATCCTTATTTCATTGATCGCATTACCGATAGTACCGGCAAGGAACTCGCCAAAGCTCATCCTGCACCGGCTGGTGACGAATCCAATCGCGTATTGGATGTACGCAATGCTTTTATCATGAATAGCTTGCTGCATGATGTGGTGCGCTATGGTACAGCGGCACGCGCTAATTCTTTGAAGCGTGGTGATCTGGCAGGCAAAACCGGAACGACCAATGATTCACGGGATGCATGGTTTGCTGGTTACAGTAATGAAAACATTATTGGTATTGCATGGATGGGATTTGATCAGCCTAAATCACTTGGAGATCGGGAAACTGGCGGCGGCTTGGCCCTGCCGATCTGGATTTCCTATATGAACACAGCCCTGAAAGATGTGCCTGAAAAACCCAGAGCCTTGCCGGATGGTGTAGTGGATGTTCAGGGTGAGTACTACTATGTTGAGCACCAGCCGGGGCAGTCTGTAGATTCGATTGACCTTGGTGCTGGATTGACCAGCCCTGCTACGGTACCGCCGCCAACTCCCGCTGTTCCCTGAAGCTAGCTGTGGATGATTTGTTTCAACTTCGCAAACAATTCCGAATCATCCCGCGTGTCGCGCCATTCGGAACCTTTTAATCGATAGTGAAAGCCGCCGCTGCGGGCAGCCATCCAGATTTCTTGCATAGCTGCCTGACTGTTGATGATGATCTTGCTGCGATCCGCTAACTCCAACGTGAGCACATTGCCAGAACGTGAAGCTTCGATATCCTGATCGAGTAACTCGGCGAGGGTATCCGCAAGCGTTTCAATTCGGCTCAATACCGCTTCAACCTGCTCCAGGAATTCACTTTCGCTCATGCTAAACTCGATTCAGAATCGTTACTTATCCATCTCATCATGATGATCACACCCCGCCCCAAAGGCCTTGTTCGTACCTGCATTCTAGCGGCCTTGTTGGGGGTGCTGGTCAGTCAGCTGAGCGCCTGCGGACAGCGCGGCCCGCTGTATTTGCCGAATCCCGATGCGCCCAATTCCAGCGGAAAGAAATGAAGCTGCCCCCATTTTTTGAATATCGGGCGGTTCCTGGACAGAATCAATCACAACAAGAACTGCATATTGAAGAGGTCACTGCCCTCCGTTTGGCCGAGTCCTTTTCCACGCCACTCTATGTTTATTCACGGGCGGCATTGATTGATAACTTCCATGCCTATGCCGAAGCGGCACAACTTCGTGGCGGGCCGAATGCGGCACTAATTTGTTATGCCGTCAAAGCCAATTCCAATTTGGCGATTCTCAATCAGTTTGCTCGTCTGGGCGCGGGATTCGACATCGTTTCAGGTGGTGAACTCCAGCGTGTTCTGGCCGCAGGTGGTCAGGCTTCAAAAACCATTTTTTCGGGCGTGGGCAAGTCGCGTGAGGAAATGCGCTTTGCCCTCGAACAAAATATTCTGTGCTTCAACGTCGAGTCGATTTCTGAACTACATCGTCTCAATGAAGTTGCCGGAGCAATGGGTAAACGCGCCGCTGTTTCGCTGCGCGTCAACCCGGACGTGGATCCAAAAACCCATCCTTATATTTCCACTGGCCTGAAAGAAAACAAGTTCGGTGTTGCTTTCGAAGATGCATTACAGGCTTATCGTGAAGCCGTCAGATTGCCCCATTTGCGTGTGACCGGAATCGACTGTCATATTGGTTCACAACTGCTGGACGACTCACCTTTGCTGGAAGCGCTGGATAAGTTGATCAGCTTGATCGATACGCTCTCTCGAGAAGGCATTACGCTTGAACATCTTGATCTGGGCGGTGGCATTGGTATTGCCTATGGTGATGAAGAATCGGGTGTGACGCCGGTCGCGGTTGGTAGCTATCTGGCACGTGTGTTCGCCCGTATCGGTGCGTGGCGTGCTGCCCAATATGGCGGCACTCCGATCAAGCTCTTGTTCGAACCAGGCCGTTCTCTGGTTGGGAATGCAGGCGCGTTATTGACTCGGGTTGAATACTTGAAACCCGGAGCATCAAAAAATTTCGCGATTGTCGATGCCGCGATGAACGATCTGATGCGCCCTGCCATGTACGAAGCATGGCATGGTATTGCTCCTGCAGTGTTGAGTGAAGTTGTGCCCAAACATTGGGACATCGTCGGACCGGTTTGTGAATCGGGCGACTGGCTGGCGCGGGATCGTTCACTGGCCGTGTCCGAGGGCGATGTGCTGGCCCTGCTGTCTGCGGGTGCCTACGGCATGACCATGTCCTCCAACTACAACACGCGTCCCAGAGCCGCAGAAGTCATGGTTGATGGCGATGCAATGCACTTGATTCGTTCTCGCGAAACCGTTGAACATCTGCTGTCAGGCGAACAGCTACTGCCGGACTAAGGTTTTAACTAAGGTTCCAACCGAGTCATCAAGCTTGGCGATTCTTTAGCCAATGCAGCAACCGGTATCCGAGCAGGATGGCGAGGATGGTTCCGTAAATAATCGGTTGAAAAAAGTCATGCTTGCCTGCTTTCATCCACCAGAAATGCAGGATCGCCAAGCCTGCAATCAAATAAACCAGTCGATGCAACAGCTGCCATTTTTTCGCGCCCAGACGTTTGACCATGCCATTGGTTGACGTGACTGCCAGCGGTAGCAATAAGACAAAAGCGCTGAAGCCCACCGTGATGAATGGCCGCTTGACCACGTCTTTAAACATTTCAGCCAGATCGAAAAAATGGTCAAACCAGATGAAGGTTGTGAAATGCAAGCTGGCGTAGAAAAAACAAAACAAACCCAACATGCGGCGCAAACGCAGTAGCCAGTTCCATTTGCTCAAGCGTCGCAATGGCGTGACGGTCAAAGTGATGCACAGAAAAATCAGCGTCCAGTCACCGGTATTACGCGTAATAAACTCGATAGGATTTGCACCCAGGTTTTGCGTGAATGCACCAAACAGCAAGCGAGCCAAAGGAATTAACGCAAGAATGAAAATCAAAGCTTTGATACCACTGACAGCGCTGGAACTAGGTGTCGCAATACTGAAGGGTTTTTTAGGCAGGGCGTTGGCAGACATAGAGTGGCTCAATAGAATTTTTTCAGATCCATACCTGCGTATAGTTGTCCGACCTGTGTTTCATAACCATTGAACATTAAGGTCTTGCGTTTCGGAGAAAAGAATCCATCTTCTCCGATACGGCGCTCACTGGCCTGGCTCCAGCGCGGATGGTCCACGTTGGGATTAACGTTCGAGTAAAAACCATATTCCTGCGGTGCGGATTGATTCCAGGACGTAACAGGCATGCGATTCGTAAAGCTTATTTTGACAATCGACTTGGCGCTCTTGAAACCATATTTCCAGGGCACGGTAATCCGCACCGGTGCGCCGTTCTGATTCGGTAGCACTTCTCCATACAGGCCAAAAGTTAACAGAGTCAAAGGATGATTGGCCTCATCGAGACGCAAGCCTTCACGATAGGGCCAGTCCAAAACAGGAGAGAGCAGGCCGGGCATCTGTTTGGGATCAGCCAAGGTTACAAACTCCACAAACTTGGCGTCACTGGTCGGCTCTACTTGCTTGATCAATTCTGCAAGAGGAAAGCCAATCCAGGGAATGACCATCGACCAGCCCTCTACGCAACGCAACCGATAAAGACGCTCTTCCAGTGGTGCGAGTTTCAGCAAACTGTCGAGGTCATAAGTCTTGGGTTTCTTCACCAGTCCATCCACCACCACGTTCCACGGGCGGGGCTTGAGCGTTCCAGCTGACATGACCGGCTCCCCCTTGTTGGTGCCGAATTCATAATAATTGTTGTAACTGGTGATGTCCTTATAAGGCGTCGTCTTGTCTGTGACCTGATAGAGGGGATTGGCTTTTGCAGTCAGCTTCTGAGCGCTTGCACTTTGCGCTTGGGCCGTATTCAGTGTGCCGACTACGCCTGCGGCTATTGAACCTGCCGCCATTTTTTGAATGAAGGCGCGACGGTTTTCAAACACGGCTCGAGGCGTGATCTCGGAGGACAGGATTTCAGGTGAACGTTGAATCAGCATGATGGATTCCTCGATAAGTCCAGTATGGTCGTAGCAAACGCTGAAAACTTACAGCCAGACAATAGACCAAAAAAAAGGCGGCAAATGCCGCCTTTTCCAAAATATTTTTTCTTGAGAACTGAATTGCCCTTTTCGTTCAACGCAGTCCAGCAATGTAATCCGAAACGGCCTTCATTTCTGCATCGGACAATCGTGCCGCAATGGTGGCCATTACAGAATTATTTTTGCGTGTGCCACTGCGGAAGGCAACGAGTTGCGCTTCGGTGTACTCGGCCCATTGTCCCCCAACGCGCGGATATTGGATCGGCATGCCTGCGCCATCCGGACTGTGGCAGCTGGAGCAAGCGGGCACATTCTTTTCTGCAATCCCGCCACGATAGATTTTCTGGCCTAGAGCCACCGTATCCTTGTTACGTGCCGTGGCTGGCTTGAGTTTTTGTCCTGCATAGTAGGCGGCAACATTGTGCATGTCCTCATCGGAGAGGGGCATGCTGAATCCCATCATGATGCCATTCGCACGCTCTGGCTCTGTTGCTCCGGGCTTGGGTTTGAAACTGGCAAGCTGCTTATATAAATATTCCGGGTGCTGCCCGGCGAGCTTGGGAAAGCCGCTGCCGATGGTATTGCCGTCGGCACCGTGACAGGCTGCACAGACGGTGTTGGCCAGATTGGCACCTTTGGCCAAATCCGGCTTTTTGGCAGGCGCGCTTGCTTCGGCAAGGGCGGCACTACAGGCCACAGTTAATAAGAAAAGCGAAATGGGACGAAGAAAAGGGGGACGGAGAATTTTTGCTGTTGTCATTGTCACGGCGCGTATCATTAATACACCTGTCTTGTTAGCAAAATATGCGATTTTTGTTGTGGGATCGGCAACATCCTGGGTGAATCAAGGTGACTACCAAGGGGGCCAAAAACCGCCGTATTATACAGCGGAGTTCCGGGGCATGGTTTAATTGTTAGCAAGCTCCAAATCAGTACTTCCTATCTGCTGCAAGCCCTCAAATTGTGGCGTTTCAATCGAAGTCCAACCGTTCCCCGCATGTCCATTCTCCAACAAACCCGTTTTTTCACGACTGCCGACCAGCTTCATCAACTGCCCATGCTGGGCTTGCCGGAAGTCGCCTTTGCCGGCCGTTCCAATGCCGGGAAATCGACCGCAATCAATGTCATTTGTCAGCAGGGTCGCCTGGCGTTCTCCAGCAAAACCCCGGGTCGGACCCAGCACCTGAATTTTTTTGCCGTTGGCAAACACGCCGAAGATGAGGAGCTTCCCGCCGCTTTTCTGGTGGATTTGCCGGGCTATGGTTATGCCAAAGTCGCGCGCGAATCGAAGGCGCATTGGGAAGAAACGCTCAGCACCTACATCCGGCATCGCAATCCTCTACAGGCCCTGATCCTGATCATGGACGCCCGGCGCCCGTTAACTGATTTGGATATCCAGATGATCGAATGGTTTGCGCCGACCGGGAAACCGATTCACGCCCTGCTAACCAAGGCCGACAAACTGAATCGCAGCGAAAGCAATGCCGCTTTATTAAGCACAAAGCGCGGTCTGGCCGCTTACGGTGACAAACATACGGCTCAACTGTTTTCCAGTCTGAAGAAAACTGGGGTAGAGGAAGCTCAAGAGCACGTCTTAAGGTTGCTCGGTCTGAAATAAATCTGGCGTTTGGGCTTTGCAAAGAGTAGCGAGCGGCAACAAGGTAAGGCGGACAGCGCGCAGGAACCGGAATGTACGTCTGTACATGAGGATTTCGAGCACTGCCCAACGCGGCATTGCTTGTGCGCAGTAGCTTTGACAAGCAAAAAACAAAAAAAGACCCCGGCGCAAGGGGAGTCGCACCGGGGTCAGAACGCCTCATACGGAGGCCCCGCTCAGGGAGGAGAAACGGGAGATGGCAAGGCCATCTGTACGATAAGATAGGCCGTCATATAAAAAGTTCTCAAATCCGGTGAATTCCTGGTTTGATTTCGTAACAAAACTTTTCAAAGTGCAATCGTTCTGACGGAATGAGACTCAAGCCATGGACAATCAAACGAAGAATGGATTCCCCGCACAGCGCCCTAGACGCATGCGACGCGACGATTTCTCGCGCCGCATGATGCGTGAGAATGTGCTGACGGCGAATGACCTGATTTATCCCGTCTTTGTGCTCGAAGGCCATGACGTGCGCCAACCTGTGGCTTCGATGCCCGGCGTCGAACGTCTCTCGCTGGACCTGTTACTGACCGTGGCCGAAGAAACCCGAATGCTGGGCATACCGGTATTGGCGCTGTTTCCAGTAATCGATCCAGCCTTGAAAACGCCCGATGGGATTGAAGCGACGAATCCCAAGGGCCTGATTCCCCGCGTGGTGACCGAGCTGAAAAAACACTTTCCCGAACTCGGCGTGATGACCGATGTGGCGCTCGACCCGTACACCAGCCACGGCCAGGATGGCGTGATCGATGAAACGGGCTATGTGATCAACGATGCCACGGTTAATCTGCTAACGAAGCAGGCACTCACACAGGCAGCGGCTGGCGTCGATATCGTTGCCCCTTCCGACATGATGGACGGGCGCATCGGTGCCATTCGTTCGGCACTGGAAACCAATAGCTTCATTCATACCAAAATTCTGGCTTATTCAGCCAAGTATGCGAGCGCCTTTTACGGACCTTTCCGGGACGCAGTCGGTTCCGCATCCAACTTGTCGGCGGGAGCAACTGCGGGCATAACCAGTGGCAACAAGATGACTTACCAGATGGACCCCGCCAATTCAGACGAAGCCTTGCGGGAAGTAGCGCTCGATATTGCCGAGGGTGCTGACATGGTCATGGTCAAACCCGGCATGCCCTATCTCGATATCCTGCGGCGTGTCAAAGACGAATTTCACATGCCGACCTATGTCTATCAAGTGAGTGGTGAATACGCCATGTTGAAGGCTGCGTCACAGAATGGTTGGCTCGACGAAAAAAAGGCAGTCATGGAGGCAATGCTTGCTTTCAAGCGTGCCGGGGCCGATGGCATCCTGACTTATTTTGCGCGCGACGTTGCGCGCTGGCTCAAAGCGGGTTGAAGGCTGCCTGATTACAGATGGATATCTATCTCGTCAATGAAACTCAAATGGTGCGGGTCGACGCGGCTTCCAATCCGTCGACAGCAACACTGCCATCAAAGAGCTTTCTGTGGCTTGATGCCACACACGACGAAGTCGACACCGACAGCCAAGTGTGGCGCGACAAGGTCGAAAAAATTACCGGCACACGCATACTTGAACCGCATCTGATCGACGCAGTCAACCTCGGCCACCCCTCCTACTTTGATTCCACCCAGGACTACGAGATGATCGTTTTCCGTAAGCTGTCGGTGGGTGAGACGGTGGATGAGAGTGGACTTCGTGTCTCGGTTCCGCGTTCCGTGCCACTGCGCAAGGCCGAGGGGCTGACGGAAATCACGCGTATCGGTACGATGCCAGTAACTTTTTTTCTGTGTGACCAAGCGCTGGTGACGGTCAGTTCACGGACCAGCCGCACCATCGAACAGATACGCTCGCGTTTGCTCGACTATCGCTGCAAGACAGATGCAGGGACGGTCGAGCCGGATCAAAATGTTCTCGGCTTGAGTGCGGCTGCACATCAGAGCCGTCCCCCATCGCGACCCGAAGATCTGATGCTGCGGCTGCTGAATGCGATGGTGGATCGCTATCTCGAACTACGTCAGCCACTGACCGATCAGCTCGATCGCTGGCAGCGCGATTTGTTAAATCCCCGACGTTCGTTTTCTAATTGGCAGGCCCTGCTGGATGCCCGCATTGAACTACGCAAACTTGAAAATCTGTGCGAAGAGCAACGCGATGCCATGCAGGAATTTCGCGACAATCTCGTCGATAACCTCGATGCAACGGGCGCTATTGAGGAAGCCCTTACTGCGGCACAGAATGCCCGTCGCCATGACATCTTGTTGGTACGCATTAATGACGTGATGGAACACATCACCCGTGTGCTGCATCACGCGCGCCGCTTGCAGGATTCGATTGAATCCGCCTTGCAATTGCATTTCTCGGCGACCGCCCATCGCACCAACCAGATTGTGCGCATGCTGACCGTGATTACCGCCATCTTCGCGCCACTGACTTTGATTACCGGTATTTTTGGCATGAACTTCCAGGACATGCCGCTACTGAAAGATGACTATGGCTTCTGGCTGACGATGGCCGTCATGGTCGTCGTGTCAGGCGGACTTTGGTTATTTTTCAGGTTGTCGCGCATCATTGATCGACGCTGATCGAATCGAGTCTCTAAGCCTAGCCTGAATCCGTCGGGCCAAACACTGCGTATCTAGAGTGATCATCCGGAACTCTGGCCGTTTTTTCTTTCAATATGAATCTACCTTTGGTTTTAAGAAGCGTTCGCTTTCCCGCATTCACACTACTCAAGCTCGCCATCATTGGCCTGCTGTCGGGTTGTTCAGTCACCGATGTGATCAACCGCCTGACGCCCTCCGACTACGTCAAGACAGCGGACATTGCTTATGGCGAAAATCCGCGTATGCGGCTCGATGTTTACCAGCCACTTTCAAAGCCAGCACATGCGCCGGCCGTGGTGTTTTTTTACGGTGGGAGCTGGAATAGTGGCGACAGAAAAGATTATGTATTTGTGGGCGAAGCACTGGCTGCGCGCGGCATTATTGCCGTGATTGCTGACTATCGTTTGTATCCGGAAGTGCGCTATCCCGGATTTCTGCAGGACTGTGCGACAGCCATGGCCTGGACCTTTCGCAATATTGCGGCATATGGTGGTGACACTCAACGCATTTTCGTTGCGGGCCACAGCGCCGGTGCCTATAACGCAGCCATGCTGGCGTATGACCCACGCTGGCTGGGTGCACAAGGCCTCAAGCCCCAACAGCTACGCGGCTTTATTGGTTTAGCTGGGCCCTACAACTTTCTACCAATTGAAACGGAAGCGGTCAAACCTGTATTCGACTTCCCCAATACGCCTGCAGATTCCCAACCGATTGCACACGTGAGCCATGATGCACCGAAAACTCTGCTGATCGCTGCCAAGGACGATACCTACGTCTTCACGGAGCGTAATACCCAGAAACTCGCAGCCAAATTGCGAGAGGCTGGCGTGGACGTTCAAGTCAAAGTCCATAGTGGCGTGAGCCACATCACCCTCCTGGGTGCAGTGGCCAAACCCTTACGTTTTCTTGCTCCGGTCGAACAGGAGTTCACCGATTTTGTTTTGAAAAATGATTGATCGGTAGACCCATCCCCACCCTAACCCTCCCCTTGAAAGGGAGGGAACGCCTACCTCAGTGCGCAGCGGCTTCGAACTTGGCATCCGGTTTAACCTGACGCAATAAGGCGAGCATGTCGGCCTCAATACGATGCAGCGCTGCTTCGGTGTGCCCTTCGAAACGCAGCACCAGCACCGGCGTGGTATTGCTCGAACGCAGCAAGCCAAAGCCGTCCGGCCAATCGACACGCAGACCATCAATCGTATTGATCTTCGCGGGCGCTGCAAATTTGGCCAGAGCAACCGCTTGCGCCACTACTTTGGGCGGCTCGCCTTCGGCACAGCGCACATTCATTTCAGGCGTGGAAAAACTGGTGGGTAGTGCGTCGAGTACGGCATTGGCATCTGGCGATTTGCTGACAATTTCCAGCAGGCGGCAGCCTGCATAGGTGCCGTCGTCAAACCCGTACCAGCGCTCCTTGAAAAAGATGTGGCCGCTCATCTCTCCACCCAAAGGAGAATCAATCTCCTTCATCTTGGCTTTAATCAACGAGTGGCCGGTTTTGTACATCAGCGCCTTGCCGCCTGCGGCTTCAATGGCCGGAGCCAAACGTTGCGAACATTTGACGTCGTAGATAATGGTGCCACCCGGCACGCGGCTCAGCACGTCCCGCGCAAACAGGATCATCTGCCGATCCGGATAAATATTATTGCCCTGCTTGGTAACAATGCCCAGACGATCCGCATCGCCGTCAAATGCCAAGCCCAATTCCGCATCAGAGGTTTGTAGTGCGTTAATTAAATCGCGCAGATTTTCAGGTTTGCTTGGATCGGGATGGTGATTGGGAAAATTGCCATCGACTTCGCTGAACAGCTCGATTACTTCGCAACCAATCGCACGCAAAATATCGGGTGCCGATGCACCGGCAATGCCGTTGCCGGAATCGACGACGACTTTCATCGGGCGCGCCAGCTTGATGTCACCAACGATCCGATCCCGATACGCAGGCAAAACATCGGCGTTGCGAATCTGACCGCCACTTTGCTCGATCCAGTTTTCGGCTTCCATCATGCGCTTGATGGCCTGGATGTCTTCACCATAAATGGCGCGTCCAGCGAGCACCATCTTGAAGCCGTTATAGTCTTTGGGGTTGTGGCTACCGGTCACCTGAATGCCACTTTTGCAGAGCGTGTTGGCGGCGAAGTACAACATTGGCGTGGTCACCGCGCCGACATCAATGACCTCAATGCCCACCGAAACCAGGCCACGCATCAGCGCGGCGCTCAATGAAGGGCCACTCAAGCGTCCATCGCGACCGACGGCTACCAAGGTCTCACCAGCCTGACGTGCAATCGTTCCAAACGCCTTGCCAATGCCCTCGGCAACTTGTTCTGTAACTGTTGAGGGGACGACGCCACGGATGTCGTAGGCCTTGAAGATGGAGGCTGCCACTTGCATTATTTGAGTTCCTTTCGGTTGCATCAGATTTTCAGTTTGCCGAGATTGTATTCTTCACCAGGATTTATGAAGGCGGTAGCTGCTTTAAGCCTGACATTTTGTAAGATAAAGCGGCGCCATTGCTTCAGCCGCTCTGACCTACATGGGCAACCGGCATTGAATTGTTGTGTACGAGGTGAGTGATGACGCGCCAGTGGGTTTATCATTCCCCATCACGCTTTCTATAAAAAGGATGGGACATGAAAAAGACTTTCTCACTTCCGGTTTTACCAGCAGCTGCGTTACTAGCCACACTATTTGTTCTTGCCGCTTGCAGTTCGATGAGTGGCTCGGGCACAGCTTCAGCGCCAACCCTAAGCAAGGAACGCATCGCCGAAATTATTGCTGCACCGGATCGTTCCGATGCGGATCGCACCAACGATATTCGCCGTAAACCTGCCGAAATACTTGCCTTCATCGGTATCCGCCCCGGGATGGTCGCACTCGATCTGGTAGCAGGAGGTGGCTACACTACCGAGCTGGTTGCGCGGGCAGTCGGGCCAACTGGAAAAGTCTATGGCCAATATACCCCCCCTGTTGCCAACCCACCTCCGCCAGCGCCTGGTGCGACACCACGGCCGGCTCCGGGCGCAATGCTGGCTACACGCGCTAAAAATCCTGTCACCAGCAATATCGTTCCCTTGCCGGTAACACTCGTTAACCCGGTTCCACCTGAAGTGGCCAACGAAGGACTTGATCTGGTCACCTGCATGTTCAATTATCACGACCTTGGCAGTATGGGCGCAGAGAATCGTGCAGCGATGAACCAGGCTTTGTTCAAGGCACTCAAGCACGGTGGCATGTATGTCATTGCCGATCACTCGGGTCGCCCGGGCACCGGCATCAGCGAATCCACCACGCTGCATCGGATGGAACAAGCGTTCTTGCAAAAGGAAATTGAGGCTGCCGGTTTCAAACTCGCAGCCGAAGGCAATTTCCTGCGCAATCCCAGCGACCCGCGTGACAAGGTTGCTCCTGAACCCCCGCAGCCAAAGGATGAATTTGTTTTGAAATTCGTGAAGCCTTAATACTTAAGGCTGCATGACCCTGAAGTGTTGGCGTAATAATTCAAGCCTGCGAACTTTCAGGCATTAATGAACGCGCTTGAATCTGACTCGATCTAGCCCAAGATCGAGTCAGATTCATGATCTTGTAATATTTTTCCCCGATAGTTGCTCCCGGCAAATTTGACTGCCGCGTGTCGCCACCTATCGTCAATGCATCCACGCAATTGAATAGTGCGACTCGCTTTACCCCCTGGAGCACAAATCAATGCGTAAGCTCGTACTTCCCCTCATGATCAGTTCAAGTCTGTTGGCAATTGCCACGACAGGCTTTGCAGCGAATACCCCTTTCGATAATTCGCAAGGCGTAAAAAGTATCGCCGTATTTGGGGACTCGCCCTACGGTACAACGCCGACCGACACGGCTGAGTTTGGCGAGACCCCGGCGTTTATTGCCAATATCAATGCAGACAAGGATGTTTCCCTCGTTCTCCATGTTGGCGATATCCACTCAGGCAAACAATTCTGTACCGAGGCCTACGACCGATCAGTGTTTGATCTGTGGAAGTCATTTACGCATCCTCTCGTTTATACGCCCGGTGACAATGAATGGACCGACTGCCACAAAGCCGGTGAAGGTGGCGGCACATACAATAAGACCACGGGTCAGATTGACTACGTGCGTGACGCAAACGGAAATCTGGTCGATTATGCAGGCGGTAATCCGGTTTCAAATCTCGCCCTGATTCGCTCGATTTTCTTCGGTAAACCAGGCTTTGCGATTGGTGAACGCAAACTCGTTCTATCCCAGTCACAATGGTTCGATCAGGCCAATCATCCAAGCGATGGCAAGTATGTCGAGAACGTCATATGGGGGCAGTCTGGCGTCCTGTTTATGACCATGAATATTCCCGGAGGCTCGAATAACGACAGCGATGTCTGGTATGGCTCGCCCACCGAAAGCCAAACCCAGAAAACTGAACGCGACGAACGAACGGGCGCCGATTTGCGCTGGCTCGACGCCGCTTTTGCCCAGGCTAAAGCCTATGACGCCAAAGCGGTCGTGATTCAAATCCAGGCCGATATGTGGGATCTGGATGGCAAAGCAGCAAGCCACATCGCGCAATACAAACCATTTGTCGACAGTATCGCAGCGCATACCGCAGATTTTGGTAAACCCGTTCTTTTACTCAACGGTGATTCACACACTTACCGGTCGGATAATCCGCTCGTCAATAACGCTCCATGTGTGACCGAATCGGCCGCACCGGGTGTGGAAGTGGCTTGTGGTGATGATGCTTATGACCACCACCCTGGCGTCTACAACGCCTTGCCGAATTTCCACCGGATTGTCGTTCACGGCAGCACTTTCCCGTTGGAGTGGCTCAAGCTTACGATTAACCCTCGAGTCAATGTGGCCAGCAGTGGAAACCGGTTTGGTCCCTTTAGCTGGGAACGCATGATTAAGAAATAAAGATTAGCTTAATCTCTCCTTCCAGATTAGGGGGAGGAGATTAGATGTCATGCGCCCTAACTTTTGCCCGTTCGTCCTGAGTAGGCCATCGGCCGTATCGAAGGATGAGCGGGCAAGCGCCACCAAAATAAAAAACCTGCCAGCTTTTCAGTCGTTGCACACTTCGATACGGCTTGCGGCCTACTCAGTGCGAACGGTGTCTACTTATTGAAGCAAGGGCTGCAAATATTTCCCGGTAAAGCTTGCTGGATTTTCTGCCACTTGTTCGGGCGTTCCCTGCGCAATGATTTCCCCGCCACCATCGCCACCTTGCGGGCCGAGATCAATAACCCAATCTGCCGTTTTGATCACATCGAGATTGTGTTCGATGATCACCACCGTATTGCCATGATCACGCAAGGTGTGGATCACTTTCAACAACAGAGCGATGTCGTGGAAGTGTAGACCGGTCGTCGGTTCGTCGAGAATGTAAAGCGTGCGTCCGGTATCGCGCTTGCTCAGTTCCAGTGACAATTTGACGCGCTGCGCTTCACCGCCGGACAGCGTGGTCGCGCTTTGACCAAGACGAATGTATCCGAGACCGACGTCGAGCAAAGTGTGCAGTTTGCGTGCGACAACCGGAACCGCCTGGAAAAAATCGTAAGCATCTTCGACCGTCATCTCCAGCACTTCAGTGATGTTCTTGCCCTTGTATTGCACTTGCAGCGTCTCGCGGTTGTAGCGTTTGCCGTGACAGACATCGCAAGGAACATAGACGTCGGGCAGGAAGTGCATTTCGACTTTAATTACGCCGTCGCCTTGGCAGGCCTCGCAGCGGCCACCCTTGACGTTGAATGAGAAGCGGCCAGCTTCGTAGCCGCGTTCTTTTGCTGCGGGTACACCGGAGAATAGTTCGCGGATCGGCGTGAACAGACCGGTGTAAGTTGCCGGGTTGGAACGCGGCGTACGACCGATGGGACTCTGATCGACGTTGATGACCTTGTCGAAATGCTCCAATCCGCTAATGCTTTCAAACGGTGCGGGCTCGGTCGATGAGCCGTATAAATGTCGCGCCACGGCGTGATAGAGCGTGTCATTGATGAGTGTCGATTTACCGGAGCCGGACACGCCTGTGATGCAGACCAATAGACCCACCGGCAGATTCAATGTGACGGATTTGAGGTTGTTACCGGAAGCGCCGCCGATGTGAAACCAGTTGCCCGGGAATTCCGTTGCCGGGCTTTCAACAATTTCTTCGACCACTTCTTTCTTGGCATTCTTCGCCGCAGCTTTGGCCTCTGCTTTAGCCTCACGTGCGACCTGCTTTTCCTTTGCCTTCGAAAGCGGCATCACCACCATAGGCCGCGCGTTGCGTGCTGACGAACCGGGCGCAACGCGCTGCTTCGGCAATTCAATGCGCAACACTTTGCCAAGATACTGACCCGTCAACGAATCGGGACTGGCTTCAATGTCTGCGGGCGTGCCCTGAGCCAGAATATGGCCGCCATGTACGCCAGCGCCGGGGCCCATGTCCACCACATGATCAGCAGCGCGAATCATGTCTTCATCGTGCTCGACCACTAGCACTGAATTGCCCAGGTCGCGCAAATGTTTGAGTGTGCCGATCAGCCGGTCGTTATCGCGCTGGTGCAGGCCGATTGATGGTTCATCCAGCACGTACATCACGCCGGTAAGGCCGCTGCCGATTTGCGATGCCAGCCGGATACGTTGTGCCTCACCGCCGGACAAGGTTTCAGCACTGCGGTCCAGTGACAGATAATCGAGCCCGACGTTATTCAGAAACTTCAATCGCGCAACGATTTCCTTGATGATGCGGTCGGCGATTTCCCTTTTTGCGCCCTGCAGTGTCATGCCCTCGAACCAGCGCAGGCCTTCGCGCAACGGCAGCGCGTTGACTTCGTAAATTGGCTTGTCGTTATCTGTGGCGCCCACGCGCACATGCCGTGCAGCCAGCCGCAAACGCGTGCCTTCACATTCTGGGCAGGGCTTGTTGTTCTGGTATTTGGCCAGCTCTTCGCGTACCGCAATCGAATCGGTCTCGCGATAGCGCCGTTCCAGATTGGGAATGATGCCCTCGAAAGTATGCGAGCGCATCACTGTGCGACCACGCTCATTGATATACGCGAAGGGAATGGTTTCCTTGCCAGAACCATAGAGCAGAATCTGCTGGGTATTTTCCGGCTGAAGTTCGAACGGCAATTCAATATCGAATTCATAAAATGCCGCCAGACTTTGCAGCATCTGAAAGTAGAACTGATTACGTCGATCCCAGCCTTTGATCGCGCCACTGGCCAGTGACAAATTCGGAAAGGCGACAACGCGCTTGGGGTCGAAGAAAGTAATGTGACCCAGACCATCGCAAGTCGGGCAGGCACCCATCGGATTGTTGAACGAGAACAAGCGCGGCTCGAGTTCCTGCAGCGAATAATCGCAAACCGGGCAGGAAAATTTCGAAGAGTAGAGATGTTCCTTGCCCGTATCCATTTCGAGTGCGAGCGCTCGACCATCGGCGTGACGTAATGCCGTCTCGAATGATTCGGCCAGACGCTGCTTCAGATTCTCGTCGAACTCCGATTTGGTCTTGACGCGATCTACCACCACATCGATGCTGTGCTTCTCGGTTTTTTTCAGCTTGGGCAAATCTTCCGCCTCGACGATCTTCCCATTCACCCGAAAGCGCACAAAGCCCTGCGCCTGCATTGCCTGAAATAGATCAATGTGCTCACCTTTGCGCTCGCGCACCACGGGGGCCAGGATCATCAGCTTGGTTTCGTCCGGCAAAGCTAGTGCCGCATCGACCATCTGCGCGACCGACTGCGCCTGCAGCGGCAGATGATGATCGGGGCAGTAAGGTGTGCCCACGCGCGCATACAGCAGACGCAGGTAATCGTGAATCTCCGTCACTGTGCCAACGGTCGAGCGCGGGTTGTGGCTGGTGGCTTTTTGCTCGATGGAAATTGCAGGCGAAAGACCTTCGATCAAATCGACATCCGGCTTTTCCATCAATTGCAAAAACTGGCGTGCGTAGGCCGACAGCGACTCCACATAGCGGCGCTGGCCCTCGGCATACAGCGTGTCGAAGGCGAGCGAAGACTTGCCGGACCCGGACAAGCCGGTTATCACGATCAGCTTGTGGCGCGGCAGATCGAGATTGATGTTTTTGAGGTTGTGGGTGCGTGCCCCACGAATGCGAATTTCGTCCATCGAATACTCAGTTGGTGAAGCTTGCGGCGAAAAATCAACTAATATAGCGCAGTTCAAAACACTGGCGCGAACATCCTTGTAAGCGCAAAGTAATGGACATTCATTCACCAACGCCGACCCTGACTTCACTTGACTGGGGGCGGTCCACAGGAGAGCAACATGGCATCCATCAATAAAGCAATCATCGTCGGCAATCTCGGCAAAGACCCCGAAACCCGCTACATGCCCAGCGGCGACGCGGTCACCAACATAACTGTGGCTACCACAGACAAATACAAGGACAAGGCCACAGGCGAGCAGAAAGAGCTGACCGAATGGCATCGCATCTCGATGTTCGGCAAGCTGGCCGAAATTGCCGGGCAATATCTGAAAAAAGGTTCGCAGGTCTATATCGAAGGCAAGATCCAGACGCGCAAGTGGCAGGACAAGGACGGCCAGGACCGTTACACCACTGAAATCAAGGCGGACACGATGCAGATGCTGGGTAGCCGCTCCGGCATGGGTGGTGGCAGCGACGACGGCGGTGGAGCGAGTTACGACGAACCCCGAGCGAGTCGCCCTGCGGCCAAACCGGCTGGCGCCCCGGCGAAGAAACCTGCTTCCAGCTTCGAGGACATGGATGACGACATCCCGTTCTGATCTCGGCGCTCATGACAAAAGCCGGCTGAGGCCGGCTTTTTTGTTGTCATTCCGTCCCGTCCTCTTGAAATGCTGAGTTGAAACCATAAAACGTTTATAATTCAAGGCTTTGGTTTGTAAGTCGACGCCGACTTTGGGATGCGGGCTGAATGTGAGTTCAAGTACCGCGTTCTTGCAGACAAATCTTCCGGAGTTTCTATGCCCATTTACGCTTATCGCTGCGCAGCCTGTGGCTTTGCCAAAGACGTTCTGCAGAAAATGTCAGATGCAGCGTTGACCGATTGTCCTGCCTGTCATCAATCGTCTTTCAAGAAGCAGGTTACTGCTGCCGGATTTCAGTTGAAAGGCTCTGGCTGGTATCAGACCGATTTTCGCGATGGCGGCAAGTCACCGGCCAAGAGTACTGGCGACAAGTCGGAGGCCAAGAGCACGGATTCAGGCGGATCGTCGGGTGGATCTACTAGCGGCGATACTCCTGCAGCAAGCGCAGCGGCGTCCTGTGCGCCCGGTTGCGCCTGCCACTGATTCGTACTGAATTCAGATCGAATACCAATCGCCCATCGCAACCCATTCCTGAGTACATAAAATCTCAGCCGGTCTCATAACCAGTCGGCTCAATAATGAAAAAATACTTCCTCACCGGCCTGCTCATTCTTGTCCCTCTGGCGATTACGCTCTGGGTATTGAGCCTGATTGTCACGACGATGGATCAGACTTTGTTGCTCTTGCCGGCGTCGGTTCGTCAGGAGTTCCCGTTCAATATTCCTGGTACGGGGATGCTGTTTACGCTGTTGACGATTTTTGTCGTAGGTGTGCTGGCGCGCAATTTTGTTGGTCGTCGCTTGCTGCACTGGTGGGAAGCCCTTCTGCAGCGCATTCCAATTGTGAGCAACATCTATACGAGCGTGAAGCAGGTTTCAGATACGTTGTTCTCGCCATCGGGACAGGCCTTTCGTAAAGCCGTACTGGTGCAGTTTCCACGTGACGGCATGTGGTCGATCGCGTTTGTCGTTGGTGATCCGGGTGAGCAACTGGAGAAACCGCTCGCCCCTAATTATGTGACGGTGTATGTACCGACTGCGCCGAATCCCACTTCAGGTTATGTCCTGATTTTGCCCCCGTCCGAGATCGTTGATCTGGATATTTCGATTGATCAGGCACTAAAGTTTGTGGTGTCGATGGGAGTCGTTATCCCCGGCCCCTCTCGACCGAATCGCGTGATCACGAAATAGACTTTTGTTCTACGCATTCACAACATTCACTTTCACATTTGCATCAATAAACGACGTTCGTCGTGCCATCAGGAGTATTCATGACATCCACATCCCGCACTCATTACAGCGGCCTCGTCACTACCGAACAACTGGGTCAGACCGTGACGCTGTGTGGCTGGGTGCATCGCCGCCGCGATCATGGTGGTGTCATTTTTATTGATCTGCGTGATCGGGAAGGCATTGCCCAGATCGTTTGCGATCCGGATCGTGCCGAGATGTTCAAAGTCGCTGAATCGATCCGCAATGAATTCTGCGTGAAGATTGTCGGCCTGGTACGCAAGCGTCCCGAAGGCACGGCCAACGCCAACATGAAGTCCGGCGAAATCGAAGTGCTGTGTCAAGAGTTGGAGGTGTTGAATCCATCCGTCACGCCGCCATTCCAGCTTGATGACGACAACCTCAGCGAGACCACACGCTTGACGCATCGCGTGCTGGATCTGCGTCGTCCACAGATGCAAAAGAACCTGATGCTGCGTTATCGCGTCTCGATTGAAGTCCGCAAGTTTCTGGACGAACGCGGCTTTATCGACATCGAAACGCCGATGCTGACCAAGTCCACGCCCGAAGGTGCGCGTGACTATCTGGTGCCCTCGCGGGTCAACGCCGGTCAGTTTTTCGCGCTGCCGCAGTCGCCGCAGTTGTTCAAGCAATTGCTGATGGTCGCGGGCTTTGATCGCTACTACCAGATCGTCAAATGCTTTCGCGACGAAGACTTGCGCGCGGATCGTCAGCCTGAATTCACGCAGATCGACTGCGAGACTTCGTTCCTGAACGAATTCGAAATTCGTGAACTGTTCGAGACCATGATCCGTCACGTCTTCGACAAGGCGATGAATGTGTCTTTGCCTGCATTCCCCGTCATGCCCTATTCCGAAGCAATGGGGATGTATGGTTCGGACAAGCCTGATCTGCGCGTCAAGCTGCAGTTCACCGAGATCACAGACGTCATGGCCGACGTGGACTTCAAGGTGTTCTCCGGTGCCGCCAACATGAAGGGCGGCCGCGTGGTCGCCCTTCGCGTGCCCGGCGGTGCGGCCATGCCACGTTCAGAGATTGATGCGTATACCCAGTTTGTCGGCATTTACGGCGCCAAAGGTCTGGCGTACATCAAGATCAACGAACTCGAAAAGGGACGTGACGGATTGCAGTCGCCCATCGTCAAAAACATTCACGATGCAGCGCTCAACGAAGTGCTCAAGCGTACCGGTGCGCAGAACGGAGACCTGATTTTCTTCGGTGCCGACAAAGCCAAGGTGGTCAACGACGCCATCGGCGCACTGCGTGTCAAGATCGGTCATTCCGAATTCGGCAAGAAGAACGGCTTGTTCGACAATGTCTGGAAACCGCTATGGGTCGTGGACTTTCCGATGTTCGAATACGACGAAGCCGAAGAGCGTTACACCGCTGCGCATCATCCCTTTACTGCGCCCAAGGATGGTCACGAAGACTGGCTCGAAACCGATCCGAGCAAGTGTCTGGCCAAAGCCTACGACATGGTGCTCAATGGTTGGGAAATCGGTGGTGGTTCAATTCGTATCCACCGCGCGGAAGTGCAGAGCAAGGTCTTCCGCGCCCTCAATATCAATGCCGAGGAAGCCCAGGCCAAGTTTGGTTTCCTGCTCGATGCTTTGCAATACGGCGCACCTCCACATGGCGGCCTCGCATTCGGCCTGGACCGCATCGTCACCATGATGACCGGTGCCGAATCGATTCGCGATGTGATTGCTTTCCCCAAGACCCAGCGTGCGCAGTGTTTACTGACACAAGCACCAAGCCCGGTCGACGAAAAGCAGTTGCGTGAGTTACACATTCGGTTGAGGAATGTGGATCAGAAGGTCGCATAGTTAGGATCAACCGAAAAAAGGGCGCGGCAGCGCTCTTTTTTTTGCTCGCTCCCTGTTATTTGATATCAGAAAGTGATAGCATTTATTCGTGAAGTCAAAACATCAAAAAACGCTCTTGGCAATTTTTAGCAAGCCAACCGCCGCTAACATTGTCTTTGCTGATATTGAGGCGATGATGCGGGCGTTGGGTGCGGAACTCATCGAGCGTGGTGGTTCGCGTATTGCCTTCATTTTGTCTGGGGCGCGATTGGATTTACATCGGCCTCATCCAGCCAAGGAGGCGAAGCGCTATCAAGTGCGCGAAATTGAGTTGTTTTTGATGGAGCAAGGAATAAAACCATGAGTATGCTGAATACATTGAGTTATAAAGGCTATACCGCCCGGATTGATTTTGATCCGGATGACAACATTTTTTTTGGCAAGGTACTGGGCATACGTGATCAGATCAGTTTTCATGGTCAGACGCCGAATGCTCTACGCAAGGATTTTGAATCTGCCATTGATTTTTATCTGAAGACTTGCGAGGAACGTGGCGTCGATCCGCAAAAGCCGAGTTCAGGAAAGATCATGTTGCGAGTTCCTCCAGAGATTCATAGTGCTGCGAACATTGCTGCTCAGGCCTCGGGCAAAAGTTTGAATCAGTGGGCGGCAGATGTGCTGCAAAAGGCAGCTTGCGGTTGAGGCAGGTTGGACAAAGCCTGCATGCGCCATAAAATCCCCGAATCCGTCCTCGTTGTCATCCACACAGAAGATCTGCGTGTCTTGATACTGGAACGTGCGGACAGTCCGGGCTTCTGGCAGTCGGTCACGGGAAGCAAGGACGCGGTGGATGAAGCGGTCGCCGAGACCGCACGGCGCGAAGTGCTGGAAGAGACGGATATTGATGCAACAGGGCATTGTCTGATGGACTGGAACCATTCCATCGAATACAGTATCTATCCTCAATGGCGCCATCGCTACGCGCCAGGGGTAATGCACAATACCGAGCATTGGTTTGGGCTTTGCTTGCCGAATAATTATCCCGCTCAGGTGAAGGTGCAGATTGCTCCGCGTGAGCATCTGCAGTACGCTTGGCTGGACTACCGTGAAGCTGCGCAACGATGTTTTTCTCCAAGCAATTCCGAGGCGATTCTGAGTCTGCCCCAACGCCAGACTTTGATGCAGACCCCGCCGCTACAACCGAAACGCTGAGTCAGGTTGAGAGTGCCGCGCGCCTTGCGGCTAGAGCAACGAACGAGGCGGTTCCGCTCAAGCTAAGAATTGCGACCTATAACATTCACAAAGGCGTGTCCGGCTTTGCCTGGCGCAATCGTATTCACGATCTGCGGCTGGGGCTACATCGCCTGAATGCAGATATGGTCTTCCTGCAGGAAGTGCAGGGACGAAATGATCGGCACGCCCAGCGGTTTTCCAACTGGCCCGAAGCGGCGCAACATGATTTTCTGGCTGATGCCGGTTGGGCCGAAGCGGTTTACGGTCGCAATGCGACGCATACCAAAGGCGGTTACGCCAGCGATCACGGTAATGCCCTGCTGTCGCGCTTTCCGATGTTGTCGCATGAGAATATTGATGTCTCCGATCATCGTTATGAAAGCCGCGGCTTGCTTCATTGCGAAATCCAGTGGGGCGATCAGCGCCTGCATTGCATTTGCGCACATCTCGGTCTGTTTGAGGACAGTCGCCATCGTCAGGCCGATGCCTTGATTGCGCGTATTCGCGATCACGTTCCCGATGATGCGCCGTTGATCATCGCGGGAGATTTCAACGACTGGCGTGGTCAGCTTTGTCGCAAGTTGACCGAGAACCTTGGTGTACAGGAAGTGTTCGATCTGGTTCAGAAAAGCACGGCGCCAGTGACGAAGGGCAGCCGGTTCAATTGGCCGGATTCGTTGAGAGGAAGTTCGTCCTTGGCTAACGATCGTGCGGCCCCTAATAAACCTGCTCGAACCTTTCCCAGTCTGTTTCCGATCTTGCGTCTTGATCGTGTGTATGTGCGCGGTTTCAGCGTATCGCAGGCGCGTGTGATGCATGGCATTGCCTGGCGCCGTTTATCCGATCATGCGCCGATCGTGGCGGATTTGGTGCTCAATGAGCCAGCGCAGTTGGCTCAGGCTCGCTGATGCCCCGATTCTTTAGCGGCAATCATATTGAGCTGCTCTGCTGCGGGCAGGAATATTTTCCTGCTCTGATCGAAGCGATCAATGCCGCTGAAAGTGAAATCTATCTCGAAACCTATATCTACAACGATGATGCCATTGGTGAACGCGTCACAGCCGCCCTGATTGCGGCGGCGGAACGTGGCGTCACGGTGCGCGTCACAGTCGATGGATTCGGTTCCGATAATCTGGCGCCGCATTTGCGGAAAACGCTTGAGGCAGTAGACGTGGAAATTCGAGTTTTTCGTCCCGAACATCGTCTTCGCTGGCTGGGTTTGAGCTACCTGCGCCAACGTATCCGGCGCCTGCATCGAAAACTGGTGATGGTTGACCGGAAGCTTGTCTTCGTCGGTGGCATCAACATCAGTGACGATTTTCTCGACAACAAGGGCAATCGTCTGGATGCGCCGCGCTATGACTTTGCCGTCAAAGTGCAAGGCCCTTTGGTTGGACCCATCAGTGTCGTGATGATGAATCAATGGTTGCGCCTGAATTGGCAAACCATGGTGAAGGGAGATATCGCCTTCGGTCGATCCGTCGCGCACTGGTGGATGCAAGGCGCCTGGATGACGCCACTATCTGGTGGAATCGAAGCTGCCTTTGTACGACGGGATAATTTTCGCAATCGCACCAGTATTGAACGGACGTATTTACGCGCGATTGGTCGTGCCCGTCACGACATCATTTTATGCAACGCTTATTTTTTTCCGGGCCGGCGTTTTCGCAAAGCGCTCAAACATGCCGCCGGGCGTGGTGTCCGTGTCCGGCTTTTGCTACAGGGCCGGGTTGAATACCCACTCCAGCATTACGCCAGTCAATCACTCTACGACGACCTGTTGCGGGCCAAGGTCGAAATTTATGAGTACCAACGCAGCCTGCTGCATGCCAAGGTGGCCGTGATTGACAATAACTGGGCAACCGTAGGATCCAGTAATCTCGATCCGTTCAGCATGTTGCTCGCGCGCGAAGCCAATGTTGTCGTGCGTGACCATGTCTTTTCCGGGGGACTGCGACGCCAGCTGGAAGCGGTTATTGAAAATGACTCGGTGGCGGCTCCCTTGCTTGAGCCACGTCAAAGACCGTGGGTTCGGCGTGTCTATAATTGGTTCGCTTACGGCGTTCTGAGGTTGGGAATCATGATTACAGGGCAATCATCACGTTACTAGTCATTTGTTGTTGGGATGATTAAAAAAACGGTTGACAAGCAAGTCAACAAGAATAATAGTACGGTCGTTCTATTATGAACCCAACAAATTAGAGGTGGACCATGAGTCTCGCCAAAATATTACCCAAACGCAAAGGCCAGTTGACCCGCAACGCCATCCTGGATGCGGCCCTTGACCTCTCCTGTCGTAATGGACTGGAAGGCCTGACCATTGGATTGCTCGCCGAGCGTATGCAAATGAGCAAGAGCGGGGTTTTCGCCCATTTTGGCTCGCGCGAAGATTTGCAAATCGCCGTCATCCATGAATATCACCGCCGCTTTCAGAGCGAAGTCTTTGCGCCCAGCATACTGGAAGAGCGGGGCTTGCCCAGGCTGAAGGGCATGCTTAAACGCTGGCTGGAACGGCATACGCGTGAAATTGCCAGCGGGTGCATTTACATCAGTGGCGCGGTTGAATATGACGACCGTCCCGGAGTAATTCGCGATGAGCTGGTCAAAATGGTCATGGCCTGGAATGCTGCCTTGTTACGAGCCGCCAAACAGGCGGTGGAGTGTGAGCATCTTTTACCCGGCACGGATTGTGAGCAACTGACGTTCGAGGCGCGCGCCCTGGTCTTGGCCCTGCATCATGACGCGCGCTTTCTCAAGGAATCCGATGCGGTCGAGCGCACCGAGCGCGCACTCAATAATTTGATTGCCGTACACACAGCCAAAGCAAAGCCCCGCGCCAAAGTGGTGAGACGTACAAAGAGTTCATCTGCACACCACCACCATCCCCAACCTTAAGATTAACCCCGGAGCATTCATGAGTATTTATCAAGCGCCATTGCGCGACATGCAGTTCGTGATGTTTGAGGTGTTCAATCTGGAAGAAGAACTCAAACAGTTACCGGCGCACGCTGAAACCAATCGTGAATTGATCGACCAGGTACTTGAAGAGGCGGGCAAATTCGCTTCGGAAGTCTTGTTCCCGTTGAACCAGCCTGGCGATGCCGAAGGTTGTCATTATGATCAAGCGACTAAATCCGTCACAACACCCAAGGGTTTTAAAGAGGCCTATCAAAAATTCGTTGAAGGGGGCTGGGCCGCATTGGCCTGCGATCCCAAATATGGCGGTCAAGGGCTGCCTATCGTGGTCAACAATGCTTTTTATGAAATGCTGAATTCAGCCAACCAGGCCTGGACCATGTACCCCGGTCTTGCCCATGGCGCTTACGAATGTATTCGTGCTCATGGCAGTACGGAGCAGCAGCAAGCGTATTTGCCGAAACTCGTTTCCGGTGAATGGGTGGGGACGATGTGCTTGACCGAAGCGCATGCCGGCACCGATCTCGGTCTGTTGCGCACCAAAGCAGAACCGCAAGCGGATGGCAGTTATCTGATTACCGGCAACAAGATTTTTATCTCAGGTGGTGAACAGGATCTGGCTGAAAACATTGTTCACTTGGTGTTGGCGCGTTTGCCCGATGCGCCGCTCGGTACCAAAGGCATCTCTCTGTTTATCGTGCCCAAATTCCTGCCGAAGGAAGATGGCTCCCTTGGTGAACGTAAT
The DNA here is from genome assembly GCA_025362735.1 of Betaproteobacteria bacterium. Lineage (GTDB taxonomy): Bacteria > Pseudomonadota > Gammaproteobacteria > Burkholderiales > Burkholderiaceae_D > JANYFL01. The sequence continues at coordinate 38,651 of JANYFL010000042.1, read as the reverse complement.
CCGATTTTCTGTGGTGCCATTGAACACAAGATGGGCATTCGCGCGAGTGCCACTTGCCAGATGAATCTGGATGGCGCGCAAGGCTGGTTGCTGGGCGAACCGAACAAAGGCCTCGCGGCGATGTTCGTCATGATGAACGCGGCGCGTCTTGGCGTCGGCATGCAGGGTCTGGGTTTGACCGAAGTGGCATACCAGAACGCAGTGGTCTATGCCAAGGATCGTCAGCAATCGCGTTCACCGTCAGCCCACAAGCCGAATCAAGCGGCCGATGTCATCATCGCTCACCCGGATGTGCGTCGCATGCTGTTGACTGCGCGCGCATTGGCCGAAGGGGGCCGCGCCCTGGCGACGTTCATAGCGCTGCAAATCGACAAAGAGCTGAATCATCCGGACGAAACCATTCGCAAAGATGCGGAAGACCTCGTGGCCTTGCTGACGCCCGTCGTCAAAGCCTTCCTGACCGACAACGGCTGGATTGCGACCAGCGAGGCGATGCAGGTTTTTGGTGGACATGGCTATATTGCCGAGTGGGGGGTGGAGCAATATGTACGGGACAGCCGCATCAACATGATTTATGAAGGGACGAATACCATCCAGTCCCTCGATCTGCTGGGCCGCAAGATCCTCCTGGACAATGGCGCCAAGCTGAAAAAGTTTGGCAAGATGGTGCAAGACTTTGTCGAGGAATATGGAACCGAAGAAGCCATGCAGGAATTTGTGAATCCGCTGGCTGACATTGGCGAGAAAGTCACCAAGCTCACAATGGAAATCGGCATGAAGGCCATGCAGAATCCCGACGAGGCAGGTGCGGCAGCCGTACCTTACCTGCGTGTGCTTGGTCATTTGGTGTTTGCCTATTTCTTCGCACGCATGGCTAAAATCGCACTCGACAAGCAGGATTCGGGCGATGATTTTTATAAGGCTAAACTACACACTGCCCGCTTTTACTTTGCCCGCTTGTTACCCGAGACAGCGATGCTGATTCGGCAAGCTCGGTCGGGGGCACAGAACTTACTGGCAATGGAAGCCAGTTTGTTCTGATTTGTTGCCTCTCCTTTTTCAGGGAGAGGTCTCCAATATCAATAACTCAATAAAAAGTTAGTAAGGAGCATTACTTGTCCAATTTCATCGTGAAAAAAGTCGCTGTCCTCGGCGCGGGCGTCATGGGTGCCCAAATTGCCGCGCATTGCATTAATGCCCGCGTACCCGTCATTCTGTTTGATCTCCCTGCAAAACAAGGTGAAAAGAATGGCATTGTGCTCAAGGCCATCGAAAATCTTAAAAAACTTTCACCTGCGCCTTTGGCCAATAAAGACGACGCGGCTTACATGGGTGTGGCCAATTACGAAGATGACCTCGAACAACTGCGAAGCTGCGATCTCATCATCGAAGCGATTGCCGAGCGCATGGACTGGAAGCACGACCTTTATAAAAAGGTTGCGCCGTTCATTGGCCCGAATGCCATCTTTGCGTCCAATACATCCGGACTGTCGATCAATGCACTCGCAGAGGGATTTGATGAGGAATTGAAAGCGCGTTTCTGCGGCGTACATTTTTTCAATCCGCCGCGCTACATGCATCTGGTTGAGTTGATCCCGACGACTTCAACCAAACCGGAAATTCTCGATCATCTCGAAGCCTTTCTGACTTCGACGCTCGGCAAAGGCGTGGTGCGTGCGAAAGATACGCCCAACTTCATCGCCAACCGCGTCGGTATTTTCAACATCCTGGCAACGATGGTCGAGGCCGAGAAATATGGATTGACCTATGACGTGGTCGATGACCTGACTGGTGCCAAACTCGGTCGCGCCAAGTCGGGCACCTTCCGCACGGCAGACGTGGTCGGGCTCGATACGATGGGTCACGTCATCAAGACCATGCAGATCCTCAAGGACGATCCCTTCTTTCCCGTCTATGGCGTACCTGCCACGCTTCAGGGGCTGATCGACAAGGGTGCGCTGGGCCAAAAGACCGGTGGCGGCTTTTACAAAAAAGTCGGCAAAGACATTCTGCAACTCAATCCGGCAACGGGTGAGTACGGCCCGGCAAGTGGCAAGGCCGATGAATTTATCGGTCGCATCCTCAAGAAAAAAGATTGGGGTGAGCGCCTCAAACTGCTGCGTGAATCGAGCAATCCGCAAGCCCAATTTCTCTGGGCGATTTTCCGCGATGCCTTCCATTACGTCGCAGTGCATCTGGCTGAAATTGCCGACAACGCCCGTGATGTGGATTTCGCGTTGCGCTGGGGCTTCGGTCATCAGACCGGTTTGTTTGAAATCTGGCAAGCAGCGGGCTGGCAGCAGATTGCGCTATGGGTCAAGGAAGATATTGATGCAGGCAAGGCACTGTCTTCAGCACCACTGCCCGCGTGGGTGTTCGATGGACGCACCGGAGTGCATAGCTCTAACGGTTCATTTTCGCCAGCCACGAATACCGATGTGCCCCGTTCCAATCTGCCGGTCTATCAGCGACAAATTTATCGCGCCCCACTGGTCGGTTTTGTTCAATCCGATACGGGTAAAACCATCAGCGAAGACGACAGTGTGATGATCTGGACCAACGACGGCGAAATTCTGATCCTGTCGATCAAGACCAAGATGCACACCATCGGACCGGGCGTAATTGCGGGCATCAACAACGCGATTGCTTTGGCAGAGAAGGAGTACCAAGGCCTCGTGATCTGGAATACCGAAGAGCCGTTCTCTTATGGCGCAGATCTGCAGGCCATGTTGCCGCTATTCATGTCAGGCGGCGTGGCGGCGATTGAACCGCAAGAAAAGGCATTGCAGGATGCCATTCTTGCTTTGCGGTATGCCAGCGTTCCTACTGTTGCAGCTGTGTCCGGAATGGCACTGGGTGGCGGCTGTGAACTACTGGTGAACTGCGCCCGGCGTGTCGTCAATGTGGAAAGCTATATCGGTCTGGTTGAGGTCGGTGTTGGACTCGTTCCCGGCGGAGGCGGACTTTGCTACGGCGCAAGACGTGCAGCGGAAGAACACGCAGTCGCACCTGAAACTTATTTGCTCGAATATCTCAAGCGTTATTTCACCAACGCGGCCATGGCCAACGTTTCCAAGTCTGCACACGAGGCGCGCCAGATGGGCTACTTGGTTGAGGGTGATGTTATTTTGTTTAATCAGTATGAAGTCCTTGGCAATGCGATTGATACCGCCAAAGCCATGTATCACAGCGGTTATCGTCCGCCCTTCAAAGCTCGCTTCCCGGTTCTTGGACGTTCGGGCATTGCTACGTTAACGGCCCAGTTGGTCAACATGCGCGATGGTGGTTTGATCTCCGCCCACGATTTCCATATTGCGCGCTGTATTGCCGAAGTGCTCTGCGGTGGTGATGTTGAAGCGGGCGCAATGGTTGATGAGCAATGGATTTTAGGACTGGAACGCAAGGCCTTTATGAGTTTGCTGAAACATCCCAAGACGCAGGAACGGATCATGGGGATGATGCAAACCGGGAAGCCTGTTCGTAATTGATAAAGCTAAGCGCAAAGACCAACGAGCACTCCTTCCCCCTCTGGGGGAAGGTTGGGATAGGGGCCACAGCCAAACCATGCAGCACCAGTCCACCCGAACCGCAAGAAAATATGCCCCGGTACTTCGGAGCAGCCTGACCGATGCGGAGAAATATCTTTGGTCGAATGAGGTTTTAGAGAATATTGAAGGGGTGTTGGTCAGAATTGTGGAAGTGATTCAAGCGGCCCCCACCCTAGCCCTCCCCCAGCGGGGGAGGGAACGATCTGGAAAATTATAGAAATCAGGAGAATTGAAATGAGCAAGCAACTGCAAGAAGCCTATATCGTCGCTGCCACACGAACACCGATTGGCAAGGCACCGCGCGGGATGTTCCGAAATGTTCGGCCCGATGATCTTTTAGTGCGCGTGTTGCAGTCCGCGCTGGCGCAAGTGCCGGGACTTGATCCGGCGATAATCGAAGATGCCATTGTAGGTTGCTCGTTTCCGGAAGGAGAGCAAGGCCTGAACATGGCGCGCACCGCCGTGCTCCTCGCGGGCCTGCCCAATACCATCGGCGGCGTAACGGTGAACCGCTACTGCGCATCGGGAATTACCGCGATTGCGATGGCTGCAGACCGCATACGTGTCGGCGAAGCCGATGTGATGATTGCTGCCGGAGCGGAGTCGATGAGCATGGTGCCGACGATGGGCCATTGGCCATCCATCAATCCGATTGCGGTCAAGGACGAGAATGTAGGTATGGCTTATGGCATGGGCCTCACGGCTGAGAAGGTCGCAGTCCAGTGGAAGGTCTCGCGTGAGGCGCAAGATGCTTTCGCGCTGGCTTCGCATCAGAAGGCGATTGCCGGACAGCAGGCCGGTGAGTTCAAGGATGAAACGACTTCAGTTGAAATCATCGAAAAATTTCCGAATCTGACTTCAGGTCAGCTTGATATCAAGACACGCACGGTTGCTCAAGATGAAGGTGCTCGCGCCGACAGCAATCTTGAGTCACTCGCCAAACTCAAACCAGTTTTCGCTGCGCCCAAGAATGGCTATGGCACCGTCACGGCAGGCAACAGTTCGCAAATGTCGGATGGTGCGGGCGCCTTGATCCTCGTCAGCGAAAAAATTCTCAAACAATTCAATCTCACGCCGCTGGCTCGTTTTGTTTCCTTTGCAATTCGCGGTGTGCCGCCAGAGATCATGGGCATCGGACCCAAGGTGGCGATCCCGGCAGCGTTGAAGGCGGCAGGACTGACACAGGATCAACTCGACTGGATCGAACTGAATGAAGCCTTTGCTGCGCAGTCACTTGCCGTCATCAATGACTTGCAACTCGATACCAGCAAGGTCAACCCGATTGGTGGGGCAATTGCCTTGGGCCATCCGCTCGGCGCGACTGGCGCTATTCGCGCGGCGACGGTCATACATGCGTTACGCCGCCGCAATCTCAAGTACGGCATGGTGACCATGTGTGTCGGTACCGGCATGGGTGCGGCGGGTATTTTTGAGCGGGTTTGATTGGAATCAATTGCGATTGATCGGCGATACGTAGTATGTGTCGTACTGAATGGGCTATTTATTTTGACCAAAATCGACGGACGACTTGATCGCTAACTACCATGGACATTCTCACTGAGACCCGCGACAACATACTGCGTATCGCCTTCAATCGCCCCGATAAAAAGAATGCGATCACTGCTGCGATGTATCAGGCACTGGCCGATGCATTTCAGCTTGCAGAACAAGACACGGCGATCCGCGTCATTTTTATTCACGGGCATGAGAACGTCTTCACGGCAGGCAATGATCTGGAAGACTTTATCAAGCATCCGCCGAAGGGTTCAGACAGTCCGGTGTTTCAGTTTCTGTGGCAATTGAGTCATGCCAGTAAACCCATTGTTGTAGCCGTATCCGGCCCGGCGATCGGCGTCGGAACAACGATGCTGCTGCACTGTGATTTGGTCTATGCAGCCCATTCCGCCAGCTTCAAGTTGCCTTTCACACAGCTTGGACTTTGTCCTGAAGGTGCATCGAGTCTGCTATTGCCGCAACTGGCGGGTTATCAGCGAGCGTCCGAAAAACTTCTACTGGGCGAAGCCTTCGACGCAAAGGAGGCCAAGGAAATGGGACTGGTCAGTCAGATTCTTCCAGATTGGGAGTTGCAGGGGTTCGCCGAAGAACAGGCTGCCAAGCTCGCTGCCTTGCCTGCATCGTCCATTCGCAACACCAAACGCATGCTGCGCAGCGCTCAAATGGCTGAAGTCGAACAATGCATCGTGAGTGAATGTGAACAGTTCGTTGCCATGCTTGCCTCGCCGGAAGCGAAAGAAGCATTTCTGGCTTTCATGCAAAAACGCAAGCCGGATTTCAAGCAGTTTTCATAGGTTGATTTTCTGAAGTTTGCAGTTCGCTGGCCCCCATCCCAACCTTCCCCAAGCAGGGGAAGGAGTTTTTGTACCCTCCCCCGCTGGGGGAGGGTTAGGGTGGGGGCCTTAGTGCCCATCAACAACCAGGAATCATCGGAGCCGTCATGACACTCAAAGGCAAAACCCTCTTCATCAGTGGCGGTTCGCGCGGCATCGGTCTGGCCATTGCCAAACGCGCAGCAGCCGATGGCGCAAATATTGTGATCGCCGCCAAGACCATTGAAGCGAATCCAAAACTGCCTGGCACCATCTACAGCGCGGCAAAAGAAATCGAAGATGCGGGCGGACAATGTTTGCCATTGCAGGTCGATATCCGCGAGGAAGATCAGGTTGTCGCCGCAGCGCGCAAAGCGGCAGAGATCTATGGCGGCATCGACATCCTGATCAACAACGCCAGCGCCATCAACCTCACGCCGACCGAGGCCACGGCGATGAAACGTTTCGATCTAATGTTTGGCGTCAACGTGCGTGGCACTTTTCTCTGCACGCAAGCCATGTTGCCCTATCTGAAAAAATCGGCTGAGCAAGGACGCAATCCGCATATCCTCACACTGTCACCGCCACTCAGCATGGCGGCCAAATGGTTTGCGCCGCATGTGGCGTACACGATGGCCAAGTACGGCATGTCGATGTGTGTGCTTGGTCATGCCGAAGAATTCAAACCCTACGGCATTGCCGTCAATGCCCTCTGGCCCCGCACGGTGATCCAGACTGCTGCCTTGCAGATGATCCCCGGCATCAAACCCGAGCACTGCCGCAAGACCGACATACTTTCTGATACGGCTCATCTGATTTTGATGAGCGATGCGCGTGCATTAGGTAACACGGGCAATTTTTATATCGATGAAGACGTGCTCGCCAAACATGGCGTGACCGATCTGGAAAAGTATTCGGTCGTACCGGGCAGCAAGACTTTGATGCCGGATTTGTTTCTTTGATGTCAATTTTCTAAAGGTGGTGGACATGAAACTATCTCTTTACTTCGCCCCTATGGCTTGTTCGGTTGTGCCTTATTTGAATTTGACCGAGGCAGGGGCCGAGTTTGATGTGGTCGTTGTGAATCATCGCAAGGGCCAGCATATGACGCCAGAATATCTGAAGCTCAATCCCAAACACAAGGTGCCGGTTCTGGTGATTGACGACGAACCGCTCACGGAAAATGTCGCCATCCAAATCTGGATTGCACGGAATTTTCCCAATGCAAAGTTGTTGCCATCTGATCCAATGCAGGAAATCAAAGCAATTGCTTTAATGGCATGGTGTGCTTCGGGAATTCATCCTTTTTTGACGCCGAATATGTTGCCTCAGCGCTATTGCGATCTGCCCGGTTCAGAAGAAAGTGTGCGCCGCTGCGCTCAAAAAATATTGCTCGAAAATTATCAGATCGCCGATGAGTTGCTAGCCGGTCGAGAATGGTTTTTTGATCACTTCACTGCACCGGATGCCTATTTTTTCTGGTGTTTCCGTCGCGGCATATTTTTTAATGTGGACGTATCGCCATTCAAGAACTGTCTCGCTCATTTTGAGCGCATGAAGCAACGTCCAAGCGTCCAGAAGTTGTCTGCCTATGAGGAAAAAGTACTGGAAGAATTTGCCAAAGCCGCTTGAATGGTTCTAAATCAAAGGAGGCACCTTTCTTGGCCTGCGATCCGGGCCGGTTGCGACATAGGTCAGCGTCGCTTCGGTAACCTTGACGATTTCTTCAGATAAGCGTCCGCGTTCGGCATAGACCTGAACATCTACAGTAATCGAGGTATTACCCACTTTGATGATCTGCGCATAAAAGGACAATAGATCGCCGATAAAGACGGGGTGTTTGAAAACAAAGGAATTCACAGCAATGGTTCCAACCCGGCCATTTGCCCGTTTGACCGCAGCGATGGACCCGGCGATATCCACTTGCGCCATGATCCAGCCACCGAAAACATCGCCATGCATGTTCGCATCACTCGGCATCGGCACGACGCGCAAAGCGAGGTGCTGGCAATCCGGCAGGGTGACTGGGGTTGTGGACGTTTCGGCGGCGGACATGAAGACTCCTTTTTGAATGACCAAGAATGTTCCCTCCCTTTCAATGGAAGGAACTAAACGCAAGTGGGTTTGAAGTAACTCAGAACACATCCACTTTACCCCAAGCGTTAAAAGTTGGCAGAGCAGTAAAATGGCGTATGCGCCACCATCTCTCTGCTGAACCTTCCCCTGCAAAACCCTCCCGTTCCGACTGGGGTGTGCTGCGCAGCTTGATTCCTTATCTGCTGGAATTCAGAGGGCGTGTCATTCTGGCGCTGGCATTTCTGATCGCAGCCAAGTTCGGTAACGTTGGCGTGCCGCTGGTGCTTAAACAGATTGTCGATCATCTCAGCATCAAGCCGGGGCAGCCGATTGCTGTGCTGGTGTTACCGGTTGCCTTGCTGGTTGCCTATGGCCTGCTGCGGCTTTGTACGACGCTGTTCACCGAGTTGCGCGAAATCGTCTTCGCCAAGGTCACACAGCGCACGGTGCGCAATATCGCGCTACAAGTGTTTCGGCATCTGCATGCCCTGTCGCTACGTTTTCATCTGGAACGTCAGACCGGCGGGGTGACGCGCGATATCGAACGCGGCTCGCGTGGCATCTCCAGTCTGGTCGGCATGACGCTGTACAGCATTTTGCCGACCCTGGTGGAGTTGGCACTCGTACTCGGCATTCTGGCGACGCGCTACGACATCTGGTTTACATGGATTACCGCCATTGCGCTGGTGCTTTACATTGCGTTCACGATTACCGTGACCGAATGGCGCACTCATTTCCGCCGCACGATGAACGAGCTGGACTCGAAGGCGAACGTCAAGGCCGTTGATTCGCTGTTGAATTACGAGACGGTCAAGTACTTCAACAACGAAGAATTTGAGGCGCGCCGCTACGACCAGAGCATGCAGAACTGGGAACGCGCAGCAATCAAGTCACAAACTTCCCTGTCGATGCTCAACGTCGGCCAGTCCGGCATTATCGCGATAGCTGTATCGCTGATTATCTGGCGCGCTACGCTCGGCGTGATCAATGGAACGATGACGCTGGGCGATCTGGTCCTCGTCAACGCCTTCATGATTCAACTCTATATCCCGCTGAATTTCCTCGGCGTGATTTATCGCGAAATCAAGCAGAGCCTGGCCGATGTGGATCGCATGTTTACCTTGCTTGAACAACATCGTGAAGTGGCCGATGCGCCGAATGCCGGGCCACTGCAGTTGCAGGGCGCTTGCGTTCGTTTCGAGAACGTCGATTTTTCCTATGAGAGCAAACGCCAGATTCTGCATGGTGTGGATTTCGAGATTCCGCCGGGTAAGACTGTGGCCGTGGTGGGTTCCAGTGGCTCGGGAAAATCCACGCTGGCACGGCTGTTGTTCCGTTTTTATGATGTGAATGATGGGAATGCGGGTGGAAGGATCACTATCGATGGTCAGGACATCCGGCAAGTGACGCAGACTTCGCTGCGTGCTGCCATCGGCATCGTGCCGCAGGACACCGTGTTGTTTAACGACAGTATCGGCTACAACATTGCGTACGGTCGGCCCGGCGCTAGCCAGGAAGAAATCGAAGCGGTAGCGAAGGCGGCCTACATTCACAATTTCGTGCAGAGTTTGCCTGATGGCTATGACACTACGGTGGGCGAGCGCGGCCTCAAGTTATCCGGCGGCGAGAAACAACGTGTCGCTATTGCCAGAACACTATTGAAAAATCCCGCGATCTTGATTTTCGACGAAGCGACTTCTGCCCTCGACTCCAAAGCAGAGCAAGCCATCCAGGCAGAACTGCGTGCCATCGCCCGCAATCACACGGCTCTTGTCATCGCACATCGTCTGTCCACGATTGTTGATGCGGATCAGATCATCGTGCTTGATCATGGCCGCATTCTGGAACGCGGAACGCACGAAGAACTCCTGGCACGCAACGAGGTTTATGCTGGCATGTGGGCCTTGCAACAACGCGACGAGAATTCAGAAGTTGGCGCTGATCCTCCAAATGATCCACATGACGAATCCATGGTGATCATCCCGAACAAGCTTGTACCTGAACTCGTTACCTGACATCGCTATGCAAACGATCACGATTACCCGTCCCGACGACTGGCATCTTCACCTGCGCGATGGCGCAGCACTCACCTTCGTGCTGCCACATACAGCGCGCCAGTTCGCTCGCGCCATTGTCATGCCGAATCTCAAACCGCCGGTCACAACGGTCGAGCTTGCCACGGCCTATCGCCAGCGTATCCTCGCTGCACTACCCAACGGCATGAAGTTCCAACCCCTGATGACGCTGTATCTGACGGATAACACGGCGCCCGATGAAATCCGTAAGGCCAAAGACAGCGGCTTCATTCATGGCGTCAAGCTCTATCCCGCTGGGGCCACCACCAACTCCGACGCAGGCGTAACCAATCTCAAGCATTGCTGGAAAACTCTGGAAGTCATGCAACAGGTCGGCATGCCCTTGCTGATTCATGGCGAAGTCACTGATTCTGCGATTGATTTGTTTGACCGCGAAAAAGCCTTCATCGACCAACAGCTCATTCCCTTACGCGCCGCCTTCCCCGAGTTGCGCGTTGTGTTTGAGCACATCACCACCAAAGATGCAGCCGACTATGTGCGTAGTGACACTTCTAAAAAGCTCGGTGCCACAATCACGGCCCATCATCTGCTCTACAACCGTAACGCCATCTTTCTCGGCGGCGTGCGCCCGCACTACTACTGCCTGCCTGTGCTCAAGCGCGAGAAGCACCGCCTGGCCTTGGTCGAGGCGGCTACATCTGGCGACGCGAGATTCTTCCTCGGCACCGATAGCGCCCCGCATGCCAAAGGTGCCAAGGAAACGGCCTGTGGCTGTGCTGGTTGCTACACCGCCTTGCATGCCCTAGAACTTTATGCCGAAGCCTTTGATGCCGCAGGAAAACTCGACAAGCTTGAAGCCTTCGCAAGCTTTCACGGCCCCGATTTCTATCGCCTGCCACGCAATACTGAACACGTCACCTTAAAGCGCGAGACTTGGAAGCTACCGGACGAATTACCGTTTATGGATACGACCATCATCCCCTTGCGTGCGGGCGAGGTGCTTCAATGGAAACTGAGAGGAAATTGAACGAGAATTGAGTGTCGATTGACGTTGGAGATGATGTTTCCAGTCCAATTGATCTGAGGCTTATGCCCGATGCAATGGAATGGGAACAAGCTGTTACAGCCAAACGACCGTGGTGCATTCGAAAAACGGTTATGGATCAACCAAAGTCCAATCCGAGGTCATGGTGGAAACAAACACCCCACTTTGAACACTCGTCCCATTCATCAGCCAGACCGCATTACGACCATCCGTATTGCGCCACCAGATGTCGGCTTTACCATCCCCGTTAAAGTCAGCGACCTTGGCCAACACCCATTCAGATGGAACCGCTGGCAGAAAAGCAGCGGTCTGAATGGTAGAGCCGTTCATCAGCCAGACTGCATTGCGACCATCGGCATTGCGCCACCAGATATCGGCCTTGCCATCGCCATCAAAGTCAGCGACTTTAGCCAGCACCCACTCCGCGGGTATGGCCGGCAGAAACACCGCCGTCTGAATGGTGGTGCCATTCATCAACCAGAGCGCATTGCGCCCATCGGCATTGCGCCACAAGATGTCGGCCTTGCCATCGCCATCGAAGTCAGCGACTTTGGACAGAACCCACTCCGCCGGTATCGCTGGCAGAAACACCGCCGTCTGAATGGTGGAGCCATTCATTAACCAAAGTGCATTCCGCCCATCGGTACTGCGCCACAAGATATCGGCGTTGCCATCGCCATTGAAGTCAGCAACCTTGGCAATGGACCAATCAGTCGATACGGCAGGCAGGAAGGTTGCGGTCTGTATGGCACTGCCATTCATCAACCAGACCAGATTGTTTCCGGCAGTATTGCGCCACAAAATATCAGTCTTGCCATCTCCGTCAAAGTCGCCAACATTGGCAAGCGAAAAATCGGTTGAAAGTGATAGAAGGGAAGCTGTGGTCTGAACGGAGGAACCATTCATCAGCCAGACCGTATTGCGGCCATCCGCATTGCGCCACAAGAGGTCGCTTTTTACGTCAGCGTTAAAATCATTATTGATGGGCTTAACTGTCTGCGTTACACCTAGATTCAGCGGCGTCACGCCATCGGTATTAAGCACCAGATACGGAGTAGGAATGCTACCACCCCAACATTTAACGGTTCCCTGATTTAGTAATGCGCAGGCATCAAAGGCTTGGCTTACATCGAGGGAGGTAACATTATTTCTAAGCCCTAAAGTTTGTACTGGTGTAGTGACCACATAAGAAGACATGGTTCCGTTGCCTACCTCACCATGTAAATTGATACCCCAACACAGTACAGTACCGAGAATGGTTAGAGCGCAGCCGTTGTCGTCTCCGTCTCCTAAGCCGATATTCTTGATTCCCGACGCAAGTTCAGGAAAGGGAACTGGAATAGTTGAGTACCGAAATTGGAGAGGTAGAAATCCCCAGCATTGAACGGCACCAAGATCGCTGACTGCACAACTGCTATCCACTCCTACGATAACTTGTTGAATACCGCTGGTTAATCCGGCGACTTGAACAGGAAGATAGGAATAGGTACGCGTATTGTTTCCCAATTGCCCCCAGTCGTTAGCACCCCAGCAGATAACCCCGCCAGGATTTGTAACTGCGCACACATGACCTCGCGCTGCAGCGGTGATAGATTTGATTCCATTACTTCCAAGTCCGGAAACAGGAGTTGGTGTTGAATGAGCCGCGTAGTCACTGGTGCCAATACCCAATTCACCATGCCCATTTTCCCCCCAACAATATATGGCCCCAGCGTTTGTCAGTGCGCAAGTGTGGTAAAAGCCTGCTGCAATAGCCTTGACTCCACTATTTAGCCCAACAACGGGCACGGGTACGCTGGAGAAAGATGTTGTCGTGCCATCTCCAAGCGCACCGAGGCCATTCATTCCCCAGCAAACCACCCCCCCCGCATCTGTTAGAGCACATGAATGCCAATATCCAACTGCAATGGCCTGTACCCCACTCGTTAATCCAACGACTTGTACGGGCGCTGAGGAGTTGTTAGTCGTGCCATCTCCTAGTTCACCATACTGATTGGGTCCCCAGCACACGACTCCGCCTGAATTGCTTAGGCCGCATTTGTGCATCAACCCAGAAACCATTGGAGTAGCTGCTTGAATGTGATGTGCTCCAGTGATTAAAACCAAAGCAAATAGAATTTTTAAGCTGAGGCTGAGTTTGATATGCATGATTTGCCAGATTTAATCTTACTGATCTAATTCACGTGGACGCAAGAGTTGATGAACGCAATGTGATTCACGTCATTCGTCAGGGATCAACCAAAATCCAATCATTGGGAATGGTCGGTAGAAAGACGCCGCTTTGAATAGTGGTGCCGTTCATCAACCAGACTGCGTTGGCACCGGTCGTCTTATTACGCCACCAGAGATCCGCTTTGCCATCCCCATCAAAATCAGCAAATTTGGCAATACTCCAATCGATGGAAATGGTGGGCAGAAAGACGCCACTTTGAATAGTAGTGCCATTCATTAACCAGACTGCGTTGGCACCAGTTGCATTGTTGCGCCACCAGATATCCGCTTTACCATCGCCATTAAAATCAGCTACTTCAGCAATGATGAAAGTAGTGAACATGCTATCAATAAAGGTGGCACTCTGAATGGTGGTGCCATTCATCAACCAGATCGCGTTGGCACCGGTTGTGTTGTTATGCCACAAGAGGTCCGTCTTATCGTCACCGTTAAAGTCGGCAAATTTTGCAATACTCCAATCGGTGAAAATGGTGGGGAGAAACGCCGCACTCTGAATGGTGGTACCGTTCATCAGCCAAACCGCATTACGTCCATCAATGTTGTGCCACCAAATGTCCGACTTGCCATCCCCATCAAAGTCAGCGACTTGAGCAATAGTCCAGTCGGATGAAACACCTGGCAAAAAAGCCGCGTTCTGAATGTTTGCGGCATTCATTTGCCACATCGCATTATTGCCATTGATATTGCGCCACAGAATATCGGCTTTGCGATCAGCGTCGAAGTCACTTATTCCTGTAAGTCCAATTCCAGTTCCGTTCAAAGTAAGTGTATGAGGTGACCCTACTGAGTTCGATTCAACCGATAGCGTTGCAATACGCGGGCCCACAGCATTGGGTGTAAAGATCAGGGTTAACGTACAGCTACCCCCTTGAGCTAAGAGGCCTACAGCACAATTACCCCCACCTGTCTGGCGCGTAAAGCTTGCGGCACCCAGCCCAGCCATATTGATTGCATTAATGTTAAGAACTTCACTGCCGCTGTTGGTCAAATTGATGCTAAATGGCATACTGGAGTTGCCAATTTTCTGAATAGGGAAAACCGCGAATGCGGTTGGATTTAAGCTCACGAATGGACCGGCTAAAGACGGAGAAATTTTAACTATAAAGCCATCAACGGCACCGGAAAGCGTGGATTGAGCACCTCCAAGGACGAGAGGGAAATTACTAGATTGTGTGGAACTTGCAACATATATATTGCCGTCAGAGCTTTTGGCTAAACTGATTCGAGGTGCATATGAGCTCAACAATGGATAAGCTTCTTCGTTAATTCCTCCTAAATAAGTCGCTTGGAATAAATGGGTGAGGCTGCCATCCAATTTGGCGACAAATGCATCATTCATGCCGCCGAAAGCTGGCTGCGCTCCCCCAGCCGTTTGCGGGAAGTCAGTAGAATTGGTTACTCCCCCAACATATACATCGCCAGCCGCATCTAATATCAGAGAATGAGCGGAGGTATAACCCGAGCCCCCTAGATAGCTTGCCTGGATAACATTTGTGAGATTCCCCGTTAGTTTGGCAACAAAAGCATTGGAGTTTCCGCTCAAAATCGGTTGGGCTCCGCCGGCAGTCCCAGGAAAAATTGTGCCCTGTGTGTAACCAGTGACATACACGAACCCCGATGAGTTAATCGCAATCGCGTAGATCGCACCAGGGCCTCCATAATTCCCTCCTAGATAAGTGGACTGAATCAAACTTGTAAGAGCCCCATTTAATTTGGCCACAAAGCCTTCTTCTCCGCTGCGGATAGATTGAGCGCCTCCAGACACGCCAGGAAAGTCAAATGAATCAGTGCGACCGGCTATATACACATTGCCGCTGCCATCAATTGCTATAGCATTAGGTGAATCATTGTTCAGGCCCCCCAAGTAACTCGACTGGACTATGGTTGTTAAAGTGCTATTGAATTTAGCGATAAAAATTTCATCGCCAGTTCCATGGCGAACCGCTTGTGCTCCACCTGATGTCCCCGGAACAGTCGTTCCTGTATATCCGGTGACATAAATATTTCCGGATGATTCGAGTGCCAAGCCAGTCGCTTCTGTAAAGCGGTCACCATAATAAGTGGCTTGAATAAGTGAGGTAAGATTTCCATTTAGCTTTGCTACAAAAGCGTTTCCATTAACGTCTCCAAAAAATGCTCCGTGATTTGCTTGCGCGCCTCCGGTAGTAGATGGAAAATTATTTGAGGCCGTCCAGCCGGCCACGATAACGTTACCCGCGGAATCGATTACCAACGCGTTAGCAAAATCGCCATCGGTGCCGCCGAGATAAGTCGCCTGAATAAGCGCAGTCAGATTGGGATTCAACTTGGCGACAAAAACATCTGTTCCACCTGCGTATGCTTGCGCTCCTCCCGCTGTCGACGGAAAATTATTTGCTCCTGTGCCCCCCGCTACCAATACATTTCCTGCTGCATCCAAGGCGACGGACGTGATCACATCTCGAGTATCTACAAAGGTTCCATTAGAAGTCCCGCCCCCCAAATAAGTCGACTGCAACAGCGGATCGATAACGACATCTGCGGTTTTGTCGTAATCCCCGAGCGTAAAGCCATAGCGATTCCCCGTCACCGCATAAGCCACCGTCACTGGAATGCGCTGCCCCTCTTTCTCCTGATAAGCAATCGGCGCCGTGAAACGAATCGGCCCCAATTTGGTTTTGGCCTCCAGCGTGCCATCCGCCGTTACTTTCAAGGTTTGTGCACCCTTGAGTCGTACCTGAATGTCTTGCGGCTTGCCCCCCGGTTGTACCGTAAACAGCTTCTCCACATTGTTGCCATAAGCCCGCAGCCGATACTGGATGTTGGGATAGATCTCACCCAGACTCACCGAGCCATACGTCGGCAACTCCTTTTGCCATTTGGATGGATCGTTGCCGATAAATGAACTGACATGAGAGGTGGCCGGCTCTTCTCCTGCAATCTGTTGAATCGGTTGGGCATGCACCAGCTCTTCAATCAGGGCCCAGCTTTGCGCTGCTTTGGGTTTGGCCGATACGCGAGTCGTCGTTTCTGGGGTTAACGAGTAATGGGCCTTGGTTGCTTTAGGCAGTGCCTCAGAGAAGTGATGCACCAACTTTCCATCCGCCGTCACAAAGGTGGTACCGCCAAAGGTGCGCGCATAGAATTTGACCTGCGGATCCAGCTGGCCCTGATTGGCAATGAAGGGCAACTGCAATGCAGAAAGCTGTTTCTGCTGAATTGGATTTAAAGTGTTGGTCGGCGCTGAAGCAGCGGCGGTACTGGCATCGCTCAGGGCAGTGGCGGGCGTTGCGGTTACGGCCCAAGCCGTATGGATCGACAAGAGCAACCCAAGAAGCACCGCTTGGAACCAACGGCTCGTATTATTTTGCACAGCACTTCCCCTTGTTCTTATTCAAGCCATCTCATGCCACTTTGATGATTACGTCGGTGTGGCTTTGGCCTTGTTCTCTATTTATTGCGTTGCCATTTTATCTGACATGGCATAGTAGCTAACTCTTACAGGTCGCGACAAGGGGCTGGTACCTGTCAAGTTTGCGGAATGATGGTTCGCAATACTTTGTTCGTTAATCGCAGAATCGATATCCGCTTAGAAGAGACGCGCTTCTATTTCGGCTTGATCTAATTATTAGACGAGCGTACAGTAATTGCATGCCTCGTCCTTCTCAAAATGTCGATCAACTCCTGCTGGATGCTGGACGGGAACTTTTGCCATTGACGGGCTGTACTGGCTTTTCGGTACGTCGGTTGGTCGAGCATGCCGGGGTTAACCTTGGCATGTTTCATTACCATTTCAAGACCAAGGAAAACTTCATTCGCACGGTGCTGCAGCAGACCTATGAAGAAATGTTTGCCGAACTGACATTGCATACCGGATCTGAAGTCGCGCCAATTGATCATCTACGGGATGCGCTGATCGTACTGGCACGTTTTGGCAGAAAGAACCGATTGCTGCTGGTGCGCATCATGACCGATGCGATGGCCGGAAATGTACTGGCCACTCAATTCCTGAAAGCAAATTTGCCGCGCCACATTCGTGTGATCAACGGTCTGATTACGCAAGGACAGGAGGCCGGTTTCATTGCCAAGGTGCCAGTGCCTCAAGTGACCGCATTTCTAGCTGGCGCAATTGCTTTGCCGATTTTGATCGGGAGTGCATTTCAACAAGATCAGAGCCATTCGCGTGATACCAAACAGATGAACAGCATGATTGACCATCACGTTTTATCAGACCTAGCCATAGCGCAACGGATTAGTTTTGCATTGCAGGGAATTAAAGCAGAAGGAGAGAGAACATGAGCAACATCTGTCGTCATGATGTTGGCAAATGGGTGCTGGCATTGCTGCTCACACTATTGGCGGCGTGCACAAAAAACACAGATGAAAAATTTCCGGGCTACGCGGAAGCTGAATACATCCGGTTGGCTGCGCCAATTAGCGGGACGCTGACCAAGCTTTATTTGAAGCTGGGCGAAACTGTGCAATTCAATCAGCCGGTGTTTGTGCTGGAACAGGAAAGCGAGCGCGCTGCGCGTCAGGAAGCCGAGTTCCGGGTTCAACAGGCGCAGGATCAACTGGGAAATCTGAAGCTCGGGAAGCGCCCCGATGAACTGGCGGCCATTCGGGCCCAGTTGGCACAGGCTCAGGCGGCTTTGGCTTTGTCGAATGCTGATCTCGCACGAGGCAGTCAGTTGGTTGCCGCACAATTTAATTCGCCAGCAAGCCTGGATCAGTTACGAGCGAATGTCGCGCGCGATCAGGGCCGGGTCAATGAATTGAATGCTCAGTTGCGTGTGGCCTTACTCGGTGCCCGCAAAGATGAAATCAGTGCGGCCGAACAGGAAGTCAAAGCCGCGCAGGCGCAACTTGCACAAGCCTCCTGGAAGGTTGAACAGAAAACTCAACGTACGCCGGTTGCAGCGGATGTCATTGACGTGATTTATCGTGAGGGTGAGTGGGTGCCTGCGGGAGGTTCAGTTTTAACTTTGTTGCCGCCAGCCAATATCAAGGCGCGCTTTTTTGTACCGGAGGCAGAACTGGGCCGTGTGGCGCTGGGGCAGGACGTCAGTCTGGTTTGTGATGGCTGTGCTGCACCGATTCCGGCCAAAATCAGTTTCATTGCTCGTGATGCTGAATACACCTCGCCGATTATTTACAGCAAAGAAAATCGCGCGACGCTGGTGTTCATGGTGGAAGCGCGGCCCGCAATTCAGGACGCACGAAAACTGCATCCGGGGCAGCCGCTCGAAGTAACACTCGGTGCACAAAAAGCCGGGCAATGATGATGCAAGCTGCAGAAGTGGTCGAACCGGTCGAGGCTTTGATTGATGTTCACGGGCTGACCAAACGTTATGGAGACCGCGTGGTGGTCGATCACTTCGACATGCGCGTTCCCAAGGGGCGTATTTATGGATTTCTTGGGCCCAATGGCAGCGGTAAAACCACGACGATCCGGATGCTCTGTGGCTTGCTGACGCCGGACGAAGGCGAAGGCACCTGCATGGGGTACAACATCCGTACCCAGGCGGCCTTGATCAAGCGCGAGGTCGGCTATATGACACAACGCTTCGGTCTCTATGAAGATCTGAGCATCGAAGAGAATCTGGATTTCATCGCACGCGTTTTTGCCGTAACGGATCGTCCGCGCAAAGTGAGTGAGACGCTGGAGCGCTTAGGACTCACAACACGCAAAACCCAATTGGCTGGATCTTTGTCTGGTGGATGGAAGCAGCGTCTTGCACTGGCCGCTTGCCTGATCCATGAACCCCGCTTGCTATTGCTTGATGAACCGACCGCAGGCGTTGATCCTGCTGCACGCCGCGATTTCTGGGACGAGATTCATGATCTTGCAGCGGCAGGGCTGACTGTATTGGTGTCCACGCATTACATGGACGAAGCGGAGCGTTGCCATGAGCTGGCTTATATCGCCTATGGCCGATTGCTGACTCAGGGTACGGTCGCGCAAGTGATCGCTGGCGCCGGTCTGGTCACCTGGTCCATTGCGGGAGCCGGGCTGGTGCAATTGGGGCATCAACTGAGAACCGTCGCTGGCATTCGCACGGTGGCGCCATTCGGAACCAGCCTCCACGTCAGTGCATCCAGCAACACGGAAATTCAGAACGCATTGTCGGCAATCGACAAGAGTGCTCTGACGATTGAACAGATCGAACCCAGTCTCGAAGATGTCTTCATTGCCTTGATGCAGGACGCAAAAGATAATTTTGATGCAAACACAACGGAGAAGACTGCATGAGCTGGGCACGCTTCATGGCGGTTCTGATCAAGGAGCTTCGTCAGGTCAGGCGTGATCGCTTTACGTTCGCGATGATGGTCGGTGTTCCCATCATGCAATTGATCCTGTTCGGTTTTGCCATCAATGGCGATCCAAAAAATTTGCCTCTGGCTTTGGTCGTCGCCGATCAAAGTCCGTTTTCGCGCAGTTTTGTTGCGGGACTGGAAAATTCAAATTACTTTCGTGTGACTCATCAAGTCGAAAGTGCCGCTGAAGCGGACGAACTGCTGGCGATTGGCAAGGTGCAATTCGCGCTGGTTGTACCACCAGATTTTTCGCGCAAGCTAATGCGTGGCGAACACCCTGCCATGTTGTTGGCCGCTGATGCGAGCGATCCTGCTGCAACCGGCAATGCATTGGCCGCAATCAATGGGATTGGCCAGCGCGCAGTGGGTCGTGAACTTTACGGGCCATTGGCGTCCTTGCGTCCTGTCGATGCCCCGTTTGAAGTGCGCGTGCAGCGCCGCTACAACCCTGAAGGGCTGACCAGCTACAACGTTGTTCCTGGTTTGATCGGGGTGATACTGACGATGACGATGGTGATGATGACCTCGCTCGCCATGACGCGCGAACGCGAGCGCGGCACGATGGAAAATTTGCTCGCAACTCCTGCCCGCCCGTTTGAAGTCATGCTGGGCAAGATCGTGCCCTATATTCTGATTGGCTATGTACAAGTGGTCATCGTGTTGACCGCTGCGCGACTCTTGTTCAATGTGCCGATGGTCGGCAGTTTGTGGCTGCTGTCACTGGCGCTGATTGTCTTCATCGCCGCCAACCTCGCGGTCGGCTTCACCTTCTCGACCATCGCGCGCAATCAGTTGCAGGCGATGCAGTTGACCTTTTTCTTTTTCCTGCCGTCGATGTTGCTGACCGGTTTCATGTTCCCGTTTCGTGGCATGCCGGGCTGGGCGCAAAGCATTGGTGAACTGTTGCCCTTGACGCATTTTTTGTGCATCGTGCGCGGCATCATGCTTAAAGGCAACGGCATTACTGAAGTGGCCACACATCTGTGGCCGATTGTGCTGTTCATGTTGGTGGCCGGTGTGGTGGCGTTGAAGCGCTATCGGCAAACGGTCGATTAAGCTTTCAAACCAACGCGAACGATTGCCGGGCAGCGTCAAGGGTCTCTGCGATGACTGCATCGTCATGCGCCGCCGAGACAAACCCAGCTTCATAGGCTGAAGGTGCGAGATAGACGCCGCGATCCAGCATCAGATGGAAAAAGCGCTTGAAGCGTTCAATGTCGGAAGCAGAAACTTCAGCAAGCTTTTGTGGCAGTTTTTCAGCGAAGTAAAAACCGAACATACTGCCGACAGCGTCGCTGCAAAAAGCAAGGCCTGCCGCTTGTGCTGCTGCGTTGAAGCCTTGCATCAACTTGGCGGTCTGTGCGGAAAGGCGTTCATAAAATCCGGCCTGCTGCACTAGTTTGAGTGTGGCCATGCCTGCAGCAACGGCGACCGGGTTGCCGGATAGAGTGCCGGCCTGATAGACCGCTCCGATAGGTGAGAGCCGCTGCATGATGTCGGTTCGTCCTCCAAAAGCTGCGACGGGCATGCCGCCGCCGATGACCTTGCCGAGAGCGGTGACGTCGGGCTTGATTCCGTACATCGCCTGAGCACCGCCTAGTGCGACGCGAAAGCCGCTCATCACCTCATCAAAAATCAGCAGCGCACCATGCTGAGTACAGAGTTCGCGCATGCGTTGCAGGAACTGGGGTGTAGCGCGAATCAGGTTCATATTGCCTGCGACGGGCTCGACCATCACGCATGCGATTTCGTTGGGATAACGTTTGAAGGCCTCGTCGAGTTGTTCGCAGTCGTTGTAGTCGAGCACGATGGTGTGCTGGGTTACTTCGGGTGGAACACCGGCAGAACTGGCGGTGTTGATTGTCACATCGTTGAACGTCAGCAAACCGGATCCGGCTTTAACCAAAAGACTGTCGGCATGACCGTGATAGCAACCGTCGAACTTGATGATGCGTGAGCGACCGGTATAGCCGCGCGCTAACCGGATCGCGCTCATCGTTGCCTCAGTACCCGAACTGACCAGTCTTACTTGTTCAATCGACGGCACGAGTTTGCAGATTTCCTCGGCCATCTCAATTTCGGCTTCGGTCGGCGTGCCAAAGGTGAGACCGTTCTGCGCGGCTTTCTGAATCGCTGCGACCACTTCCGGATGTGCGTGGCCGACGATGGCCGGGCCCCAGCTATTGATATAGTCGATATAACGCTTGCCGTCGGCGTCCCACATGTACGACCCTTCGGCCCGCGTCATGAAGCGCGGTGTGCCGCCGACCTGGCGGAAAGCGCGTACCGGCGAATTGACGCCACCGGGCGTGGTGCGCTGGGCGCGTTCAAACAGTGTGTCGTTGCGGGATTGGGTCATGATCGTTTGGTGTTGAAACAGGAGGCTAGTTGTTGTGCGCGTTGTTGAATGTCTTTGGCCTGGAACAATTCACTGATGACAGCGGCCGCATCTGCCCCAGCCTGCACCAGCTGTGGCAGATTGGCTAAAGTGATTCCACCAATGCCAACTAGAGGCAGCGTGATGCCTGCTGCTTTAGCTTCTGCGAACAGACGGAGCGGTGCGGTGACCGCCTTTGGTTTGGTGGGCGACGCGAAGACGCTGCCGAATGCGATGTAATCCGCACTGGCTTGAGCCGCGCTCTGTGCCAGCGCGATTTGGTTGTAACAGGAAACGCCCAGTAGTCGCCCAGGACCCAGCGCTGCACGTACTTGCGCAAGATCTCCATCTTCCGCGCCGATGTGCAATCCGGCATTGACCTCTAGGGCAAGGTCGAGATGATCGTTGATAATCAGCGGCACGCTGAACGCCTGGCACAAAGCCTGAAGCGCCTTTGCCTGCGTGCTGCGCAATGCAGGACTTGCCCGCTTGTTGCGATATTGCAGGACGGTAGCACCACCGGCTAGAGCCGCTCCGGCGAGTACCAGAAGCTGGGCGGTGTCCGGTTCATCCGGTGTTACGGCATACAGTCCGCGAATGGACTTCGTAGCGGATGGGGACGCAAACACCATGTCAGGACGAGGCTTCGTCGGATTTTTTCAGCATTGCATCGGTATTGCTTTCTTGCAATTCTCTCGCCCAGAAAAAGCGATCCGGCAAATGCTGGCCCATGCCGGGACGAAATCCCGAAGCCAAGGCTTGCCAGGTGTATTCCTGGGCTTCGCGCACCGCTTCGGGCATGTCGAGACCGTTGGCGAGCAGGGCAGCGAGCGCTGAGGCCAGTGTGCAGCCCGAGCCGTGATAGCTCTCGGGCAGACGCTGCCAACTATCACTGCGGACGCATTCGATCACCGTTTCCGTTTCAGATTGGGTGCTGCCTGCCTCGGTGTAGAGAGAGTTAATGACTTCCGTCGTGTTTTCGTGGGTACCGGTGATCAGTACGAATTCGCAACCCCACTGAATCAGCCGCGCCGCGCAGGTTTCCAGCGCCAAGTTCTCGGCGTTGTCGTCCCCATCGTCGGCCGCCGCCGCCAAACGTCGCGCTTCCAGACTGTTGGGCGTGATGATGGTGGTCTGCGGGATGAGCAATTCACGTATGGCGGCCAGGACTTCCTCATCCGCAAAGCTGTCCCCGCGCCCGCTGGTCAGGACAGGGTCTAGTACCAAGGGAATGTCTGGATAGTCTGAAACGATTTCTGCGACGATAGCGACGGTCTCGACACTGCCCAGAACACCGATTTTGAATGCGGCCACTGGCATGTCTTCGAGCACCGTACGCGCCTGATCATCTACATAATCGGGGTCAATCGGCAGAAAATCTTCGACTCCGGCGGTGTCCTGAACGGTCAGCCCGGTGACGACGGTCACACCATGACAGCCCATGCTTGAGACGGTCATCAGGTCGGCTTGCAGACCTGCGCCACCGGTGGGATCGCTGGCGGCAAAAATCATGACAATGGGCGGAGTAAGTGACATCTGCTTTTTGAAGAGGGTTGGATGGGCTTGCCTATCGTTGCTGATTACGGACTTCGATCAGGCAAAGACCCGGAAAAAGGTAAACTCCGATTTTACTCTTTCATCATTTCTGGGCGGTGTTTGCGCTGACTTTGCCATCAGCAAGCCCCGCTCCTACATACCCGAACGATATCAATATGAAAACCTGGATGTGTCTGATTTGCGGCTGGATATATGACGAAGCAGCCGGTTCGCCGGAAGAGGGACTCGCGCCAGGAACCCGCTGGGAAGATGTGCCGATGAACTGGACTTGCCCTGAATGTGGTGCCCGCAAGGAAGATTTTGAACTCGTCGAAATTTGAAAGAGACGGGTAGGTCAAATTCCTAGTATTTGTAATGGTTGTCGCTGGGTTGTTGCTGGCTGAACAATAATAATTTCAGTTTTGGTTGTGGTCGATTCAAGTAATCCGGCAAACTGGCGTTGTTACCTTGTGCAGGACTTTCAGAGTGGCAACACAAGCGGACAACGGGGCAGCTTCATGACAGACTCAGATACAAATGGCGTGCGCGTAATGGTGATTGATGACAGTAGCACCATCCGCCGCAGCGCTGAAATTTTCCTCGTACAGGCCGGCTATCAGGTCATCTTGGCGCAGGATGGTTTCGACGCCCTGGCCAAAATCAATGACCATCAACCCAGCCTGATTTTTTGCGACATTCTGATGCCGCGTCTGGATGGTTACCAGACTTGTGCGCTCATCAAGAAAAGCCCGAAATTCCATCGTACCCCGGTCGTGATGCTGTCCAGCAAAGACGGCTTGTTCGACCGGGCGCGCGGCCGCATGGTGGGCTCGGATGAATATCTGACCAAGCCTTTCACCAAAGACAGTCTCTTAAAAACGGTGAAAAACCATGTCGAAAAACGGCTTACTTCAATCAACTGAGTTGCCTGAAAAGGGAGCGGCAATGCAGATCAGCAAAATACTAGTGGTAGATGATTCGGCCACAGAGCGTTACTATTACCTGGACCTGCTGACGCGGTTTGGTTATGACGTGGTTACGGCGGAAAATGGGGAGGAGGCGATCTCCAAGGCCCGTAGCGATCCTCCGCATCTGATCCTGATGGATGTGATCATGCCGGGGCAAAACGGATTCCAGGTGACGCGTGCGATGAGTCGTGATCCGATCACGGCGCATATTCCCATCATCATGTGTACCAGTAAGGATCAGGATACGGATCGTTTTTGGGGTATCAAGCAGGGCGCAAAGGATTATCTGGTCAAGCCGGTCAATGCCGATCAATTGATCAGCAAGATCCGCGCATTTAATACCGCCGCTTAAGATCGAACCAAGGTTATTAAGATGCAAGATTTTACGGAGCCCTCCCAATCCCCAGTGTCGCTGGATTTTTATTCGGCGACGTCTTCGGTCGAGGCGCAGTTACAGGCTTCGGTCAATCGCACCCAGTTACGCGAGTTTCAGGATGGCCTGGAAGAACGGCTGCGCAATGCCCAGTCTGCTCCGGTCAAACAGAATAATCTGGCCCTGCGGATCATGGATCGCAACTACTTGATTGATTTGCCGCAGGCCGGTGAAATCATTCCTGTGCCGGAAATGACGGTGGTGCCGTTGACCAAAAGTTGGTATCGCGGGCTGGCGAATGTACGCGGCAATCTGGTCAGTATCATTGATTTGAACCTTTTCCGTGGTGGTGCGCCTACGGTTCAGGACAAAGACAGCCGGGTATTGGTTTTTGCCAACGACATGCATTTTCACGCAGGCATTCTGGTGTCGCGCATGCAAGGCTTGCGGGGCGTTCATCAAATGCAGGTTGCCCCCAAAGAGGCTGTCGAAACAACTGTGCAAGTTGGATGGATTTCGGGCTACTGGCAGGATGAAGAAGGCAGCTTGTGGGAAGAACTGGATTTACCGGCGTTGATGGCAGACAGCCGTTTTTTGAATATTGGAATCTGGTGAGGGAACCATGTCTAGGAATGTAGCATCTGAACTGCCCTTAAAGGGATCGAAGATGAAATCTGGTGCGGAAAAAGGAAAGTCCGGGAAGCCCTCAGGTCAGGCTGCCGAGGCGAAGCCGACGGTACTCCCTTTCCCCTCGAGTAAAGAAGAGCGCGCAAGAAATACCACCCAGATTCCACAGGTTTCTGCGCCACCCGCACCGTTGATGCAATGGAAAATCCCATTGATTGGAAACTGGCCGCTGGATCGTCAGATCAAGATGCTGACTTATTTTGTCATTGGGGCTTTGTTCATCTGCGCCTTGTTTGTCTATCGCGATTTTCGTCAAAGTTCGCATGAAGCCGGTTATGCCGAGTTGATCGGTGATTCCTTGATGCATTCCCAGCGTCTGGCCAAGGCGGTGCCGAATGCCGTACAAGGTAAACCCGCTGCATTTACGCAGTTACGTGACAGCCGTGACACGCTCACTGCCAATCTAAAAACCTTGACGGAAGGGGGAGGCGAACACGGCCTACCTGCCGCGAGTGGCAGTGATCAAAAAGTTCTTGTGACGCTGACAAATGAGTGGAAGCGCAGTGAAAAGAACGCCAGCGTGGTTCTCGAAAACGAGAAAGCGTTGACGACGATTGGTGCCGCACTGCAGCGTTTGAATCAGGACAACTCGGCTCTGCTTGATGTGACGCAGCAGATCGCTGCATTGAAATTGCAGTCGGGCGCCAGCCCTCGAGAAATTTCGGCATCCACACAATTGACCATGCTGACGCAACGTATGATCAAAAACGCCAATGAGTTGATCTCGAGTGAAGGTGGCAATCTCGAAGAAATTGCTTCGATTCTAGGAAAGGATCTCAATACTTTTCGCATCTTGCTGGATGGCCTCTATAACGGCAATGCTTCGCTCGGCCTGGCGGCGAGCAAGGATGGCCCGGTCGGTGGCCGACTGGCGCAGTTGCAGAAGCGCTTCGATCCTTATGAGGAAGACATCAATGTTTTGCTCGATAGCTTGCGCAAGATCATTGCCACCAAGCAGGCAGAGCAGGAAGTATTCAGGGACAACGAAAACCTGCGCACCTCGATCCTGAGTCTGCAAAACCGGTATGGTGAGCAAAGCAAGCTGCGCTACATCAATCTGGCAATGATGATTGTTTGCGGCTTCCTCGCGCTGGCCGGTGGTTTCCTGATTGGTAAGGCCTACTTTGACAACACGGCCGCTCTGGCGACGGAAGCCGAACGCCGCCGCATCCGCGCCCAGCAGCAGGAAGAAGAGGCGCGTCAGACCAACAATGCCAATCAGGCAGCGATTCTGCGTCTGATGAATGAACTGCAGGAAGTGGCTGACGGCAACCTGACCATGCAGGCGACTGTGTCGGAAGACATCACCGGCGCGATTGCCGACTCGGTGAACTATACGGTGGAAGAACTGCGCACGCTGGTTGGCCGGATCAACAATACGGCCGAGCAGGTGACCAAGGCTTCGACGGAAGCTCAGAAAACCTCCGAGCGCTTGTTGATTGCATCCGAACAGCAGTCACATGAAATTCGCAGCACCGGTGAGTCGGTGCTGAAAATGACGGCGCAGATCAATGAGGTGTCCAGTTCGGCAATGGAGTCGGCCAATGTGGCGCGTCAATCGTTGGCCGCAGCCGAAGATGGTCAGCGGGCCGTGGAAAATTCGATTGCCGGCATGAACGAAATCCGCGAACAGATTCAGGAAACATCCAAACGCATCAAACGTCTGGGCGAATCGTCGCAGGAGATCGGCGAGATCATCGAACTGATTTCGGACATTACCGAGCAGACCAACGTGCTAGCGCTGAATGCCGCCATACAGGCCGCGAGTGCCGGTGAAGCCGGGCGCGGATTCTCTGTGGTGGCCGAAGAAGTGCAGCGTCTGGCTGAGCGGTCGGCCGAAGCGACCAAGCAGATCGGTGCGCTCGTGCGCACGATTCAGACCGATACTCAAGACGCCGTGGTGGCGATGGAAAAATCGACTCAGGGCGTGGTCGAAGGGGCCAAGCTCTCTGATGCTGCCGGACAAGCGCTGGCGAATATCGGACGTGTCTCGCGCACGTTGGCAGAACTGATTGAACAGATCTCGGCCAATACCTCGGCGCAGGCCCAGTCCGCAGGGGGTGTGGCCAAGAGTATCGAATACATCCTGGAAGTGAATGAAGAAACCTCGACCGGTACCCGTCAGACGGCCAGCTCGATTCAACAGCTATCCCAGTTGGCCCAGGAACTGAAGAGCTCGGTGACCCGCTTTAAGGTTGCTTAAATAAGGTGGCTTAAATAAGGTCGCTTGATCAGATTGACCGTAACAAACGCAACAGTGAGCAAATTCGTGAGCGCATCTCTACCCCAACCGTTGATGACCTATCAAACCATGGATGATTCTGTAGGTCAGGGCGATAGTGCTCTGCTGAACGATTCGGACTGGGCCGGTGTGGACACCGGCTCGCTGTCCTGGCTGATTCCGGAAATTCGTGAAGCGTTCGGCCAATCCCTGCAATCCCTCACTGCGTTCAGCCAGACTCCGGACGATACGACGGCCTTGCGTCTGGCGCGCTCGCATTTGCATCAAGCCCATGGCGCTTTGCAGGTCGTCGATCTGGACGGTGTGGTTCTGATGACCGAAGAGGTCGAACACCTTTACGAAATATTTGAATCCAAGCCCGCGCGCTGTGATGCTGATGCCCTGACTATCATTGGTGCTGCTTTTCATGGCGTGATTGAATATCTGGAAGAGTTGATGGCCGGTCAGCCGCATCAACCCCTCCGCATGTTTGAATCCTATGCGGCTTTATTGAAACTGAAAGGCGCGGATCGCATTCATCCGAGTGATCTGTTTTTCCCGGATCTCTCGATACGGCCGCCGTTGCCATTGACCGAAACGCGGTCACTGAATCCCCTTGAAATTACCCAGCAGCGCGCACGTTTTGAACGCGGACTGCTTGGCTATTTGCGCAACGAAAGCGATCGCGCGGCCTTGAGCGAAATGGCAGCTGCCGTGGCCACCATTGAAACCTCGTCCAAGCAAGGGCAGCAACGCGCCTTTTGGTGGATCACCCGTGGCTTTTTTGAGGCATTGCAGAATCAGGCGATTCCACAAGATGCGGAAATCAAAAAATTGGTCGCGCGCATCAATTTGCAAATCCGCCGTCTGCTCGATGATTCCGCAACGATTGCAGAGCGCGTATTGCGTGATGCGCTTTACTTCGTTGCACGCGCCCGACCGGTCACCGATCATATCCGCGATGTGCAGCAGGTCTACCGGTTGGGTCGAGCCTTGCCGCAAGATTTCGGTGTGCCTCGTGCTCATCGGGTGGATGCAGCCAAAATCCGTCAGGTCAAGGAATTGCTCGTTGCGGCCAAGAAATCCTGGGGCGCGATTGTCGCTGGCAACGTCGCCCAGATTCCCGATTTTTCCCGTGATTCAAGCGCGGTTCTTGAACTCTCCGGAAACTTCGGACAACCCGGTTTGGCTCAACTGGCTTTGGTGATTGCCAATATCGGGACTGATCTCAGTTTCGACCCGCGTCGTCCCAGCGAACAAATCGGGCTGGATATTGCCAGCGCGCTTTTGTTCCTCGAAAGCGTTGTGGAGCAGATCAATTCACTCGACAGCAGTTTCAACGCCCGTGCATTGCAACTGGTTGGGCGGCTCGATGCGGCAGCAGCCGGCATCGTTGCAGAAGAACAGATTCCCTGGCTGGACGAACTGGCGAGCAAGGCGCATGAGCGTCAAACCATGGGCCAGTTCATTCTTGAAATTCAGTGCAATTTGCAGACCGTCGAGAAGACCCTTGATGCTTATTTCAGGGACACGAGTCAGCGCCAGGGCTTGGTTGCTGCGGAAGGCTTGCTGGCTCAGGCTGGAGGTGCGCTTGCCGTGATGGGGCATGACCATGCTGCGCAAGCGATTGCGCACAGCCGGAAATCCATTCTTCGCTTTGCCGAAGATAGTTTTGTTCCTGATGCGGTCGAGTTCGAGCGAGTGGCTCACACTTTGGGCGCTGTCGGCTTTTATGTCGAACAGCTACAAAGCGGATCAGGCAAAGGGACGGTCTTCCATTTCGACGAACAAACCGGCCAGTTCACGGCAGAAATTGGAATTGCAGTCGACAAGAAGCCCGCCGAACTTTCTGCGGTATCCGAAGGGCTCAGTTCCACAACTCCGGAAACTGACGCATCGACGACGCAGCCAGCCTCTCTGGAACAGGAAACGGTGCAACGCGCTGGCGACGCGACCCATCTGATGGATTCCCTGCGTGAGAATCCCGATAACGAAATGGCGCGCGACCTGTTGTTGACCAATCTGGAGCAGGTGTATGAGAACGCGCTCCTGCTCGATGACAGTGATTTGCGCGAAAACGCTGGCGAGGCGATCAAGCTGCTCAATGCCAATGAAAATGATGAACTCGAAAACGCACTAAGTAACATCAGTACCGGTGGGCTCACAGATCGAATCACTGAACTGACGAACCAAACCAGCCGTCTGGCAGGTCAGGATGTGCTCATGCTTCCGATTGAGCCGACGACTCCCGTACCGCTTGAAGATGATGCAGAAAAAATCGATGCTGAACTGCTCGAAATTTTCCTGGGTGAGGCGCAAGAGGTTCTCGAAACAGTACAACATACTTTGGCCGGATTGAAAGAGTCCCCCGCCAGCCACGATCATTTGGTGACGATGCGCCGCGCCTTCCATACGCTCAAAGGCAGTGGCCGCATGGTTGGCTTGTACGAGTTTGGCGATGCCGCTTGGGGCATCGAACAAACCTTGAACCAGCAATTGAGTGCGGCCACGCCCGTAATGCCGAACCTGCTTGATTTGCTCGGTACCGCGGCTGTGGAACTGGATGCCTGGGTCAAAGAACTCGCCACGCAGGGTATGTCATCCCGACGTGCCCAGGCATTGGTGGATTACGCTGCGGCCGTGCGCGAAGGTCGGGCATACGCAGCCCTAACAGAGTCGGTTACTCAACAGCCCGACAGGTCGGTCGTTGCCCTCCCCGCGATGGCTGAGAGGGTTGAATCTCTGACGGATCAATTTGCTGAAACAAATGCCGAACAGGAAGTGCCGTCATCGGATCTGTCGGTGGTGCCTGGGATGCTGCCTGAGGTGGTACCTCAATTCCCAACGCTGGATGAAGAATCGCTGCTCATCACGATTGTGGATGATACGGACCTGCCCGTCGTCGAGCTGTATTTACCAGAAGTTCAGCCAGAAAATACAACCGGAACCGGTCAATCGAACATGATCAGTCAGGCTGACGATCTGACACTTGATTTCTCAGGTTCGGTACATGGACCCAATCCAACAAATCTGGAAGCTGTTTTCCAGAATCTCGCACCTGAACTCACGACGCGAGTCGAGTTGGTGATCGATCCCCCGCTGTCGTTGGATTCAGAACCGCTGAATGCGCCGACTCAGGATGAGGATAACGAAGCCGCTTTGATGGCGTCACCATTCGATGCATTCGAGCCACCTGTCGAAGACGAAGTTACAGAAATCGCGATTACTGAGAATGTCGCATCGGAAGAAAGCACAACGGAAGAAAGTGCAACAGTGCTGCCCTTCCCGTCGGCTGAACTACCTCCGCCACGTAACGATGATCTGTGCCGTATCGGTCACCTCACCATTGCGCAGCCGTTGTACAACATCTTCCTGGTTGAGGCCGATGAGTTGGTGCGCACGGTCGCGCGCGATTTCAGTGAATGGCGTCATGAACTCGAGCGTTGCGGCTCGGAGACCGCTTTCCGTGCCGTGCATTCGCTTGCTGGATCTTCGTCCACGGTAGGACTGGATGCGGTGCATGATCTGGCGCGAGCCATCGAAGGCGTACTGCTCACCTCAGCGCAACAAGCGGCTCCGATTGAACCCTCTGAGCTGGATCTACTTGACGCAGCGGTTGAAAGCCTGCGGGCGATGCTGCATCAGTTCGCCGCCCAATTCCTGCCCAATGTAAATCCGGAGCGTATCGAAGAACTGAATGCATTGCGTCAAAAGCTGAGTGCCTACCATGTTGATTCTGGTTTGGCTGCTCACGAATCTTCTGAATCGGCTGACTCGATCGAAGAGTCGGCAACAGAATTTGAAATGCCTTCAGCGGCGCTTGATGAATCGGTCATCGAACCATCGGAATTCAATCCAGAATTCAATGCATCCGTAAATGAGTTCGTGCCTGAAGTTGAGTCAGCTTCGGTTGAGCCAGTTTCAGCTGAGCCAGTTCCCTTGCCTCAGTTTATGCCGATGCAGGAGCAAGAGGCTCCCGTTCCTGCGGTAGCATCGATTACGGCCGCGCTTGAAGCCAGCCAGATGCGCGACGACATCGATCCTGAACTGATGGAAATTTTCATTCAGGAGGCCAATGACTATATGCCGCAGATCGGCCAGAACCTGCGCGAATGGCAGGCCGATCCGTCGCGATTCGAGGTCACGTTGGCGTTGCAACGTCAACTACATACCGTCAAGGGTAGTGCACGTATGGCCGGCGCAATGCGTCTGGGTGAACTGATCCATGAAATGGAAACCCGGGTTGAATCCGGCGCAACCCTCAGTCAGATTCCACAAGGGTTCTTTGATGAACTGTTGAGCGCTCACGATCATGGCCTGGAACTGCTGAATCTGCTTGCTCATCCGACTTCAGCTCGAGCGGTTCACTTCCAGGAATCGGTGCGCGAATCCAGCTCGGAACCGGATCACGTCGTCGAACCTGCGCCAGTTCAGCCCCTGGTTGACCGCCGTGCTACAGCTCGTCCGAGCAACCAGACCACGCCCATGGTCCGGGTTCGTGCCGATGTGCTCGACCGTCTGGTCAATCAGGCCGGTGAAGTCAGTATTTCACGCGCCCGTCTCGATAATGAGATTGGTCAGATTCGCACCTCGTTGAATGACCTGACCGACAATCTTGCACGGCTGCGTACGCAATTGCGCGAGATCGAGATTCAGGGCGAAACGCAAATGCAATCGCAACTGTCGATGGCCCGCGAGAAGGAACACTTCGATCCGCTCGAATTTGACCGCTTCACCCGCTTCCAGGAACTGACGCGGATGATGGCCGAGTCGGTCGAAGATATTGAGCTTGTGCGCAAGACGCTAATGCGCAGTCTCGAAGGGGCCGGTCGTAATCTCAGCATCCAGCAGCGCATGACGCGCGACATGCAGCAGGACTTGATGCATGTGCGCATGGTGCCGTTCTCCAGCGTGGCTGAGCGCCTGTACCGCGTGGTGCGTCAGGCCGCGAAGGAGCTCGACAAGCGCGCCAACCTCGACATTCGTGGCGCCACGGTAGAAATCGACCGTGCCTTGCTTGAGCAAATGGTCGCGCCGTTTGAACATCTGTTGCGCAATGCTGTGGTACACGGAATCGAAAGCCGTGAAGAGCGGCGCGCGGCGGGCAAGGAAGAAATCGGCGAACTGCTGGTCGAAGCGCGTCACGAAGGCAATGAAATCGTATTGACCTTCAGCGATGATGGTGCAGGCTTGAATCTGGCCCGTATCCGCGAGCGTGCCATCACCGTCGGCTTGATCGGACAATATGAGACCTTGACCGATCAACGCGCTGCCGATTTGATTTTCCAGCCGGGCTTTACGACCGCCACCCACGTGACCGAGCTTGCTGGTCGCGGCGTGGGTATGGACGTCGTGCGTGAAGAAGCGGCCGCACTGGGTGGCCGCGTTACCGTCGAGAGTCAGCCCGGCAAAGGCAGCCGCTTCACAGTCCATCTACCGTTGACTTTGGCTGTGACGCAGGCGGTGGTGCTGCGTTCAGCCGGTCGTCTGTTTGCGCTGCCAGCGGTTCTGGTTGAGGCCGTCCAGCAGGTCAAGGATGAACCCCTGGCCCAAGCCTATGTTAACGGCCATTTCGACTGGCAGGGTAAACCCATCGGCTTGCACTTCCTGTCGCGTCTGCTCGGTGAAGAATCCGCTCCTTTGGCGCAACGTTATTCGCCGGTGCTGATTCTGCGTTCGGGCGGTGTCCATATCGCGCTACATGTCGATGAAGTGGTCGGCAACCAGGAAGCCGTGGTCAAGAATGTCGGCCCGCAGCTTGCGCGCATGACAGGTGTGGCCGGTGCGACAGTACTGGGTTCGGGTGAAGTCGTGCTGATTCTGAATCCGGTGCAGATTGCCCAGCGTCGCGAAAGTATCGAACTGAATCAGAATGAAAAGAATCTGCGCCATGCTGAAGCTCAAGTCATTGCCGAACCAAGTAATGATTCATCGCAGATTGAAAACTCCGACAGTGAAGCAGAGGCCCTCGTAAACTTCCTCGAGAGTGAGCCAGAGGCCCAGAGTTTTACGAGCACCGCTGCGGCCTATACGCCCGCTCCGCCTCCAGCCGTGGCAAGTGCCTCGAAGGCAATCGGCACCTTGCCCATTGTCATGGTCGTCGACGATTCGCTCACCGTGCGCCGTGTGACCCAGCGTCTGCTGATGCGTGAAGGCTATCAGGTTGTGTTGGCCAAGGATGGCGTCGATGCCTTGCAGCAGATGCAGGATTTCAAGCCCGATGTCATGCTGGTCGATATTGAAATGCCACGCATGGATGGCTTTGATCTCACGCGCAATATTCGTTCCGACGAGCGTTATCGCCACATCCCCATCATCATGATCACCTCGCGCACTGCAGACAAACATCGCACGTTTGCGATGGAACTGGGCGTCAATGTCTACCTGGGAAAACCCTATCAGGACGACGAATTGCTCGCCAATATCGGTGCGTTTACCGGGAAACTTGCGGTTGACTAGTCCTTCGAAGCGGAGTGCCCTTTCTGCGAATGCAAGAGTGGCACTCTGCTGAATCAGTCTATCGATTCTTTTTCACAACTGCATATCGTTCGAGTGTGCGTCTACGCGCCAAGTCATGTTCGATGATCGGAGCCGGATAGCCTGAAGGCAATCCCGTTTTGGCCAGCCAGGGTGCATGAATTTCTTTCGCCGTTAAACCCTGCAATTGCGGCAGGTAGCGCTTGATGAACTTGCCTTCAGGATCAAATTTTTCTGACTGTGTGACGGGATTAAAAATCCTGAAGTAGGGTTGGGCATCGCAGCCGCTCGATGCGGCCCATTGCCAGCCGCCGTTATTGGCAGCGAGATCGAAGTCATTCAGATGATCGGCGAAGTATTGTTCGCCACGACGCCAGTCAATCCCCAAATCCTTCACCAAAAAGCTCGCGGCGACCATACGCAGACGGTTGTGCATATAGCCGGTCTGATTGATCTGCAGCATCGCTGCATCGACCAACGGATAACCCGTGCGACCTTCGCACCAGGCCTGAAATAGCGTGTCGGCCTCGACGCCAGTCTCCCATTGAATGGCATCGTATTCCGGCTTGAAAGCGTGATGCCCTTCCGATGGGGCCACCTGTGGGTTGTGATGCAGCACCTGAAAATAAAAGTCACGCCAGATCAGTTCTGAGAGCCAGATTTCTGCGCCCCGGCTCGATTGCGCTGCCGTTCGTTCCAGTGCGGCACGTGCAAGGGAACGAATTGAAATCGTGCCAAAACGTAAATGGACAGACAAATACGATGGCCCCTTGATCGCCGGGAAATCACGGGTCTCGTGATAGTGGTCAATACGTTCGCGAAAGTTATCGAGCAGTTGTGAGGCGCCGCTGCTACCCACCGGAATATTCAGTTCGGCCAGATTGCTGGCCGCAAAACCCACTGCATCGAGCGCGGGGATGGGTTGATCCAGGTCCGCAGGAATGGGAACGAGTTGAGCTGCATAACGTTCGACTGGATAGGGCTTGACGTGAAACGGTGTAAGCATTTTTAGCCAGGCGTTTTTGTACGGTGTGAAAACCGAATAGAACTTGCCACTGCCGGTCAGCAATTCATCCTTCTCAAAAATGACCTGATCTTTGAACGTAAACAGACGACGTCCGTCCTGCTTCAGCGTTGCCTCGACCACCGCATCGCGCGCCTTGGCCTGGGGCTCGTAGTCGTGATTGGCGTAGACGGCATCCACATCGAGCTGCCGTGCCAGTTGCGGAATGAAGGTCTGCGCATAGTTATGCCGCACGATCAAGCCACCGCCGTGCTGGCGCAGTTCAGCGTCGAGTTCAATCAGGCTGGCACGGATGAATTCGACTCGCCGGTCGGCCTTCAGTCCGCGTTCTAGCAGCCCATCCAGAATCTCACGGTCAAATACAAAAACGCACCACACGCGGCGGCAGGATTTGAGCGCGTGGTAGAGCGCGGCATGATCGGCAAATCGCAGATCGCGCCGGAACCAGACCAGACCGCTGTCGTAAAGGGAATTGCTAGAGGGCATGGTTAAAGGCGATCAGGAAGTGCAAACAGTTCGATTGTGCCCCGCACCCGTGGCGTTTACAATTGCGGTATGTCCAAAGCCAAGCCCCCAGCCGAAGAATCTGCCAGCAGATCGGGCGCGGATTTCAGTCTGGCGAACCATTTCCTGATCGCCATGCCCGCGATGGCTGATCCCCGGTTTTCCGGCACCGTCATCTACGTTTGTGAACACAACGCAAAAGGCGCGCTGGGACTGGTCATCAATCGCCCCACTGACCTCACTCTGGAAACCCTGCTTGAGCGCGTTGAAATGAAGCTCGAGATCGGGCCACTTCATTCTTCCGCGCGCGCGCCGCTGGTCAACGCACCGGTCTATGCCGGAGGGCCGGTTCAGACGGATCGCGGCTTCGTGTTGCATGACCAGGCGGATTCCGAATACAACTCCACCTTGAATGTGGAAGGTGGGCTGACGCTGACGACTTCCAAGGATGTATTGGAAGCGGTCGCGACGGGTGCAGGCCCCAACCGTCTTCTGGTTACGCTGGGCTACTCGGGCTGGGGTGAGGGTCAGCTGGAAGAGGAGATCGCGCACAACGCCTGGCTGACCGTTCCAGCCGAGCCCGGTATTGTTTTCGATGTCCCCTGTGAGCAGCGCTTCAATGCGGCCATTGGTCTGCTTGGCATCAATCCGGCCATGCTGTCGGGTGAAGCGGGACATGCCTGAAACGCTGCTGGCTTTCGACTTCGGCACCAAGCGGATTGGCGTAGCAGTAGGGAATGATTTTCTGCGACAGGCGCAACCGCTCAAGACCTTGCAAGCCGAAACGGTTGCGGCGAGGTTCATACAGATCGGTGCGCTGATTGCTGAATGGCAGCCTCAGCGTCTGGTCGTCGGAATTCCAAACATCGCCCCCGAACATGAAACCGCTCGCATGTGCCAGCGTTTTGCCAATCAGCTCAATGGCCGCTTCGGCCTGCCCGTCGCGCTGGTTGACGAAGGCCATTCTTCGCAAGAGGCCGATGAGGGGTTGCGGGATTTGCGTGCAGCCGGTCTGATCAAACGCAATATCGTGAATGACCATCGTGCAGCCCAGGTGATTTTGCAGCGCTATCTCGACACATTGGA
Source organism: Betaproteobacteria bacterium (assembly GCA_025362735.1). Lineage (GTDB taxonomy): Bacteria > Pseudomonadota > Gammaproteobacteria > Burkholderiales > Burkholderiaceae_D > JANYFL01. The sequence continues at coordinate 1,837 of JANYFL010000042.1, read as the reverse complement.
TACACAAGAACAATCCAATTCACAAAAAATAGAAAGCAGTCATGTCTGAAGCCAAACCCGATGCCGAGCAGCTGTATGCGACGTTGCTCGCGGCACTCAAAGCGGATCTGAATCTTGCATCAGTCCGTCTGGTTGGTATCCACAGCGGCGGCGTGTGGATTGCACAACGTTTACAACAGGACCTGGGTTTGAAGAACGAGATCGGCATGCTTGACATCTCGTTTTATCGCGACGACTTTGATCGTATCGGCCTGCATCCGCAAGTCAAACCCACCGAAATTCCTTTTGATGTTGAGGGGGCATCTATCGTGTTGGTCGATGACGTGCTCTATACCGGCCGCACCATACGCGGCGCGATGAACGTGCTATTTGATTATGGCCGCCCCGCCAGTATTCATCTCGCCGTCTTGCTCGAACGACCCGGTCGTGAATTGCCGATAACCGCCCGCTGGGCCGGGGCGCGGATTGAACAGAGTCTCGCAAAAAATCAGCAATACGTACTTGCGCAGGATGACGCTGGTCACTTCAGTCTCAATATCGAAACCACTTCTATAGACACACCCTAAACCCGATGCAAAATCCGCAACTCAACAAGCACGGCGAGCTGCAGCACCTGCTCACCATCGAAGGTCTGCCGCGTGCCATGCTGCATCACATTCTCGACACAGCCTCGGGCTTCGTCAGTCTGGCTGACCGCGAATTCAAGAAGGTGCCCCTGCTGCGTGGCAAGAGCGTATTCAACCTGTTCTTCGAGAACTCCACGCGTACCCGCACCACGTTCGAGATCGCCGCCGCGCGCTTGTCGGCGGACGTTATCAATCTCAACATCAACGCCTCCAGCACCAGCAAGGGCGAGTCGCTGCTCGATACCATCGACAATCTCTCGGCCATGCATGCCGACATGTTCGTCGTGCGCCATGCCTCCAGCGGCGCGCCGCATTTGATCGCCAAACACGTCGATCAAACCTCCGGCGCCAACCTGCATGTCATTAACGCTGGCGATGGGCGTCACGCGCACCCGACGCAGGGCCTGCTCGACATGTACACCATCCGCCACTACAAAAAGGATTTCACCAACCTGACTGTTGCCATCATTGGCGACATTCTGCACTCACGCGTCGCTCGTTCCGACATCCACGCACTGACCACACTCGGTGTTCCTGAAGTCCGTGCGATTGGTCCGCGCACTTTGCTACCGAGCGGCCTCGAACAAATGGGCGTGCGTGTCTTCACCGACATGAACGAAGGCCTCAAGGGTGTCGATGTCATCATCATGTTGCGCCTGCAAAGTGAGCGCATGAAAGGCGCACTGCTGCCGTCGTCGCAGGAATACTTCAAACACTACGGCCTCACTGCCGAGAAGCTTGCTCTCGCCAAGCCCGACGCCATCGTCATGCACCCCGGCCCGATGAATCGAGGTGTTGAAATCGACTCGTCGGTCGCGGACGGCAAGCAAAGTGTCATCCTGCCCCAGGTCACGTTCGGGATTGCGGTGCGCATGGCGGTGATGAGCATATTGGCGGGGAATGGTTGAGATGCTTGACGTACTCGATCTGCGATGTGGCAGGCTCAAATATTTTCCGTTCGTCCTGAGTGTCGCGCAGCGACGTATCGAAGGATGATCGGAAAATCACCAAGAGAAGTAATGGGCAAAGATGAGTTTTTATGTTTACGTACTGCAATGCTCCGACAAAAACTTTAGGTAATTAGGGCGAAACGTAACCAAAGAAGAGTTTCAGGAACAGCTTAAAGACGTTGTCATGTCGGTGGTTGTAGCGGTATTCGATTTCCTTAAGATACATGGGGAAATGATAACGGGAAACACCGCGATAGTTGT
>JANYFL010000041.1 GCA_025362735.1 Betaproteobacteria bacterium | reverse complement strand
GTCTTCACAGTCTGGTACGAACCGCAAAAAATGCACTTCCGACCACTCAAATAGTTGGTCGAACAACTAAATACCCTGTTGCGCCCAGTAACCATGCGTATCTCCAACCATACTCCGGTTACGAAACGCCCTAATTACCTTTTTATTGCTCAAAATTCTTCATCCGTACTGAGATAGCGCCATGCGCCGACAGGTAGCTTACCGAGAGTCACATGGCCGATGCGTACGCGCTTGAGTGCCAGAACCCGAAGTCCGACCAGTTCGCACATGCGTCGAATCTGGCGCTTGCGACCTTCCTTGAGAACGAAGCGAAGCTGATCACTGTTTTGCCAATTAACTCGCGCCGGTTTGAGTTTTACGCCATCAAGTTCCATCCCGTGTTGCAAGAGTTGCAATTCTTCATCGGACAGTTGGCCGCCGACTCGCACCAGATATTCCTTCTCCATACCCGAATCTTCGCCGATCAGTTTGCGCGCGATGCGACCATCCTGAGTCAGCACCAGGAGCCCGGTAGAATCGATATCGAGTCGTCCCGCTGGAGCCAAATGACGGAGGTGCTGAGGATGGAACTGGATGCCATCTTTGTTTGCAGTTGGATCATCACGCCAGCGGGCGTTTTCGGTGACCAAGACGGCGGCGGGTTGATAGCCGTCTTCGGCTTGACCGGAGACGTAGCCGATCGGTTTGTTGACCAGTATGGTGACGCGTTCCTGCTGTTGTGCGGAGGCTTTACGATCAATCGTGATGCGTTGCTGTGGCAGGATTTTTGTGCCGAGCACGCTGATGCGCACACCGTCAACAAACACCCAGCCTTTCTCGATCCATTCATCGGCCTCACGGCGCGAACACAGGCCCAGTTCGGCCATGCGCTTGGACAGGCGCATGGTTTCATTATTGGTGGTTTCTGTCTTCATCACTGCGATAGTGTTTGGAGCAATTCGGTTTCAAGCTGGATTTGAGCTTTGGTATTCGACAGGATGGCGCCTTCGACCAGGAAGAAATTTTCGACGCGCTCGCCCAGCGTTGTGACCTTGGCGGTCTGCACATTGACTTTATGCTCAGCCAGCACGCGCAAGATGGCGTAGAGCTGGCCATCGCGGTCAGCCGAGGACATATTGAGCAGATAGTATTGTCCGCGTTCGTCAGGAAATAAATCGACGGTCGGCTTGATCGGAAAATTCTGCGACTGCCGCGATATGCGACCTTTGGAGGGTTTGGAGAGTGGAGCGGCGCGAGCGATATGCACGGCGAGTTCCTGCTCGACACTGACGATCATGTCGCGGTAATGGGCTTGGCCGTTATCGGTCAGGTGGAAGGTGTCGAGCGCGTAGCCAGTCTTGGTTGTATGAACGCGTGCATCCAGAACATAAAAACGGTGGCGGTCGAAGAATTCACAGATGCGTGCCAGCAGGTCGGGCTGGTCGGGCGTATACACGACGACCTGCAGACCTTCGCCAAGTGGGGACAGGCGTGCGCGTACAAGTGGTTGTTCACGGTCCGAACGCATGGCGAAGGCGCGTGTGATCCAGGCAATGTCCTGCGCGTCGTGGCGCAGGAACCAGGCGACATCCAATTTCTCCCAAAAAAGCTGCACAGTCTGCTCGTCGAAGGCATATAGACTGAGAATCCGTTTGCTGGCTTCCTGTCGCATTGCAAGTTCGGCATGCGTATCGGTTTTGGCGCCACCGAGCGCCCGCAACGTACGGAAGTAGAGATCTTCAAGCAACTTGCCCTTCCAGGCATTCCAGACTTTGGGGCTGGTACCGCGGATGTCGGCTACGGTCAGGAGATAAAGCGCCGTCAAACGGCGCTCATCGCGTACCGTTTTGGCAAAAGCGCCAATGACATCGGGGTCGGACATATCCTCTTTTTGCGCGATACGCGACATCGTGAGGTGATGTTCGACCAGAAAGACCACCAGCTTGGTATCTTCTTTCGAAATGGAATGGTCGCGGCAAAAGCGGCGTGCGTCATTCGTGCCGAGTTTGGAATGATCGCCATGTCGACCTTTGGCGATGTCATGGAAGAATGCGGCGATATAAAGCAGCCAGTGGCGTTGGAAATTGGCAATCAGTCGTGAGCACAACGGATATTCATGGGCGAATTCCGGCATGGTGAAGCGACGCATATTGCGCACGACCATCAGGATGTGCTGATCGACTGTGTAAACATGAAACAGGTCATGCTGCATCTGACCGACGATGCGACGGAAGGCTGGCAGGTAACGTCCCAGGATGGACAACTGGTTCATGCGCCGCAGTTCGTGGACGATGCCATGAGGCTGTTGAAACAGTGACAGGAACATGGCTCGGTGATTGGGGTCACGCCGGAACTGGGCATTGATGAATTTGCGGCCATGAAACAAGCCGCGCAGCGTCCGCGCTGACATTCCCTTTAGTTCAGGATGCTGTTGCATCAAGAGAAAAGCCTCAAGCAGGGCGCTTGGATTGCGCTGAAAAACATCTTCGTCACAGATATCGAGCAGACCATTGAGGCTTTGAAAACGGTCATTGATCGCCACCGGAATCACATCGACCAATGGAAACAACCGTGCCTCGATATTTTGCAGAACGATCACGTTCATCTGCGAAACAATCTTGGCAGCCCGGTAATAACGTTGCATCAGCACTTCGCTGGCACGCCGCTCGGCGGTTTCTTCAAGGTTGAACGCCTTGGCGAGACTGGTCTGCATGTCGAAGACCAGCCGGTCTTCCCGGCGCCCGGCCAACAAATGCAAGCGGATGCGAATCATTTTCAGCAGCCGCTGTGTACGCCTGACCAGTTGTGCTTCAACCGGAGTCATCAACCCGCGTTGCGCGAGTTCCTGCCAGCTATGTCCCAGATTGGCAGCGCGGCTGACCCATAAAATGATCTGCAGGTCACGCAGCCCTCCAGGGCTTTCCTTGCAATTCGGTTCAAGCGAGTACGGAGTATCTTGAAACCGTGCGTGACGTTGCTGCTGTTCAAGAATTTTTGCACGGAAGAATTTCTGTGGGTCGAGGTGCTTGTGCAGCTCTTTGGTCATGGCGTTAAAAGCACGCCGGTTGCCTGCGATAAAACGCGATTCGACCAGGCTGGTCTGAATCGTGATGTCGCTATTTGCCTCAGTAACGCACTCTTCGCGTGTACGCACGCTGTGGCTCAGTTCAAGGCCAATGTCCCAAAGCTGCCCGATCAGGAGTTCGAGTGCGGCTTGAACACATGGCTTGGCTGGCTCTGCAAGCAGAATCAGGATGTCAACATCCGAGTGCGGGAAAAGGGTGGCACGACCATATCCACCCACCGCAATCAAGGTGGCCGTGCGTGGCATCGCCGAAGCAGTCCAGGCGCGCACCAGAATTTCGTCCACGCTGACTGATAATTGGCGCAAAAGCTGTTGCGGGTCCTGCTTGGCTTCAAAATGCGTAATGATTTCGCTACGGCGTTGTGCCAGTTCCTGACGCAGCGCCTGCGCATCTCCTGAGTACTGAATGCTGGTATGCAGCTCTTTACTGGTTTCGGTTTGAGCAGGAACAGTTGGAGCAACCGGCAATAGAGCTTCCAGGTTGGAGGTCACTTGAAAGGGCCCGTCATCATGCTGCCTTCAATTTCAGAGATACAGGTTTGGCGGGGGATCCAACAGAAACCGTCAGGACTTCGTAACCGGATTCAGTAACCAGAACGGTATGTTCCCATTGTGCAGACAGGCTGTGGTCTTTGGTGACAATGGTCCAGCCATCTGCCAGTTCACGAATTTCGCGGCGTCCTGCATTGATCATCGGTTCGATCGTGAAAATCATCCCGGCTTCTATCCGTTCCAGCGTACGTGGGCGGCCATAATGAAGAACTTGAGGCGCTTCGTGAAAAACCTGTCCGATGCCGTGACCACAAAACTCACGCACAACGGAAAACCCGTGTTTCTCTGCATGGCTCTGAATGGCAAATCCGATATCCCCCAGATAGGCTCCGGGCTTTACTTCTTCGATGCCGATCCACATGCATTCGTAGGTAATTTCACAAAGTCGCCTGGCTTGAATCGAGGCCTCACCCACTAGAAACATGCGGCTGGTGTCGCCGTGATAACCATCCTTGATGACGGTGATATCCAGATTGACAATGTCACCGTTTTTCAGGACCTTGTCCCCCGGAATTCCATGGCAAACCTGATGATTGACCGAGGTACAAATGGACTTCGGATAGGGTTTGTAGCCCGATGGAGCATAGTTCAGTGGCGCAGGAATCGTCCCCTGCACATTGACCATGTAGTCATGACATAAACGGTCAAGCTCACCGGTCGAAATGCCGGGTTTGACGTGGGGGGTGATGAAATCAAGAACCTCGGATGCGAGCCGTCCCGCGACCCGCATTTTCTCGATATCGTCTGAATTTTTGATGGAAATAGTCACTCTAGTCAGGCCCCAGCTAAACCTCAAGCATAATCGAGAGCGCACAAACCCGGCAAACGCGGTAGGGCAGTGCATTCCAGGAATGAGTACTGTTATTGGTAAGAAACCAAAAACGCGTTATAATTCAAAGCTGTTCGGGATTAGTCTTTCTGAGCAGGTTCGACAGGGCAAGCCAGCTATTGCAACCGTTAGAAAGCAAATAGTGGCAAGACCTGAATTTTCAATCAATTGAAACTCGCGAACGCAAGCAATAAGGGTGTCGGCCATCAAGCTCAGCTTGGGCCAATGCTGCTGGCGTTTAAGACCTAACCCTTTGGAGCAATTATGTCAGTCACCATGCGTGAAATGCTGGAAGCGGGCGTCCATTTCGGACACCAGACCCGTTTCTGGAACCCCAAGATGGCCCAATTCATTTTCGGCCAACGCAACAAGATTCATATCGTCAACCTCGAAAAGACCCTCGCGAATTACAACGAGGCGACCAAATACGTGCGTCGTCTGTCTGGGAATCGCGGCACCATCCTGTTTGTCGGCACCAAGCGTCAGGCTCGTGAAATCATGGCCGAAGAAGCGCAGCGTGCAGGTGTTCCCTTTGTGGACCAACGCTGGCTCGGCGGCATGCTGACCAATTTCAAGACCGTCAAGGCTTCGATCAAGCGTCTGAAGGAAATGGAAATTGTGATTCAGGATGGCGGCTTGGAACGCATGAGCAAGAAGGAAGCCCTGACCTATCAACGCGAACTTGAGAAACTGCAAAAGAGTATCGGCGGCATCAAGGACATGAACGGTGTTCCTGACGCGATTTTTGTCGTCGATGTCGGTTATCACAAAGGTGCCGTGACCGAAGCCGCCAAGCTGGGCATTCCAGTCATTGGGGTCGTGGATACGAATCACACACCTGAAGGTATTGCCTATGTGATTCCGGGCAACGATGACTCCAGCCGTGCCATTCGCCTGTATGCGCGCGGTATTGCCGACGCAATTCTTGAAGGACGCAATAACTCGGTCAACGAACTGGTTGAAGCGGTAACCGGTCAGGACGAGTTTGTCGAAGTGGCAGAAGCCTGATTTGAAGTCTGAGGTTTAAAGCCGATCAAGAGGGCTTGAAAATCAAAAAAGGAGCGTGTTGCGCTCCTTTTTTTTAGAACACTTTTTTATAAAATTTACTAATCTGTTTCAGGAGTAAAAAATGGCGGAAATCACCGCAGGTATGGTCAAGGAATTGCGCGAAAAGACCGACGCGCCCATGATGGAATGCAAGAAGGCTCTATCCGAAGCTGAAGGCGACATGGCCAAAGCGGAAGAGCTGTTGCGCGTCAAGCTGGGCAGCAAGGCGGGCAAAGCCGCAGGTCGTGTAACGGCTGAAGGCGTTGTCGCAAGCTATATGGATGGCACAACGGGCGCGCTGCTCGAAGTGAATTGCGAAACCGACTTTGTGACCAAGAACGACAGTTTCCTGGCCCTTGCACAAAAGGCTGCAGAACTGATTGCCAAAAACAATCCGGCCGATGTGGCGGCACTTGGGGCCTTGCCCTATAGCCTGGATGGTTTTGGCCCGACGCTGGAAGATGTGCGCAAGGGACTGATTGGCAAGATTGGTGAGAACATGAGCTTCCGTCGCTTCAAGCGCTTTGCTTCGGGCGCCAAACTGGCTGCATATCTGCACGGTTCGCGCATTGGCGTCGTGGTTGAATATGAAGGTGACGACACAGCCGCCAAAGATGTGGCTATGCACGTAGCGGCGATGAAGCCGGTTGCGCTGACCAGTGCCGATGTCCCCGCCGATCTGATCGCAAAAGAGCGCTCAGTGGCGACAGCGAAGGCTGATGAAGACCGCAAGGTGGCCGAAGCCGCTGGAAAGCCGGTGCAATCCGCTGAAATCGTTGCAAAACGAATTGAAGGTGGTGTGCAGAAATATCTTAAGGAAGTTTCTTTGTTCAACCAGACGTTTGTCAAAAATGACAAACAGACCGTCGAACAAATGCTCAAAGCGACCAGCACCAATGTGAAGGCATTCACGCTTTATGTTGTAGGCGAGGGCATCGAGAAAAAGGTTGACGACTTTGCAGCAGAAGTGGCGGCGCAGGTCGCTGCAGCGCAGCGCTGATTGGCAAGTCAAGGGTGCTGCTCCGGCGGCACCCTATAATTGCCAAGTTGATTTTTTGTAACGTATTTTCAAGTCGCATCTTCAACTGCATTTTCAAACTTCACCCGGAGCACACTTTTCGATGAAATTGGCCTATAAGCGTGTACTGTTGAAATTGTCCGGTGAAGCTCTGATGGGAGACGATGCCTACGGAATCAATCGGGCCACAATTGAAACGATGGTGGCCGATGTGGCTGAAGTTTCACGCATGGGCGTCGAGCTTGCCGTCGTGATCGGTGGTGGCAACATTTTCCGAGGCGTGGCCCCAGGAACGGAAGGGATGGATCGCGCCACAGCCGATTACATGGGCATGCTGGCTACGATCATCAACGCGCTCGCCTTGCAAGATGCGATGCGGGTTGCCGGTCTGGATGCGCGTGTACAGACGGCCTTGCGCGTGGATCAGGTTGCCGAACCTTATATTCGTCCCAAGGCCATGCGTCATCTTGAAGAAGGCCGGGTTGTCATTTTCGCTGCTGGCACCGGGAATCCCTTTTTCACCACCGATACCGCAGCGGCTTTGCGCGGTGCAGAAATAGGTGCTGAAATCGTGCTCAAGGCGACCAAGGTTGATGGCGTTTACTCGGCCGATCCTAAAAAAGATGCGTCCGCAAAACGTTACTCAACGATTACTTTTGATGAAGCCATTGGCCAGCGTCTGCAAGTGATGGATGCAACGGCGTTTGCTCTCTGCCGTGATCAAAAACTGCCGATCAAAGTTTTTTCGATTACCAAGCCTGGCGCGTTAAAACGTGTGGTCGAAGGTAGTGATGAAGGTACTCTGGTACACGTTTGAGCGGACGATGAAGAATAATTTGATAACTGCTTACGGTTAATTGAGGATTGTTCATGACGATTGCTGATATTAAGAAAAACGCTGAACAAAAAATGCAAAAAACGATCGAGACGCTCAAAGCTGATCTGGCCAAGGTGCGGACCGGACGTGCTCACACGGGCATTCTCGATCACATTCAGGTCGATTATTATGGTTCGCCCACCGCTTTGACCCAGATTGCCAACGTCACTCTGATCGATGCCCGTACCATCGGCGTTCAGCCTTGGGAAAAGAAAATGGTGCAGGTCGTCGAAAAGGCAATTCGCGAATCCGATCTCGGCCTGAATCCCGCCACGATGGGTGAAATCATCCGTATTCCGATGCCCGCATTGACCGAAGAACGTCGTCGCGATCTGACCAAGGTCGTCAAGGGCGAGGGCGAAGATACCAAGATTGCCATCCGCAATCTGCGTCGTGATGCCAATAATCACCTCAAGGATGAGCTGAAGGCCAAGGAAATTTCCGAAGACGATGAGCGCCGCGCGCAAGACGACATCCAGAAACTGACCGACAAGTTCATAGTTGAGATCGACAAGCTGCTCACACAGAAAGAAGCGGAGATCATGACGGTGTGACCCGTCCGGATCGACGATAGGCATGTCTCCAGTCAGCTCCACGCAGAGCGTTCCCGAAGCCGGTGCGATTCCGGCGCATATTGCCATCATCATGGATGGTAATGGCCGCTGGGCCAACAAGCGGCATTTGCCGCGTGCAGCGGGTCATGCAAAGGGTGTTGATCGGGTCGAGGAAATTGTCCAGGCCTGCATCAAACGCGGCGTCACCCATCTGACTTTGTTTGCGTTCAGTTCAGAAAACTGGCGGCGTCCTGCCGACGAAGTTTCCTTGTTGATGCGTTTGTTTATGGCCGTGCTGGAACGCCAGATCGAACGCATGCATTCCAACAATATTCGTTTGCGCATCATTGGGGATATCACCCAGTTTGAGCCCCGTTTGCGCGATCTGATTGAAAAGGCTGAAAGCCGGACCGCAGGCAACACCCGCTTTACCTTGACCGTCGCTGCCAACTATGGCGGTCGCTGGGACATTTTGAACGCGGTCAATCGACTGATCAATGCCCATCCTGAACTGGCGCAACAGGCCGAACCAGTGAGTGAAGCCGCATTGCAGCCTTATCTCGCAATGCATGATGCGCCTGAGCCGGATCTGTTCATTCGCACGGGTGGCGAGCAGCGCATCAGTAATTTTTTGCTCTGGCAACTGGCGTATACCGAGTTGTATTTCACTGAAGTATTCTGGCCTGACTTTGATACCAAACAGCTTGATCTTGCGATTGCCTCTTATCAGCAACGCGAGCGCCGCTTTGGGCGTACCAGCGCACAGGTCAACGACAAATGCTGAAACAGCGCATCCTGACGGCCTGCGTACTGCTTGCCGTTCTGGGACTGGCTCTGAGTGTTGCGCAGCCCTGGGGCTTCACAGGACTGATTCTGATTTTCGCCGGAGCCGCCGTATGGGAATGGCTGCGTCTGGTTCTTCCCACTGAACGCGCGAACGGAGCAATGCCGATAGCGATTGCATTGGTATTCAGTCTGCTTCTTGCTGTACTGGGTTACGAGTTATTGGAATCCCCTTTAGGGCTCACGCTGATCTTCATTGCGTCAGCCGTAATCTGGCTCGCGCTTGCTGCGGGTCTGGTGAGTGTCCATTCATTTCCCTCGGTCACCCGTCATCGCGGGTTGCATGGTATTGGCAGTCTCATGTTGACCGCAGCCTGCGGTCTGGCGTTGGTACATGCCTACCGTCAGGGCTTGTTATTCATGCTTTCGCTTCTGGTCATCGTCTGGATGGCAGACATTGCCGCTTACTTTTCCGGCAAAGCCTTTGGCCGTCACAAGCTCGCCCCCGCAATCAGTCCCGGTAAAACCTGGGAAGGCGTGGTGGGTGCAGTCATCGTGGTTTGCATCGTGGCCGCACTGGCTACTCAAATTCCAGAACTCCAGGCCAGTTTTTCATCACGACTATTTTCGGCCTTGCATTGGCTGGCCTTGCCCATTTTGGTATTGCTGGTGGGAATCAGTATTGTCGGGGACCTCTTTGAATCCCATCTGAAACGTCAAGCCGGGGTCAAAGACAGCAGTCAATTATTGCCGGGTCACGGGGGTGTACTGGATCGTATTGATGCCTTGCTGCCGGTGTTGCCGATGGCCATGTTGATCAACCAATTTTGTTGATGGTGCATTGAACATGCAAACCATCACCATACTTGGCGCAACGGGTTCGATTGGTGTCAATACCTTGGACGTGATCGCCCGTCATCCAGATCGGTATCGGGTCCATGCGTTGAGCTGTCGCGAACGGGTTGAATTACTCGCCGAACAATGTCAACGTTTTCAGCCGCAGCGCGCCGTGGTGGGCCGGGCAGAAGATGCGGCTCGTCTCAAAGGCTTGCTCGGTCAAACGAACATCCAGATTGATCATGGCTCTGAATCCTTGTGTGAGGTTGCGCAGGAGGCCGATACGGTTATGGCCGCTATTGTCGGTGCGGCGGGTTTGCCTCCCGTGATCGCTGCTGCACGCGCCGGTCGTCGCATTCTGCTGGCGAACAAAGAGGCGCTGGTGATGGGCGGGGGCTTGTTCATGGATGAAGTGCATCGTCATCATGCGACTCTTTTGCCAATCGACAGCGAACACAATGCCATATTTCAGTGTTTGCCCCATGACGCCTCGCGGGTCGGCCCATTTCATGGCGGCGTCAAGAAGCTAATCCTGACCGCATCGGGTGGGCCATTTCGCAAATTGCCGTTAGAGCAAATGGCAGATGTAACACCAGAGCAAGCCTGCGCCCATCCCAACTGGGTGATGGGACGCAAGATTTCAGTCGATTCGGCCACAATGATGAACAAGGGGCTCGAAGTCATTGAGGCGCATTGGCTATTTGGTGTGGCGGCCGAGCAGATTGAAGTGTTGATTCATCCACAAAGTGTGATTCATTCGATGGTGAGTTACGTCGATGGTTCAGTCATTGCGCAACTCGGTAACCCGGATATGCGCACGCCGATTGCCCATGCGCTGGCCTATCCGGAACGGATTGATGCCGGTGTCAGCATGCTTGATCTGGTCAAGGTTGGTCGATTGGACTTTGAGCTACCGGACTGGAATCGGTTCCCTTGCCTCAAATTGGCATACACCGTCCTCAATGCGGGAGGAACTGCGCCCGCGATATTGAACGCAGCCAATGAAATCGCGGTCGAAGCATTTCTGATGCGCCGCATTTCCTTTGCTACCATTCCCCGGATGATTGAACAGACTCTGAATCAGATCGACATCACAACGCCTTCAAGCCTGGAGGAAATTCTGGAAGCAGATGCCATGGCGAGAGCAATAACGAGTCGAGCCATAGCTGTAATGGAGAACACCGTATGACAGTTCTCTATGCGGTCATCGCTTTTGTGGTCGCGCTCGGGCCCTTGATCGTCTTTCACGAACTCGGCCATTATTGGGTGGCTCGTTGGTGCAACGTCAAAGTACTGCGGTTTTCGATTGGCTTTGGCCGCCCAATGCTGCGCACGACACGTGGCCGTGATCAAACCGAATGGGTACTTTCAGCGATTCCGTTTGGTGGTTATGTCGCCATGCTCGACGAGCGTGAAAAGCGGGAAGACTCTAAAGTCCAATACACCGAAGCCGAATTAAAGCGTGCCTTCAACCGTCAGTCGGTCTGGAAACGAATCGCCATCGTTGCGGCCGGGCCACTTGCGAATCTGCTTCTCGCTGTAGTGATTTACTGGGTGATCGGCATGATCGGTACCCAGGAACCTCGCGCGCTTCTCGGAAAGCCACCCGCAGCCAGTCTTGCACAGCAGGCAGGGATCGAAGAGGGTGATGAAGTCCGCTCGCTGAATGGCAACCCGGTCCGCTCAATGCCCGATCTGCGCTGGCAACTGCTCAAGCTGGGACTGGATCGTAGCGACGTGGTGGTCGACGTCATCGATAGCCAAGGCCAATCCAAGAACATAAGACTGAATCTTGAACAGTTTTCCAGTTCTGATATCGAATCCGACTTCGTTGGCAACTTGGGATTCGTTTCCCTGCCATCTCCGGCCGTGATTGGCGCCACTCTTCCGGGCAGTGTCGCCGAGCGCGCAGGCCTGCTTGCCAAAGATCGTATTACAGCGGTCAATGGTCAACTCATCAAAGGGGCAGATGAATTAAGGCATGCGATTAACAAGGCGGCCAATACCAATCTCAAACTGGACGTTGATCGCACCGGAACCTTCCTGCAAATCAACCTGATCCCTAAAGCAGAAACGGACAACGGGGTCAAAGTCGGACGCATCGGCGTGCGCATCGGTGCGCCGCCATTGATGACCACGGTGCGCTATGGCCCCATCGATTCGGCAACACGTGCTTTGGCAAGAACTTGGGACATCACCACGCTTTCATTCCGGTTGCTTGGTCAGATGCTGGCTGGAAATCTCTCCGTCAAAAACTTGAGTGGCCCGGTTACGATTGCCGACTATGCTGGACAGTCAGCCCAACTTGGGGTCATGGTTTTTCTGGCATTTATTGCTGGTATCAGTATTAGCGTTGGCATCATGAATCTGCTACCGATCCCGATGCTGGATGGAGGGCATTTACTGTATTATGCGATTGAAATTTTGTGGGGTCGCCCACCCTCGGAAAAAATAATGGAGTGGGGGCAAAGAGCGGGTTTGCTGCTACTGGCTGGACTGACTGCTTTGGCCTTGTTCAATGATTTTTCCCGCCTCTTGTCCTGATTGATCCTCAGCTTTGTTTTTAATACGCCAATTCTGCTTTTTTACTCGCCTCGATTCCTGCCTGTCCCAATGAAAATAGCTTGCTTGTCTCGTTCCCGATTTCGTTTGCATCCCGTCGCGGCATTGGTTTTATCTCTGGGAACATTGGCGGCTTCCGGCATTGCCTCGGCAATCGAACCGTTTGTTGTGCGTGATATTCGTGTCGAAGGGGTCCAACGCACTGACGCCGGTACGGTGTTCAGTTATCTCCCATTCAAGGTCGGCGAGACCTTTGATGATGAAAAAGCGACGCGGTCTTTGAAAGCGCTATTCGCGACCGGATTTTTCAAGGACGTGCGCATTGAGGTCGAAGGCAATGTATTGGTGGTCATTGTGGAAGAGCGCCCGGCCATTGCCAACGTAGAATTTACCGGCATGAAAGAGTTCGAGAAAGAGCCGGTATTGAAAGCCCTGAAAGACACTGGTCTTGCACCCAATGAAATCTTTGATCGCGCGACTCTTGAACGTGCGGAGCAGGAACTGAAGCGCCAATACCTGACGCGGGGTAAGTACGGTGCAGTAGTCAAGACCACCGTCACGCCAATGGAGCGTAATCGGGTCGGTGTGACCTTCAATATCGAAGAAGGTGAAGTCGCGACCATCAAGCAGATCAATATCGTTGGCAACAAGGTTTTTACATCCAAGGAATTGCTCGATGAACTTTCCTTGACCACCCCCGGCTGGCTTACCTGGTATTCCAAAAGCGACCAATACACCAAGCCCAAGTTAACTGCCGATCTTGAAACCATTCGTTCCTACTATTTGAACCGTGGTTATCTGGAATTCAATATTGAATCGACCCAGGTTGCGATTACGCCTGACAAGAAAGATATCTACATCACCGTCAATGTCTCCGAAGGTGAACGCTACATCGTGTCAGATGTGAAGTTGGCTGGGGAAGCCCTGGTCAATGAAGAAGATCTGAAGAGGCTGATTCTGGTTAAACCGGGTGATGTTTATTCGGCTGAAAGAATGACTCAGACGACCAAACTGATTCAGGAAAGATTGGGCGCCTTTGGTTATGCCTTCGCCAATGCCAATGCTTCACCGGAAGTGAACCGTGAAAAGCATGAAGTCGCCTTCACAATCTTCGTTGATCCAGCCAAGCGGGTTTATGTCCGCAATATCAACGTTACCGGCAACACCAAAACGCGCGATGAGGTGGTGCGTCGCGAAATGCGTCAGGTGGAGGGCGGTTGGTATGACATCGACAAGATCAAGCTGTCGAAAGAGCGTTTGGAACGCTTGTCCTATTTCAAGGAAGTGAATACCGATACACCGCAAGTCCCCGGAACCAATGACCAAGTTGACGTCAATGTGTCGGTAACGGAAAAGCCGACTGGGTCATTCAATATTGGTGCTGGCTATTCCAACGCCGAAAAGCTGGTATTGACAACTTCGCTCAAGCAGGAAAATCTGTTCGGCAGTGGTCAGAGCGCTTCAGTTGAAGTGAACACCAGTCGCTTCAACCGGACCGTTGCTTTATCGACGACCAATCCTTATTTCACGGATAACGGTGTGAGTCGTTCGATCGATATGTTTTACCGTACCACGCAGCCACTGGATAGTAGCTTCGGGTATTACCAGATCAAGTCGTCGGGTCTTGGGATTGGCTTTGGCGTGCCTTTTAGTGAATACGACGTTTTCTTTTTTGGTGCGCGTGTAGAAGGCACTAAGATCGATTTGGCCGTGACCAGTCCGCTGGCGTACTTCAATTACGTGAATACGTATGGCGAAAAAAGTGTGGCCTATATCGGGAATGTGGGCTGGCAACGAGACAGTCGTAACAATGTTGTGACGCCGACGAGCGGTCGTTTTCAGCGCGCGACCATTGAAGCAACCGCCCCGACTGGAGAACTCCGCTATGTCCGGGCCGGCTATCAGCAAACCTATTTCTATCCGCTCACAAAGGCTCTGACCCTGTCTCTGAATGGACAAGCTGATTGGGGTCGTGGCTATCAGGGACGGTCTTTACCGATTTTCAAGAACTACTATGCTGGTGGTATTGGTAGTGTCCGCGGTTTTGACACCAGTACCCTGGGGCCCAAAGACAACAATGGCGACCCATTGGGGGGAACCAAACGGATTATTGGCAATGTCGAGTTACTGTTAGGTTCATCCAAAGGGACGGATAAATCCTTCCGTGGATTTATATTTGCAGATGTCGGTAATGTCTTTGGTGATGGTCAAAAAGTCACGGCCAGCGCCTTGCGTAAGTCAGTGGGTATCGGGTTCAACTGGTTGTCCCCCGTTGGAGCTCTGAGTATTAGTTATGCCTTGCCGCAGGGAACCAAGCCGGATGATAAGATTCAGCGATTACAATTCAATATCGGTAGCGGTTTTTAGACCGATCCTGAGACAAGTAAGCGAAAGTTCAACATCATGAGATCAGAGCGTATCCTTCGAATTGTTTCTGCGAATCTTTTTATTTTGCTGCTGGCTTGTGGCTACTCTGCCATGGCCCAGTCGGTGGATAGCAAAATTGGTTATGTCAGCGTGGAGCGCATCGTGCGTGATTCAGAACCTGCCAAGGCTGCCCAGGCTCGTCTGGAAGCTGAATTCTCGAAGCGCCAGAAAGATCTGCAGGATACGACCGCCAAAATGAAGGCGCTGTACGACAAGCTCGAAAAAGAAGGTGCTGTCATGCCTGCCGCTGAAGTCGCACGTCGTCAGAAAGAGTTGTCTGATCAGGATAAGGATTTTCAGCGTCGGCAACGTGAATTCAATGAAGACCTGAATCAGCGCCGTAACGAAGAATATGCGGCCGTTCTGGAAAAAGCGAACAAGGTACTGAAGCAGATTGCTGAAGCTGAAAAATATGACCTCGTCCTTCAGGACGCCGGTGCCTATGTCAATCCGCGTATTGACATCACCGACAAGGTGATCAAGGCGCTGAATAGCACCAAATAGAGCTGCCTTCATATGACGCAAGGCCGTTCGTTTCGACTGGACGATCTGGTTCGACAATTTGGCGGAACATTCAGCGGTGACGGCAAGCATGAGGTGACCGGCTTTGCAACCCTGGAAAATGCCGATGCCAATCAGCTTTCCTTTCTGACCAATCCGCGCTACAAAAGCCAGTTGTTGAATTGCCAGGCGGCCGCGATTCTGATTGCGCCGAAGGATGCGGCGCAGTTTGATGACAAAGTTGCTGCCAGGCTTTGGGTGGTCAAGAATCCGTATGTGTTGTTCGCTCGCATTGCCCAGTATTTTCTGAGTGCCAATCAGCCAAGCCGACAGCAAGGTGTACACGCCAGTGCCGTGGTCGATCCCTCAGCCAGAATTGATCTGAGTGCCTGGGTCGGTCCCAAGGCTGTCATTGGCTCCGGGACAGTGATTGCCGGACAGGTTGAGATAGGTGCCGGATGTGTCATCGGTAACGATGCGGAAGTGGGTGAAGGCTCAAAGCTCTATCCGAACGTGACCGTTTACGACGATTGCGTCATTGGCAAACGGGCAATCTTTCATTCGGGGGCCGTGATCGGCGCTGACGGCTTCGGGTTTGCCAAGGACAATCAGAGTTGGGTCAAGATTCCGCAGACGGGTCGGGTCATCATCGGCGATGATGTCGAAATTGGCGCAAACACCACAATTGATCGTGGCGCTCTGGAAGATACCGTGATCGGTAATGACGTGAAGCTGGATAACCAGATCCAGATTGCTCACAACGTCCGTATCGGCGACCATACGGCCATTGCGGGCTGTGTGGCCGTAGCGGGTAGCGTGGTCATTGGTCAACGCTGTACGATTGCCGGGGGCGTACGTATTGTCGGCCATATCAGTCTGGTGGATGATGTGCATGTGACAGCGACAACACTGGTTACACATTCGCTCCATCAGCCGGGCGTGTACAGTGGTGCTTTTCCGGTGGACACCCACGACAATTGGCAAAAGAATGCAGCTGCGCTGAAGACCCTGAACAAACTCAGAGAACGCATCCGTGCATTGGAACAACAACTCAAAGACTCAAAATGACCGCAGATAACATCGTAACTAGTGACGCAAGCTCTGGTGTCGTCGACACATCGATGGATATTCATCAGATACTCGAATATCTGCCGCATCGCTATCCTTTCGTATTGGTGGATCGTGTGATCGATTGCCAGCCGGGCAAGGTCATCACCACGCTGAAGAACGTCACCATCAATGAGCCGTACTTCCCCGGCCACTATCCGCATCGCCCGGTGATGCCCGGTGTGCTGATCGTCGAAGCGATCGCGCAGAGTGCGGCCATCCTGTCGTTCAAGACCATGGGTAGCAAGCCCGATGATGGTTCGGTTTATTACTTTGTCGGCATTGATGGCGCACGTTTCAAACGTCCGGTCAGTCCAGGCGACCAACTCATCATGCAAGTCGAAATTACACGCATGTCACGCGGAATCTGGAAATACAAAGGCGTTGCCAAGGTCGATGGCGCAGTGGCCGCTGAAGCGGAACTGATGTGTACTTACAAGTCCTTGGCATCGCC
Organism: Betaproteobacteria bacterium; assembly: GCA_025362735.1. Classification (GTDB taxonomy): domain Bacteria; phylum Pseudomonadota; class Gammaproteobacteria; order Burkholderiales; family Burkholderiaceae_D; genus JANYFL01. The sequence continues at coordinate 7,718 of JANYFL010000041.1, read as the reverse complement.
AGAGGAAGCCTGACGCAACATGCCGCGCATTCATTCCAGCGCTCTCGTCGATCCCAAGGCCCAACTTGCTGACGATGTCACGGTAGGCGCGTTTTCGATCATCGGTCCTGATATCGTCATCGGATCAGGAACTGAAGTTGGCCCACATGTGGTGATCGCAGGTCAAACCACCATTGGTGAAGCGAACCGCTTTGCGCCGTTCTGTTCGATTGGCGGTCCGCCCCAGGATAAAAAATATGCGGGTGAACCCACCTCCCTCGTCATCGGCAATCGCAACGTCATCCGTGAATGTTGCACCGTCAATCTGGGTACGGTTCAAGATGGTGGCGTGACCCGCATTGGTGACGACAACTGGATCATGGCCTATGTTCACGTGGCGCATGACTGCAGCATCGGCAACCAGACCATACTCGCTAACAATACGCAATTGGCCGGCCACGTACACATCGGCGACTGGGTGTTTCTGGCCGGTATGACCGGCGTGCATCAGTTCGTCAAGATCGGCGCGCATGCGATGACTCAGGCCAATGCCTATCTCTCGCAGGATTTGCCACCCTATGTCATCGGCGCGGGCACACCAGCCGAAGCGCGTGGCATCAATGCCGAAGGCTTGAAGCGGCGCGGATTCAGTGCCGCCGCCATCGCCGCAGTACGTCACGCGTATAAGACTCTGTATCGCTCTGGTCTGTCACTCGAAGAAGCCAAGAGCGCCATAGCAGCGGCAGCCCAGGTCGAACCGGAAGCGGCTCCGGCTCTGGCGCTGTTGAACGATTTTCTTGCTTCCGCCACGCGCGGCATTGTTCGTTGACGGATAGTGGATGAATCGTCGTGCCCCTTCGATACGTCCTGCGGACTACTCAGGCCGAACGGTTCGGGGGTGTGCGATCCAAATGATGACAACCCGTTCGTGCTGAGTAGGCAACATGGTTGCCGTATCGAAGCGGCAACGACTGCACTCAACCAAGTGGTGTTCAGTCGAACATGAGTTTTCCGCTGGCGATGGTCGCAGGCGAAGCTTCGGGCGATTTGCTCGGTGGCCTGCTGCTCAGTGGACTCAACGCACGTCTTCCTGAAGCGCAGCCTTACGGCATCGGTGGTCCCAAGATGATCGCCCAGGGCTTTCACGCAGACTGGCCGATGGAAAAACTGGCCGTACGCGGCTACGTCGAAGTCTTGCGGCACTATCGTGAAATCGCCAGGATTCGCAAAGAGCTCAAAGCGAAACTGATTGACCAACCGCCAGCCGCATTCATCGGCATCGACGCGCCCGATTTCAATCTCGATCTCGAAATCGCGTTGCGCCAGGCCAAAATTCCGACGGTACATTTCGTCAGCCCGTCAATCTGGGCCTGGCGCGGTGAGCGCATCAAGAAAATTGCCGAAGCCGTCGATCACATGCTGTTGCTATTCCCGTTTGAAGAAGAGATTTATCGCAAGGCCGGAATTGCAGCGAGCTATGTCGGGCATCCGCTTGCGGATGTCATTCCAATGCAGCCGGATCGCAACGCAGCACGCATCGCATTGGGACTGGATGCGAACGCTGAAGTGCTCGCGCTGATGCCCGGTAGCCGCATGTCCGAGATTCGCTATATCGCACCGCTCTTCATCGCAACGGCAAAACTGTTGCACGCAGCCGAACCGCAATTGAAAATCGTTGTGCCGATGGTGGGCACGACGACGCGCAATTATTTCGACGCCATGATCAAACAGGAAGGGGTGGAGCAGGTTCCTTTCCAAATCGTTGAAGGCCAGTCGCATACGGTACTGGCGGCCTGCGATGCCGTGCTGGTCGCCAGCGGCACCGCCACACTCGAAGCAGCGCTGTTCAAACGCCCGATGGTCATTGCCTACCGCATGGCTTATCTGAGCTGGTTGTTGATGCGCAACAAGGGCTATCTGCCTTGGGTGGGTCTGCCCAATATCATGGCGCGCGAATTTCTGGTGCCGGAATTGTTGCAAGATGCGGCGACGCCCAAGGCTCTGGCCGACGCCGCCTTGTTTCAATTGCGCAATCAAGCCAACCGGCAAAAACTCGAAGTGCATTTTTCGGAAATGCACGAATCGCTTCGCCGCAATACCGCTGTACAGGCGGCTGAAGTGGTTGCAGGAATCTTGAAGCGATGAGCGCAATCGATACAAACATGCGTTTGATCTGCGGTGTCGACGAAGCAGGGCGCGGGCCTCTGGCCGGACCGGTCTATGCCGCTGCGGTCATTCTCGATCCAGCACGTCCGATTGCGGGTCTGCGCGATTCCAAGAAGCTCTCCGCGCCCAAACGTGAAGCCTTGACGTTGACCATCCAGTCTCAGGCCATGTCCTGGTGTGTCGCGCAAGCCAGTGTTGAAGAAATTGATCAACTCAATATTTTGCAGGCGACACTGTTGGCGATGCGCCGCGCCGTTGCCGGATTGTCCATTCAACCCAACCACGCACAGATCGACGGTAATCAGCTCCCCGGCCTCACCATTTCCAGCGAATGCATCGTCAAGGGTGATGACAAGGTCGCCGAGATTTCGGCTGCATCCATCCTCGCTAAGACTCTGCGTGATCAACACATGCTGGAACTGCACGCGCAGTTTCCCGACTATGCCTTTGACCAACACATGGGCTATGGCACCGCTCTACACCTTGAACGCTTGCGGCGTTATGGTGCTTCACCTGCGCATCGACGCAGCTTCGCGCCGGTTAGGGCGACCCTGCTCAAAACCTTCCCGCACCCCAGCCCTCTCCCGCTGATGCGGGCGAGGGAGACAATCACCGCAGCTCAATTCCCTCTCCCGATCACGGGAGAGGGTTAGGGTGAGGGCGGTTTAATGCAAATGAAACACATCCAGTCCCGCGACAATCCGCAATTCAAGTCGCTTAAAAAACTGACGGCTTCGTCTTCAGCCCTGCGCAAACAAGGCCAGGCGTTTCTGGAAGGTATTCATCTTTGCCAGGCTTGGCTGCAGTCGGGTCGTGAGCCTGTGTCCTGCCTGCTGGGTGCTTCTGCCTTGAATCATCCGGAAGTGCAATCCTTGCTGGATGGGGTCGCAGACAATCGCTGCATGCTGCTTGACGATGATTTGTTCACCTCGCTCAGCAAGCTTGAAAACGGACTCGGTATTGCGTTTGTGGTGGAGCTGCCGGTTGCAGAGCAAGCAGCCGGGATCACTCAGAACAGTGTGTTACTAGATCGTATTCAAGACCCCGGCAATCTCGGCTCCATCCTGCGCAGTGCAGCGGCAGCGGGTGTGAAGCAGATTTATTGTTCCAGCCAGACCGTCTACGCCTGGTCGTCGAAAGTGCTGCGCGCCGGCATGGGCGCGCATTTTCATCTGGACATTTTTGAAGACTGCGATCTCAAGGCGCTGCTGCAACAGATCGGCATTCCAGTTCTGGCTGCCAGCTCACATGCCACGCAAACCATCTATGAGCGTGATTTACATAAGCCTGTAGCTTGGATCTTCGGCAATGAAGGCAGCGGCGTATCAGCGGATTTGCATGATCGTGTTGAGTGGCTGGCGATTCCGCAACCGGGCGGTCTTGAATCACTGAATGTCAGCGCGGCTGCGGCGATCTGTCTGTTTGAGCAGGTGCGACAAAGTTTGGTCAACGCTTGAAAAACTAGGTAGTGTTTCAATTTGCCCTCCGTGTTTACTGATAACTTCGCCTCGTTTGTTATTTGTTGGTATTGATATTCAAGGAGAATAATTTGATATCCCAGGTTATACGGCGTTTCGTGGTGTACATCTAGTTGGGCATTAGAATGATGAGAATAGCGCTTCTCTTGACACTGCTTTGGGCTGGCGGTGCTTGCGCGCAAGTTCGCGACAGGCCGAACTTCTATCAGCCTAAGCAAATTATGAAGAATGGCTGCTCGAAATTCGAACAACTTCGCTTGCGACGTGAAGTTGTTACGATCGCTGGCAAGAGCAACCCAAATCAAGCTTGGGAAATTGTTACCAATATGCTTTGCGGAGAAACCGCTAAATCCAGGTCTTTCATCCTTGCGAATACCGCTGATCTCATTGTTGATGAAGATAATTCGTTCACCCCGGACGGAGGTACGGAAACTAGGGAAAGAAAGCGAGAGGCAGTCGGCTTGGTTCGTAAGGAAGCTTGGGACACGTCAGTGGTAAACGTTGACGGAGTACTGAGGACTCTATTTGATCGTGGTGGCGTTTGCTCGGGCAGTTTTGATCTGAAGTACTCAGAAGGAAATTGGAAAATTGTCGCGATCGGGAACTATTGTGACTGATGCTAAGCCCAACAAACTAATCCACCGGACGCCTAGCGGCGCCGCTGATCGTCAACGTTACGAGAAATACATTATTACTTCAGTATTTCAGTCAACGTACGGAACATCCGATCAATATGTTCTTTCTCCAAAATCAGCGGCGGTGACAAGGCAATGATGTCGCCCGTCACGCGGATCATCAACCCTTTTTCAAAAGCATCCTTGAGCACTTGATAAGCGCGTGCACCCGGTTGTCCGGGTATCGGTTCGAGTTCGATGCCGGCGATGATGCCGAGATTGCGCAGGTCGATGACATGCGGCAGTCCGCGCAGGCTGTGCACGGCATCTTCCCAATATTGTTCCAGACCTTTTGCGTTTTCCAGAAGGCCGAGTTTTTCATGGACTTCCAGCGTGGCGAGGGCTGCGGCACAGGCGAGTGGGTGGGCGGTGGTGGTGTAGCCATGAAACAGTTCGATGCCGCTTGTTGGCGCATGCTTGCCTTGCATGAAGGCATCGTGAATCGCTGCTTTGACCAGCACGGCGCCCATCGGTACGGACGCATTGGTCAGACCTTTGGCGACGGTCATGATGTCTGGCTGAATGCCAAAACGATCACAGGCGAAGCGGGTGGTCAGGCGGCCAAAGCCGGTGATGACTTCATCGAAGATCAACAGAATGCCGTGCCGGTCGCAGATGGCGCGAATTTTTTCGAGGTAGCCTTGTGGCGGGACCAGTACGCCGGTTGATCCGGCGACGGGTTCGATGATGACTGCGGCGATGGTGTCGGCACCGTGTTCGAAAATGATGTGTTCGAGTTCATCGGCGAGATGGGTGCCCCATGCGGGTTGTCCGCGCGACCAGGCGTTATGTTCGAGGTTGTGCGTGTGGGGCAGGTGGCTGACTTCCGGCAACAGGCTGAAGTGCTTGCGGTTGTTGGCGATGCCACCGACAGAGATGCCGCCGAAGCCGACGCCATGATAAGCACGTTCGCGTCCGATCAGGCGCGTGCGTTGGGGTTCGCCGCGCATGTGGTGATACGCGAGTGCAATCTTGAGTGCGCTATCGACCGATTCGGAACCGGAGTTGGTGAAAAAGACGTGCGCGAATTTTTGCCCGGACTCGTTGCCTGAATACGCGATCAGTTTTTCAGCCAGCTCGAAAGCAAGCGGATGACCCATCTGAAAGCTGGGCAGGAAATCGACCTTGGCGGCGCATTCCTGAATGGCACGCACGATACGCGGCTGGTTGTGCCCGGCGTTGACGCACCACAAGCCGGCAGTGCCATCGAGAATCTCGCGGCCATCCTGATCTCTGTAGTGCATGCCGTTGGCCGAAACCAGCAGGCGCGGGTAAGCCTTGAAGTCACGGTTGGCCGTGAAGGGCATCCAGAAGGCGTCGAGGTTCATCGAAATGGGTTTGATAGTGTCTTGGTTTGTCGTTCGTGGCGAATTTTCCGTTCATCCTTCGATACATCGCTACGCGACACTCAGGACGAACGGAAAATTTTTCGAACCATAGGTGGATTGGAGAAGGGCCAAGGATATATCACCATCAACCCGCCTCCAGCGCCTGCCTGGTGATGGATTAACCACGAACCGTTCGCACTGAGTAGATTCGCGGCGCGAATCGTATCGAAGTGGCAAGAAATATATTTCAACATCACTCTGGTTCCAGCACTGTGTCATGGGCCTGAGCCGGATCGGTATCCGGATAGTCGGACATGAAATGCAGGCCCCGACTTTCCTTGCGCAGTTGGGCTGAGCGAACCATCAGTTCGGCGACCTGGACTAGATTGCGCAGTTCGAGCAAGTCACGCGTGACCTTGCTGCGGCTGTAGTAATCGTGGACTTCATTTTTCAGGAGTGCGATGCGATGTGCGGCGCGTTCCAGGCGCTTGCTGGTGCGCACGATGCCCATGTAGTTCCACATCGCGCGGCGCAGTTCTTCCCAGTTGTGCAGGATGACCACGGCCTCATCACTTTCCATGACCTGGCTGTCATCCCAAGGTTTCAGTTGGCCGGGCAGGGTGACTTGATGAATCGTCTGCGCAATATGGCGTGCGGCAGCAGTGCCAAAGACAAAACACTCCAACAGCGAATTGCTGGCCATGCGATTGGCGCCATGCAGACCGGTGCAAGCGACTTCACCCACTGCGTATAAGCCGGGCACATTGGTGGCGCCATGCAGATCGGTAATCAGTCCACCGCAGGTGTAATGCGCGGCGGGTACGACGGGAATCGGATCTTTGGTCAGATCGAGGCCGAGCTCTAGGCAGTAGGCGTAGATCGTGGGGAAGTGAGCTTTGATGAATTCGGGTTCGCGATGCGAGATGTCGAGCAGCACATGTTCCAGACCATGCTTTTTCATTTCCGCATCGATGGAACGGGCGACGACATCGCGCGGGGCAAGTTCGGCCAGTGGATGATAGTTGAGCATGAAGCGTGAACCACCGAGTGCATTGTCATTGCTGCTTCCCGGATTGAGACCCGCGTTGCTACCTACGGTGACGCCGACATTCTTTGGCAATCTAAGCACTGCGCCTTCGCCACGTAAGGCTTCGGTCAACAGGAAGGTTCGTGAATTTGGGTGATATAAACAAGTTGGGTGGAACTGGTTGAATTCGAGATTGGCAACGCGACAACCGGCGCGCCAGCCCATCGCAATGCCGTCACCGCTGGCGACATCCGGATTGGTTGAATAGAGATAGGCGCGACTGGCGCCGCCGGTGGCCAATACAATCGCCTTGGCGGCAAACACCTCAACCTGCCGCGTCGATTCATTCAGAATATAAGCGCCAACACAGCGGCCTTGCTGATCCTTGATGAGATCGACTGCAATGCGATGTCCCAGAATTTTCAGGCGTGGCATTTTCAGTGCATTGGCTGTCAAACATTTCTGGATGGCAGCACCGGTCGCATCATCGGAATGCACGACACGCCGGAAAGAGTGACCGCCTTCGCGGGTCAGATGCAGATTGCCGACATTGCTGTCGGCGGGTGCCGCGTCTTCCGTGCTGCCGCTCTGCGTAAACTTCACGCCCTGCGCCATCAGCCATTCCAGTTGCTCGCGTCCATTCTCGACACACATGCGAACCGTGTCGGGATGACAGAGAACGCCGCCGACCTGCATGGTGTCGGCGATATGCGAGGCGATGCTGTCGTCTTCACCGACCGCAACCGAAATGCCGCCTTGCGCCCAATAAGATGCGCCACCGGGCAAACTGCCTTTGACGATCAGGGTCACGTCATGCTGTTCAGCAAGACGCAATGCCACCGACAGACCGGCTGCACCTGCTCCGATGATGAGGACATCGGTATGCAAAGTTTCACTCATGTTTAGTGTAAACAGAACCTAGTTATATTTGTTATTCAGGAATTCGGCTTTGATGAATTCGGACTTTACTGCGCCGGTGAAGCGCATCGACAAGTCAATGGCGCGCACATGTTTTGTGAGTGAACCGACCGAGATGTAATCGACGCCGCTATTGGCCAGCCGCTTG
>JANYFL010000037.1 GCA_025362735.1 Betaproteobacteria bacterium | reverse complement strand
ATAGGAACCACTCCCGATTCAGACATTCGCTTCTGAGCTTGTCGTGAAAGCTCTCCAGGAATCCGTTCTGCCAAGGCTTTCCCGGTTCAATGAAGGCCGGGCCGACATTGGTATCGCGCAGCCACTGGATGACGGCAGTCGTCGTGAACTCTGCCCCGTTGTCGGAGCGGATGTAAGTCGGTTTGCCATACAGCCGCAGCACCTGGCCAAGCTGCCGATCTTTCTTCGCTTGCCGGGGGATGTACCCGGCGACCCGGCGGCTGACCCTGCAAGCACGACCAGCGGCCCGTTGCGACAGGCCTTTGCTGATCAACGCGTCGAGCACCGCTCGGCGCGCTTGCGGGGTCACCATTTTTTTGCGGCGATCTCCCGCAGTCCTTCGGTCACCAGTAGTTGCCTGACGTACCGATTCCTACTTGTAAATCAATCGTTGATCATGGCTTTTTTGTTGATTGGATTGATCCTGCACAAGCCAATGATTATTTCAATCGGCAAAGTCAATCTGCAGCCCCTGTAGACGCTCCTAAGTTGGGGCCAACCCAGACTCAGGAGCTTCTTCCAAGGCTGTTTACACGCTTCCATACACTGCAGAACCTCGCATGTAACCTTCGGCCTCTGCTAAGTAGGGCCTTTTCCCTGCAAAACTTGCTATACCGATAAATAGAGTCAGGTTTTTCAGAGGAGTATGGAGCGGTGGCCGATAGGCCATGTTTGCGGTAGGCGCAGCCGTATCCCGCAAACAAGCATGCGACGCACTGCCCATTCTTGCGCTAGAATTCCTGCATGAAAACAACAACATGCATTTTCTTTTTTGGAATTCTTACGGCTTTTTGTGGATCTGCGATTGCTAATCAGATTTACCGCTGCGGCAAGGTTTATCAACAGCAACCCTGTCCAGGTGGCAAGGCCATTGATACGACTTCTGCTCTTGAGGGTTTCAAGACTCCTCGATCTCAGTCTATGAACAGCCAAGCAATCAATGATCCGGTTTCAAATGAAGGTGTTTGTCCAGCTTTGCATGTCCGACTTGTTGAAATCGAGCGTTCTACTTGGGAGACCATTACTCCTTCTCAGATGCAAGATCGATGGGCTGAGCGACAAGCGATAGCTGCTCGTATGCTCAAACTTCATTGTTAGTCATTCCATCGCAACCGCTGCGCATCAACACGTCGCACAGCACGTTTCACTGATGACATGTGACCTCCGTAATCTCGTGCTATTGATGTCAGTGATTCCCCGTATACCGACCGCCGTACCGCAGTAGCTTCATTAGCCGGTGTCATCGATTGAGCACGTCCGAATAGCACACCTCGATCTGCCGCCGCCTTCATTCCTACACGAGTTCTTTCCCGGATTAGCTCACGCTCGAACTCAGCAAAAGCACCGATCACCTGCATCATCATCCGTCCTGCCGGTGATTTCGTATCGATGACCTCAGTCAGACTTTGGAATCGCGCACCTTTCGATTCCATCTCATCGAGAATATCCAGCAAGTGGCTTAGTGATCGAGCAATTCGATCCAGCTTGAACACCACCAGCGTGTCAACTGGCTGAAGCAAGGACAACACTTCAGCGAGGACAGGTCTTTTCCTGTCCCCGCCACTTCGTTTTTCCTGATAAATGAGAGTGACCCCAGCTCGATGCAAAGCGTGGATCTGCAGGTGTGTTTCTTGTTCTTGAGTACTTACACGCGCATAGCTAAAAATCATGTTGCCATTGAAACGTAATGCCGATAGAAAGCATTACGGATGCAGCGCAACAATCTTTTGAACACGCTGGCGGAGAGGGTGGGATTCGAACCCACGGTAGACTTGCGCCTACGCCTGATTTCGAGTCAGGTACATTCGACCACTCTGCCACCTCTCCTGCATGCGGTCTTGGCGGGAACCAAGGAGGCCAAATTCTAACAGAGCCGTGCGACTGATCAAAATCATTTCTATTTCGATGCGTTTTAACTTACTTTCAAACTGGATTAGTCATCGCCTCTTGCTCGGCATGTTGAGCGGCGCCGTTCTTGTGATGCAAGGATGCGCTGTCTGGCCGACTGGGTCAGACAAACCTGCATCACCGCCTGTGGTGGCCGCGCCTGTTGTCGTTGCAAGTGAGCCAGCGCGGCCTCTAAAAATTGGGCTGGCCCTGGGTGGTGGTGCGGCTCGTGGCTTTGCACATATCGGTGTCATCAAGGCACTGGAGGCGCGCGGGATTGTGCCGGACATCATTGTGGGTACGAGCGCGGGGAGTGTCGTTGGCGCGCTATACGCGAGTGGGATGAGCGGTATTGAGCTCAACCGGCTTGCGCTGATGATGGATGAGTCCATACTTTCCGACTGGGTATTCCCCTCGCGCGGTGTATTCAAGGGTCAGGCGCTGGAAGACTATCTGAATCGCATCATCAATAATCGCCCCATTGAAAAAATGCCACGCAAGTTCGCCGCGACAGCGACGGATCTGCAGTCAGGACAGTTGCAGGTGTTTGAACGCGGTAACACGGGACAGGCCGTGCGTGCTTCGTCGAGCGTTCCGGGCGTGTTTCAGCCTGTTCGTATCAACGGGCACGAATATGTGGACGGTGGCCTGGTCACGCCGGTGCCGGTACGCGTGGCGCGACGATTGGGTGCGGACGTGGTGATCGCGGTGAACATTTCGGCACAGCCTGCAAGCGGCGATACGTCGGGGACGATTACTGTGCTGTTGCAAACTTTCTCGATCATGAGTCAGACCATCAACAGCTATGAATTGCGCGAGGCTGATCTTGTCATTCAGCCCGATCTGCCGAGTATGCGCAGCACGGATTTTGCGGCACGCAATTCCGCTGTTCTGGCGGGCGAGGAAGCCGTGAGCAAAATGGCCGATCAAATTCGTGCCGTGATCGAGAAAAGAAAAAAAGAGCTGAACGCCCAATAAGCGCAGAAGGCGTCGATTTACATCGCAAGTCTTCTGGCGCCGTCGTAACGTTTGGTCCAATAGGGCAGAGTCATATTTTCAATCCTCACAACACCACGCTCTGATGGCGCGTGAATGAAGCGACCCTCGCCAAGGTAAATCCCAACATGGGAATTGGTTTTCCCTTGTGTGTTGTAAAACACGAGATCACCAGCTTGTAGTTGCTCCACCGCTAACGACTCACCTAATCGACCGAGTTCTTCCGAGTTGTGAGGCAGATTCAGGCCGACAGCCTTACTGAATACATAGCGAACCAGCCCGCTGCAGTCAAAACCGTTGTTTGGGCTCGTGCCGCCGTTACGGTAGGGAACGCCGAGTAGAGTGATCGAATGAAAAACGAGCTCGACTTGAGCCGGTGTCAGAACAGTTGCGGATGCGGTGTCGGATGACTCCGGCAAACTGGAGCGATTGATTCTGCTCGGGACGGAAGTGCACGCATTAAGCAGTACGATCAGGGCAGTCGCGATCAGTACGGTCAGTGGTGTGACGAATACTGAACGGACGTGTGATGTTTTATGGCTAGGCATGCTGACGATTCGGGTTGATATAGTTATCGTAGCCTGAACTGCTGATCCATTCAAAAGCCTCGGAATGGAACTCAAATCCATCGGGCACTTTTCCAAGCAGGTAAACTCTCAAGTCACGTCACATTTCAATATTTTTGATTATGAAAACCAAACCTGTACTCACACTCGAAGACATCAAGATGATCGCTGCTGCAGCGGAAGCTGAAGCGGTGGCTAACAACTGGGCTGTCGTTATTTCGATTTGCGACGATGGGGGCCATCTGCTTTGGCTCCAGCGTATGGACGGGGTCGCGCCAATATCGTCCTATATGGCCCCACAAAAGGCCCGCACTGCTGCACTCGGTAAGCGCCCCAGCAAGATGTATGAAGACTTGATCAACAATGGCCGCTACTCGTTTCTTTCAGCACCGGAATTGCAGGGGATAATCGAAGGTGGGGAGCCCATCATCGTCGATGGTATGTGTGTCGGTGCAGTGGGTGTGTCGGGCGTGAAATCGACGGAAGATGTGCAGATCGCACGTGCCGGGATTGCGGCACTCAAGCTGTGATGGATTTATCGTTAACGATCAACCAAACAAGGAGCTGAGATGAAAGCAACGCCTATTTTCAAGCGGAAATTCATGTATGGCCTGGCCATCGGATTGTGCTGCAGTTCAACTTCGTTCGCCGCCGTGAAGCCGGGTTTATGGGAAGCCACTACGACCATGAATATGGGTGGTGGCATGCCACAGATTCCTCCCGCCCAATTGGAACAGATGAAAAATATGGGCATCAAGATTCCAGGTGCCACGCCGACAACAACCCAATACTGTCTTACTCCCGAAATGGCCGCAAAAGATACACCACCGACCGGTGTGGAGCGGCAAGGTTGCACAATCACGAATCTGCAAAAGGGCACTGGAAAATTTAGCGCTGACTTGATGTGCGATGGTCAATTCAAAGGCACAGGCCACATTGACGCAACGATTACCAATGAGACCAGCTATGCCACCAAGGTCAAAGTCAAAGGAACATCGCCACACAGCCCGGTACCCATCGACATGACCGCTGAATCCAGTGGTCATTGGCTCAGCGCCGATTGTGGCGCGATCAAACCCCTTGGTCAGAAATAATTCGCGCGCTACGGCAATGAGGACAATCGATTTGATCGCGCAGTAAGCGTGGAAGTAAGCGTGGATTTTGGCTTCGTACTAAAAAAACTGATCGCAACGCTAATCCTGCCGCCAGGAGGGCTGGTACTCTGGTTGGCGCTGGGTGCATTGATCGCAATGCGCTGGCGCAAGTTGGGTTTGACGATGGTCTGGATTGGCGTGCTGGCTTTCTATGCCGCAAGCACGCCGATTGTCACGCGCAGCTTGCAGGCGCCGCTTGAGCAGACTTATCCGCCCTGGAGTCTGACTCGCATGAAGCAAGCTGCTCAACAGCCCAAGGCCATTGTCATTCTGGGTGGCGGCACGATACGTGGTGCGCTGGAATACGGTGGTGAAACCTTGAAGATGTACACCTTGCGTCGCGTGCGTTATGGTGCACGGGTCGCGCATCAGACCGGTTTGCCGATTCTGGTCACCGGTGGACGTCCCGAAGAATCTCGATTGCCCGAAGCGGTTTTGATGGATGAATCCTTGCGCACGGATTTTGGCGTATCGGCGCGCTGGCTTGAAGAGCGTGCCATGGATACGCAGGACAATGCCGCTTTTTCAGTGCCGATCCTGCAAGCGGCAAAGATTGATACGGTGATTCTGGTGACGGATATCGACCACATGCCGCGCGCACAGCGTGAATTTGAAACGCGTGGCATCAAGATTATTCCAGCAGCCACCAACTATCAGGCCAGTGCGCCGATCACCTACCGGGATCTGCTGCCGTCGATGGCCGCATTCACTCAGACTTATGATCTGACCTATGAATGGCTCGGCCGGGTGTGGCAATCCATCCTGCAGATTCTGCATTAATCAAGAAAGTATTCATGGCGCTCAAAGCCACCATCTTCAAAGCCAACCTGCAAATCTCCGATATGGATCGCGGCTACTACGCCCACCACGTGCTGACCATTGCGAGGCATCCTTCCGAAACGGACGAACGCATGATGGTGCGCCTTCTCGCCTTCGCCTGTTACGCGAGTGATTTGTTGGCATTCGGCAAAGGCTTGTCGGATGTTGAAGAACCCGATGTGATCGAACGTGATCTCACCGGTGCGATTCAACTCTGGATCGAAGTGGGCCAGCCTGACGATAAGACCATCCTCAAAGCGTGTGGTCGTGCGTCACAAGTCGTAGTCGTGGTTTACAGTGCCGCCGCCGACATCTGGTGGCGAGGCATCGCAGGGAAAATCGAGCGCGCCCGCAACCTCACAGTGCTGCGATTGCTTGCTGAGCAAAGTATCGCACTTTCAAAACTGGCCTCACGCAACATGCAGTTGCAATGCACGATTCAGGATGGGCAGGTCTGGTTCAGTGATGCGGATCAGACGGTGGAGATTCAATTGGTGCGGCTGACGACTGAGGCTTAGTTTTTTAGTTTCTTCAGCCTTATCGATGTATGAAACGCTGGCCCCCATCCCAACCTTCCCCCAGAGGGGGAAGGAGTTTTTATCCCCTTCCCCTCTGGGGGAGGGGAAGGGTAGGGGCCGCAGTTAGTATATTTTCGCCAGTAAAACTTGAAATCACTTGCTATCGCAAACCTGCTTCGCCGTCTCCACCCACGGTACCGGACCTACATCGCGCATGTCCTGAATCGAATAACGTTCCCGGTCGAAATACCAGAACCGGTGAAAGCCGACATACTTGCCAAACAAGTTCTTCGCATTGATTTCGCCACAGACTGTGGGAATAAGTGTGCCGCGTGAATTGCGGTATTGCCCTACGCGCACATTTTGAAACTTGATGGTCTGTGGTTCACGTGATGTTGCAGCCAGATCAGCCTGAGCACGTGCCAAGAATTCGGCATCGCTTTCCGTACGTATCTTCGTCTGGGAGCTTTCCTGGGGAATGGTAACGGCAATCGTAGCCGCTAAAGCAGAGTTGAAGCATGTGACGATGAACAGATTGCAGAACAGAAACTTGGTTTTTTTGAACACGGCGTTTAATGGGTAATGGATGGGGCAATGGGTTATTGGCAGGCTGGCAGCGTAATTGTGAGCGGTATTGGTGAGATTTGATATCAATGGCAGTGCGTGTCATTGTATGGCGACTGGGTTCTCGGTCGGGTGGCTTGCTGTCGCCCTTTCTGCCAACCATTGCAAGTCCAGCCGCGCGAGCGCTGCCAACAGTTTTTCAGGTTGAGCACTTGCCAATAGCCGCAGCGTTGCCTGACCTTTTGAGCAGTCCGCACTAAGCCGAATCACTTGGCGCGCCACTGCATCGGCCACGTCGACTAGGTCGGCCCGTCCTGCGGTAAGCCGGAGCAATTGCGGGGTCAGGAAGGAATAGTGTGTGCAGCCGAGCACCAGTTGATCCGCACCGGTATCAAGCAAGGGTGCAAGCTTGTCTGCAACTTCAGTGGCAAACTCGGAATCGTCTAAGTGCAGGGTTTCGACCCGGGTGGCCCAGCCGGGACAGGGTTCGACATGGACTTTGACGTCTCTCGCATGGAGTCGAATCAGCTTTGCGAGACGTTCGCTACGAGCCGTGGATTCGGTGGTGAGTACCGCGATGTATCTCGTTTTCGATGCCATGGCTGCAGGCTTGATACCCGGTTCAATCCCAACCACAGGGATGTCAGGCAGTGATTGCCGCAATGCTTCTACCGCAGCGGCAGTGGCCGTGTTGCAAGCCACCACGATAACTTTGCAACCCTGTTCAGCAAGATGCCTGCCGATGAAGAGAACACGGTCACGAATGAAGTCATCCGATTTCGAGCCATACGGCACATGGGCAGTATCAGCGTAGTAGATGAGGTCAGCGTGTGGCAGAGCACGCGCAATGGCGGCAAGAACTGAGAGGCCACCGAGGCCGCTATCGAACACGCCGATCATGAAAAAAACTTAGTCACAAACGGAATAGATTTGAATGATGAGATAAGTGCAGCGCATTGCGGAAAAATTCTGTCAATTTCGATCTGGCGTAACGCCCTTAAGTTGTTGAGTTATATGTGCCTGACTGTCCCAGTCGGGGCGCCTCCATACCGATTGAACGCGAGACCAGACTGCTTCAGACATTGAGTTCTTCCACATACCGCCAAGTAGGCTGGCGAATACGGGGTTGCTTTGTGCTTCGCTTTCGACATTGTCAATCATTGACTCTCCGTGATATGAGAGTAGATCTTCCAACGGCCCAGCCGATAATACCTGTTGGATTTGGGGCGAGCAGTCGAGTTGCAGGATGGTTAGAATGAGCTTCCAGCCATCTTGGGGCGATTCACGTATGAGATCCCATTCCTTGTCAGTAGTCCATAAGAGTTGATTACGCTCATTCGAACCCTCTGGGGCTTTCCAAAAAGCGATCCATTCAGTCGCCAGGGACCGCAGGGTTTGGTCATTCATTGAGGCCGCCATTGCTTTGGGAACAAATGAATTCCCGTACCCTCAAGCCACCACCGGAATCTTCCCAATCTTCGCCTGCCATTCCTTCGGCCCGGTGTTGTGCACCGAAGTGCCATTCGCATCTACTGCCACCGTCACGGGCATGTCTTTGACTTCGAATTCGTAGATCGCTTCCATGCCCATGTCGCCGAAGCCGAGCACCTTGGCGCTCTTGATTGCTTTGGAGACGAGGTAGGCAGCGCCGCCGACGGCCATCAAATAGGCGGACTTGTGTTTCTTGATGGCTTCGATCCCGGCAGGGCCACGTTCGGCTTTACCGATCATGGCGATCAGGCCGGTCTTGTCGAGCATCATCTCAGTGAACTTGTCCATGCGCGTCGCAGTGGTGGGGCCAGCGGGGCCGACGACTTCGTCGCGTACCGGATCGACCGGGCCGACGTAATAGATGACGCGGTTGGTGAAATCGACCGGCAGCTTTTCGCCCTTGGCGAGCATGTCCTGAATGCGTTTGTGCGCGGCGTCGCGACCGGTCAGCATCTTGCCGTTCAACAGCAAAGTCTGACCGGGTTTCCACGCGGCGACCTGTTCGCGCGTCAGCGTGTTGAGGTCAACGCGCTGCGATTTTTCGGTGTCCGGCATCCATTGCACATCGGGCCATTCGGATAGCGAGGGCGGCTCACAGTAGGCCGGGCCGGAGCCATCAAGCACGAAGTGAGCATGGCGCGTGGCGGCGCAGTTGGGAATCATCGCCACGGGCTTGCTGGCGGCGTGGGTCGGGTACATATTGATCTTGATGTCGAGCACAGTGGTCAGACCGCCCAGTCCCTGCGCGCCGATGCCGAGGGCGTTGACCTTCTCGTACAGCTCAATGCGGAGTTCTTCGGTTTTATTCTTCGGCCCGCGCTTCAGCAGATCGTACATGTCGATGTCGTCCATCAGCGACTGCTTGGCCATCAGCATGGCTTTCTCGGCCGTGCCACCAATGCCGATGCCGAGCATACCCGGTGGACACCAGCCTGCGCCCATGGTCGGGACGGTCTTTAGCACCCAGTCGACAAGTGAGTCGGATGGATTCAGCATGACGAACTTGCTCTTGTTTTCCGAGCCGCCGCCTTTGGCCGCGACCTGCACGTCCAAGGTGTTGCCCGGTACGATTTCCATTTGCACCACGGCGGGTGTGTTGTCCTTGGTGTTCTTGCGCTCGAACTGCGGGTCGGCAACGATGGAGGCGCGCAACTTGTTGTCCGGATTGTTATAGCCGCGCCGCACGCCTTCGTTGATGGCGTCGATGATGCTGCCGCTGAAGCCTTCCCACTTTATGTCCATGCCCACCTTGAGGAAGACGTTGACAATACCGGTGTCCTGGCAGATGGGTCGCTTGCCTTCAGCGCACATGCGGCTGTTGGTCAGGATCTGTGCAATGGCATCTTTGGCTGCCGGACTTTGTTCGGACTCGTAGGCGCGCGCCAGATGCTGAATGTAATCAACCGGGTGGTAGTAGCTGATAAATTGCAGCGCGGCGGCAACGGACTCAATCAGATCTTCTTGCTTGATGATGGTCATGATGGATCACTTGTGGGGCTGAGGTTGAACGAGTATCGAGCTTGTAAGGAAGGCGTAAGGCCCTTGTTTTAATGTGCAATTCAGGAATATTCAGGCGAGTTCGAGCTTGTAAAATGCGGGGCCAGTGCGTTGCGTAGTTATTGCGATGCACACCATAATTTTACACCTCCGTTGTTTCGGCAAGAATTAAATTGCTAAACTGCAAGTGGTTTGCTTGATCGTTGTCGCATCCAAAAATTCTTAAAATAATTTCAAGCTATAGGTAAAGGAGATAAACGTGTCCGAACATGTCAGTCCACATGAATTAAAAGAGTATCCACCGTCTGCAGCCGCAATGGCTGACGCTTATGTTTCCGGCCGAGCCGCTTATGACAAGCTCGTGGCCGAGGCCGCAGCGGATTACGAGGGATTCTGGGCACGCCAGGCCCGTGAAATCCTGACCTGGAAAAAACCATTTACCAAGGTCCTCAATACCAGTGACGCCCCGTTTTTCAAGTGGTTTGAAGACGGCACGCTGAACGCTTCCTATAACTGCCTGGATCGCAATGTTGAAGCGGGTCTGGGCGACAAGGTTGCCGTGATTTTTGAGGCCGATGGTGGCGAAGTGACCCGCACCACCTATTCGCAGTTGTTGGCGTTGACCTGCCAGTTTGCCAATGGCCTGCGCTCGCTCGGTGTCAAGAAGGGCGACCGAGTTGTCATCTATATGTCGATGTCGATTGAAGGCGTTGTTGCGATGCAAGCCTGCGCGCGTATTGGTGCGATTCATTCGGTGGTGTTCGGCGGCTTCTCGGCACAAAGTCTGCGTGATCGGATTGCCGACACGGGGGCGGTTGCCGTGCTGACTGCGGACCAGCAGGTGCGTGGTGGCAAACCACTGCCGCTTAAAGCCATCGTCGATGAAGCACTGACGCTTGGCGGTTGCGAGAGTGTGCGCAATGTGGTGGTCACCAAGCGTACTGGTGGCAATGTTGGCTTTCAGGCTCCGCGCGATATCTGGCTGACCGATTTGATTGCCAAGCAGCCGACCACTTGTGAACCTGAATGGGTCGAAGCCGAGCATCCACTGTTTCTGCTCTATACCTCCGGTTCGACCGGCAAGCCCAAGGGCGTGCAGCACTCGACTGGCGGTTATCTGCTGCACGCGGCGCTGACGACCAAATGGACTTTCGATCTCAAGCCCAATGACGTGTTCTGGTGTACCGCCGACATCGGCTGGGTCACGGGTCATAGTTACATCACTTACGGCCCGCTGGCACTGGGTGGCACCGAGATCGTGTTCGAAGGCGTACCGACTTATCCCGACGCAGGCCGCTTCTGGAAAATGATTCAGGATCACAAGGTCAGCGTTTTCTATACCGCGCCCACGGCGATTCGTTCGCTGATCAAAGCCGCTGAAGGCAACGAGGCCGTACATCCGCGCAAGTACGATCTGACCAGTTTGCGCATACTCGGGTCGGTCGGTGAGCCAATCAACCCGGCGGCGTGGGAGTGGTATCACCAGCATATCGGTGGTGGTCGATGCCCGATTGTCGATACGTTCTGGCAAACCGAAACCGGTGGCCATGTCATTACCCCGTTGCCCGGTGCGACCACATTGATACCCGGTTCATGCACACTGCCTTTTCCCGGCATTGATGCGGCTATCGTCGATGAAGCCGGACATGATGTACCGAATGGAAGTGGCGGCATACTCGTCATCAAGAAGCCCTGGCCATCAATGATTCGCACGATCTGGGGTGATCCAGAGCGCTTCAAGAAAAGCTATTACCCGGAAGAACTTAAGGGCTATTACCTCGCTGGCGACGGTGCCATCCGCGATGAGAAGACTGCATACTTCACCATCACCGGTCGCATTGACGATGTCTTGAATGTCAGTGGCCATCGCATGGGCACAATGGAAATCGAGTCCGCACTCGTGTCCTGCACTGATCTGGTCGCGGAAGCGGCTGTCGTGGGCCGTCCAGACGATACGACTGGTGAAGCCATTTGTGCCTTCGTTGTCCTGAAGCGCCCGCGCCCGACCGGAGACGAGGCCAAGAAGATTGCGACCGAACTGCGCAACTGGGTCGGCAGGGAAATTGGTCCCATCGCCAAGCCTAAAGACATCCGCTTTGGCGATAACCTGCCCAAGACCCGCTCCGGGAAAATCATGCGCCGCCTGTTGCGTTCCATAGCCAAGGGCGAAGAAATTACCCAGGACACGTCAACCCTGGAGAATCCGGCTATTCTGGAGCAACTCAAGGAATCAACCTGAAGCTACTCCGCACTTTGACGGCGGTTTGATATACTCGCGCCTCCTGAAAATTTCAGGAGAGATGGATGAGCGGTTTAAGTCGCACGCCTGGAAAGCGTGTGTAGGTTCATAGCCTACCCGGGGTTCGAATCCCCGTCTCTCCGCCAAGGACACGTTTTAAGTCGTCCAATAAAGTCCAGAAACCCGCGTTAAACCAAGTGTTTACGCGGGTTTTTGTTTTATGCGTTCAGCCCCTTTTAGTTACAACCGAAAAATCTGGGGGTATATTGGGGCTCATGTACCCCCAGGCCAAAATTTGATACCCCCAAATGCCGCTTAAAAATTCCCAAGTCAAAAATGCCAAGCCGAAAACCAAGCCATTACAAAATGGTGGACGGCGAAGGAATTTTTTCGCTGGTACCGCCTGCTGGTAGCAAATACTGGTGCTTGAAATATCGCGTTACTGGCGCTGGGCACCCTCAAGGAAAAACCGGTCTACCGACATGAAGCCATTGACATGCAACTGGCCCATGCCAAAGAAAACCAAGTGCAGGCTGCTTATGACCGGGCGTAATTCATTGATGAATGTACGCGCATGATGCAAGATTGGGCGCCATCTTGATGGTGTGCAGAGTAGGGCAAAGGTATTGCCGTTCAAGACTGCATGAACCTGAAGAGAAAAGGAATAACGATGGAAGGCAGTATGGCGTGAACTTTTGGGAAAAAATCACAAGTGATCCAGAATATGGGAACTGGCGCAGCGGCTCGCCACTCGCTCGCGCAGTGATCGGACTGATCTTGTTGATGCTCAATGTCCATAACGTCGTGACCGGTGAAATTGATATTGGGCGAGGTAGCCATCCAAGGTATATCCATTTCGCCGATCACCGGGGCACATTCTTTTTGGTTTTTATCGGCCTGACTCTGGGGGTTGCGTGGGCCTTTTGGAGTGCACGCAAACGGTATTTGATGCACGACGCTAAAAGTTAGCTGCACAGGGCGGAGGATGGCGTGCTTTCCGGCAATCCAGCAAAGTCATGAATCAGGTGTTACGGAAGCAACGGGAATGGCTATAGTTTTTTAGAACTGGTATTGCGCGTGCAGGCGAAAAGTATGGCGCGGCGAGTTCGAGGTAGTCCCAAACAAAAACGCGGCATCCAATTTTATTGCAGTTTCCTTACCCATTGACCAATGTCCGAAGATTGCCGGTCCTATGTTGTGCTCCTGTTGATTCATTCCCGGCCAATGTTGCCATGATCCGACGGTACCAAATCCCTGGGCACCTAATTCAATGCCCTTTTGCCACAGACCTTTGATCTGCCACTGGTAGGAGAGTGATGTTGGGGAGGCCACATCTACATGGATGCTTTTCGAAAAAAACAGGTTGAGGTTAGCCTGTAGATTGGCAACCTCCCACTGTATTGTTGGTCCCCATGTCATTTCATAGCCTCCTTCATGGTCTCGTGGATGCTCCAATTTGAGGTAAAGGCCGACATCCAAGGGATATTCGCCAGCATTGATGATCTGGAAATGATTGATCCAGGACGAAGCAGAATAGCCAAGCCCCTCATTGGCCTCTTTGTACCATTCTGCATAGACTTGTGTGAACCAGCGTGAAGTTGGGTTCCATCCTAGGGCGAGATAATGCGCTTGCTCACTTCCTGTACCACGCGGTTTTTCAGTACCCAAAGCGTAATCAATATAACGCACGCCAGCATCAGCATAGGGTATGAAAACATAGTCCGCAGGGCTGGCCTGCACAGGCGTGACGGTACCAATACTAGACAAGACCAGTATTGCTGTATCGATGCAGAACCGCCTGTAAGTAAAAGACCTCATGTTCTCTTTAACGGCTCAATTTCTTGAGGCTACAGATTTAACATTCCATATGGACTATTGTTACGGGAGTTGCACACTAATATTCATTAGGCTCTTGATTGAATGATTAGTCTCCCCGTCACTTGGGCCTGCTCGTTAGCTTCGCATCGTGCTGAACCATTTCCCCAGTTATTTCTTGAAGTCGAAAATTCCTTTTTCGACTTCGAACAAGATTTCTTTCGACAGTGCAGGGTCGTCTACGGCACGGGCGAGCATGAGTGTGCCAACCACGCAACCTTACGAATCGATTCGCTCCTGTCGAACAAAAGCCCGCGCAAGCGGGCTTTTGTATTGAAGATGAGCTATAGAGAAGCGTCTTTGTGCAGAAGGAGAAACTGCGCTCATGAAAATCCCACTTCTATGCCACTACTTATTTCAAGACACAGGCTTCTTCACCTCGGATGCCATCTTGCTGACTGATTTTTTACCAGCCACTTTTTTATTAACTGGAGTTGATTTCTTTACTGCGACCTTGCTTGCGGCTTTTCCTTTTGTAGCTATTCTCATGCGTGGGGTACTTCGTGCATGGGTAGGGGTTTTGGCTTTTGTCGCCGTTTGGTCGTTGTAAGAAATGACCGGGACTTGCATGGCCTTTAGTGAAGCAATTTGGCTATTGGCATTGCCAGTAGTATTACCGTAATTTTGCACAAGTAAAGCGGTGCCGGGTTTGATGCGGCTTTTTGTACCCAATCCATTGATTTGCGCAAGATAGGTTAAATTCATTCCGAAACGATTGGCCACCTTGCTGAGGGTTTCACCCTTCTTGGGTGTATAGGCTTCCCAAGTTACGAGAGGCCGTGCATTATTGAAAAGGTTAGTCTCAAAAATCCCGACCCGGTTAGTCGGCAAGAGCAGTGTCACATCACCTGAACCTCGGATCACGGGTCGGTTGAATGATGGATTCAAGGCCTTGAATTCTTCCAACGGCATTTCGGCCAGGCGGGCGGCCGTCGTTACATCCATGCCTTGAATGTTATTGACTGCAGCAAAGTAAGGTTCGTTTTCAATTTTCGGAAGCGTGATTCCGTAGAGTTCTGGATTCGCAATAATGTTCTTGAGGGCTTGCAACTTGGGAACGTAATTGCGTGTTTCCTCAGGCATCCTCAGGCTCAAATAATCGGTCGGTAACCCCGCACCCTGATTTTTTTCGATGGCGCGCTTGACGGCGTTTTCTCCCCAGTTGTACGAGGCCAGCGCCAGATGCCAGTCGCCATTCATTTCATAGATGGCTTGCAAATAAGTCAGCGCAGCATCGGTCGATGCAAGGACATCGCGACGTTCGTCTTGCCACCAGTCTTGTTTGAGATTGTAATTTTTCCCCGTGCTGGGAATGAATTGCCACATGCCCGAAGCATTGGCACTGGAATACGCCATCGGGTTATAGGCGCTTTCAATGAAAGGAAGTAAAGCGAGTTCCGTGGGCATGCCACGTTTTTCAAGTTCTTCAACGACGTGATAGAGGTAGCGGCTGGAACGCGAGATCGTTCGTTGCAAAGATTCGCTATGGCTTAAAAACCATGCCTGCTTTTCGGTCACCAGAGGCGTGTCAATATTTGGAATTCCAAATCCATTTCGAATACGAACCCAGATGTCGTTGGGACGGGCAATCAGGTCCAGAGTTTTGGCGATCTGGTTGCGCGTGCTTTCAGGAAGTGTTTGGGATTCCGCTTGTGAAACTGACTGAATGAATCCGGCGCTTGGAGCAGGTAACGCGATGTATACCGGGGCTGTGTTTTGCGATGTCTGATTCAGCTGCGGTGTGCTGGTTGAATTTGTTTGCGGAGTAATTTGAGCACAACCAAACAAGAGTGTTACACAGGAGAAAATCGCGAGCAGGGAAGGTCGCTGCATCGGTGGCCTTCGTTAAAGTAAATTGTGATGGTACGAACGCTGACATTCTCAGTCAAGTGATTCAATGTAACGGCGTGGAGGGTGATGAGTTGATGGCTACAGATGAAAATCCTACAGATTCTTATTAAAAATTATCCTTCATGGAACGCAGAGTCGTGAAGGTGTCGAGCACGTTTTGTCCTGAGCCAGGTTTGATCCGTTCGGCCGATGCTTGCAGGTTGGGATAGTCAGCACGCAAAAAAGGATTGGTTTGTTTTTCGATGGTGAGTGTCGATGGAACGGTCGCTTGTCCGGCTTTTCGTAAGGCCAAGACGTCGGCCATTCTGGACTGCAAGTGAGAATTGTCTGGATCAACTGTCAGAGCAAACTCAAGATTTGACAAGGTGTATTCATGCGCACAATAAACTCTAGTTGCATCAGGTAACGCAGCGATTTTAGTTAGCGAACTCAGCAACTGCTTGGCCGTGCCTCCCAGCAGACGTCCACATCCTCCGGAAAATAATGTGTCCCCGCAAAACAATACCGGTTGACCATCCGCATAACCAAAATAGGCAATGTGTCCGAGCGTATGGCCGGGAACGTCGATGACGTTCAGTTCCAGATCGATCTCCTGCAACTTGATCCGGTCGCCTTGGCCAAGCGGGTGGGTCACATGCGCAATGACTTCATTGCGTGGGCCATAAACGGGTAGTCCAGTACGATTGCGAATGAGGTCAGCCACACCCCCAATATGATCTTGATGATGGTGGGTGAGTACAATAGCGGAGAGATCAAGTGCGTGTTTCTGAAGCGCAGCCTCGATCGGTTGCGCGTCACCAGGATCGACCACCACCGCATGTTGATTACGACAGAGTAGCCACAAATAATTGGTTTGAAATGCCGGTACCGGCAAAATCAACAAAGGATCAAGCCGATCAATAGGGTTCATGCAGATTGAAAAAAACGGGAACATGAATTCAGGTCAAATGGGTGATGCGATTATAGACTTCTCGGAATGGCTTAAAACGCCATTGGGCCAGTATGTCATGGCCTGGGAGCAAGCCCAATTTGATAGTCTGGTAACCGATATTTTCGGTTACCACGCCATTCAACTTGGGCTGCTGCAAGTATCGGCACTCAGAACGAGTCGCATGCCCATACGGTTGACTGCAACAGGTTTGAGCGAAGCTCAGGTTCTGGAGACAATCGGACTCAAGACCAATCAGGGAGCTGGCGACACTGTCGGTGGTAATGACCAGACCAGGCTCGTCCGTCCTTCCGTACTGACGCAAGTGGAAGAACTGCCATTTGCCACACAAAGCATTGATTTACTCGTGATGCCGCACCTGCTGGAATTTTCACGCAATCCTCATCAAATCCTCCGTGAAGCTGAGCGAGTTTTGATACCCGAAGGTCAGCTTATCATCAGCGGATTCAATCCCATCAGTCTTTGGGGGGTACGGCAGTCCCTGGGCCGTAGGATGGATCGGCATTTCCTGCCCAAGCAAGGGCAGTTCTTGGCATTGCCAAGACTCAAGGACTGGCTCAAGTTGTTGAGCTTTGAAGTCAATCGGGGACGCTATGGGTGCTATTGCCCGCCGTTGCGCTCAGAGAAGTGGTTGGCTCGATATGGTTTCATGGAAAAGGCAGGGGATCGCTGGTGGCCGATTTGTGGAGCGGTTTACATGATCAGTGCAGTCAAACGGGTCAGGGGGATGCATCTGATCGGAGCCTCGTGGAAAGAAAGCCGATCATCTGTGCTCGGTCTTAAACCTGCCATCGCGCCCTCAGTTTCTAATCGCACAGATCAAAAAGAAAGTTAGCTCGATGGATGAAGTTGAAATTTTTTCAGATGGTGCCTGCAAGGGCAATCCCGGCCCTGGTGGATGGGGAGCGTTGATGCGCGTCAAGACGGCTGATGGTGTGCGTACCAAAGAATTGTATGGGGGCGAGCACAACACTACCAACAACCGCATGGAGCTATTGGCGGTCATCAAGGCATTGGAAGCGCTCAAGCGTTCATGCAGTGTGATTATCCATACCGATTCGGTCTACGTGCAAAAGGGGATGACTGAATGGATTCGTGGCTGGAAACAACGCGGCTGGAAGACAGCGAGCCGTGAGCCGGTCAAGAACGTCGATCTCTGGCAGAGACTGGATGAACTCGCAGTTGGCCATCAAATACAATGGCGGTGGGTCAAAGGGCACGCTGGACACGTTGAGAACGAAATGGCGGATCGCTTGGCGAATAAGGGGGTCGAAGCCCTGCTTAACAAGAACTGGGCCACGCTAAGTGCCAATCAAGGTGATAATTTGCAATAGATCATTTCTATCCCGGCACATTTACCGCTGCCGCATGCTAAAAAACCAATTTATCATTGAACGTTGCCAGAATTCCATAGATCCTGGGGTTGATGTTGTATGAACGTGGCGATCCGTCGCCGTTTAGTTCTCGTGTTCACCACCCAGTTAAACGCAGTAAATATAGTAGCTTATGAAAAAGTATTTCCATATTGGCATTGCTCTTGTTGGTATCGCTGCCCTGGGGGGCTACGCCTATCACGTTCAACGCAGCTCTAATTTCGGTTTTACCGCTACCACATCGGCAAACCCATCTTCTAACCAAACAAACAATTCCGAGAATAAGCCTGGCAGCGGGTTCGGTAGCGAGAAGGGTGGCAATCAAAAGGGCGGAGTCGGGATGTCGGTTGCTGTCGAAGTGACCAAACCGGAACTCATGGCCCTGCAAAGCGATGTAACTGCAGTAGGTTCAGTGCGCTCCAACGAAGCAGTCATTCTGCGGCCTGAGGTTTCGGGACGCATCGTTGCCATCAACTTCAAGGAAGGTCAACCCGTCAATAGTGGGCAAGTCTTGATTCAACTGGATGCCAGTGTGAACCAGGCTGAGGTCGAACAGATTCGCGCTGAATATCAGCTTTCGCTGAACAATCTAAAACGCACAGAAGAACTGGCGCAGCAAAAATTCGTTTCGGAGTTAGCGCGGGACCAGGCTGCATCGAACACCAAAATTGCAGAAGCCAAGTTAAAACTCGCTGAAACTCATTTGGCAAAAATGAGTATTCGCGCTCCTTTTAACGGGATTGCGGGTTTGCGCAGCGTAAGTATTGGTGATTACGTGCGAGATGGCGCAGATCTGGTCAATATTGAAGATATCAGCAGCATGAAAATCGACTTCCGTTTGCCGGAGCGCTATCAGACCAAAATCAAGAAAGGCCAGAAGTTGGAAGTGACGACCGACGCGTTGCCGAACGCCAGCATGACGGCATTAGTCGATGCGATTGATCCACGTCTGGATGTGGATGGCCGTGCCGTGTTCATTCGAGCCAAGGCACAAAATTCCAATGGGGCGCTACGTTCAGGCATGTTCGCCAAGATTCGTCTGATTCTCGATGAAAGAGCGAATGCATTGATGATCCCTGAGGAGGCTATCGTTCCAGAAGGGGATGATTTTTTTGTGCATCGGGTTGAGAACGGCAAGGCACAGAAAACCAAAGTACTGATAGGAATAAGACGAGCGGGAAAAGTTGAAATCGTACAAGGCCTGACGATAGACCAACTCATCGTCGTAGCTGGCCATGGCAAGTTTCAACACGACGGCACGGCGGTTCGAATTGTGGAGTCGGGCAAAGCTGTCTTGGATCAAAAGAGCGCGCTGCAAAAATCCGGGTCAGACACTGAAGTTTGAGTAATTGAACATGAACTCATTCTTTGAAATCTGTATCCGCAGGCCGGTACTGGCTTGTGTGCTTTCCATCATTGTGCTGCTGCTGGGTTTGATTTCGTATAGCCGATTAACAGTGCGCGAGTATCCGCAAATCGATGAACCCATTGTCAGCGTCCAAACCACGTATCGTGGTGCCTCGGCTGAGGTGATCGAATCACAAATTACCAAGCCACTCGAAGATTCGTTGTCCGGGATTCCTGGCGTCGAAATCATGACTTCACAAAGCCGCGCTGAGCGCAGCAATATCAATATTCGTTTCCTGCTTTCGATCGACCCGGATTCGGCCGCAGCCGATGTGCGTGACAAGGTTTCGCGGGTACGTGGACGTTTGCCTCTGGCGATTGATGAACCTGTCATTTCCAAGGCAGATGCCGATTCAAATCCGATGATGTGGATACACGCTACATCTGAAGTTTTTACACCCATGCAACTTGCGGATTATGTGAATCGTTATATCAAACCACGGCTTTCGGTTTTGCCTGGCTTGACTGACCTACGCATCTTTGGCAATCGTTTGCCGTCAATGCGCGTGAATGTGGATCGAGACCGGTTGGCTGCCTACAACTTGACAGTGCAGGATGTAGAAGACGCGCTACGGCGCCAGAACGTAGAAATTCCCTCGGGGCGCATTGAATCCAACATGCGTGAATTCTCTGTGGTCTCGCAGACGGATCTGCAATCCCCTGAACAATTTGCAGCTGTAGTCGTTTCGAATCGCAATGGACATCCTGTTCATCTCGGTGATCTCGCTTCAGTCAGCGTTGGCCCACGTGATGAACGCATCATCGGTCGATTCAAAGGCAATCCGTCCATTAATATCGGTGTGATTAAACAGACCACAGCAAATCCTCTGGATCTTGCCTTGGGTGTGCGTGCCGAAGTGAGCAAGATCAGTGAAAACCTGCCTCCTAGTATGCAACTGATTATTGGCGCTGACGATTCTGTATTCATTGAGCGCTCCATTGAATCGGTTTATCACACCATCATTGAAGCGGTCGTTCTGGTTTCGCTGGTGATTTTTATTTTCTTGCGCAATCTGCGCGCCACGATCATCCCTCTGGTTACGATTCCGGTCGCTCTGATCGGTGCTTGTGTCTTGCTCTACGCTTTTGGCTTCAGTATCAATACATTGACCCTGCTCGCCATAGTGATGGCAATCGGTCTGGTGGTGGACGATTCCATCGTGGTACTTGAAAACATTTATCGCAATATTGAATCGGGAATGGAGCGCAAGGCCGCTGCCATGAAGGGCATCAAGGAGATCGGTTTTGCCGTTATTGCCATGACCCTGACCCTGGCTGCGGTCTACGCGCCTCTGGCCTTTGCAACGGGTCGTACCGGGCGCTTATTTACTGAATTTGCCCTGGCGCTTGCCGGGGCAGTTTTGGTTTCAGGCTTTGTGGCGCTGACTCTTTCGCCGATGATGTGTTCTCAATTGTTGCGGCATGAAAGAAAGCATAGTTGGCTCTATACACGTGTTGAATCCTTTTTCAACAAATTGACGCAGAGCTATGCCTCGGCTCTGGAAGGGGTGTTAAAGCATTCAAGTCTCATGTTGGGTATTTGGCTGCTCGTATTTGGGGCAGGGGCTGTCTTATTTTTGCTCCTCAAGGCCGAGTTGGCTCCGATTGAAGATCGAGGGCAAATCGCAGCCTTTGTGACTTCTCCCCAAGGGGCTACGCCCCAATACACGTCTGAGAATGGTCGAAGAATTGAAGAACTTTTTGCCAAAATTCCTGAAGGCCGCGTCTATTCCGCGACGATTGGTAATCCACTACCCACCAATATGTTTGGCATTTTGCGCCTGGTGCCTTGGGAGAACCGCACCCGTAAGCAACAGGACATTACACGCGAACTTTTCCCGAAATTTCAGGCTATCCCAGGAGTGAATGCGGTACCCATCAATCAGGCTTCACTGGGTCAAGGAGGCGCATCAAGTCCGATTGAATATGTCATCGCCTCTCAAGTTCCCTATCTGGAATTAGAGAAAATCGTGAACAACTTTATTGAGGAAGCGAACAAGGTTCCCGGTATTGTCAATTTTCAAACGGATCTCAAACTGAATACGCCGGAACTGCGCGTCAATGTCAATCGTGAAAAACTGTCTGATCTGGGGATACCAGTTGATACTGTTGGCCGCACCCTCGAAACCATGCTGGGCGGCAGGCAAGTGACGCGCTATAAAGCTGATGGTGAAGAATACGATGTCATGGTGCAAGTCTCACCGCGAGACCGTTCAAACCCCAACGATATCAGCGACCTTTACGTCCGCGCGCGTCAGGGCGACATGGTGCAATTGTCGAATTTGCTGGACGTTCAAGAGGGCGTGTCACCGCAGTCTTTGAACCACTTCAATCGTTTACGCGCTGTGACCATCACGGCTTCTCTTGGCCCGGACTTGGCGATCGGAGAGGCGCTGGACAAATTGGACAATATCGCCAAACGTACATTGCCTCCCACAGTGCAGACCAATCTGAACGGTCAATCGCGTGAGTTTCGCCAGTCGAGCGGCAATGTCTATTTAACTTTTTTAATGGCACTGGCTTTCATTTATCTGGTTCTGGCTGCCCAGTTTGAGAGCTTCATTGATCCTTTCATCATCATGTTGTCGGTGCCCTTGTCTTTGACTGGTGCATTACTCGCGCTTTGGCTCAGCGGCGGTACGCTCAATATTTACAGTCAGATCGGGCTGATTACCCTGGTGGGCCTGATTACGAAGCATGGCATTTTGATTGTCGAATTTGCCAATCAATTGCAGGAGCAGGGACGACCTCTGATCGCGGCGGTGCGTGAGGCCGCTGTCTTGCGCTTGCGCCCAATCTTGATGACGACGGGTGCTATGGTGCTTGGAGCCATTCCTTTGGCCTTGGCCACCGGTCCCGGAGCAGAATCACGCATGCAAATTGGCTGGGTGATTGTCGGCGGAATGTCGTTTGGAACGTTGTTAACTTTGTTCATTGTTCCAACCGCCTATAAACTCATTGCACGGCGGCATAAGGTCAGTGAGCCGATTCCAGCGCCAAATATTCATTCACCCCTTTCAAGTTCTGCATAACCATGAAAATACGAGCCACGACATCATCCGGTTTCTTGTTATGGCTTGTGCCACTTGTATTGATTGCTGGCCTGGCCTGGTTTTTCATAAAGAATCCGAAAGCTGGCGAACAAAAAGAGCAGGGAGTGCCAGCAGTCCCAGTGGTCGTGGCCAAAGTCGAGCAGCGCAATACCCCAGTCGTTATCTCGGTAATCGGACGAGCCGAAGCGCATGCCAACGTGACCGTGCAATCCCGCGTCGATGGCCAGGTCATCGGCAATGATTTCAAAGAGGGTCAACCGGTCAAGAAAGGTCAGGTTCTGGTACGGCTTGATCCAGCCACCTTCATTGCCCAACTGAAACAGGCGGAAGCCAATCAAGCGAAGAGTCAAGCACAACTCTTGAAGGTACAGGCCGATATGAAGCGGTACCAAAACCTGTTTGGACAAGGGTTCATTTCTGAGGCACAACTGAATCAAACACAGGCCGATCTCAAAACCGCCGAGGCCTCAGCCCAGTCGGATGCCGCTGCGCTCGATAATTCCAGATTAACGCTTTCCTATGCCACCATTCGTGCGCCCATGGACGGCATCGTTGGTGCCATACAGGTTTATCCGGGCGGTATAGTGCGATCCAATGACACGGCGCTGTTGGTAATCAATCAAGTGCAACCGATGTATGTCAGTTTTTCTATTCCGGAAGTTCGTCTGGCTGAGTTAAAGGCGAGTTTGGCCAGAGGGCCTGTTGCAGTGTCGGCCACCTTACCCAATTCCGATTCGACACTAAAAGGACAAGTGGCTTTCATCAATAATGCGGTGGATGTCAACACGGGCACCTTGTTGGTCAAGGCCGTATTCGACAATCCGAATAACCTGCTGACACCTGGTCAATTTATCAATGTCTCTATGGAAATTGATCAGATCCAGAACGCACTGGTACTTCCATCTTCAGCCATACAAACCAATCCCAAAGGCAATTTTGTTTATGTCGTGAAAGCAGATCAAACGGTTGATCCGCGGCCTGTTACCGTATCAATGGTTCTTGGTGATCTGACCGTCGTTCAAGGAGGGCTGACTGCGGGAGAGACGGTCGTAACTGACGGACAACTCCGCCTGAAACCAGGTTCAAAAGTGAAAGCAAGTACAACGCCTGCTGGAACGACGCCGAATGACATTCCCAAGCTGACGTCATGAATCTTTCCGAATTATGTATTCGTCGTCCGGTGATGACGACACTGATCATGGCCGGACTGATCATATTTGGTGTCATCGCGTATCGCGATTTGCCGGTCAACGAATTGCCGAACGTCGATTTTCCGACGATTTCGGTCAGTGCCAATCTGCCCGGTGCGTCACCGGAAACGATGGCGGCGGCGGTGGCAACGCCGCTCGAAGCGCAGTTTGCAACCATCCCCGGTCTGGACCAGATCAATTCGGTCAGCTCGCAAGGGACCACTCAGATCACGCTGACGTTTTCCCTCGACCGCAATATTGATGCGGCGGCCCAGGATGTGCAGTCTGCCATTGCAGCGGCTCAACGCAAGTTGCCCACGGACATGCCGGCGCCGCCCTCGTTCAACAAGGTCAACCCGAGCGAGCAGCCAATTCTTTTCCTTACCCTGCTTTCGCCAACGCTGGAAATGTCGGTTCTCAATGACTACGCTGAGCGTCAGCTTTCGCAGCGAATTTCCACGATTCAAGGTGTATCCCAAGTCAACATACTGGGCTCCCAGAAATATGCGGTTCACATCCAGATGGATCCCGCCAAAATGGCGGCGTTGGGCGTGGGGGTCGATGAAGTCCAGCATGCCATCCAGCAGGGCAATGTCAATCTGCCGACCGGAAGCCTGAACGGCAACTCCCAATCCATTGCGGTCAATGTCGAGGGACAGCTTAAGAATGCCGCTGCCTATCAGTCACTGATTGTGGCCTACCGTAATGGTGCGCCCGTGCGCATACAGGACATCGGCACTGCAATAGACAGTGTCGAGAATCAGCGACTGGCCAATTGGTTCAATGGCAAGCGCTCAATCACCATTGCGGTCCAGCGGCAACCCGGCAGCAACACCATCAAGACGATCGACGCCATCAAGAAAATCCTTCCCGGCTTTATCGCTACCCTGCCTGCGTCGGCTGAGTTGCATATGACTTACGACCGTTCAGTTTCGATTCGCGAGTCGATCAATGATGTGCAATTCACGCTGGTTTTGGCGGGGATTCTGGTCGTGCTGGTCATTTTTCTGTTTTTGCGGAATGTGTCTGCCACTTTGATTCCCAGTCTGGCCTTGCCGATCTCGATATTCGGGACATTCGGTGTCATGTATGCGCTGGATTACAGCCTCGACAACCTTTCCTTGCTGGCGCTCACGCTGGCGGTCGGTTTCGTCGTCGATGATGCCATCGTAATGCTGGAAAACATCATGCGACATATCGAAGACGGGATGACGCCCTGGGAAGCGTCCCTCAAGGGATCGAAAGAAATCGGCTTCACAATTATTTCCATGACCATTTCGCTCATCGCCGTATTCATTCCCTTGTTGTTCATGGCGGGAATCGTCGGGCGACTTTTGCATGAGTTTGCCGCCACCATCTGTGCGGCCATTCTGGTTTCCGGGTTTGTATCCTTGACCTTGACGCCAATGCTGTGCAGCCGCTTTGTCAAACCTCATAAAAATGAACAGCATGGTCGCGCATTCATGCTGTTCGAACGATTTTTTGATGCGCTGTTGAATGGCTACCGACGCAGCTTGCTGTTGGCCATGCGCCATCATTTCGTTATCTTCATCGTTTTTCTTGGAACAGTAGTTCTCACCGGCGTTCTCTTTAGCATTATTTCCAAAGACTTTATTCCCAACAGTGATTCGGGACGTCTCGTGATCAGAACCGAAGGGCCGCAGGATGCGTCTTTTGTGTACATGGTCCGGCATCAATCCATGGCTTGGGATGCATTAAGGAAAAATCCCAATATTGAATTGTTCAATAGCCAGATTGGTGGTAGCCAGCGCACACTGAATCAAGGCCAGTTTTTTCTTCGCCTTAAAGATCATGACGTGCGCAAGGCAACGCCTGAGCAAGTGATTCAGCAGCTTCGGGAAGAGTTGGCCAAAATACCCGGCATGCGTTTCTATATCCAGAATCCGGCCACGATCCAGATCGGCGGCCAGAATACGGTCGCGCAATACCAGTACACCCTGCAGGATTCAGACATCAATGAGCTCTACGACTGGGCTGACCGTGTGTATGAACGCTTCACCAAAATTCCTGGTTTTCAGGATGTAGCCACCACTTTGAATATTTCCAGTCCCAGTCTGGTCATTAATTTGCAGCGGGACAAACTTGCTACGATGGGCTTGAGTGCCAGTCAGGTTGAAGATGCTTTGGCGAGTGCCTATAGTTCACTCCAGGTATCAACCATCTATGCATCCACGAACCAATATCAGGTCATTCTTGAGGTTGATCCACTGCAGCAGCAAGATGCAAGTGCGTTGTCCAAACTCTATGTGCGTTCGACCAGTGGAACTTTGGTTCCGCTTGATACCGTCGCAACGATTACCCGCAAAGCCCAATCCTTGACGGTCAACCATATCGGCCAAATTCCTTCCGTGACCATTTCATTCAATTTGCCGCCTGGACTTTCTCTGGGCGATGCGGTCAAGCGCATTAAAGCACTGGAAGCCGAGATGCACTATCCGGTTTCCTTAACGGGCAGCATGCAGGGGACTGCTCAAGCCTTTCAGGATTCACTCGTTGGTTTGGGTTTATTGCTGATGATTGCGATCCTCGTCATCTACATTTTGCTGGGTATTCTTTACGAGAGCTTTATTCATCCACTCACCATTTTGTCGGGTTTGCCTTCTGCCGGTGTGGGAGCACTCATCACGCTGATGATTTTTGGCTACGCGTTGAATCTGTATAGTTTTGTCGGGATCATCATGCTGATTGGCATCGTCAAGAAGAACGCCATCATGATGATCGACTTCGCGCTGGAACGTCAGCGCAATGGAAACATTGTCCCTTCCGAAGCGATTGTCGAAGCCTGCCTGATTCGTTTCCGCCCGATCATGATGACCACGATGGCGGCGCTGGTCGGCACCTTGCCGATTGCGATTGGTTTGGGTGCTGGTGGTGCTGTTCGTGCCCCGCTTGGCTTGGCTGTCGTGGGCGGTTTGATTCTGTCGCAGATTCTGACGCTCTTTATCACCCCGGTCATTTATGTCTATCTCGACAACTTTGATCAATGGCTGAAGCGCCGTAAATTCGCTTCGGTCGATAATCGAACGATGACCAGTTAAACTTCTGCTGACGATAAAAGATCATTCCCAAGCATGAGCACCAGACAAATCATTCTCGATACCGAAACCACCGGCCTTAACTTTAAGGGCGATGATCGACTGATCGAGATTGGCTGTATTGAGATGGTCAATCGCAGTCTCACCGGCAATACCTTTCATTGCTACCTGAATCCGGATCGGGATAGTGACCCGGGTGCGCTGGCTGTGCACGGGCTGACGCGTGAGTTTTTATCAGACAAGCCCCACTTTGTCGATGTGGTCGATGGATTAGTTGAGTTTCTGGCTGGTTCCGAAGTCCTGATTCATAACGCGAGTTTCGATGTCGGGTTCTTGAATGCGGAGCTAGCTCGCCTGGATCGTCCGGCGTTCAGCAGCTATTGCGGCAAGGTCATTGACACCTTGGCGATGGCCAAGGAAATGCATCCGGGAAAGCGTAATTCACTGGACGCATTGTGCGAGCGATATGGCATTTCGAATGCCCATCGCACCTTGCACGGTGCCTTGCTGGATGCTTCGCTGCTGACCGAGGTTTATCTTGCCATGACCCGAGGCCAAGATAGCCTGGTCATCGATATTGAACCTGAGTATCAGGACTTTGCGGCGAATGCCTCATCGCTTGCGACGAATGAACAACTGATTGTGCTGCATGCCAGCGGAGCAGAAGAAGATGCTCATGTTGCCTATCTCGTTGCGCTACATAAAGAATCAAAAAAAGATCCCGTATGGACGAGAGTAGCCGCAGATTAAGCCGGATTCTTTTGGTCGACTTTATGCGATAATTCGCCCCTGCAAAAAACTTGGCTGGGGCGGTTAGCTCAGTGGTAGAGCACTGCCTTCACACGGCAGGGGTCGCAGGTTCGAACCCTGCACCGCCCACCAAAATAAATCAAAGACTTGCCTTTTTTCTAGCTGACCGATTGAAGAGGGCGTGAAGACTCGGCTGCTTGAGATTCAAGGATTCGCCTGATCCATCCCACGCAGACGGCGTACCGAGTCAGCACCAGCGACTCTATTAGACCAGCGCCCGACTGAGTTCGGTCCGCCAATCGACTGGATTGGGGCTCGATTCCGGGCCGACGAGATAGCACTCATACAGGTCGCCTGCTGTCTTGTACCCATTGGCTTCTGTCCAATCGCCGAACTCGTGCCATGCATCGCCCAGCCCCTCGTACCGGCCGTGATACACGGTGCGTATGACCTTGAGGGCGGGACGCTGCCCAGGCTTCACGCGACCGACGGCCTGAACGGGCGCCGACACCGGAATGCAGATGTCGAAATTGAACGCCTCAGGGGTCATCTTCAAGTGATGCGCAAACCATGGTCCTGTCGGACCGATGCCTTGCGTCTTCGCAGCAGCCATCGCCTCTCCAATGCCCGGCCCCATGACGTGCTGCATTTCGGAGCGGGGCGTCTCGATATGAAGGGTGGCGACAAGTTGAGCAGTGGTCTCGATAATTTTTGGGGTTTCAATCATGTTCGTTCTCCGGTTAATGTTGGCAATAATGTTTCGAGTCGGTCGTAGCCTGCGGCCATGCCGTACTCCATTCCTGACCTACTTGCCATGTCGCGGGCTTCTTGCGATTCGTACAGGATGGTGATCGTGGTCGTTGTGATGCCGCGCTTCTCAAAGAACACCGTCGTGTCCAGGGCTTCACCCGGGTACCAGGCATCGTCGAACTTCTCGGTTGCGACCAGTCGTTCGTGCGGCAGCACCTCGCGAAATATGCCGCCCATTGCCATCTGCGAACCGTCCTGTTCGGAACGCCAGGCATAGCGATAGGCACCACCGACGCGAAGGTTGATCTCGCACACAGGCATGGTCCATCCCGGTGGCCCAAGCAGCCAACGACGCACGAGCTCAGGCTTTGTGAATGCATCGAACACCAGCGGTCGTGGTGCGTCAAAATTGCGCGTCACTTTAATCTCGCGATCGCTGGGTAGGGACACCTTGAAGCTGTCAGTCAAGAACATGGAATCTCCTTACCTTTTCTTGGAGGCAACACTCTTACGTTTCTTTGGAGGAGCTTTTAACTCATTCAGCAAGCCGTCGAGGCGCACGAAAGAAGCTTCCCAAAACTCACGATATTTCACCAGCCACTCGGTCGCCTCGGCCAGGGGGCGCGCCTCAAGTTTGCGCGGTCGTCGCTGCGCATCGCTACCGGATGAAATCAAGCCCGCACGTTCGAGTACCTTGAGATGCCGCGAGACCGCTGGCTGACTCATCGAGAATGGCTCGGCAAGCTCATTCACCGTCACCTCTCCTGACGCCAGACGCGCCAGGATCGCCCGCCGAGTGGGATTGGCCAATGCGGCAAATGTCATGTCCAGGCTATCGGACATCGCTCTTTCATAACCAGATGTTTTCATAATATACATGTTATATAAAGACGGAAAAAATGTCAATGTCATCACGTTAATAGGAAGAATCAACTCCTTGCTATGCCGCTGGAATTTCAGTGTTGTTGCGACCTTTATGGCCACTTAGTTCGGCGCCTGCATCGGCTGCGAGACGATAAAGCGGCAACAACGCAAACAGGCTGATAGCCGCAACGATGGCCAGTGCAACACGGCAATCACTCGCGTCCAGTACGGTGCTGCCGCGTGCGTGCATCGCCACGTCAATAAAAATCACTGTCAGCGAAGTGCCGATGGCTTGAGTAAGTTGCAAAACGATTTGGTTGAAAGTGGTTGCGCTGGTCATGCAGTCTTGTGGTATTTCCGCATAGGAAAGTGTGCCGATGCCTGACATCAGGAAAGACCTGAAACAGCCGCTTGCAAAAAGAAGCAAGGCAATCGTGATCAACGGGGTTTGGCGCGTGATCATTGCACAAGCGGCAAGTGATGTGGCAAAGGTGACAACATTGAATAGCATCACTCTGCGATAGCCGAACTTTCTGAAGACTCGGGTTGTCAAGAGTTTCATTGTGAGGTCGCCGAGCGTGTGGCCAAGGAACAGCATGCCGGAGACAAACGCAGTCATGCCAAATCCGACTTGAAGCATGATCGGCAACGCAAAGGGCAGGGCAGCGACCGGCAAGCGCATGAAGGGCATGGCAAAAATTGAAGTCAGCCTGTAGCTTGGGTAGCGTATTGGTTCAAGCGAGATGAGCGGGTGTCTTGCACGTCGTGCACGCCGAATGGCGAAGAAACCAAACACGATGCCAAGAACGAGAAACGCGACGGCCACACTTTTTGGAAAGCTGGCTCCACTGAGTTTGTCGAAACCGAAAATAAGTGATCCCAGTGCCAGTCCGTTCAACACAAATCCAAGCAGGTCAAAGGGACGGCGCAAGAGTGGCTGTTCGGGGATGAAGCGCAGGGCCAGCAGGGTGCCGATGACGCCGATGGGCAGATTAAGATAAAAAATCCATTGCCAGCTTAAATAAGTGGTGATGAGGCCGCCGATTGGAGGACCCAGCACGGGGGCAATCAACATCGGTGCGCTGAAAATATTCATCATCCGGATGAGGTCACGCTTATGAATTATTTTCATCAGGATCAAGCCGCCGACTGGCCCGAGACACGCGCCTGCAAAACCTTGCAATACGCGCGCGACCACGAACTGGGGTAAGGTCTGACTCAAGCCACAAAGTATTGAAGCTGCTGTGAAGGAAACGAGGGCGATGATAAACAGCCGCTTTGTGCCGATTCGATCGGCAATCCAGCCGCTGGCCGGAAGCAAGATGGCCGTTGCCATCACGTATGCGGTAATGCCCACACCAAGCGCAAGCGGGCTGACTGAGAAGCTGCGCGCCATCTGCGGAATGGCAGTCACCAGAACAGAGGCGTCAAGCATCTGCATGAATGAGGCCACCGCAACGATCAATACGATCAGGATGGTATGGCGCTGGCTAAACGTTTCAGACATTGCGGCTCATTACTAGATTTAATTTCTGGCTTGGTTTTGACATTAAGAATAACAGGGGTCATTGTTCGTCAGGCGAGCAAGTTGAAATGCCTGTCCAGAACAAAATCGGCACCATGCTATTTTTTGCAAGCAGCAATTTATTTGGCTAAATATTTCTTGAGAAGGTAGACCACGATGGCTCTTGATCGACGGCAGTTTTGTGGTTTGGCAAGTGGAACCCTGCTTGCTGGCGCCATGTCCAGTACGACTCTCTACTCTTCTCTCGCACGAGCGGCGACTTCAACAGCTTCATCGGGTCTGACGTCTTTGAGCCTGTCCGAGGCAGCGGAGCGCATACGCAACGGTTCTGTCTCATCCCTCGATCTGACGAACGCGTGTTTCGAGCGGATTGCGATTTACGAGCCTCAGCTCAACGCTTTCATTACACTTTTCAAAGAGCGTGCTTTGAGGGAGGCTGCAGTTCTGGATGCGGAGCGAAAGGCCGGGAAGTTGCGCGGTCCCTTGCACGGAATTCCGGTCTCGCTCAAAGACAACATCGATACCGCTGGTGAGCGAACGACAGGTGGTGCACCCTTCAACGCCATGCGCGTACCCAAGGAAGATTCGCCCCCCGTTGCGCGTTTGCGTGCGGCAGGAGCCATCATCATTGGCAAGAACAATATGAACGAACTGGCGATGAGTGACGGGCAAAGTTCATTTTATGGTCGTGTTCGCAACCCCTGGTCACTGGACCGGGCCACTGGGGGTTCATCATCGGGCTCTTGTGCTAGCGTGGTAGCTGATCTGGTGTGCGGTGCGCTCGGTACTGATACCGGTGGATCGATTCGCAACCCTGCCGCCTGGTGCGGCAATGTGGGCCTCAAACCCACCAACGGGTTGGTTTCCAATCGCGGCACGATTGCCTTGTTGCCATCCCTCGACACAACGGGTCCGATCACAAAAACGGTGGCCGACGCTGCGCTTTTGCTGACCGTCATCGCCGGTTACGATCCTCTGGACATTACAAGCGTTGAACATCAGCCTGAAGATTATGTCGCTGCGCTAAGTCAGCCTGTTTCAAAGCTGCGCATCGGCATGCTGCTCGGTCACTTTGATCGCATGGAGCCCGATGTCAGTAAGGCGATGAGCAACGCGATTGATGTCCTGAAAACATTGGTGCAAGGGATCCGTGATGACGCTGTGCTGCCCGATGGCGGACAGGCAATGGCGTTGATGCCCTTCGGCGAGACCTATGCCTTGCACGAGCAAAATCTCAAGGCCAACCGCTTTCTTTATTCCTCTGTCGATCAGGCAACGCTGGATTCGCTAGCTCACCAGAAGGCAGAAGATTACATTCGTGCGCGCTGGGAAATGGATATGTTGCGCCGTGAAATCAACAGCCATTTCACGGATTTTGATCTGGTCGTGTTTCCGACGGTTCATACGGTGGCACCCAAGCTTGTGAATCCTGCCAATCCCGGCCGTGACGGTGCGCGTGCTCCCGGTGCGCTGTTCGACGCTGGCTTGTTTAACGTACTCGGTATTCCCGCAATCTCAGTTCCTTGTGGATTCAGCAAAGAAGGGCTGCCGATTGGAATGTGCATCGCGGGTCCGCGTTTCAGCGAGGGCAAGATTTTGGCCGTGGCGCATGCCTACGAGCAGGCAACCTCGTGGCATAAGCGGAATCCGCCATTAAATCCCAATACACCAGTCCCACCTATTCCGACCGTGTAGTCTGACTGCACAACAGGCACTGATCCTCTCAAATGAATACACAAATACTCAGCAAGAAACAGGAGCTCAATCGTGGCTGGCGGGTTTTGTTTGCTGCGGCTCTCGGTGCGGGCACAGGAGTCATTCCATTAGCCTTTTACAGCTTCGGTGCATTGGTCGAACCTTTGACCAATGAGTTTGGATGGTCACGCTCGCAAATTACCACCGCACCGCTTTTTCTCTCCATTGCCAGCCTGCTTGCTGGCGCTGTGATTGGTGCCCTCGCGGATCGATTCGGCGCCCGCCGGATCATCCTGACTTCACAGATCCTATTGGTTGCAGGCTTCGCGGCCATGACCTTCATGAAGGGGGACATTTGGACGCTCTATGTTGGCTACTTCCTGCTCGCCATTCTCGGTGCCGGCACGATGACGATGACATGGGCGCGTGTGGTGACGGGTTGGTTTATGACTGGACGCGGCCTCGCGCTCGGACTCTCACTCGTTGGCACCGGTTTGATCGGAGCGGCTCTTCCAACCTATATCACCTGGCTGGTTAGCGCATATGGCTGGAAGGGTGGTTATATCGGCCTTGCGGCCTTGCCATTGATATTGGGTATTCCCCTTACCTTTTTGTTTTTTCAGGAAGCGCCACCCATCGGGCGTTCTCAAAACAATGAGGATGTAAGCGACTTGCACCGCCAGGAAACCGGGCACGAATTCAAAGAAGCCATGCGGACCTTATGCTTCTGGCAGATGAGTTTGTCGTTTTTTGTTGCGGCTGTTGCAATCAGCGCCATCAATGTCAATGCGCTACCGCTACTGATGGATCGCGGGATTGATCGCACGACCGCGGCCGCGCTTGGAGGATTGATCGGGATTGCCGTCACGATGGGACGACTGATCAGCGGTTACTTTCTGGACATTTTCAGAGGACCGCTGGTTGCGATGGTGATGTTTGCTTTACCGGCTATCGCATGTGCATTACTCATTGTTTCCGGAAGCAATCTTTTTGTCTGCGGGCTTGCGATTATTTTGGTTGGATTGTGCGGCGGTGCCGAACACGATATCGCTGCCTACTTCACGGCCAAATATTTTGGGCGCCGTCATTTTGGAGCGATCTATGGATTGCTGTACACCTTGTATGGCGTGGGTGCGGGCATTGGCCCTTTCCTGGCGGGCATGAGTTTTGACAAGACTGGAAGCTATGCCGTCGCATTGGTGGCAGGCGCTGTTTTCTTTGCCGCCGCTGCGTTACTCATCGTTACTTTACGTGCTCCGGCTTCGAGGACATAGACGCTTTGTCAATGTTGTAGGACATGGGGCATATGAAAAAGTATGTAAAGTCTTGGTCTTCATGACCCCGAGGGCGGGCCGAAAAAATTCGGTTAAACGTGAATTGATCTGAGAGGAGCGAACCATGAACTTACGCAGCATCTATCTTGTCCTTGCATCGTGCTTCACAAACCTGGCCTGTGGTGGTCTGATTGCTGCATCGGCTCAAGAGCCACCCGCAGCCGCTTCAAAGCCACCGATTGTTCTTGCCCCCGATGCGGCCAGTCCTGCCGATCCTCTCACGTCGAAGATCAAGCAAGGCTTCGCAGATAGCGTGTATGGTCAAGTTCACTACCTCACTTCCTACCCTAGCCCCCATCTGCCAAAAGCGAGTTGGAAAACGCCTCTCGTCATGTTTCACCAGTCGCCATTATCGGCGCGCGAGTTTGGCCCATTGATTGCAGAGATGGGGCATGATCGCATCGTGATTGCCTTTGATACCCCCGGGCAAGGACTCTCCGATGGACCGGATCGTCCGGTAAAAATTGCGCAATACGCTGCCGTCATGGATAAGGCGCTGACACAAATGGGCTATGGGCCCAAGCGGCAGGTCGATGTATTCGGTAACCATACGGGAGTCTGGGTCGGTGGGGAATTGGCGATTCGCAATCCCAAGCTGATTCACAAGATGGTTTTGAACGGCATCTATCTGGTACCCGAATCGGTGTGGCGGGCCAATATTGCCCGGCTGAGTTTGCAGAATTCCAGCGGTGAATTCTTTGACCACATGGCGACCTATCTGGTGGCCTCTCGCAAGCGCTATATGGAGAATGGGATGAGCGATACCGATTGGGGCCGCATGATCGTCGATACCCTTGGTCCTCGTGAAAAGCGTGAGTTCGGTCATGTCTCTGCTTTCAGCTATGCGGAAGAAGCAGAGGCTCGTTTGCAGTTGATCACTCAACCAGTCACGGTTCTGTTGATAGACGATGGTCTTGCAGCAATGAGTCGTGCTGCAGCCCCACTTTTCAAGCAGGGCGCGAAAGTCGTTGATCGGACGCAGTGGAAAGAGGGACTGTTCTACACACATACA
This sequence comes from Betaproteobacteria bacterium, assembly GCA_025362735.1. Classification (GTDB taxonomy): domain Bacteria; phylum Pseudomonadota; class Gammaproteobacteria; order Burkholderiales; family Burkholderiaceae_D; genus JANYFL01. The sequence continues at coordinate 30,787 of JANYFL010000037.1, read as the reverse complement.
ACCGAAGTCGCTGCCGTATTGAGAGAAGCTCTCGACTAATTACGAAGTACGAAGTGCTCGATAAAGGCTAAGGCTATTTCGTCTTAGCCCCTTGTTCGCCATGCACGTGTTGCGTCGTGCGCACTTACCGTCAACCCAATTTCATTCCAAGGACTAACCATGAACTTGCGCAGCGTAAGTATCGCCTTGCTAACTTGTATTTCTCTCATTGGGTCCGGCACCGCGTTGGCACAACAACCACAGCAGCCCTATACCCAGAATTTGATCAAGTTGTTCGCAGCGGATGGGCATGTCATTCCCACGCTCATTACAATTCCTCCGGGCGGCATCAATACGGATATGCCTGCGGTCATCCATCTTCATGGAGGTCCTGGTGCCGCGCCGCTTGCCGGTAGCGGTCGATGGATTGCGGAGCGTCTGGCGGCTAATGGATACATGACGGTCGCACCACAAACAGCGCATTCCACTCACTATTTCAACTATACGTTTGAACAACTGGACGGCGAAGTTGCCGCCACGGTCAACTATCTCGAAACGCTCGGTTTCAAAGACATCATCCTGATGGGGTCGAGCTACGGCAGCATTACTAGTACACGCTATCTTGCAGACACGCATGATCGGCGCATCAAAGCGAACGTGCACTTTTCCGCGACCGCTGATTTGAATAACGGGGTGTTGTGGCGCATCGGTGAAGAAAACTACCGAAAGAAAATCGAGGAAGCGGGTCGTATCGTGGCTGAAGGAAAGGGTTCCGAGACGGTGCTTCCCGGCGCAATTTTCGCGTCGGTAGCCCGTAGCTGGCTTGATGTCTGGGGCCCGCAATCACAAGCCGTGAATAGCCAACTCATCTCGGAAGTGGGGACACCCGTACTGTTTCTGCTCAATGGTATTGATGCCAAGATGGATGAACGCAGTCTTGCATTCAGCGAGAAGCTGAAGCGTAACGCAACAGCTAGTCCGAAGGCCGATGTGATTTTTTATCCCGGCGAAGTGAATCACTCGTTCTATCCCGTGCAAGACAAGGTGATTGTCGACGTGGTGAAGTGGTTGACTGAACTGGGCCTCGGTCCGAAGTCGAAGAACGACATCGTTGTGCAAGCCATCAACGTCGATCAGAGCAGTGGCGTGGATCGTACCTATGCCGGTGCGATGCAGTATTCGCCTGTGATGCCATCCAAGACCGCGCCTGCATTCGTGGTCGTGCATGATTGGGACGAAGACGCCTTTACAGGGCCGACCGAATGGCTGGCGCGTGCATTGGCGAAAAAGGGCTATACCGCGCTGGGCATCAACAACGTGCGTGGCCAGAGCGAGCTTCTTGTTTCCACATTTAAAGAGTCCGATGCGTGGATCAAATACTGGGTCGACTATCTCGTCGGGCAGGGATACACGAAGGTGGTCCTCGTCGGTCATGGTTACGGTGGCAACCGTATCAATCACTACCTTCTTGGCACGCTAGATGCCCGTGTGAACGGTGTTGCTTATCTCGCACCGCCCCCAGATGCTGGCGCGTGGTTAAAGGCTGCGACCGGCGCGCGCTATACACGTGCTGTAGCCGAGGCACAAGAGGGCGTAGAACTCGCATCGAAGAGCAAGATTGAGCAGCGGCTGATCCAGATATCGGCGAACCCACCGCCTCCTGCAACGGTTTCGACCCCAAAGATCTGGATTGTGCAAGAGCCACGTGCTTTCCTCGCGCATTGGGGGCCTGACGCTCCCGTATTCAGCAAACAATTGACACAGGTGAAGCAGCCGGTGATGATGCTTGCAGGGACTCGTGACGAATACCTGAGTGAAGAGTCTTTCCGCGCACTAACCAATAGCCGCAAGAATGCGACAGTGCAATGGTATGACGGCGCTAAAGGCGCAGATCACGCATTCACCGGTTTTGAAGATCGTGCTGCAAAGGATATTGGTATGTGGGCAATCCAGATGCGTTGATTGCTGTTGTGTTTAGCTGTATGCCTTACAACTGTCACGCGATGGTTAATCAATCCGGTGGCGGTTCTCAACCACCGGAAAATGTAATGCTTCCGCTAATTACCCAGATTGATCTGAAGCACGGCAGTGCTATCACTATACGTATTTCCTCATCAAAGCCCGTATCGCTTTCGTTGGTGCTGACAAGATAGCTGACGTCGGCGACTTGATATGAACGATGGCGTCGGGCTGATTTGATCAGACGCGATACGATTTTGACCGCAGGAGCGCCGCTATGTGTGTTGGAACCGGTATTCTTATCGCTCGCGTCCAAACCAAGGCCAGCCACATTGTGTTTCTTGTGGCACGGCGGTTTGATGTCGCTCACGAAATTCAGGTTGGGCACCAATCACAAACCGAACTGAGTAATGTCCCCCGGATGATCGTGCATGGCATTCTTCTATTCAATCGGCTTATAGCGTGGCGTGATCAGGTGAATGAGCAGTAGCGCGACCAGATAGAGCGTTGCCGCACCAGCGAAGATCGGCGTGTAGCTTCCTATCTTGTCGAGCACCCAGCCCACGTATTTGGCCATCAGCATGCCGCCAATTGCGCCCATCATGCCGCCAATACCAATTACTGAACCAACTGACTTGCGTGGGAACAGGTCAGAAGGCATGGTCAGTAGATTGGCAGAAAACCCTTGGTGAGCTGCAGCGGCAAGTCCAATGATGCCAACAGCGAGCCACATGTTTTCTGCGTAGGTCGCGAATGCCACGGGTAATATCAGCACGGCACAAACAAGTAGGGTGATTTTGCGGCTGGCGTTCATGCTGTATCCATGTGACATGAGGCGCGAAGATAGCCAGCCACCTGCAATACTCCCCACATCGGAAAGTAGATAGATCACGATCAGTGGTGGGCCAAAGGTCTTGAGATCCAAGCTATATTGTTTGACAAGAAAATCGGGCAGCCAGAACAGAAACATCCACCACACCGGATCTGTCAGGAACTTGGCAGCCGAAAATGCCCAAGTTTCTTTACGCCTCAAGAGTTTGAACCAGCTGGTTTGCTCCCCCTTATCAGCCGGGTCGCTTTCGATGTGTGCCAGCTCGCTGGATGAAATTTTCTTATGTTCCCGCGGGCTGCGATAAATCAGCAACCAAGCAACGAGCCAAACGATGCCGAACAGTCCCGTGATGATGAAGGCAGCGCGCCAGCCGTAAGCAATGGTGATCGCCGGGACAATCAGCGGCGTGATGATCGCGCCGACATTGGCCCCGGCGTTAAAGATGCCAACGGCAAACGCCCGTTCTTTTTTTGGGAACCATTCCGTAACGGCTTTCAGGCCACCAGGGAAATTGCCCGCCTCTCCTACCCCCAGACCCATACGCGCCAGAATGAAGCCCGGTACGGCTCGGGCAAAGGCATGTCCGATGTGAGCGAGAGTCCAGATGGCGACTGCACTTGCATAACCTAGGCGGGCACCGATCTTGTCGATCACACGACCATACAACACATAGCTCAATGCATAAGCAGCCTGAAACCAGAATATGATGTTGGCATAGTCTGTCTCGGTCCAGCCCAGTTCGTTCTGTAGAGTGGGTTTGAGCACACCAAGAATCTGGCGATCAATATAGTTGATCGCTGTCGCGGCAAACAACATGCCGCAGATGACCCAGCGATACTTTGTCATGACGACCGGATTGACGGGTTGTTGCAAAACACCACTCATTGCTGTCTCCAATATGCTCATTTCGTGTTGCGCCGATTTATGCTCTCAGCGTCCAGCCGAATTGGCTTGCTATACGATCAATCTGCTCATGGCAGCGTGTACGCCGTTTTCACTGTGGTAAAAAATTCGCGGGCGTAAGTGCCTTGTTCTCTCGGTCCATAGGAACTACCTTTGCGCCCGCCGAAAGGCACGTGATAGTCCACGCCAGCAGTGGGCAGATTGACCATGACCATGCCTGCCTGACTGTGACGCTTGAAATGGCTGGCGTACTTCAATGACGTGGTTGCAATGCCTGCAGAAAGTCCGAAAGGTGTGTCATTGGCGATCGCCAGTGCTTCTTCATAATCTTTCACGCGAATGACGCTTGCCACCGGGCCAAAGACTTCCTCGCGATTGATGCGCATGGCCGTTGTTGTGTCGGTGAATAGTGCGGGTGCCATATAGAAGCCGTCAGTCGCGAGTTTCACCCGTTCGCCGCCAGTTTGCAGACGGCCGCCTTCGCTCTTGGCGATGTCAACATAGTTCAAGTCCTGATCGAGCTGACTTTTTGACGAGACGGGGCCGATGTCGGTACCTGCAGTGAGGGCATGGCCGACGGTGATTTTGGACATGCGTGCAATTGTCGCTTCGATGAAGCGCTGGTAAATCCCTTCAGTGACGATCAGTCGGCTGGAGGCCGTGCAGCGCTGGCCGGTGGAATAAAACGCGCTCTGTACGCTCAGCTCCACGGCGATATTCAAGTCCGCATCGTCGAGAATGATTTGCGGGTTCTTGCCACCCATTTCGAGCTGCACTTTTTTCAGATTGTTTGCGCACGACAAAGCGATCTGCGCACCAACACCTTGCGATCCGGTGAAGCTAATGGCATTGATGCCTGGATGATTGACGATACCGTCACCCACAATGCGACCACTGCCCATAACGAGATTGAAAACACCGGCAGGAATGCCGGAACGGCTGATGATTTCTGCCAGCGCCCAAGCGCAGCCAGGGACAAGTTCGGCAGGCTTCAGCACGACACAGTTGCCGTAGGCCAGTGCAGGCGCAACTTTCCAGGCCGGAATGGCGATAGGGAAATTCCACGGAGTAATGATGCCAACAACACCAACCGGTTCGCGCGTAACTTCGACTGTGATACCCGGGCGCACGGAAGGAATCGTCTCACCGTTCATGCGCAGACATTCTGCGGCGAAGAACTTGAAAATATTGCCAGCACGGACGGCCTCGCCAATCCCTTCTGCCTTGGTCTTGCCTTCTTCACGGGCGAGCAGGGTACCCAATTCTTCCCTGCGCACCAGAATTTCGTTGCCGATTTTGTCGAGTGCGTCTGCTCTGACCTGTATCCCTGAAATGGCCCAAGCTGATGAGGCCGCCTGTGCAGCTTCAATGGCTTCATGGACTTGTCCGGTATCTGCTTGCGCATATTCGCCAATGACATCGTTAAGGTCAGACGGGTTGACGTTGGCTGTATAGCTAAAACCGGGGCGCCATTGGCCTCCAATTAAATTGTCATGGCGGATGATCATTCTTTGGCTCTCATTATTGATGGGTCAGGTTACTGAAGCAGTGCTGAAGTGCCCAGCAGTGATAAAGGCAGAGTTACAAGAAATAGCCGGCTACATCGCTGCTGCGACTGTCATGTCATAAGACATCATACAACATTGTCCGGAATCATGACAAGCCCGGGCGGCGGGAAATCAGCTTGCACTGTTATGTTGGCTTGCCGGAACCGTCTATTTCCGAGGGCGTACGGTGCATACGATCACGGCTGCTGGTGAGATGCATTCGCATCGCCGCGCGGGCGAAATCCGTATCTTTCCGCGCGATAGCTTCATAGATATCTTCATGCTGACGGTTCACCCTACTTAGATGTTCGGTAAGGTCTTCCTTTGCCAGTCTAGTCGGATAGTGACTCGAGCGCGGAATCATGGTTGCATCAAGGGTACTCAGGATATCCGCGTAATAGCGATTACCAGTGGCATTCGCAATGGCGATATGGAAGCGAAAATCAGGCGAGATGGTATCGCCAACGTGGTTCATGCTCGCCGCTGCAAAATCATCTAGGGCTTTTCGCATTTCGACCAGTTGCACTTCGGTGCGGCGCATGGCCGCCAGTCCGGCTGATTCAATTTCCAGGCTGATGCGTACTTCCATCAGTGCCATTTCATCAGTGGCTGTGACTATATCGGTCGGGCTGATACGAAAACGGGTGCTCGGGCGCGCCTCCAGGATAAAGGTGCCGATGCCATGATGTGTTTCAACCAAGCCAGCTGCCTGCATACGGGATAGGGCTTCGCGCACGATGGTGCGGCTGACGCCATGCGCTTGCATGATCTGCGCTTCTGTGGGCAGCTTATCGCCAGGCCTTAAGGTTTGAGCCTGGATTTGCTGGGTGATAGTGTCAACCAGTTGGTGTACGAGGCTGCGCTGACGTTTTCGTGGGCGCTCAGGAATTGGGAGCGTCTCAATTTCAAGACTGTTCTTTAAAGTATTCGTTGACACTTTAGCCATGGTTTTGTAATATTCGTCCGATTATGTTGTACGACAACCGATAACATACAAGATATTTAATGGTGGAGACTATCAAAAGCATGAACTCAAGTCAAAAATTTGATCGATTGTTGTTGACCGGAGCTGGGGGAGGTTTGGGGAAGGTTTTGCGGGACGGCCTGAAACCGTACGCAAAGACTCTGCGTTTGTCGGACATTGTCGACATGGGTTCTGCTGAGCCGGGAGAAGAGGTGATGCGCTGTGATCTCGCCGACAAGCGTGCCGTCGATATGCTGACTCAGGGTACCGATGCGATCGTACATCTGGGTGGTGTCTCGGTAGAGCGACCCTTCGAAGAAATTCTTGAAGCAAACATCCGGGGTGTATTCCATATCTATGAAGGTGCCCGCCGCAATGAGGTAAAGCGTGTGGTATTTGCCAGTTCCAATCACGTGGTGGGTTTCCACAAGCAGGGCGAGATGCTCGACTCGGAGTGTCCGCGCCGCCCCGATGGCTACTATGGATTAAGCAAGTCTTATGGCGAGGATTTGTCGCGGTTTTACTTTGACCGCTACGGTATCGAGACTGTGTGTCTGCGCATTGGCTCCTGTTATCCGGAACCAAGTGATCGCCGCATGCTGACCACCTGGCTGAGCTACCCGGATCTGATCGAGTTGATCCGCTGCTCGTTGTTTGCGCTGGATGTCGGCCATACCATTGCTTATGGCGTGTCAGCCAATCGTGATGTCTGGTGGGACAACGGCAAGGCCGCTCACCTCGGCTATGTACCCAAGGACAGCGCCGAAGCCTTCCGCGCAAAAATCGAAGCTTTGCCTGCTCTCGACCCTGCCGATCCTGAAGCCATGTATCAGGGCGCCCGATTCGTCAAATTTGGACCTTTCGAGGATTGACATGGGGACTCACATCGCAGCCCAGGCTGATTTAATCGTGGATGCTCGCTGTGCCGTCGGTGAAAGCCCGGTATGGGTCGCGGCGGAACAGGCTTTGTACTGGGTTGATATTTTAGCCAGCAAACTCCATCGCTGGGATGCGGCCAGTGGTGCCGTGCGTCACTGGCTTGCACCTGAAATGATGGGCTGTGTTGCCCCGCGTAAAGAGGGTGGCTGGATCGCCGGAATGGAAAGCGGTGTGTTCCAGCTCACGCTGGATCCCAACACCACATCGGTTAAAAGCGAACGTCTGGCCGTCGTGCAGCACGTCACCACCACCATGCGCTTCAACGATGGTCGCTGTGATCGTCAAGGCCGCTTTCGTGCGGGCACCATGTTTTTCGATACCAACGCGGCGCGTCCGGTTGGAGCCTTCTATGGCTATGAAAAAAACGGTGGCCTCACGCTGCTGCTCGACGGTCTCATCGTCTCCAACGGCCTCGCCTTCAGTCCTGATGGCCGCATCATGTACGTGTCCGATTCGCACATATCAGTGCAAAAAATCTGGGCCTTCGATTACGACATCGCCAGCGGCACGCCGTACAACCGTCGTTTGTTCGTGGACATGAATCCTTATCCCGGCAGGCCCGATGGCGCCGCCGTGGATGCCGATGGCTGCTACTGGATTTGCGGTAATGACTCGGGCCAGATTCATCGCTTTACGCCGCAGGGCAAGCTCGACCGCTCGCTCACCGTGCCGGTGAAAAAACCATCGATGTGCGCCTTTGGCGGCGCCGGACTCGACACCCTGTTTGTCGCGTCGATTCGTCCCGATGACATCGACCTCAGCGATCAGCCCCTGGCCGGTGGGGTGTTTGCCTTGCGTCCCGGCGTTTGCGGTTTGCCGGAACCGATGTACGCCGATTGACGCATCCACTTTCAAGCCCGCTTTCAATCTTTTCGACTCGATTTTCTGACTAATTTTGCGAACCGACTTTTCTAACGATAACGAACCTCAACCTGCTCTATACATAACAAGGAAACCAGAATGAAAACCACTTCAGTGACCGTCGCCGACCTGCTTGGCTCGGTACTCGCTGTTCCGCCCCTGGCACGTCATGCCGACCTGAGCCTCAACGTTGAAGGCAACCGCACCCTCATCAAACACATGGAAAATGGCGGCGTGCGTACGCTGATGTATGGCGGCAATGCCAACTTCTACAACATCGGCGTTTCGGAATATCCCAAAGTCGTTGACATGCTGGCAGAGCTGGCCGGTCGTGATACCTGGGTCATTCCTTCCATCGGCCCCGACTATGGTCGCGCCATGGATCAGATCGACATCCTGCGTGAACGTACTTTCCCGACCGCCATGCTGTTGCCGATGCAGCTCGTCTCCAGCGAAGCCGGCATTGCCACCGGCGCACGCAAGCTCGCCGAGCGCTACGGCAAGCCGCTGATCATCTATATCAAGTCCGACGGCTATCTGTCACCGGACACAGTGGCATCGCTGTGCAAGGACGGCATTGTTGCAGCCATCAAGTACGCCACCGTGCGTGACGATTCGAGCAAGGATGCTTACCTTGAAGAACTGGTCACCAAGGTCGATCGCAAGCTCATCGTCAGCGGCATTGGTGAACGTCCCGCCATCATTCATCTGCGCGACTTCGGCCTCACCGGTTTCACCACCGGCTCCGGCTGCGTCGGCCCGCGTGGCTCAATGAAAATCCTGAGCCTGCTCAAAGAAAAGAAATACGACGAAGCCGAAAAAATTCGCGCGCACTACATGCCGCTCGAAGACCTGCGTGATGGCCTGAGTCCAATCCGCGTGCTGCACGAAGCCGTGACCCTGGGTGGCATTGGCGACATGGGCCCGATGCTGCCCATGCTCTCGAATATTGATGAGGAACATCGCCCGGCCATTGCAACTGCTGCGCGTAATCTGCTGGCGCATGACAAGAGTCTGGCCTGATCTGCGCTGAGCTAACTGCAATCACCAGGAACGATGAACATGACCAAACCACGCAAAACTCCAGAAGAACTACGCAGCCATCGCTGGTACGGCGTCAAGGATATGCGCTCGTTCGGCCATCGCTCGCGTACCGCGCAAATGGGTTACCACCGCAGTGATTACGCGGGCAAACCGGTGATCGCTATCATCAATACCTGGAGCGACATCAATCCCTGCCACAGCCATTTCAAACAGCGTGCTGAAGAGATCAAGCGTGGTATCTGGCAGGCCGGTGGTTTTCCGGTCGAGATGCCCGCAATGAGTTTGTCCGAGCCTTTCCAGAAGCCAACGACCATGCTCTATCGTAACCTGCTGGCGATGGAAACCGAAGAGCTGCTGCGCAGTTATCCCGCCGATGGCTGCGTGCTCATGGGCGGCTGCGACAAGACCACACCGGCACTGTTGATGGGTGCCATTTCGATGAACCTGCCCACCATTTTCATGCCCGGCGGCACCATGCTGCGCGGTGATTACAAGGGCGGTTATCTCGGCAGTGGTTCGGATACCTGGAAGTACTGGGCCGAACTGCGTGCAGGCAATATCACCGAGCAGGACTGGCAGGAAGTCGAAGACGGCATCGCCCGTTCGCCGGGCCACTGCATGACTATGGGTACTGCTTCCACGATGACCAGCGCCGTTGAAGCGATGGGCCTCACGCTGCCTGGTGCTGCCTCGATACCCGCGCCCGATTCAAGGCATGCGCAAATGGCTACGCTGACCGGCAAGCGCATTGTCGAAATGGTGTGGGAAGACCTGACCCTGACGGACATTCTCACGCCCGCCGCCTTCGACAATGGTGTCATTGCGGCACTGTCTTTGTCGGGTTCAACCAATGCCATCGTGCACATGGTAGCCATGGCGCGGCGCAGTGGTTATCCGCTCAACCTTGATCATTACGACGAACTGGCGCGGCGCATACCGGTGCTGGCAAACATCCGTCCATCGGGCAAATACCTGATGGAAGATTTCTACTATGCCGGTGGTCTGCGTGCGCTGCTGCTGCAACTCGGTGACCTGATCGACACCACGCAGATGACCGTCAACGGCAGCACGCTTGGCACCAACATCGCCGGGGCCAAGGTCTATAACGCCGACGTGATTCGTACCCGCACCACCGCGCTGGTTGAGCGCGATGGGCTGGCGGTTCTGCGCGGCAACCTCGCGCCGGACGGTGCTGTCATCAAGCCTCCCGCCGCTGAACAGGAACTGCTGATACATACCGGTCGCGCAGTCGTGTTCAAAGACTATAACGACATGACCGCCCGCATTGACGCGCCTGATCTCGACGTCGATGCCAACTCAGTGCTCGTGCTGCAGAACGCCGGGCCGCAGGGTGCGCCAGGCATGCCTGAGTGGGGTCAGTTGCCGATCCCGAAAAAATTATTGGAGCAGGGCGTGCGCGACATGGTGCGTATTTCCGATGCGCGCATGAGCGGCACCAGCTACGGCGCCTGCGTGCTCCACGTAGCACCGGAAGCCTGGGTCGGCGGTCCGCTGGCGCTGGTGCAGGACGGTGACCTGATCGAACTCAATGTGCCCGAACGCAAACTCAATCTGTTGATCTCCGACGCCGAGTTTTCAGTACGTCGCGCGGCCTGGGTTGCACCCAAGCCCAAGTTCGAACGCGGCTTCGGCACCATATATCTCAAGCATGTAAGTCAGGCGGACAAGGGTTGTGATTTTGATTTTCTAGAACCAGTTGCTGATTCACCCAACACCAAAAAGTTCGTAGGTGGCGAGCCTGAGATTCACTGATTTTTATTAACACGCAGGATTTTTTATATGGATCGGTGCGCACCGGTTCGGAGACTTTTTTAAAATTAACGGGAGCTCAATCATGATTCACAAGCTAAATAAATTTACGATCAAACCTTCGGTGCAGGCTATTGCAATCGCTCTTGCTGCATTGGGCACCATCAGCGCCATGCCTGTCAGAGCACAAAGCACCGAGGCTGTCATGGCGCCGCAAGTCCAGGAGGAAATCGTCGTATCTGCCTCACGTATAGACCGGGCTGGATTTACCGCACCTACGCCGACCATTGTCGTCGGAGCAGAACTTCTGGAACAACGCGCTACGGTCAACATTGGCGATGTGCTGAATGAAGTGCCGGCGTTTCGCGGCACCAATACGCCGTCGGCCGGTGGTCTTGGTAACAGTGGTGTCGTGCTGGCGGATTTGCGCGGCTTGACCGCACCACGCACGCTGGTATTGCTGGATCGTAATCGTTTGCCAATCATCAATATCCCCGCTGCATTCGGCCAGGGCAATGTTCCGGGTACGACCGATTTGAACATTATTCCAACGGCGCTGATCCGCAGCGTGGATGTGGTGACTGGCGGCGCTTCTGCAGCCTATGGTTCCGATGCCGTGGCAGGGGTGGTCAATATCATCCTGAATGACAAGCTGGAAGGTATCAAAGGCAATGTGCAGTACGGTCAGACCCGATATGGTGATGCCAAAGACACCTTCGCCAGCATTGCTGGTGGTACGGGCTTTGCCGGCGGGAAGGGACATATTATTGCCGGGGGAGAATATAACCGCAATGACGGTACGTCCGGTTTTAATGATCAACGCGAATGGGGCAAAAAAAGTTACGGTGTGATCCAGAATTTGCCGTCCACTCGACCGGCTGGAACGCCTGCGAATATCATTACTAACAATCTAGGTACTTATTTCCGCCTGGGTTCCAGTGGCGGCATCATTCAAACGCCTGGTCCTTTATTCGGCTTGGCATTTGTCAAGGGCGCCAATGGTGTAACGACGACAGCACCCATCTCACCCGGTATCTATAGTTATAACACCGGGAGTAGCGATGCCTTTACCGACGCAGCACTGGCCGCCAATGCGGCGGCAGGGATCGATAACCGGAATTACCAGCAATTGCGTCCCGCCGTCGAGCGAGCCAATTTTCTGGGCAAGCTGAGCTATCAGTTCAATGACCATATCAGTGGCTTCATTGAGCCTCTTGTTTCCCATGTCCGTAACGTTGGTTTTAGCATCGCTCGTCGCGATGGTGCCGGCGCTGGCCCAGCCTTGCGTTTACAAAACGACAATCCCTATTTGCAGGCAGTTCTTACGCCTGCACAGCTGGCCCAGGTCCCTGCGCTTAATCCCTTCAACACACAGTTCGCTGGAGGACTATCCGTGGGTTATTTGGGCACCTACTTCGGACCGGCTGTCAGCAATACAACCAACAACACGACGCGACTCCTCACTGGACTCAAGGGCAACTTTGGTGAAACCTGGGAATGGGATCTGTCCTATCAAAATGCGCAGAACAAATCCGATCGCAACATCACCAACACCTTTAACAACAACAATTTCAGAAATGCGGTTGATGCAATTGTCGTTGGTGGTCAAGTGGTTTGCCGCAGTGCCGCAGCGCGGGCAGCCGGCTGTCAGCCCATTAACATCCTGGGCCAACCCAGTGGTTCAGCTGCTGCCTATAACTATGTGCTGACGACTTCCAGCGGGCAGAGCACGACCCGTCTGAAAGAGATTTCGGCCAACCTTCAAGGGGAGCCATTTTCGGTCTGGGCCGGGCCGGTATCAGTAGGCTTCGGTCTTGAGCACCGTACTGAATCTTTGGTGACCACGGTTGGCCCAGTCACCCAATCGGGTGCCTTGCTCGCCAACGTGGGGACCAATCTTCCATACGCGCAACGGAGCGTCAAGGAAGCCTATATGGAAACAATTATTCCGCTGCTGAAGAATTTTACGCTGGCCAAGTCGCTGGACTTCAACGGCGCAATCCGCCGCACCGACTATAGCAATTCCGGCACGGTCACCACTTGGAAAGGCGGGTTGACCTGGGAGCCTACGCCGGATTTCCGTCTGCGCGGTACCCGCTCGCGCGATATTCGAGCGCCTAATCTGGTTGAGCTTTACTCACCGGTCGCGTCGTTAGCACCGATCCCGAATGATCCGCGTACTGCGCTCAGGGGTGTTCCAGCGATGACCAATTTGCCAACATCTGGGGGCAACTCTGCCCTAAAACCGGAAATTGCCAATACCGTAACGTTTGGCGTCGTGTTCCAGCCCACTGCCTTGAAACGTCTAAACGTATCGGCTGACTATTACCGCATCAATATCAAAGGAGCCATTACATCTAGTTCGGCACAAGCAGTCGTCAACAATTGTCTGCCGGGCGGGGTCTACAACGGGGGGCCGTTTTGTTCTTTGATTACCTTTGCCAATAATGATGTGGTCAATGGTCAGATTACGGCGGTCAGCGCGGCGTTGGCGAATGTCGCTGAATTCCGTACGCATGGGGTTGACATGCAACTGTCCTATGCGCAGCCACTGAAGGACCTGATGGCGGGTCTCTCCGGAACGCTCAATGTCAATATTCAAGGCACCCGTGTTTTTGAATACTCGACCTCAACCGATATCTCCGCCTTGTTCCCGAACGGTGTCAACCGCGCAGATCAAAGTGGTGCTGTATTCGGTGGTCCTGCCGGTTTGCCAAAATGGATGTGGGCCACAACTTTGAGCTATAAGTTGAACCGCTTGAATCTCAATGGTCAGGTGCGCTATATCAGCCGCGGCCATCAAGACAATAGTCTGGTAGGTCCGGATGATTCGCGCTACAACCCGGCCTTGCCGAATAGCGTCAATAACAACATCGTTCCTGCATATACATTAGTAAATGTGGGCGGCAGCTATGACCTGGGTGTCGAAGGGCGGCGTGAGGTGTACTTCACGATCAACAATCTGCTTGATCGCGCACCTCCATTCCCGGCTAACGGTACTGCTTACTATGATTTGCTGGGTCGTGCCTTCAAGGTTGGTATGCGTTTCACCTTCGATTAATAAGCTTGCGTTGCAGATAGGGCGATGCCGTTATGTGGCGCGGCATCGATCTCTAGACCGTGTCAAGTGTAGAACCAAGATCAGTACATTTACGAAGCGAAGGAGTATCGAAATGAAAAGGCTGTTTATCAATATTGCCCTCGCATTCAGCGCTATTGCACCTTTCACTTTGTCGAGTGCTCAAGCATTGCAGAACGCGGAACAACCTGCTGATGCCTGGAAGGTGATGGCGCTCTATCCTGGTGTCGCGCCCGGCTCCGAAACCTGGACATGGAAAGAAACCCTCACGTCAATGGGTGGAGGACGTCGGATTCGTAATGTGGTGCAACCGACTCTCACGGTCTTTAAACCAGTCAATCCTGCGAGAGCCAACGGTACCACCGTGATCGTCGCGCCCGGCGGTGCGTTCTATATTTTAGCCATTGACAAGGAAGGTTATGACGTGGCGCGCAGCCTGGCGGCCGAGGGATATACCGCCATCGTGCTGAAATACCGCCTCAATCACATGCCGGACACAGACGAGGAATTCCTGCGCTCACGGGATCCTGCTAGTAGGTCGGCGCCGGCTCCCACTGCGGCCACCTTGGCACTTGACCGCAAGCCAGAGACGAACCCCGGGGTTGCTGACGGGATTGCTGCAGTTCGTTACGTGCGCACGCATGCGTCTGAATTGGGGATCGATCCGAATCGAATCGGCATGGTCGGCTTTTCAGCTGGCGGCTATGTCGTGCATGGAGCGGTCGTGTATGGAGACGAAGCGTCACGGCCCAATTTTGCTGCGCAGATTTATGCAGGCGCAGAAGATGACGTCAAATGGCCCGTCAATACACCGCCGATGTTTCTTGCCGTGGGTAATGAAGATTTTTTGTTCACCTCGGTTCTCAGCGCCTTCAAAACCTTAACCGCGGCCAAGCATTCGGTTGAGCTGCATGTTTACAACAAAACTGCGCATGGCTTCGGAATGAGCAAGCTCGGACAGACTTCCGATCTATGGTTCGATGAGTTCCTCGCCTGGATGAGTTCTTTGGGCTACATGACCAAGCGCTGATTGGAAAACTGGTAGACCGTGAGGTGCTTTGGTCAATTTTGAATGATTGCATAGTTTGTTGAGTCATATAGCAAGAACGATATAGCGCTCTAAAGCGCCGTATCGTTTCATTGAGTGGCATCAGATGTTGTGAGTCTGACCATAAATCATTTTACGGAGGCGCAATGAACTGCAAAAAATTCCCCCGACTTGTTTCGACCTTAATATTCACAGTCGTCCTCGCAGTAATTTCCTTGAATGCCACGGTTGAAGCAGCGGGACGAGTTGATCAGCCATTGCTATCCGGCTGGCGTTTTGCTTTTGGCGATGCATACACCGAAGCAGTCAATACTGACGACAGCAACTGGCAACAGGTTGATTTGCCGCATACGTGGAACAGGGTTGGCGGCTATGCAACCAAGACTGCCAATGACAATGATCGTAAAGGCAATGGTTGGTATCGCCTGAATTTTGACGCTCCTGCCGTCCAATCCAGTGGCAATCGTGCCTGGCTGCAGTTTGATGGAGCGAGCGTTGTCACCGATATTTGGCTCAATGGCATTGCACTGGGCCGTCACGATGGGGGAGTAAGCGGTTTTCGTTTCGATGTGACTGATGCAATCCGTCCTGGAAAGAACTTGCTGGTCGTCCGCACGGATAACACCGACCCGGCAACGCCAGGTGCCGCCACGGCTGAGACCATCCCGATGTCTGGCGACTGGTTCATGTATGGCGGCCTGTACCGCAAGGTCTCGTTGATTACGGTCAATGCGGTGCATATTGATCTCGCCGATCATGGTGGGCCCGGTGTCTATGCCCAGACCTTGTCGCTGGAAAAGGGGCGTGCGCGGATTGCCGTCACAACAAAAGTACGCAACGATAGCTCTCAACAAGCGCTGATCAAGCTACGAGCTGAATTGGTGAACGACAAGGGTGTCATTGTTGCAACGAGCACACAAACCTTGACGCTGACTGCAAAAAAGACGAATGAAACCCAAGCGCTTCTTAGTGTCACCCATCCCCGTTTATGGAATGGCGTGCCTGATCCTTATCTCTACAAATTACGGGTCAGTGTTCTTTCCGGGAAGGCTGTACTGGATACGGTTGAGCAAGACTTTGGTATTCGCACCATTCGTTTTGATCCGGATCAGGGATTTTTTCTGAATGGCCAGAAACTGGTACTGAAGGGAGTGAGCCGTCATCAAGAGGTGGCTGGCAAGGGTTGGGCCGCAAGTGATGAGGATGTTGAAAAAGATTATGCCCTGGTTGCTGAACTTGGTGCGAACACCATCAGGCTGGCCCATTATGAGCACAGTCAGTTTTCCTATGACATAGCGGATCGCATGGGCTTGATCGTCTGGGCTGAGTTGCCCTATGTCAACACTGCGGCGCCGATTGGAAAAACAGAAACGACACCGAATTTTGCCGCGAATGCCGAGCACCAGCTGCGCGAGCTGATTCGTCAAAACTATAACCATGCTTCCATCGCGGTATGGTCAGTGGCAAATGAACCGAATTTGCTGGCGACTTATATGCCAGTAAAGCCTTTGACACTGCCGTTGATCGAACGCCTGGTCGGGGTTGCCAAAACTGAAGACGCGTCGCGCCCTGCCGTCGTGGCCAGTTGTTGCGGAACCCTTCCCGGAGATGCGCAGCCTGGGAACAAGGCTCAAGGTCTGGATTCGCCTCCCGAGGCCGTTGATGTATTTGGCATCAATATTTATTTTGGCTGGTATTACGGTGCCGCAACTGACATGGGTGCATACCTTGACTCAGTACATGCCCATTACTCTGGCAAAACCTTCGGCATCACTGAATATGGTGCGGGCGGTGCGTTGACCCAGCATAGTGATAATCCACAAGGCGGGCCCATTAATGCGATCGGTCGACCTCAGCCCGAAGAGTTTCAAAGCTACTTTCACGAACAGTCCTGGCCACAGATTCGCGCCAGGTCTTATCTTTGGGGAAGCTGGGTCTGGAATATGTTCGATTTTGGCTCGGCCCAGCGTCAGGAGGGAGATCTGATTGATACCAACACCAAAGGTCTGATCAGCTATGACCGCCAGACGCGCAAGGAAGCTTTCTACTATTACAAGGCTCAGTGGAATCCAGAACCGATGCTCTACCTGACCGGGCATCGCTATGTCGATCGCGCCAGTCCGGTGGCGGACGTGAAAGCCTACAGCAATGCTCCTCGCGCTCGTTTGAGTCTGAACGGCAAGGACCTCGGTAGTACTGAATGTCTGGATCGTATCTGTATGTGGCGCAACGTCGCGCTGGCGCAAGGCGAGAACCGGCTCGTAGCCGAAGCCACGCTTAATGGCAAGACTCTGAGCGACAGCGTGACCTGGCAGCGTAGTGCTGGGCCGGGCACCTATCGCATTCTTGCCGGGCAGCTTGCGGTGACCCAGACTAAAGATGGCCTGTACGGTTCTGACAATTTCTTCAAGGGCGGGCAAGGCGCATTTCTGAATCCGCCGCTACGCGGGCCGGCAAAGCCGCCCAAGGTGGTTGCGGGCGCCAGCGACCAACGGCTCTATATGACTTATCGCAGCGGGCAATTTGCCTATGAACTCGTACTGCCTGATGGCGATTATGTTCTGACCTTGCGTTTTACCGAACCGGTTACAGATCAACTTCCAGGCAAGCGGGTCTTCGATGTGTTGGTACAAGGCAGCACGCTGTTGAAAGACATCGATCTGGTCACGGCAGCGGGTGGCAGCCTTAAGGCATTGGAACGCGTAGTGCCGGTTCAGGTGAAGAACGGCATGTTGAGGATGGAGTTTGTGCCGAAAGCGGGTGAGCCCATTATTTCATCGTTCAGCCTGATACCCCATTGATTGTGGTGATAGCGCTGTTTACCTTTACACCCAGGAGTCATAGATTTCAAACGTGTGACATGCTGTTGAGGTGAAAGTCCTCTTCATGAAAAAACATCGCGCATAGCTGCAAGGAAGTTTCAATTAATGTTGGAGCAAGAGAAGATATGGGCTACACAATACAAATCTTCAAACGGCCGCATCGAAAAAGCATCGGGCCTGGTAATTGCTAAACCTATTTATTTCTATCCATACGGAGCTTTTTCATGAAAGCAGCACAGCTATTGGTTCAATGTCTGGAAAACGAAGGTGTTGAATATATCTTCGGTATTCCCGGTGAAGAGAATATCGATGTCATGGACGCGCTGCTCGACAGTCCGATCAAGTTTGTCACGACGCGCCATGAACAGGGGGCCGCCTTCATGGCCGATGTTTATGGCCGCTTGACCGGACGTGCGGGTGTTTGTATGTCCACACTCGGGCCGGGTGCGACCAATCTCATCACGGGATTTGCCGATGCCAATATGGATCGCGCTCCGATTGTGGCGATTGCTGGGCAGGGCGCCACGACCCGCATGCACAAGGAAAGCCATCAGATTCTCAATCTGGTCAGCTTGTTCGAGCCCATCTCTAAATACGCTGTACAGATACGCGAACCTGAGATTGTTCCCGAGGTCATTCGCAAAGCGTTCAAGGTTGCGCAAACTGAAAAACCTGGCGGAGCTTTCATCGACTTTCCAGAAAACATCGCCGAGATGGAGGTCGATAAAAAGCCCATTCGTGTCCAGACGCCTTACAGTTCGCTGGCACCAGTGGCAAAACTTGAATTGGCTGCACAACTGATTTCTGACGCCAAATATCCCGTCATTCTTGCTGGCAACGGGGTGATTCGCCAACACGCCGGCGATGTATTGATTCGCTTTGCCGAAACGCTCAAGATTCCAGTCGCCAATACCTTTATGGCCAAAGGCGTGATGCCTTTTTCCAACGAACTCTCGCTGGGTACGATCGGCCTCAAGGCCAGAGATCTACCCTGGTTTGCCTTCGAGAAGGCGGATGTGATCATCTGCGTCGGCTATGACATGGTTGAGTACCACCCGGATATGTGGAACCCGAACGGGGATAAGACCATCATCCACATCGATGCATTGCCAGCGGAAGTGGACGAACGCTATATCGTGGCTTGCGGCGTACTCGGCGATATCAGTTCTTCTCTGTACGGGATTTCACAGCGAGCAAAGTCGCAAAGCGCCATGCCTTTCATGAGCGTGCGCAAAGCCATTACTGCAGACCGTGCCGAATATGCCAATGACACAGGTTTTCCGATCAAACCGCAGAAAATCGTCTGGGATTTGCGAGAGGTCCTTGGACCAGAAGATATTGCGATTTCAGATGTCGGCGCGCACAAGATGTGGATGTCGCGCATGTATCGGGCGGAGCGCCCGAATACCTGCATCATTTCCAACGGCTTTGCATCAATGGGTATCGCTGTACCCGGGGCGATTGCGGCCAAGCTGGCCTACCCGGACCGCAAGATCGTCGCCGTCACGGGGGATGCGGGCTTCATGATGAACTCGCAGGAAATCGAAACGGCGCTGCGCATGAAAACACCGATCGTGATCCTGATCTGGAACGATTCCGAATATGGTCTGATCACCTGGCACCAGTTGCGTCACTTTGGCCGCGCCAGCCATATCGATTTCAAGAACCCCGACTTCGTCAAATATGCTGAGAGCTTCGGCGCCAAGGGTTACCGCGTCGAAAAGACGGCCGACCTGATTCCTACATTGAAAAAAGCATTGGCGGATGACACTGTGGTCATTATTGATTGCCCGGTCGATTATTCCGAAAATATGAAGTTGACCAAACGGCTTAACGAAATCAAATCACCAGCGTGAATTATTGAAACCATCTGACTTTGCTTCGTCGGAGAATAGTTGGTTTCAGAAGAAAATCTTGGGAGATTCACGGTTCTGAAACCAATTGAACCTATAGTGAAACGATTGCTGGTAGAACCAGCGATTTCGGACAAGGCTCAGCTTTGGTTATGATTGCGGAATTATTCTAATCAAGCGACCCCTTCGCGATGCAAAAAAAGAACAGTTTTAGCTTTGAAGACCTGCTTTCCTGCGGGCGCGGTGAAATGTTTGGAGAAGGTAATGCGCAGTTACCGTTGCCGCCGATGCTGATGTTCGACCGGATTGTTTCGATTACGGAAGACGGTGGTGAATACGGGAACGGTCAGATCGTGGCCGAACTGGATATCAAGCCCGATCTCTGGTTTTTTGGGTGTCATTTTCAGGGTGACCCGGTGATGCCCGGCTGTTTAGGTCTGGACGCGATGTGGCAACTGGTGGGGTTTTACCTGGGTTGGAGTGGTGGTCCAGGCCACGGTAGGGCACTCGGCTCAGGTGAAGTCAAATTCACAGGGCAAGTGCTTCCGAAGGCCAAACTGGTGACGTATCGCATCGACATCAAGCGCCTGATCATGCGCAAGCTGGTCATGGGGATCGCCGATGCGCGGATGGAGGTGGACGGGCGCGAGATTTATGTCGCCAAAGACCTCAAGGTGGGGCTTTTCACCACCGTGGATAATTTCTAGGGGAGCAGGGATATGCGTCGCGTCGTCGTCACGGGCATGGGCATCGTATCCAGCCTCGGGAATAACAAAAGCGAAGTACTGAATGCTTTGCGTGAAGGCCGCTCTGGTATCACGTTTCAGCAGGAGTATGCCGATCACGGTCTGCGTTCACATGTGGCCGGTTCGGTCAATCTGAATGTTGCGGATTTGATTGATCGCAAGCTGATGCGCTTCATGGCAAAGGGTCATGCTTATGCCTGGATTGCCATGCAAGAAGCGATTGCCGATTCCGGTTTGCCAAAGGAACTGGTTTCGAATATCCGCACCGGCCTGATTGTTGGTGCGGGTGGTACCTCGACCGAGAGCATGCTGGAGGCGACCGATCTCCTGCGCGAAAAGGGCATTAGACGAGTTGGCCCGTATATGGTCACCAAAACCATGTCGAGCGGTGTGGCCGCCTGCCTTGCGACGGGTGCCGAGATCAAGGGTATCAACTACGCCATCAGCTCGGCCTGTTCCACCAGTGCGCATTGCATCGGCAATGGTGTAGAACAAATTCAGATGGGCAAGCAGGACATTGTATTTGCCGGTGGTGCCGAAGAGGAACACTGGACCATGTCCTTTCTGTTCGACGCCATGGGTGCGTTATCGAGCAAGTACAACGCTACTCCGGAAAAAGCATCGCGTACTTATGACGCAAATCGCGACGGTTTCGTCATCTCCGGTGGCGGCGGCATTCTGGTGCTGGAAGAACTCGAACACGCGAGAAAACGTGGCGCAAAAATTTACGCTGAAGTGGTCGGCTACGGTGCGACCTCGGATGGTTATGACATGGTGGCGCCGTCAGGTGAGGGTGCCGCGCGCTGCATGCAACTGGCGCTGCAAAGCGTGGGCAAAGTGGATTACATCAACACCCATGGCACCAGCACTCCAGTGGGCGACGTAAAAGAACTGGAAGCAATAGGTAAGGTATTTGAAGGCCAGTCGCCGGCGATTGCATCGACGAAATCGCTTTCCGGCCATGCGCTGGGTGCAGCTGGCGTCAACGAAGCCGTTTACACGCTGTTGATGATGGAAAACAACTTCATCGCTGCATCGGCCAATATCGAGACGCTGGATCCTGCAGCCGAAGGCTTCAACATCGTGCGCGAACGCATCGACAATGTTCATATTGATATCGCGCTTTCGAACAGTTTTGGTTTTGGCGGCACCAATGCCACTTTGGCGTTTTCTAAGCTTTAATAGAAAATCGTCCGGACTCAGGGGCTTTGTCTGGAAGTGCGGCGGATGCGCTCGATGGTTTTACAGAGCTGTTCTGCCCCATTCAGAATCCGCGGTGTGTGGCGCGTGATCAGCGCCGGATCCAATACAAGATAGTCCCGATTGCGGACGGCAGCGATTTGCTGCCAGTTTTGCCACATCTTCAGACTATCGGGCGGGATCGTTTTTGCTTCATGCTCGCCCGATACAACCATCAATTGCGGATTGGCCGCGATCACCGCTTCGGCATCGACGACCGGCGACAAGGCGTTGATTGATACAAAAATGTTCTGTCCACCGCACAGCTCCATGATGCGACTGATCAGGTGTGGGCCGCCTACGGTCATCAGTGGCTGGTTCCAGACCTGGTAGAACACTCGTATCGCTGAGCTTCCCTGATTTTGACCATATTGCAGGCGCAAGGCCTCGACACGTTGGCGGAAGCTGGCGGCGTACTTCCCCCCTTCATCGGCATGTCCGGTCAGAATGCCAAATCGCTCCAGTGATGTGGCGACATCTTCAAGACTTTTAGGCTCACTGCGGAAAACGGGTATGCCCATGCGCTCAATGGCTTCGACCTGGCCCGCACTATTGCCGCTTTGCCAGGCAATGACCAGATCGGGTTTAAGAACGGTGATACGTTCAAGGTCGAGCGCTTGAGAGCCACCAACGCTGGGCAGTGCGCGTGCAGCCGCAGGATAGTCGCTGAAATCACTGACTGCTATGACCTGCGCACCGGCTCCAGTATCGAACAATAGTTCGGTAACGTGTGGTGCAAGGCTGACGATACGCTGGGCGGGGTGACTGAGTTGGACAGTATGTCCTACGTCATCACGCACGCTGACTGGGCCAGCGTTTGCAGGGGTAATACCCAAAAAAACGAGGGTAAAACAGCATAAAACCCCGAAGACGCGCAGAAAATTGGGTCTAAATGCGTTCACAAAACCAAGGAGATAGAGGGGAGAAAAGTAAGAAGAAAAAGGCATCATGCATTATAATAAATGAAAACCATTCGCGTTTCTGTTTGCCTTAAAGTCCTGAAACCAGAGATGAATATTCTGACAATGCCTTCCGAATTGTCCGCTGACGGTGCACACAAGATGCCGGTGCGCGTTGACGCGAACTGGTCAGATGCCGTACCAGGCGCGATGAGTCTTTGCGATTTGCCGCGAGGACAGTCTGCAACTATCAGTTCGGTTATGCCAGCAACGGAAGAAGACCGGGAGTTGGTTTTGCGTCTGATCGAAATCGGTTTCATTCCCGGTGAAAAAGTGCGTGTCATTGCCCATGGCCACCCCGGACGCGAGCCGATTGCCTTGCGTATCGGTGGTGCCAGTGGCGGAGCGAGCTTCGCACTACGGCGTTTCGAGGCCAATTACATTCGCGTGATTCCCGATAGTACTCCGCCCATGCTTAAGGTCGTCGCTTAAAAACATGAGCGCCTTGTCAGCCAACGCCCTCCATATTGCCTTGCTTGGTAATCCTAATTGCGGCAAGACGGCGTTATTCAACCTGTTGACGGGTAGCCGCCAGAAGGTTGCCAATTACGCGGGTGTGACGGTCGAACGCAAAGAAGGCGTTTTCACCACCGCGCAAGGGCGACGTATCCGGGTTCTGGATCTTCCAGGTGCTTACAGCCTGAATGCGATGAGCGCGGATGAGGCTATTACACGCGATGTTGTCACCGGCATGCGGACAGGAGAAGAGCGACCCGAGTTGATTGTGTGCGTCACCGATGCGACCAATCTCAAACTCAATCTGCGCTTGGTGGTTGAAGCCAAACGCCTCGGTTTGCCGATGCTGCTCGCGCTGAATATGAGTGATGTCGCCAAGCGGCGTGGCATTCGTATCGATACGAATGCCCTACAAAAAGCCCTGGGTATTCCAGTGGTGGAAACGGTGGCCATTCAGCGCGATGGGGCTTCCAATTTACTGACTCAACTGGATGCTTACCTGGCAGGAAAACAAATTTCAGATGTGACCGATCCCACGCCCTGGCAGACGCATAGTGTAGAAGATGTACTTGCGTCGCAGCGTGAAGTCCGGCGCATTCTCGCTGAAGCGGTGCAGGAACCAGTGGTGGACAACCGTATCGACGATGCAATTGATCGCATCGTGCTGCACCCTGTGTTGGGCATGCTGGTGCTGGCGGTTGCGCTGTTCCTGATGTTCCAGGCCGTGTTCAGTTGGGCACAGGTACCGATGAATATGATCAGTGCCGGGGTTGAGTGGGTCGGAGCTCTGGTGGGTCAGCATATGGCGCCGGGCCTGTTACAAAGTCTATTGGTCGATGGAGTGATTGCCGGGGTCGGTAGCGTACTGGTTTTTCTGCCGCAGATCCTCGTGCTGTTCCTGTTCATCCTCGCGCTTGAAGATTCGGGCTACCTGCCGCGTGCAGCGTTTCTGCTTGATCAGATCATGGGTAAGGTCGGATTATCTGGCCGGTCTTTCATTCCCTTGCTTTCGAGTTTTGCCTGCGCGATTCCCGGCGTCATGGCGACGCGCACGATATCCAACTGGCGTGATCGTTTGGTGACCATCATGATTGCGCCGCTGATGACTTGTTCGGCGCGTTTACCGGTCTATGCGCTGATCATCGGTGCCTTTGTGCCACAGCGCACCATCGCTGGCTTGTTCAACTTGCAGGGTCTGGTGTTGTTTGTTCTTTATTTTCTCGGCATTGTTGGAGCGATGGGTGTGGCCTGGGCATTCAAGAGGCTGCGTGGCAAAGGCCTGCATCATCCGTTGCTGCTTGAGTTGCCGTCCTACCGTTGGCCCAATCTGCGCAATCTGGTGATTGGTCTGTGGGAACGAACACGCATTTTTCTGGTTCGCGTCGGCACCATCATTCTCTCGCTGATGATACTGCTCTGGTTCATTTCCACCTTTCCGGCCCCTCCGGAAGGCGCCACCGGTCCAGCCATTCAATACAGTCTTGCAGGAATGATCGGTCGTGCGCTTGAAGTCATATTTGCGCCGATTGGTTTCAACTGGCAGATTTCCATCGCACTGGTTCCCGGCCTGGCCGCGCGCGAAGTGGCGGTCGGTGCGCTGGGTACCGTCTATGCACTTTCCGCAACGGGTGATGATGTCGCTTCTCAATTGACACCGATGCTTGCCAGCGGCTGGTCATTGGCCACTGCTTTTTCCTTGCTGGCCTGGTATGTGTTTGCCCCGCAATGTCTCTCGACGCTGGCGACCGTCAAGCGCGAAACCAATTCGTGGCGCTACCCCTTGATCATGGCCGGCTATTTGTTTGCCCTGGCATACGTGGCTTCGTTCATCACCTATCACCTGACACTCTGGTTTACTGGAGGAGGCTGAGCATGCAAACGGCTATCGCATTGGGGATTGTTTTTGTGGCGGCTGTTTATGCGGGCTGGAAATTCCTGCCTGCTCGTTTACGCGCAGCACTCGCAAGCAAAAGCGCTGCATGGATACAAACAAAGTGGCATGTCTCGCCTGAAAATGTGCGACGTATCGAAAGCAAATTGGCGAGTGGTGGTGCTTGCGGAAGTTGTGATTCCTGTAAAGCCTGCGCCAGTCCAACCCCTATTACTGATCCACAAGAAAAACGGGATGCTGCTTTCGCAGTCATCCCGATTTATGAAACGAAGTAATTCCGCAGAACTTATTCTGCTTGGATTACAGGCTTAATTATTCGTTCTCACCCATCATGGTCTGCTGATAGTTCGGCAGCCCGACCTTTTCGATCAATTCGATCTGGGTTTCAAGCCAATCGATATGTTCTTCGGTATCGTCCAGTATGGTCTGAAATATCTCACGGCTGACAAAGTCACGCGCGGTCTCGCAAGCCACAATGGCTTCTTTGACGGTCGATTGTGAAAGGTATTCCAGTTTCAGATCGCAGCTCAGCATCTCTGGCGTCGTCTCTCCAATCAAGAGCTTATGCAGGTCTTGCAGGTTGGGCAGACCGCCCAGCATCAGGATCCGATCAACGAGCTTATCGGCATGCTTCATCTCGCCGATTGATTCCTTGTACTCGTAATCACCGAGTGCTTTGAAGCCCCAATGTTTATAAATGCGGGCGTGCAGAAAATATTGGTTGATGGCCGTAAGCTCGTTGGTGAGCTGACGATTCAAATAGGTGATGACGGTCTTGTCGCCTTGCATGATGAAATCCAGAGAAGTGGGAATTCCGTAAGCATAACGGACTGAGGGCAATTACAAGTAAACGGCGGGAATTTGTCCGTGCCAAGAAGCACAGATAGAAATACTAAGCGAGGGTGCTTGCTGTTTCCTGTGTCATACCGGGCATCGTCCGATGCAGATGAACCTGATGGGTCTGACAATGCGGTTCGGCAGCATGACTGCAACGCGCTTCGTCAAGAACTGCGCAAGCGGTGCCAATGCATTTGCCGCATTGAAGCCCGACCCCGAGTTCAAACTGAAGATCGTCCAGCGTGTCATAGCCTTCGGCCACGGCGCGGCGGATGTGACGATCACTGACGGCGTAGCAGATACAGACAATCATGTGCTGGACAAGACCTAGAATGTAAACGAGAACGATTATCACTCATTTTATGGCTTGTTGCAACAGACTGGCATTTGATGCCGATCTGACTATTTTTTTACAACGTTTTTGGGATGGGCCTGGCTATTTCAGACCCAGAACATCCTGCATGTCATACAAGCCCGTAGGCTTGTCGGCCAAAAAGCGCGCCGCGCGCAGGCTGCCTTGTGCATAGCCGGCCCGGCTGCTGGATTTGTGGGAGATTTCGATGCGTTCGCCGGTTCCGGCAAACAGGACGGTGTGATCACCGACGATATCACCGCCGCGAATCGTGGCAAACCCAATCGTGGAAGGATCGCGCTCACCGGTCACGCCTTCGCGGCCGTAGACGGCAACCTGTTTCAAGTCTCGCCCGAGTGCATCGGCGACAATTTCACCCATCTTCAGGGCCGTTCCTGAGGGCGCATCAACCTTATGACGATGATGTGCCTCAATGATTTCAATGTCATAACCGTGCGACAAAATCTTCGCCGCCATTTCGATCAGCTTGAAGGTGACGTTGACGCCAACACTCATGTTCGGCGCAAAGACGATGCTGGTTTTTTCTGCCGCGGCACGGATCGCCACTTTGCCTGCTTCATCAAAACCGGTCGTGCCAATGATCAACTTGACCTGATGTTTCACACAGGCCTGAAGATGCTCCAACGTGCCTTCGGGCCGGGTGAAGTCGATTAGTACATCGGCATCACGCAAGGCCAGAGCCAGATCGGACTGAATGATGACGCCCGACTTTTGGCCAAGAAACTCAGTGGCATCGTGTCCAATGGACGGCGAAGCGGCGATATCAAGAGCCCCTGCCAGATGGAGGTCGTCAGTGGCCAGGACGGCTTCAATCAGCATGCGACCCATGCGGCCAGAAGCTCCGGCGATGGCAATGGCTAAAGTCATATCGGTCAACTACAAAATGGTTTCAAACAGATTTCAAAAACTTGAAGTCCAAAATGTCAGACGAAATCAAGCGCCAAACATGCCCTTAAGTTTCTGCCACCAGGATTTCTCAAGGGGATCATCCGGCAGGGGAGGTAGTTCTCCGGCTTTCTGACTTTTGCGGAACTCTTCTTCGGTTGGCAGCGTGTCACCGTCAAAGCGCGCGAGCTTGTTATTTTCAAAAAATACCGTGAACTTGCGTTCTTCTAATTCACCACGACCCGGCTGAAAGCGGTAGGGGTAATCCCAACGGTCGGCATGGAACAAGTCAGCGACCAGGGGTGTCCCAAGAATGAAACGCACCTGTTCACGGGACATGCCGGGCTGCAGTTTGTCAGCCATATCTTTCGTCACCACGGTACCTTGTTGAATGTCAATCTTATGCGCCCAACTAAAGTCGGGGGCGTAATTGAGAACAGAAGAGCAGGCCGTTAACAGCAGGGCGGCCGTCAGGATCAGGATGCGTGCAGAAGCAGCACGAAATCGTAGGTGGTTCATGTTGAGGTCAGGTCGCAATCGTCAAGTCCAATCGATATGCCCAATCATTAAGCCGATTGAGCAGCAAATTTTCAAAACGCTATATGATAGTCGCAAGCGCCAAAGTCACCAATCAGGCCACCCGAATCAGCTTGTCTTGAGCGGTCCGTACCAGAGGAAATTTTTAATGAATAACCAAAGTGAACTTAAAACCAGTGGTTTGAAAGCCACCTTGCCCCGCCTGAAAATTCTTGAGATTTTTCAGACCAGTGAACGGCGGCACATGAGTGCAGAAGACGTTTACAAACATCTGCTGACCGAGAACATGGATATTGGTCTGGCTACGGTTTATCGCGTCTTGACTCAATTTGAGCAGGCTGGTTTGTTGTCACGCAATCATTTCGACAATGGCAAGGCCGTATTTGAATTGAACCAGGGTTCACATCACGACCATCTGGTTTGTCTGACCTGTGGCAAGGTCGAAGAGTTCTACGATCCCGAAATTGAAAAGCGCCAGCAGAAAATTGCCAAGGAAAGAGGCTTCACCCTGCAGGACCACGCACTCAGCCTTTACGGGGTTTGCACCAAAGCCAATTGTCCGGGTAAGCAACAGAACTGAGCAATCGGCCTGAGGCTAGTTCGTTAGCAGGGTGTTGAAAAACGTAGCGAGCGGCTTTGAGGCAAGGCGGACAGCGCGGAGAAACCGGAGTGTACGTGGGTGTACATGAGGATTTCGAGCACTGCCCAACGCCGCATCCCAGTCGCGCAGTAGTTTTTCAACGCCCTGTTAGATATCAAGCCAGGGCGAATAAACCAGCCGCTGCACCAAGCACGATCAACCAGAGTGGATTAACTCGGGTTGCCATCATCACGGCCACGCTTACAATCGTCAGAATCACCGTTCCCCAATTGGTATCGGCGGTGCGAACCAACAGCCAGCCCATCGACAGCATCAAGCCAACTGAAATCGGCGCCAGACCAGTACGAATGGCCGGTCCCCAAGTACCTTGACCTTTATTGCTGGAAAGGCGCATGACCAGAATCGTCACCAGACTGGGCGGCACGATGATGGCAACCGTAGCACCCACGGCACCGATGATCCCGCCGATATGCCAGCCGACCAGCGTCACAAACAACAGATTGGGTCCCGGGGCCGCCTGCGCCAATGTAAAGCTGGCAGTGAATTGTTCGCTGGTCATCCAGTGATGCGTATCGACGACATACCGATGAATTTCAGGTGCCAGCACGATCACGCCACCGCCGATGGCCATCATCGAAATCAGAAACAGATAGACGCAAAGCAGCCAGATCGGCGACTCCAATAAATCTTCAAACATTGGCGTCCTTTGCAGGCGGTCGTTGCATAGCAAGCCAGATTGAAAAAGGTGCGAGCCCGAATACGCCAACAATCAGTGGCCAATGCAGCACAGCAATACAGACCACTTCCAATACAACAAACAGCGCATAGAGCCACCTTCGTGGGAGCGCTTGCGCCATTTTCAGACCCGTTGCAATCACCAGACCGGCAGCGACAGCAGACATTCCATTGAGCGCATGTTGCACTGGTCCCAGTTCACCATAGTGCGAGTAGGCCACACCCACCAGGATGATGATCAGCATCGGCAGGATGACCATCCCCCCCAGTGCCGCAACAGCGCCTCGAAAGCCTGCGCTGCGATAACCGATCATCACCGCGACATTGCAAATAGTCGGGCCGGGTAGGACCTGACCCATCGCGATCAACTCCCCCACTTCGGCGGCGGTCAACCATTTGTATTTCTCGACCATCGCGCGGTATAAAAAAGGCAGCACGCCGCCGAAACCCGACAGGGATATTTGCGAGAACGTCAAAAACAGTTTGAGCGGACTGATTCGAGCGATCTGGAAGGAGGAGGGGGCGGTCATATTGCCGAGGGGTGGCGAAGGAAACTACATCAAGGCACTATTATCCTTGCTGGACGGATTGCTGCAAAACGAATCGATGGTTGTGCTTCAGTTTGCGTATGGTTCGATAAATTTCCCGTTCGTCCTGAGTGCCGCACAGAGTGCGGCGTATCGAAGGATGAACGGGAAATACTCACCACGAACGGCAAACTGAGACACTACCGAAACGACCGCCATTTTGTTTGCGAACCAATTTTTCCTGTTGCTATCGAAGCAAGGCATTTAGGCAATCATTCAAGGAGATCACGATGTCGTCATTCGAAGAACACCAGGACCAGCTCCTGCAAGACCAGCTCGCCAGTCTGCATCCACAAACCGGGTTCACACGGCGTGGTTTTATTGTCACCACTTTGGGTACGGGCTTCGCGGCAGCGGTATTGCCAGTCAGCGCAGAAACCATCACCACCGACACCAATGGCCTGACCGCAGGCGAAGTCAAAATTCCCACGCCCGATGGCAGCATGCCCGCTTACCGGGCCATGCCTGAAGGCAAGACCAAATTGCCGGTCGTAATTGTGGTCCAGGAAATTTTTGGCGTACACGAACACATCAAGGACTTATGCCGTCGCTTGGCCAAGTCCGGCTACCTCGCCATCGCTCCCGATTTGTATGCGCGCTATGGCGATGCGACCAAGATTGAATCGATTCCCGATGTGATTGCGAACATCGTTTCCAAGGTTCCCGATTCCGAAGTGGCCAGCGATATCGATTCAACGATTGCCTGGCTGAAAGGCAATGGCGGCAATCCAGACAAGATCGCCATTACCGGATTCTGCTGGGGTGGACGTCAGGTCTGGTTGCAAGCGGAACGCACCAACAAGATCAAGGCCGGGGCGGCCTGGTATGGCCCGCTGGTGGGTAAGGCCAGCGACAAGACGCCTAAATTTCCGGTTGAAATGGTCGGTGAATTGAAGGCACCGGTGATTGGCTTTTATGGAGGCAAAGATCAGGGCATTACCGCCGAGAATGTGGAACAAATGCGCGCTGCGTTAAAGACCGCACCCAAGGTCGCGGCTGATTCCAATATCGTCGTCTATCCTGATGCGCCGCATGGCTTCAACGCCGACTATCGGCCCAGCTATGTGGAAAAAGATGCGAAAGATGCATGGGCCAAGATGCTGGCGTTCTTCAAAGCTCACGGCGTAAGCTGAGCGCATATCTTTGCGAGTCGATTTTTTAATCCAACGATAAAGCACCATGTCGAAACCGCAAAGGTAGCTTTAGGTAATTAGGGCGAAACGTAACCAAAGAAGAGTTTCAGGAACAGCTTAAAGACGTTGTCATGTCGGTGGTTGTAGCGGTATTCGATTTCCTTAAGATACATGGGGAAATGATAACGGGAAACACCGCGATAGTTGT
>JANYFL010000017.1 GCA_025362735.1 Betaproteobacteria bacterium | reverse complement strand
ATAGGCATGCGTCGCGGGCTTGCCGTAATAGCTTGCGATAATTTTTTTCACGTGCTGGGCGAGCAGGTGATTGGCGCGATGTTCGTAATTGGTGAGCCGCGCCGGATCGCCCATCATCCACGCCTTGTCGCTCGCCTTATGCCCGGTGTCCGTAGTCGCCGCCGCATAGCCACGTTCGACGCCACGTGGCAGATCACGCAGGTTATAAACGCCCGCATCGCCACCGACTCCCGCACCGAGAAACCGGCCATTCCAGTTTTCTGGCAACGGTAGCCAGAGTTCGAAACCGATTTCCTTTTCGATGATTCCTTCGACGCGACAAAAAGCTGCTTTAACTGCGGTGGTGCCCGACGTTGCGAGTTCCGCCGTCCACACTTTGTCAGGCGTCCAGTCCCCTGCGGCAATCGATGTAGCCGCCTTGATTTTTACATCCGCGAATGTCAAGCCTTTCAAATCTTCGCAACCGGTTGCATGAGCAGCAGTACTTGCAACTGCAGCCAGCGCTAAGAAACACAAAGCCATACTCGAACGTAAACGATGCAGATGAGTCATGGCTGGCTGCTCCCTATTTCGAGTGAATGACCGGAAGTGTGACGAAAGAAGGATTGGCCGATGTGTTGAGTATCGTCACAACGGGTGCTGGTGAAACCGGAGTGAGATTGCGTTCGCGGTAGTCCGCGCCCGCGACAGAGATACGAATGCGATGACCAGCCTTGAAGATATGCGACATCGGCAGGAATGCGAAGCTCATCTGTACCGGATCGCCAGGCTTTAACGGCTGCACGTCTTCCTTGTGGCTGCGGTGGTAAGGCAAACCAAAATTCTCGTAGCCAGGTTTGCTGAGCTTGCGCAACGAAGCTTTCAACCTTGCGTCGGTAACCTGCTTGACTTTTCCGTCGGGGCCGACGTCTTCAAGATAGACGAAGACATTGCTGTCCTCAGCCGTCGACGAAATCCAGAGGTCGGCAACTGCATCGCCGGTGAGTTCGGTATCGGCGGCAAGCGGTTCGGTCACAAATTGCAGACCGGCTTTTTCTAGCGGACAAGGAGGCGCACCGGTGAGCAAGCCGTCGGGACGTCTGACCAGACCCAGACAGTCGAGATCGTAGCGCACGGTGAAGCTCGCTTTCATACCCGCGCGGGAAGGAGCTTTCGTCAGCAGAGCACCGCCGTTGTCCGATGTCACGGATAGAAAATACTTCACCGGCTCAGTCCCGGCAACCGGCCAGGTTTTGGACGAACGCCATTCGTGACCGGCTGGCGCATTCACTGTGAAATAGTGGATCGGATCATCCGTAAGGATGCCGGTATCGATGCCCTTCAGATGCTGGTCGAAAAAGCGCTGCATCTCGGAAACCATATCGAAGTCACCGTTCTCACAGTGCCCCCAGGGGCCGATGATGATGTGCCGGTCGTGCGCCATGTTGATATAAGTCAAGAGCCCCTGTCCG
Organism: Betaproteobacteria bacterium; assembly: GCA_025362735.1. Taxonomy (GTDB): domain Bacteria; phylum Pseudomonadota; class Gammaproteobacteria; order Burkholderiales; family Burkholderiaceae_D; genus JANYFL01. Next base: position 125,190 of record JANYFL010000017.1, on the reverse strand, counting down.
CGCAGATCGTCACGCCAGCCGCCCTGAACGTAGACCGCTGTGCCGGAGGCCCGTATCTGCGGCAGATAACTCGCAACGCTGCCCTCGTACCAGAACCGGCTGCCGACGCCTTGCGCATAATCGTCGCGGTATGGCATGCTCTCCCACATCCTAGCGAGTACGGTTCCGCCCTGATGTTCTTGCGCAGCCTGACGCAGCAATACCTTTGCTTCGTCACCTTGTACCGGGGTGCTCGTCATGTCCTGTTCGATTGTGCGCTCGGGACCGGTGCCCCAGTTCGCGAAAATGCCGCCGCGAAAAAAGCCGTCGTACTTCTCCCACGAAAAGCAGCCTGCCCACGCTGCCTTGAGGTGCGGATTGGCCGCAGTAACCGCGTGCATCGAAGCATCGCCCGTATTCGAGCAGCCCCAGACACCGACCGCGCCGGTCGACCACGGCTGTACCGCGAGCCAGTCGATAATCTCATAGGCATCGTAAGCTTCAGTGCGGTCGTTGTAGCCGCGTCGTTTGCCAAATGAGGGGCCTTGCGCGCGGCGTGCGACCAGCGCGACGACATAGCCCTGCCGGGCAAGCTTCGGCGCGTCGCGGTAACCGTGCGGGCCTTCGCCGACCGGCCCGCCATCAGCGCCGGGGCCGGATATGGCGAGCGTGTGATGCCAAATAACCGGGAACCGGCCTTCGACAGGCTTTCCATCTTTCGCCGGTCGCGTCACACTGACGGCAAGGCGTACACCGTCGCGCATCGGCAGATACAAAGAAGTCGTTACGGTCTCGGAATAAAGTGGAGCAGGCCGATATTGGCCGAAGGCAGCGGCTTGCGCCGCCGCGTTCCCTGTAGCCACCATAGCCGACATGAACAGCAGCAGCGCCACTACAACTACGTTGACGACTGGTTTGTTTGGAATGCTGATGCTCATCGTCGCCTCAGTCGATATTCTTTTTCTTCACGTGCCATTCCGGGTTCGTGCAAAGGCCGCAATCGGCGCCGAGAAACATTTTCGCTGCGGCCTTGTCGCCCTTGAGCTGCCATTGCAACCATGTGACGCCAACCTTGCCGAAGGAGCCCCCATTGGGTTCTCGATACGTGCCCGTGTGCCCGGTCTTTTCACGCCAGGCCCTAAAAACGGGAATCCCCTCGATACGTGTGAAATCATCTTCGGCGTTTGGATAAGCAACATCGGAAGGTTCGCCCGAAACGTAGATCGTCGCTGCGTGCAGCGTCTTTAAACTGTCCTTGGTTGCTCGTGCTGCTGCGATATTCCAGGCCATGTTGTTGTCCGGAAAAGCACCACTGTTCCAGACACCAAGCGTCGTGACTCGCGGATCATGAGCGGCATCAATGGCTTGCAATCCACCGCAGGACTGACCCATCACCGCAATTTTCGAGGTATCGAGCTTGCCGAAATACTTGCTGCCAGGACGGGCATTTTCCGCAATGGCCCAGTCGATGGCATCGATGAGCTGAGTCGCCGTGGTTTGGGCACGACCTAAAGTTCCGGGTACCGACGTTTCGCCTGCCGCGGCCTGGATCGCTGCGGGCGAATTGGGCGCGGGTTGTCCACGGACGCTGCCACTGATGGCGAATTCAGCTTCTTTCGGACCGATGGGCCCGACGGCAATGGCAAGGAAACCATACGAGGCAATCTCGCTCAGAAAAAAACGAAAACGATTGCCGACGTTGACGCAGGCGCCATTGCCCCAAGCAACGATGGGGAGCTTTTGTGTTCCGAGCGCAGCCAGGTTTTGCGGGCGATAGATCGTATGCGTTACGAGGCTACGATCTGATTCCATGATCGCTGGATAAGGGCCGGTTCCCTGTGGTGTCTCAGGCGTAACGTAGGGCGGTGGTGGCGCGGTCGGGAAGACAATAGCAGGCGTTGTTTGAGCAAAGCTGATGCTTGCCAAACTTGCCATGACCAACGATGTGAACAGATTGATGCGTGTTTTCAATTTGGTTCTCCAATAATTGGTAATGGCCGGACGCTATTCTTTTTGCTTACGATCCAGCAAAAGCGGCTTTGGCGTTCGCCTTGGCCGCTTCGAATTGCTCATCGGCTTCAGGTTTAAGCAGCCAGCGCTCTTTTACCATCTGATCGAGCCGCGCTTTAAATTTCTTCAGGTAGTCCGCTTCGTTCTTATATAGGGTGTGCACTTCTTCCTTCGATAGCGCGACACGCCACATCGGCATAAAGCGTCCCGGCGCGGGCGTGCTTCGATAACCCGAAGGTGCAGACTGCGCGGCACATGATGGTTCGACATAGTCACCATATTTTGCAAGTGGCACATCCAGCTGGGCGCTCCGTGCACCGCCCAAGGTATTGCCGTGTGCATCTTTCAAACCCTTTTTGGTCTCAGGATCGAGCTTCATGCGCGCAGCGTGCGGCGGCGGAATGCCGTGTCTCACCCAGGCGTCGATGTTGTCGATGGCCGCAATGGCGATACCACCCATCGGCACGTCACTGCCCTGCGGCTCACATCCGGCAACGTATTGCACGGTCTCCTCAGACGGATATCCGCGCGCGGAAAGTTGCACCCGATTTGCGGTGATACCCGGCAGCGGGCCGGAACTGTGCGTACGTGCGGGCACTTCATACAGACGGTGGCGGCTTTTTGGATCATCGCTTTCGGGAGCCTGCGGGCCCAGATTGGTAACTGCTTCGTTTTCACTCAACAGCTCGATGACAGGCACGTCGATGCTCTTGGTAGTGCGGCGAGGATTACCTACTGGCAAGTTGTAGTCATTGCTGAGCGGAACATAGCCGCCGCCGGATGTACTGGACGAGATACCGAGAAGATAGCCATCAAAAATCGGACGCCCGTCGGGCATGTGATATTGGTCGTGAAAGCCCTCGTTGACATAGGTACGCCACAAGCTGCCGGTGAACGACCATCCCGCCGCATAAGTGTGCTCGACCTTGTAACCCGCGAGCGGATTCGACGCAACCTTGCTTTTGAGCAACGCACCGGCCTGCGCGATCACATCCCAGCGAACGCCATCATCTTCAGGCCAGTTGATCGACGCATAACGCTTTGGATCAAACCACTTGAGAATATCGTGTGCTGCGGTGGGGGCAGCCGTGTTCGCGCTCTTGCGCTGCAGCGGATCGGCGCCACACATAACGATTACAAACACATCTTCATGACGCACGACATAGCGCTTGACCGCATTCCAGTGACTCGTATTGCCGAGCGATGGATGCGCGCATTCGAACTGGACGTTGCCGCTGAATTTCGCGGGATCGCGCGGGCGTCGCACCACCATGCGCGTGGTATAGGGCACATCGGCCTGCTGCAGTTGTCGGTTCCACTCGGCATCGTAGCGATAGATATTCGCGCTACCAGAAAGGAAAAACTCCTCCTCAACATAATCGTTTGACTTCAAGTCAATCGAAGCAGTTGCGCCTGGAACATTTTCTGCAAAATAAATTTGTGAATCAGAAGTTACAGCCACCGAGCCGATGACCTTAGGCAGCGATGGGACTTGAGAAGCAGCAAGGGCCGGGACCGACACCATGGTCGCAAGACAGATCAAGACAGTTACCTTCAAAACGTTCAAGCTCAGGCAACCGGCAACGCGATCCGTGGCCATCAATTTCGATAACTTCATTTGGTCTCCGTTGACTCAAGTCTTGTTTCGACGAGCAGGGAATACGGGCATGGAATCTACCGAAGCATTGGCAACTCGCCAATGCTGCGCCTTTCGGTCCTGTGCTACTTGCTCCTCGTGTCCAGCTGAGCTTTTCAATCAGGACACGAGTTCACACGCAGCTTTGATCAGAACCGCTTATCGAACGTAATCGAGATAACTCGGCCAGTCGGATTTGCCACGGTCGGATCGAATCCGCCGCCACCGTTGTTGCTTTGCTGGATGTTCACGAAAGGTGGATTCCTGTCGAACAGATTCGTTGCGCCTAGAGCAATCGTCGCGTCTTTGAAGATTTCAGACTTGCCATCTTCATCCAAGGCGTACGCAACTCGCATATCGACGGTCGTGTTTCTCGAGACCATCTGTACTGGTGTGATCAGGTTGTTCTGATACGCGCCTGTATAATTGACGAACACGTTCGAGTACCACGGACCATAACTCCAGCTGCCGCTCACCCGCGCCTTGAATCGGAGCGGGTTGTTGATCGTGTTGAGCTGATTCAGCAGCGGCGCGGAAGGCGTAACGGCGACTTTGTACTTGGTAAAGATCGTTCCGTTGAAGCCCACTCCGAAGTTGCCCCAAGTCTCGGTCTGGATTTTCGTCGAAACCTGCAGGTCGAAACCGTGAGTAATTGATCTACCCAAATTTCTCGTGCGTCCGTCAACGAACAACGTGACCGGGTTCGGCAGAACTCCCGAAAGTACCGGGTACTGCGAATACAGCGCAGCGGATGGGTTGCGTACGATGATGCCGGTACCGGCGAACTGCGCTTCGCGGCCCAGGATCGTCAGATCGGAAAGAACCGAGTTGAGCTGATTTTCGTAGCGAACGTCAAAGTAGTTGACACTGAGTTTCGTCGAGTTGCCCACTGGCACCGCCCAGTCGAATCCAAGCGACTTGGTCGTCGCAGTCTCCGGGGTCAGGCCCGGGAAGCCACCGTTGAGCGCTACACCTTGGCGAATCGCTCCGCCGTTCGTAGGATCTGAATAGTTCTGGATGAACAGACCTTGAACAGCCTGGCCTTTTAAGTTGGTGAGCCCGGGAGCGCGGAATGACCTGCCGTAGCTGCTGCGAATCGTGAGGCCTTCGACAGGGCTCCAGTTGAGACCGAACTTGGGATTGCGCGTTGAGCCAACGTCACTGTAGTCGTCGATGCGGCCTGCGATGTCAAGCTCTAGCTTCTTCAGCCCGGGCATGGCATTGGCAGATCCGACCAACGGGATGAGGAATTCAGCGTAGGCTGAATTGATGGTTCTTCCGAGGAACACGGGATTGGTGAGCGGTCCGGTCGCCGGTCCGGATGTCTGACCGGTATCAAGGGTCATGTGCTGGTTCTCCAATCCGAAGGCCGCACGCACTTTCCCACCGGGCAACTCGAACAACGGGCCATCACCTTTGATCACGGTGTCACTGTACTTGGTCTTTCCGGGAGCGATGTTGATGTTGTTCGAGATCGCCGCCAGCGTTGCCGGGTTGTTTGCGCCGGAGCTGAATACATTGAGCGCAGTCGCGGGGTTGGTGCTTGCCAGCGCAGCCGTGATTGCCGCGTTGTTCAACCCGCGATAGCTGGTCGCGATGTCTTCGTTCTGCCCATAGGTGTAGAGCACCCCAACCTTCCAGTCGTGCGGCAGCGTGTAGTCGACGCCGACAGTTACTTCAGCTGAGCGCGAGAAACCCTTCGCGACGTCCTGCGGAAGATCGTTGATGAACGAATAGCCCACTGTCTCGGACGTTCCCGCTGGAGCCCCCGGAGGGCGGACATAAAACGGATTGGTACTGGGAACTGTCACGTTCGCTGCGGCATATCCGGGGATCCGGCGGTATTCTCGGCGCGAGAAAAAGCCGTCGGAGTAAAGCTTGAAACCGTTTCCAATATCCTGATCCAAGGTGAACGCACCGCTGTTACGCTCCTGGCGCGGAATGAGGTCCTGGTACTGGAGGTTGTCGCAGCGTGCTGCCGCTGTTGCTGTACTGGAAACAAGCTGGCTGGCATTGGCCGACGTGACACCACCGGCCGGGATCGGGTAGTTCGTTCCCGATATCACGATCGTGCCGGGGTTGCACTGCACTGATGCGAAGTTGTTGCCACCGCGCGAAGTGAGATTGCCACGGAAGAAGTCACGATCAACTCCGGAGAGATTGCTGTGGAAGTCGTGCTCGAGGGTCAACGTTACTTGTCCGCCGGCCCACTTCGTGCCCCACAAGCCACCGATCTGGCGCTCGTTGTATCCATTCGCGGAGCCATAGCGCGCCATCACCTGGGCGCCGTTGACGTTACGCCGCATGATGATGTTGGCAACGCCCGCAACCGCATCAGAACCGTAGATCGCTGAAGCTCCGTCGGCCACGATCTCGAGCCGCTCAATGGCGAGCGTTGGCATCACCGAAGGGTCCACCGATGCGCCCGCTGTCCCCTGCCCAACGGCACGATGTCCATTGATTAGCGCGAGGGTTGCGAAAGGACCGATGCCGCGGATATTGACACCCGACCCGAAGGTGATGTTGCCCGCACCGCCGTTCGTGCCGCGTGAGCTTTCCGTAATTCCGAGGTTGAATATCTGGGGAATCTGCTGGAGTACCTGAGCGGTCGTGGTTGCGCCAGACGCTTCAATCTCGTCCCGTCCGACCGAAACGACATTCGAACCGACGGGAGCTACACCGCGAATACGGCTGCCCGTAACCACGATTTCTTCGGTTTTCTGATCCGTATTTGTTGGAGCAGACTGAGCCAGAGCTTGTCCTGAAATCAAACACAAAAGCACCGTTGAACTTGCCAACGGTAACTTTGCCTTCAGCGTTGATTGATAGATCAACTGGATTTTTTTTGACAGACTATTTTGCGATTCATATTTCATGACAAACCCTCCTCAAAGATACCAATAGAAAAAATACTTTTATTTAGTGCGATGCCTTTAGTGATTGGATACACATGGGCAAGGCCTGTCCCTCTGCGTGTACCCCTTCAACGCCAGCCGTTTTTAGATCACGTTCCAAATCACATGCTGTGTAGGTTCGAACAGATGTCGGGGGCACGTAGGAAATAAAGCGTGATGTACCGAGCTCTGTAGCCGTAGCCACTTTATTCATCTCGACCGGATCGGTATTGGGCCAGACCCCTGTCTCGATACGACTGATCAAGGTTTGTACCGTGGTCACAAGTTCAGCTGGCGTGAAACCACAATGCCCCGCGCTGGCGGTATAGACCTGACGCAACATTGATTCCTTGCCAGCGGCCTTGACTGCAGCACCATAAAATTGCTGGCCAGCCACGCTGGAAATAGGATCGCCAATACCACTGATCGTCAGCATGGGGATTTTCAGATTGCCATCAAAAACACCTGTCGCCACATAGGCTCGCGCGGCAAGATCGGCAGAAACACGGGGCGCTTTGGCCAATTTGTTGAGATCATCTTTAAGATTCAAACCGGCTTTCTTGTACAGCTTGGCGATCAGACCTTCCTGGTCGATTTTTCGTAATGTTTTCGCGTAATCGACATCCACGTTCGAACTGATATTGCCACCTGCCAGAGTCTCGATTTGGTAACGACTGCCGATAGCCTGATTGAGCAAAGGAACGCGTGCCGTGGCCAGGCTTTCGATCAGTCCCGTTTCACGTGCTTCGAGATCGTCAGGCTGCGGTCTTGGCTTGTCTGGATTACCCCAGTCGGGTAATTGACCGAGCATGGCTGCAAGCGCAATGCGCGCGCGTCCCGCTGGAGTCTGCACGGCGTCATCGAACATTTTGTGCCACGCCGGGAGTGCAGTTGTTTGCCAATCTTTGGGAATGTTAATAATCGGCAGATCACTATCTGGTGCGAGCAGAGTCTTGGCAACAAACAGGGCATCGAATTTTGCTTGCCATTGCGCGACCGATCCGGCCAGTCCACCGCATTGGGCGACGGCGCCATTCCAGCGATCTGGATAGGCCTGCACCGAAACTGCTGCTGTATGTCCGCCCATGGAGCTGCCAAATTCGATGGCGTGTTTTGGCTTGCCATATTTAGCTTCGAAGAGATCAAGCGTGCGGATGGCATTCGCAGCCGCCAGGTGGATCGCCCACCCAGTGACCGTGCGAGTCGTTCCTGCCAAGGCATAGCCTCGTTCGAGCAAGGCTTTGAATTCGGCGCGTTCGGCTCTGGGTTGAGCGGGGTCCAAGCCTGCGTAATCAAGGCCAATCAAGACAGTTCCATTCCAGTTATCTGGAACATCAATACGGTAAGGCGTATCGTCGGGGAGCTTGCCTTGTGTTGTTTCAACGGCAGCATGGGCCATGGATCCAAATCCAAAAGTTATAAACGCCACTATCGTGGCGACCACGCAAAAGCTAACAAGCTGACGAATATTTTTTGAAATTGAACGCGATAAAACGAGTCGCCCATTAGAAATAGCTCCTAATGAGAAAAAAGGGCATGCAGCATCAGTCAATTGCTTCAGAATATTCATCCGCATCACTTGTCTCGTAATAAATCATTTTCTGGCTATCGCCATTTTTTTATTTGCATTCTGTGATGACACACAGAATAGGTATGAAGTATATTGATAAAAATAAGACGCAAAATACAATCTCATTAACTCTATTCTTTAGTTTATTTAACTAATGGATCCGATCTCAGACCTTGATTTTTTTATTCGTCTGGTCAAGTTGGGAAGCCTAGCGGCCCTGGCGCGCGAGCTCGGCGTAACCCCTCCTGCAGTCAGTACGCGGCTGTCGCTTTTAGAAAAGCGCTTGGGTGTTCGATTGCTCAATCGCACCACACGGCGACTCGGCGTGACCTATGAAGGGGAGCTTTATTTATCCTCGGGCACACATCTCTTGGCCAGCCTTCAAGAATTGGAAAGCCTTGTCTCCAACAGCAACGCGATACCAAAGGGTCTGCTGCGCATCAACGCCACTTATGCTTTTGGCCGAACCCATATTGCCCCTGCAGTATCCGAGTTCGTTCGACGCTTTCCCGGTGTCGAGGTCCAACTGGATCTGACAGACCGTTTAATCAGTCTCGCAGACAATACGATTGATGTCGGTATTCGGTTTGGAAAACTGGCCGATTCGCGAATGGTTGCGCGAAAAATATTGGATAACCGGCGCTTCTTGTGTGCCTCTCCTGCTTATATTAAAGAGGCTGGCGTACCGGTGATTCCAAACGATTTACTTCATCACAAATGTATCGTCTTGCGCTCTAACGATCCCGCATATGGAACCTGGCAGTTTTCTCGTGGGCGAAAACTGGAGACCGTCAAGGTTCATGGGGCGTTAACGACCAATGAAGGTGAAACGGCATTGATGTGGGCGAGGCAAGGACATGGAATCATCATCGCATCCGAATGGAATGTATCGGCCCATTTGCGTTCAGGCGCTCTGCAAGTATTGATGGCCGATTGGGATCTACCTGTTGCCGATGTATTCGTTGTTTTTGGAGAACGTAAAAATTTACCGGCAAAGATCAGCGCATTCATCGACTTTTTGACCGAGTGGTTTCACGACAAACCTGACATCAAATATTAGGGCGTGTCATCAATTGCCTAGCCTTGCGATCACCTCGCTCTCCTCTACCTTGTCTTGAGATGGACAAACCAAGACGTGCTGCTGCGATAAGAATCCGTTTTTAGTGCTTTCGAAATTTTCCTGAATACCTTATTATTGTATACATAAAAACAATCAAGGAGTTTCGAGATGCGCTCATTCCCACTCAACGCTTGGTATGCGGCCGCCTGGGATGCCGACATTACCCATGCCCTGTTCCCGCGCACCATCTGCGACCAGAAAATGGTGATGTTTCGCAGAACGGACGGGACGATTGCAGCGCTTGAAGATGCTTGCTGGCACCGTCTTTATCCGCTCTCGCGCGGGCGACTTGAAGGCGATGAAGTCGTCTGCGGCTATCACGGCCTGGTCTATAATTCTCAAGGCCATTGTATACATATGCCCTCACAGGAAACAATCAATCCGGCGGCCTGTGTACGCACGTTTCCAGCCCTGGTCCGGCACCGTTTCGTCTGGATCTGGCCCGGAGATCCGGCACTCGCCGATCCGGATAAAGTACCCGACCTGCACTGGAATCATGATCCGGCCTGGGCCGGAGATGGAAAAACAATTTTTGCCCGCTGCAACTATCGTCTGGTTCTGGATAACCTGATGGACCTCACCCATGAGACCTTTGTTCATGGCTCCAGCATCGGCCACCGCGAAGTGGCAGAGGCTCCGTTTGAAACCACGCATGGCAATCGCACGGCCACCGTCACCCGCTGGATTGAAGGCATTCATCCCCCGCCCTTCTGGGATGGTCAGATGAAACGGAAATTCGGCAAGTCCGGTCTGGTGGATCGCTGGCAGATCATTCGTTTTGAAGCACCTTCCACCATCACCATTGATGTCGGCGTTGCATTCGCGGGTACCGGTGCGCCGCAAGGCGACCGCTCGCAAGGCGTCAATGGCTTTGTGCTCAATACGATTACGCCTGAGACCGAAGGTACCTGCCACTATTTCTGGGCCTTTGTACGCAACTATCATCTGACTGAACAAAGCCTGACGACCGAACTGCGTGAAGGTGTCTTTCGCATTTTTGGCGAAGACGAAGCCGTGCTTGAAGCGCAGCAGATCGCGATGGCTGAACGCCCCGACTACACGTTCTACAACATCAACATCGACTCGGGTTCAATGTGGGCCCGACGACTCATCGACAAGATGTTGCAGGAAGAAAAATCTTCAGCCACGGTCATTCCCATTCGTCAGACGGCCTGATTCACATGCGTGCCAAGATGAAAAGGAACGCATCCGAGATCGACAGTCAAGGCTCATCTCAAACTGTCAAAGCACAGGTCCAACTGCGTGATCTGGTCCTGAGCGGTGAACTGGAACCCGGTACGCGTGTTGCCGAGCTCGCTATCGTCGAAAGACTGGGTGTATCGCGCACACCCATCCGTGCTGCACTGGCGCGTTTGCAGGAAGAAGGCTTGCTAGAGGCCTTGCCCTCAGGCGGTTACATGGTCAAAAGTTTTTCCGACGCTGATATCAAGGATGCTATCGAGCTGCGCGGCACGCTGGAAGGATTGGCTGCGCGCTTTGCCGCCGAACGCGGCATACCGCAGGAATTGCTCGAGGAAGCACGTACCTGTCTTGATCGTATTGATGATGCAATTGCGGATACGGCCTTGAGTGAAGCAAATTTTTCGATCTATGTCACTGAGAACGATCACTTTCATACCTTGCTCAGAGAAATGTCGGGCAGTCCATCTATTCGCTCCCAGATCGAACGGATGATGCACACGCCTTTCGCGTCACCGAGTGCCTTTGTCAAAGTCAATGCTGCTGAAGCGGGATCACGTGATCTGCTGGTCATTGCCCAGAATCAGCACCGCAATATGCTGGATGCCATCCGTCAGCGCGAAGGTACGCGTGCCGAAGCCATTACTCGCGAGCACGCCCGTATTTCACAACGCCAATTTACGATTGCCATCGCCAATCGCAATAGTTTCGAGCAAATTTCAGGTGCGAATCTGTTCCGCCTGCACAGCGTGCGTTTATAAATTATCTGTATAGACCTCGCCGACCATAAAACGCAGTTCATAATTCATCGGAGACAAAAACATGCGCAATAACCAGCGGAGGATGCAGGCTATTGTTGAATCCATTCGTGACCTCAGTCCGACCATTCGCGAATTCACCCTGGCTCTACCGGAAGCCCCACTTCCCTATCGGCCAGGCAGCCATCTTTCGGTCATCGTGCAAATCAATGGGCGTCCCGAACCGCGCTTCTATTCATTGGTGGGCAGTCCAATGGGTGATACCTACCGGATTGCAGTCAAACTGGCTCCCGACAGCCGTGGCGGATCGCGCTATATGTGGAGTCTTCAAGTCGGCGGACGACTGGATATATCCGAGCCCAATAATCATTTTGAACTCGACTTCAACGCACCGGAATATTTGTTGATCGCAGGTGGCATTGGTATAACCCCCATCTTCGGCATGGCGCAGGCGCTCTCCAGACGCAATGCTCCCGTGCAGATGCTCTACGGCTCCCGCACTGCAGAGGAACATGTCTACCGCAGCGAACTGGAAGCCAGTCTGGGTCAGCGCATTGACTTTATTGCCGACGATGCCGGTCAGAAAATGGATCTCCAGGATGCCATCTCCGGCCTTGGTCCGAATGCCCAGGTTTACGTTTGCGGGCCAATTCCGCTGCTGGATGCAGTGCGACGCACCTGGATGGAAAGCGGACGACCACCGGCAAATTTACGCTTCGAAACCTTTGGTAACAGCGGTCAATATGCAGCCGAGAAATTCTGGGTCAAAGTACCGCGTCACGATCTGGAGTTCGAAGTACCGGTAGGCGTCACCTTGCTGGATGCCTTGAATCAGGCAGGCGTTGAGACGCTCTACGATTGCAAACGTGGCGAATGCGGCCTTTGCGTGATTAATGTCGTATCGGTGGACGGCACCGTCGATCATCGTGATGTCTTTTTCAGCGCCGCACAGAAAACCCAAAACAAACGCATATGCGCCTGCGTATCTCGCGTCGTGGGTGGTGGCGTTGTGCTCGATTCAGACTATCGACCGGATGCAATCTAAGGAACACTAAACAAGCATCTATTCGGGGTGAGCAGTCGTACGACTTAGGGTGTGTCATCAATTCCCTAGTCGAAGCCCATACATCCCTACCGGGTAGGACTGCGCCCACACTCGATCAAGGCTGTAACCGATGGGCGCACCAGCATTCCTTCCGCATGCTAGCAGTCCATATTCCATCGGAGGATCTTGTGTCCGTCTTCTTCGATATCACTCACACTACTCACTACCGCTATGCGCAACCGGTTGAACTCGGCGAGCACCGGATCATGTTTCGTCCACGCGAAAGCCATGACCTTCGGGTTCTGGCGACCGATATGGAAGTGAGCCCGACACCTGTCGATATTCGTCTGATCCTGGATGCTTATTCCAATTCAGTGGCCTTGGTACAACCACAAAGCCCAGCGACCGAATTGAAAGTCGTCAGTTCTTTCTCGGTCGAACATACCGGCACACATGCACTTGAACTTCCACTGAGCCCGCATGCAGAGAATTATCCTTTCGATTACGACGATGAAGAAAAGCTGGTGCTCGGGCATTACCTGACGCCCTATTATGATGACCCGGACCATGTTCTATTGGACTGGGCCAAACAATTCATCAACCCAGAAGGGACAACTGGTTCACGTGAACTCCTGATGGCGATGAACCAGTTCATCCGCGACGCAATGCAGTATTTAGCACGCATTGATGAGGGGGTACAGACCCCACACGAAACCCTGCAATTGCAAAGCGGGACTTGCCGTGATTTTGCCACCTTGATGCTTGAAGCCATACGCCACCTTGGCTATGCAGCACGCTTTGTCTCAGGTTATTTATACACGCCCTGGCTTGATGACGATGCTCAGCAATTGCAGGGAGCGGGCTCTACCCACGCCTGGGTTCAGGTCTACCTCCCTGGTGCAGGCTGGATTCCATTTGATCCAACCAACAATCTAATAGGTGGCACCGATTTGATTCGCGTCGGGGTTGCTCGACACGCCAGCCTGGCATCGCCGGTCAGTGGCTCATGGCACGGCTTTCCCAGTGACTACCTTGGCATGTTCGTCGATGTGCAAGTGCGCAAACGCAATTAATTGGCTTGTACGGGATATCCGACAACGTATTGGGCTGCCGACTGATAGGCATGATCATCCTGCCTAGTTAAGCTTTCAACATCATTCACGATTCAAGAAGGAACCAACATGCGAGTTCAACATTTCAACGCCCTGACTACGACGATTGCCTTAGTCGGTTTACTGAGTCTTACTGCCTGCGATAAAAAACCGGACGAACGCACGGTAGGCCAGAAGCTGGATTCAACAATCGACAAGATCGATCAGAAAACAGATCAGGCTAAAGCCGAAATCAAAAATGAGACTGCGGCCGCTAAAGAAAGTACCAATCAGACCGTTGATTCGGCCACTGCCAAACTTAAAGATGCAACTATCACAACCAGTGTGAAAGCAGAATTGGTAAAGGATAGTTCACTCAGCGCACTAAAAATCGATGTCGATACAACCAATGGCATCGTTACATTACATGGTACCGCTCCCAGCAGCGTAGCCCGTGAGCATGCAACGCAACTTGCCAAGAAAATTGATGGTGTTGTCAGCGTTGACAACCAGCTTCAAATCAAAAGCTGAGTCATAAGCTAACGCCATACATCCAAGGCCGCCAGATGATGTTCGCGTCATGTGGCGGCCTTATTCTATCGGTCTTTAACTAATACTTTGATCTTTCATTTCGATCTCAGTTTTTCTTGAGCCGAAGGTGTTGGCATAGACCCAGGTAAATTCTGCACCCACCAGAAATATTTGGGCCGAGTAGTACACCCATAGCAAGATCACCACCAATGAGCCTGCGGCTCCAAAACCTGAGGCCACAGTACTGCGTCCCAGATACAGGCCAATCAGCGCTTTGCCAATCATGAACAGCATCGCGGTCACAATGGCGCCGATCCACACATCTTTCCACTGGACACGAACGCGCGGCATAAATTTGTAGATCAAGGCAAACATGGTCGATAAGATTAAAAAGTCGACGATGGCGTTTGTCGTCACCACCAATACGTACCATTCGCCGAGCATGGGGTTCCACAATCGTCCCGCTGCAGCCAACACGGCACTGACTATGAGCGAAACGATGAGAAGAAATCCAAAGACCAATATCATCCCGAAGGACAATAAACGGTCACGCACCAGTACAAACCATCCGCTTTTCAATCGATGGGTAGGGACGCGCCAGATTCGATCCAATGAGTTTTGAAGTTCACCAAATACCGTTGTGGCACCCACAAACAGGAAGACCAGGCCCAACACGGTAGCGACCATTCCTTCCTCAGGATTACGCATGCTGGCCAACAGGTCTTGCGCGGCACTGGCCCCTCGATCTCCCATCAGCGCGCGTAGCTGTGCTTCGATCTCGCCACGCGCAGCATCGGCCCCAAAAACCATTCCAGCAACGGAGATCACGATGAATAACAGTGGTGCCAGCGAAAACATCGTGTAATACGCCAGTGCTGCGCCCATGCTGGGCACGTAATCATCCAGCCAGGACTGCGCGACCTGTTTTAACAGAATCCAGATATTGCACGTATTCAGTTGCACTGTTTAGAGCGTCATTCTTGCCACGCCTAGACGCCAGGCTTTCCTATTTCTTATGGTCACGATGCCGATCATTCTCCGTATCAGTGACGGGAGGAACAGGTGGCGAGGTTCCGGCCTTTCCAGGAGGGGGCGCACCTTCGTTTGTAAAATCAGTTTTTTGTTCTTGGAGCTTCTTTACCTTGGGCTCTTTGTCAGCTTTGGTTTTGTTCATATCAACCTCTCAAGTCAGTATTTGCATCGAAAAATTACTCTAGGAAACTAAAGCAATGATCATTGCTTCAGTTTTTTATAGGCCCGGTCTGCGGGAGGGCCGCGATCCGTATCTTGAAGTCCACGACTGAGATCACGATGGGCCTGTTGTATCTTTTCACTCGGTTTGGCCCCTGCTGTGCCAGACGATTCATCTCTTTCGTGCGGCAACTTGGGACTCGTTGAATCAGTCTCGGACACATCAATCTCTTTGCTATCGGGCCTTGCTGTCCGAGTCGTCTTGACGGCACCAGTCGTTGAAGGAACCGGCATAGAAGCATTTTTTTTCGAAAGCAACGGCATAACGAAAACACTCCATTTGAATAGCAGTCAAGCCGGATCTGAAAAGCTCAGACCTCTTGGTAAAAAGGCCGACATGGGTCGGCCTTTTTAACAGCAACATTTACAAATCAGCTTTTGCCGAACTTTGTTTTAGCAGCGGCAACACAGCTTGACTTGGCGTCACCAGCCAAGGCGTCACACTTCTCGACTGCAACCTTGTAATCTGCGTCGACTTTGTCTTCATGGGCTGCCACATTGGCTTTGCCTACTTGCTTACCCAATTTGATATCCGCTTGAGCCTTGGTATGTTCAGCCTTTGCTTCCTGCACACAGACGTCCTTTACATTGCCCGCCTTGTCGTCGCACTTTTCCTTGGCGATGGCGTAGGCCGCATCTGCTTGCGCTGTCATGACCTTGTTCCAATCGGCGGGTTTACCCGAATAGTCATATTCCAGTTGAGCCTTGGCGACTGATTCCTTACCTTTGGCTTCTTCGACACAGATGTCTTTTGCGTTGCCCGATAGCGAACCACAAGCCTTTTTGTCTGTCTTTTCCTGCGCACTTATTTTGCTCTTGGTTGCTTCGTAATCCGCCTTGGTCATCGCTGCATTGGCAACGGGCAAAGCGAGCATTGCCGCACAAATAAATGCAGCTTTTAGATTAAATAATTTGTTCATGTCTGTCCTCTTGAATCTGGTTGTTAGGGTGAATTCAGTATCGGTGACCTCAATTAGTCCAGACAGCAGACTGTGCCGCCTTTCACCGTAGTAGATGTCCTACTCTAAAATTTTCCTAAAGTTACTCATAAACAAAACGGCTCCAATGGAACCGTCCTGTTTGTGCTTTGCATCCAAGTTTATGAACGCGGTTCACCTTGCTCGTTCACCGTAACAGTACGACCGGGTTGAGTTGTCATCTGGACCCGATGCGCTTGACCGCGGAAGTCATAAGTTACGTCCCAGTAATCAGCGCGTGCCTGATTGGGGACATTGGCGCAACGTTGCACATTTTGAGTCGCCACGCCGCCATTGTCACGGCCAACGTTGGCGCCAATTGCACCACCCGCAATCGCTCCGCCAGCTGTTGCGAAATCCTTGCCGCGTCCTTCACCAACCTGGTGGCCGAGAATGCCACCAATGACGGCGCCTGCTATTGCACCAGGAACATTGGCACCGCTCCGCTGTTGCGGAACCTGTTCGCTTTCGATCCAGCAACGTTGCTCAGGTGTGCCGACCACAGCCCGAACAGAGGTGACGTTTGCTTCATATAAGCGTTCATTGTCGCGTCTTTGATAACCATTATTCTGCGGTTGATTGTCATAGGCGGCCACTGGAGCAGGCGCATATCGATCATCGGGAAAACGAGCATTTGCGCTTACTGTTCGCACCGAAGAGATTCGGTCGTTCAAACCCATTGAGCGGAGCGATGGATAGCGACCCGGACGCAGGACAGCGCAACGTCCGCCAAAGCGGGCATCGTCACAAACTTCCCACGGCCCACCGACTACGATGATTGAAGAGGCACGATCATTGAACCCGATACGCTCGAAGTTGCCAATTGGATTTTCAGTCGACAGCGTCCGGCCTTCGAAATTTTCCCGCTCATAAAAAGTGACTTGCGAAGTCACCGGGGCAGGCGCATAGCGATCATCATTAATGCGTCCGTTACCGTTCACCATTCGAACGGATGAAACACGATCATTCAGACCCATGGCTCTTAATGAATCATACCGCCCCGGTCGCAAGACCACACAGCGACCATTGAATCGGGCATCTTCACAAACTTCCCAGAGATTGCGCTGAACTACCACTGACGACGCACGGTCATTGAAACCAATGCGCTCAAAATTCCGAACCTCCTGTTGGGTTGTGAAAGAAGGTCCTTCAAAGTCTTCGCCCTGATAAAACGTGACCTGTGCTGCGGCATGTGTGGCCAGGCTGATGGCCGAAACCGCTAACGCGCTTTTCAATATTGCATTCATTTTCGTCTCCTAACAAAGCTTCTCTGCCGCAGTCGATATCGACCTTGGTCTTGCTTGTTAAGTTGAGTATGGAAGTCGGTCGCTAAGCTGGACAGCGGACTAAGCCGCCCTCCGCCGTAGTTCGTGTCTTACAAATTCACATCACTTCGTCGCTTCCGCTTGGGTCATGCACGGCCTTGTCTTACCACAATGCCTCTTGAGCGCCGATGGGAATCACACGTTTGATTTGCTTCAATGCAATCTCAATGAATGTGAAACGAATGTTTACTTACAGATGCTTCGTGCCCAAGGATTCCAGATGACTGAAAATACTTGCAACATCGGCCGTCAGTGGCCCATTAAACCGAACGGGAGCGATCCCGTGATTGCTCCCGTTTACAACCGCATCAAGATTGATTGTGAGTTGGCCTATGAACTTGATGCCACGAGTGATTTTGTATTTATGATCCACGCATCGGCAGATGCAAGCCAGACCATTATTGAAGAAAATTTGCAGGTCAAGTCGGCAACATCTTTACTACCTTTTCGTACCTACGCCGATCCCCATTCAGGCAACCGGTTTCTGCGACTGCAGGCCGAAGCCGGGCCATTGAAGCTGAACTACCGTGCCGTTGTAGACCGGATGGGTGAATTAATTGACCCCAATGCGGCAGAAGATCCGATCCATGGAATTCCCGACGATGTACTGCGATTCCTGATGCCGACCCGCTATTGCGAATCCGATCATTTGGGTCCAACGGCAATCCAGTTGTTTGGCAACCTTCCTCGTGGTTACGCGCGCGTGAAAGCCATCTGCGAATGGGTTCATCAAAACATCGAGTACCGCATCGGATCCACCGTCGCGACGACGACAGCACGAGACGTTTTTGAACAACGCGCAGGTGTGTGCCGTGATTTTGCACATTTGTCGGTTACCTTATGCAGGGCCCTCAACATCCCGGCCCGATTGGTCAGCGGCTATGCCCAATTTCCTGAGCCGCCTCCAGATTTTCATGCCATTTTTGAAGCCTGGCTGGGCGGACGCTGGGTTCTGTTTGACCCAACTGAGATGGTTCCGGTCGATCAAGTGGTACGAGTGGCTACGGGACGCGACGCGAAAGATGTGGCCTTCGCCACGATCTTTGGGCCCGCCCGCATGACCACCATGAGTCCAAATGTTGAGTTCATTCCGCAGAATGTTCCGACACTCAACGTGGCGAAACCCATATTAACCTCCGTCAAGCCATAACTGCCATGTGGGCGATTTCCTACACCGCGACGAACCTATGCCCTACTGCCCAATTTAGATTTTGAAAGCAGACTCACTTAGAATATTCATGTATTACATTTCATGCGAGTCTAGAAATTCTGGGGGATCTGTTACGGAAGGCCTCAAGCTCACTGTTCCGTACTTTCAAGAACCTGGATCTGTAACACTTCAAATCATGCACTCGCTCAAGACTTATATCGTTGAAGACAGTCAAGTCATACGTGAAAATCTGATCGCCACGCTGGAAGAACTCACACCAGTCGAAGTGGTCGGAACCGCACAGGATGAAGTCGCGGCAGTGCAATGGCTCTCGCAGCCGGACAATCACTTTGATCTGGTGATCGTGGACATTTTCCTTAAAGGTGGTTCCGGGCTGGGTGTAATCCGAGCTGCGCATGAGCTGCAGGAGCACCACCACAAGCAAAACGTGGTGGTTCTCAGCAATTATGCAACGCCGGATATGCGGCACACCTGTCTTGAACTTGGAGCAGACCGGGTGTTTGACAAGTCGACAGAAATCGACGCACTGATTGAGTACTGCAGCGAACTGGCGGGCAACAGAGGTGGCAATAGCAAAAATCTGAACGGCGCGTAGAGTTATAACGTGGGGGGTTCTATTGGAGCGAGGAGGGGCTCCGATGAAACGGTATCAGCAGTCTTGGGCTGGTTTGTCGGTACACCTACTCAACTACTGAATCAATCCGTTCTTCAGTGCGTAATACGTCAGATCACTATTGGATTCGAGTTTCATTTTTTCCATGACACGAGTGCGATAGGTGCTGACAGTTTTGACGCTCAGCGACAAGCTCTCGGCCATGTGCCCAATCGTTTCGCCCTTGGCCAGACGAAGGAAGACCTGCAATTCGCGTTCAGATAATTGCTCATGAGGTGGTTTATCACCAATGCCGCCCAAGCCTTCAGCAAGACGCTCAGCCACACCGGCCGAGATGTACTTGCGACCCCGCACCACCGTGCGGATGGCCTTGACGATTTCTTCGGGGTCACAGTCTTTGTTCAGATAGCCGCTCGCCCCTTGGCGCAACAAAGTGGTTGCATAGTGTTCTTCTGCAAAGCCGCTCAGAATCAGAACTGGCAAGTCCGGTGCACGAGCCCGGATAGCGGCCAGTGCATCAACGCCATTCTGATCCGGCATGGAGATGTCTAATACGATCACATCGACCTCCGCTTTGCGCACAATATCGAGGACTTCGCGACCACTGCTGGCTTCGGCAACGACTGCAAAGTCTGACTGATCAGAAAAAAACTGCCGCAACCCGGCACGCACCATGGCATGGTCATCAACAATGGCAATTCGAATAATCATGGTAGGTAGTGTTCATTTCAACGAGAGTAAGTCATAGTCGCATAAATGTAATGCAGAGTCTCATTTTTTCATGACGCTGACTCCTTAACGGGATTTGATCCTACAGATATAGATAGATATGAAATGAGCTTCTTAGATCATATTAAACGCAGCAGGCTTACTCTTCCAGTGGCTTTTTTGATGGCCGTATTAATGCTGTTATTCAGCGAAATTTCATATCGCGAGGCCGTCGACAAGATTGACCAGCTCGATGAAATACGTACGATGCGCACCAATATACGGAATCTGTTGCAGGCTATTGTCGATGCCGAAACCGGGCAGCGGGGCTATCTTCTCACCGATGACAAAGAATACCTGCAGCCCTATTTAACGGGATCGCGCGAAATTGGCCATTCGCTCCAGCTCTTGAACCAATACTTCAGTCGCCACCCAGAAGCCAAGGAAATAATTAAAAAGCTGAACGCCGCAGTCGAAACAAAGCAGTCTGAAATAGTATTAATCATGCAGTTGCACGATCAAGGCAAGAACGAGCAAGGTCGTGAACTCATGTTGAGTGGCATCGGCAAGGAAAACATGGATGCCATCCGGGTCATTACCGCACAATTGCTGGAATATGAGGGGCGGAAATATGAGCAGAGCAGAGAAAATATTTCAGGCATTCTGATTTTCAATCGCATCGGTGTGGGCATATTGACGATCATCAGTTTTTTCGGCCTGTATTACTACTTGAAGCAAAGAAATTTGCTTGAAAATAGACGCCTGGAATTGCAGGAAAAGGTTAAAGCGGAACGCGATCGTTTGGAAGTCATCGTCGCTCAACGCACAAGCCAGTTAATCAAACTAACCCATCATCTGCAATCCGTAAGGGAAGACGAACGCAATCGTCTGGCGCGTGATCTGCACGATGAATTGGGCGCCTTGCTCACTTCAGCAAAACTCGACGCGGCCCGGATTCGATCTCGACTCGCCAATACTGCACCTGAAGCCACAGAACGACTCAACCATCTGGTTGAAGTGCTTAATAGCGGCATTGAAATGAAGCGTCGCATCATTGAGGACTTGCGACCCTCAACATTGAGCCATTTAGGACTGATCCCCACACTAGAAATCCAGGCTCGCGACTTCGCCCAGCGCTCCGGCATTGAAGTTCATTGTGATCTAACGCCAGTCAAGCTCGCCGCAGACACCGAACTGGTGATCTATCGTCTGGTTCAAGAAGCGATCACCAATATCACCAAGTATGCAAAAGCACACAACGTATGGATCAATATGGCCTCGCATGCGGGTCAGGTGGAAATTTCGGTTCGTGACGATGGTATCGGCTTTGATCCCAACACTCCATCTAGCTCTGCCTATGGACTGGTGGGTATGCGCTTTCGCGTTGAAGCCGAAGGGGGAACGATGAAATTGCTTTCCTCACCCGGACAAGGCACCCTTATCCAGGTCAAGTTGCCGGAATCCGTAACCGCTCCAGCTTGAAAAGAGCATATGGGCCAGTCCACAGGCTGGCCATGATGGCTTAGTGCAGTATGAACTGCTGCATTGGTCAGCGGCTTCCTACGTCCACTCCCTCACTCTCCTCACATGACTGTGGCGATACAGCCTATCGCCAGTCATGGCCGTTCAGACCACACTGACTCCATCGCACTGTTTGCGAACTTTCATTGATCCCGGACAGCTTTACCCGGTAAACCAGGAGCCGATCATGTTGCATTACGCCGTTGTATTTTTTGTCATCGCCTTGATTGCCGCCTTGTTCGGCTTTGGCGGTATTGCCGCCAGTGCCGCAGGAATTGGCAAGATCCTTTTTATCGTGTTCGCCATTCTGGCTGTTGCAAGCTTTTTGTTCGGGCTGATCAAAAAGTAGAAGCAGTTGGATTTTCAGTTTGTTAAAAACTTTTTAAAGGAAACATCATGATTACCAACCGACCATTTGAACGTTCCAACAGCTTTAACGAACAACCTGCTCAATCGGCTGAGGACGTGGTCAAAGCCACGCAACGTGCGACGGATGAAGCGGTGAATAATCTTGCCGATTCGGTAAAAAGGGCAAGTGAAAAAGCTGCTCCGCTTCTGGATCGCGCAAGTGAGCAAGCGAGTGCCCTGGCTCAACGCGGTATGGATGCGCTGCGCGGGAGTACACAGCAATTGCAAGACAAGGCCAAGCAAGCGTCGGCAACGACGGTGAGCTATATCAAAGATGAACCCGTCAAATCAATCTTGATCGCCGCTGCGACCGGTGCTGTGCTCATGGCTTTGATCAGCCTGATTGGTCGTTCACGCAATCAAGTCTAAAGTCAGTCTCCACGCAATCCTGCTGCACTCTGATTAACTGAAAAGTCGAACTACATCATGCATCCTCTCTTGCGCCTCATCATGTCCCAACCGGGGCTATTGGTTGATCATGCTGAGGCCTATGCGGAGCTGGTCAGTGCTGAATTCAGCAAAGCATCGGTCAATTGGAAGCGAAGCCTATTGCTGGATGCAATAGCTATTTGTAGTCTGGGTGTGGCGGCAGTCCTTGCAGGCGTGGCCGTGATGTTGTGGGCCACCATTCCTGCGAGCGACATTCGCGCGCCATGGGCGCTGATGGTGACACCCCTTTTGCCTGCAGTAGTGGCATTGGTTTGTATGGTTGCCGCACGCTCAAGGAATGATGCTCACGCTTTCGACGATTTAAAGGAGCAAGTAGCTGCTGATATGGTGATGCTACGCGTGGCGGACGCACCATGACCGCGTTGCCCTTGATTAAAACGGATCGCTTAACGCTATCGCGTGAGCGTCTACGCATGGCGCTCCGCGATCAGGAAAATGAAACCGGCAAAGCGCAAACCAGTTCGTCTGGATCAGGATCAAGCGGGATATGGCTGAAAGGTCTGAAAAAAATCCCGGGAGCCGATGTCGTAATCGAAGCCGTAAGCAGTTGGTGGGCACAGCATCCCTTACGCATGGTGGGTGTGGTCGCAAGTGATGCTGCAAAAGTTGTGGTTCAACCGATGGCCCAACGCCACCCATTCAGTCTCGTGTTTGGCGTTCTGATCCTGGGAGGCCTGTTCACATGGAGTCGGCCCTGGCGTTGGATACTCAAGCCGGCCCTTTTTGCCGGGCTGATGCCGCAACTCCTTTCCAAGGCACTGGCTCATATTCCGGTTCACAAGTGGATGCTCGTGTTGGCAGCGCTGAACGAGAAGCCACGCACACCATCATCCAGGCAAGTCAATTCAATTCAACAAGCAGCCCAACAAGCAGAAGACATTCGCCGAGAGCAACATTCCCCTTACTGACCCATCCCGCGCAACACCTCGTTGCGAACTACCGGGCGGTTCTTCCCTTCCGTGGGGTCAGTTTTAAAGGCGCACTGAAAAGTGCGCCTTCTTTTTGACTGATGTGGATGGTTTTCTCTCTCATTCGATCAAAAGAGAAATGAGCCGCCCTTCCCAGGAAAAAACCGGCAAGAAAACCACGCAAGAAAATTTTACGCGCTCTGCACTCTGGGACACTGATCGAAAAATGCGTGCCCAGTCTGATTATGTTTGGCGTAATACATCGCTGTATCCGCATGCTTGAGCAATAGATCAGCCGATACTCCATTAGCGGGACTCATTGCAATACCAATACTGGCACGTACGCTGAGTTGGTACTGTTTAATCAAGGCAGGTGCAGATACGGCCTCGCAGAGTTTAGCGGCGAGATGAGTCAGCTGCGGCCTGTCCAAAAAGTTGGGCAAAAGACAGCCAAACTCATCGCCACCCAGTGTGGCATACCACGTCCTCCGCACGAATGGCACATGCTAATCGTGCTGCAACGATTCTGAGCAGGTCGTCCCCGATGTCATGTCCATGTGTGTCATTGATTTGCTTAAAACCATCAAGATCGAGATACAGGATTGCCAGTCCTCGCCGCTCTGGTTCTGAATGCTTCAGCGCCGCATCCAGCTGTTCATAAAAATAATCGCGATTCGGTAAGGTAGTCAGGCTATCGTGCATGGCCAAGTGACGCGCTCTGCGTTCACCATCCCGGGTACCTGCGAGATCGGCACGAACCTGGTTCAGTGCAGATTTTGCTGAAAAAACTTCCATTTCAAGTTGTTGACGCTGACCAAGTTCACGCATCATGATCAATTGCAATTGATCCAGGGCTTCCAAACATTCGAGCACGTCCTTTCGCATCTGAATCAAAGCAGGTTGCGGCTCATATATAGCATCCGGTCGATCCTGAACCGTAACCCGCAGTCTATCCTTGACCGCACTAAACAAGTGATCCCAATCAATGGTGGTCATATTGCAGGGCGAGGTGGCTTGGGACAACGACTCGAGATTCACTAGCGGCGCAATATTGACTTCGACGCTAATCGGCTTTACATCGGCAAAGGATCGCAGTCGTTCAATAATGCCATTCGCGGCCCCAAAAAAATCGGGAACATTCGTTTGTTGCATTTGGCTTTCCGTACTCATGCTATTCACCTATCCGGCCAGTTGCGTGGTGCCAGCACATCGCTCGTTGTTTCAACATGACAAGCCACTGGCCAGGCACTAACCGCTGCGGCAATACCAGCAACCGAAATGGGCGAACCGATACGGGTTACATCGGCATGCAATGATCTGCGGCGTTGCGCCAGTTTGAGTCCAACAGCGGCCATATCCATTCCGGCTTTGCGTAACTTTGGAAATAAAAACTCTTCTTCCTCATAAATATGAGGCACTACTTCAGCACTAAGATCGGCCACCGTGGCATCGTAGTCGAGGTTATCCGGCTCCATCTCGTCCAGTCTGGCAACCAACAACTTCTCCCCAAAGTGGTCACATGCGACCCGACTTTCCACTTCTTTCTTGTCGAGCAATCCCAAAATAGCAGGATAGAAAATCTCTTCTTCAATCTGGGTATGGATCGATAAGCGATAACAAAGCTGGGACACGACACCGCCCTTGCGTTCGGGGTCAGCCGGTTGCTTTACTAAACGGCGATAGTCCCAAAACAACTGTTTGATGGCTTCATGCTCACGCGTCAGAAGTTCCAGAGCGTCGTACTTGCGCAAGGCATTTTTGCGGTCCATATCATCGATCTCCTTTATTTCATCAGCATTTCGTATCTAGGCTGGGACATTTTCAGGAAGCAGGTTTGGGCACCGCCATAAAGGCCAGCGATTCGCTTCCTTACTTCTTGAGTTTGTCAGGTGGCGTTGGCATTTCAGGAACCGCCGTGTCCACCATGCCGGGTAGCGGTGAGCCTTCCGCTGTGAAGTCGGACTTCTGCCCTTCCAGTTTTTTGGATTGAAGCTTAGAAACGGAGATGACCTCACCTACAGGCTCTATAAGCATGTCGTGCTCCTTGGATTGGCTTCGTTCAATTCGAGAAGATCAGCAATAAAGACGCCGGAATACTGTCTATGAAAATTCACCTGAGAGCTGTTTAGCTAGAGCAGGCTTGGAGCGTCTGTGCGGAAACGCACATATAAAAAACATTTTTCCGTTGGTTCTGCACTACAAAACCAACTGTCCACTAAGCCATGCCTCAAAAAAGAGGGCGCCCAAAGTTTGTCCTACACCTCACAGATATCACGAATCAAGCGACCCACGCCCTAATCATTCTCTTGCAAAAGCGGTTCGTTCATTGCATCCACCGCGTCTTGTCTATGTCGGATAACCGTCCTTATTACATTGTTTACCCGTCCCAGATTTTCACGCGCATAATTTGATCGATAAAATGAGGCGTGCGAATGGGCAATTTGAAACTTTTGTCAGGATTGCCCTTCTCGAATATGAAATAGAAGCTTATTCCTTGTTTCGGCAGCACCGAATAGGGCCTTGATGCTCAACCGTTAGTAGGAACGGTGGCCGTGAAAATAAAGTCCGCTGCAAATCGATCGAACCTTCACGGCGAATTTGAAATACGCTGGGGCAAAAAATTTGGGCCGTTCATTGACACGCACTCTTTAATGCGCGCCGTCAGGAGTGTGCCCGTAGAAATGCAATGCTTCGTCCCGCATCCCGGGGAGGCACCCTGCTTCAGCTCTGCCTCTCGATGCCCACAACCTGAAGGAAAATCCTTTGGATAAACCTTCAAAGAGCGGCCCCATCCTTGTGCGGCGGATTTTCTGGACCTGGCTGACGAGTGTGCTGGTTTTAACCATTGCCGGACTCGTTTTACTCGGTTGGTCTTTAGATTTACCGATGTTGAAGAACATCATGCCTGACTGGCCAAAAATGTCGCCCGCCACGGCGCTGGCCTTTATTTTCAGCGGTGTTGCCTTGTGGTGTAGCGCCGCCCAGGATAACCCCGCCCAGTTCAAGTCTGCGCGGGTGTTCGCTGGCCTGGCGACATTGTTGGCAGGAGTGCGGCTGGCCGATTATGCTTTTGGACTGAATCTCTCGATCGATACGCTTTGGTTTCGCGATGTCCTGGCACCGGGTGATCTGCCCGCCCGCATGTCGCAAGCAACGGCGGGTAATTTTCTGCTGATCGGTTGCGCCCTGCTCCTCGCCAACCGCGCGCGCCACGCCATGATTTTTCAGACGCTGGTTCTTATCGCCGGACTAAACGCCTGCCTGGGTATATCGCGTTACATTTTTGGTGGTGAGGCCTTGCTGCCGTTCCAATTCATGGCGGTCCATACGGCGTTTGGATTTATCCTCTTGAGTGCTGGTGTTTTTTGCCTCAATCCTCAGAGTGGATTGGTGGAAATGGCTTTAACTGAGCCACTGGAAGGAGCGATATCGCGGTCAGCTGCATTCGGACTGCCTATCGTTTTGACCACGATCACTCTACTGGTGCGGATGTCCATTGGCAGCGGCATAGCTGAATCAGCAACTGTCATTTTTACCATCCCAATTATCTTGTGCGCCTATTTTGGCGGGCTGGTGTCAGGTCTTCTGGCCACGCTGCTTTCGGTATTTGGGTTGGCCTATTTCATTTTGCCGCCCGTGTTTAGTTTCCATATTTTTTCGGTGACTCACCGTGTACTCGTAGCGGTGCTGTTCCTTTCGGGTGGATTGATTAGTTTGATCAGCGCCCGGTTGCATCGCTTGCGCTTAAGGGCCGAAACCATGGTCCTGGACTTGCAAAAAAGTGAAAGCGAACTCAACTCAGCTTTAAAAGAAACCGGCGATCTTCGGAGTGCACTCGACGAACACGCGATTGTTACCGTCACCGATGCGCGCGGCAAAATTAACTTCGTCAACGACAAGTTCTGCGCAATTTCAAAATATACACGCGAAGAATTGATTGGCCAGGATCACCGCATCATCAACTCTGGCCATCACCCAAAAGAGTTCATCCGAAACTTGTGGATCACCATTTCCGAGGGAAAAGTCTGGCATGGTGAAATAAAAAACAAGGCCAGGGACGGCTCGTACTACTGGGTCGATACCACCATCTTTCCCTTTCTGAACGCCGACGGCACACCACGCCAATACGTCGCCATCCGCGCAGATATTACCAACCGCAAGTTGGCTGAAATGGCCCTGCGTGAAAGCGAAGTGCGCCTGAACGAGGCGCAACACAATGCCCATATCGGCAGTTGGCGCTTCGTCCCGCCCCACACAACCATTTGGTCGGATGAGATGTATGAATTGTTCCAGTTGCCGCATAATTTTCCGGTGACGTATGAAGTGATTCAGTCGCGTATCCATCCAGAAGACAATAGAACTCGCTTACCCCTCGCGCGTGCGCTTGAATCCGGCGACACTGATTTTCGTTCGGAATATCGCGTAGTCTGGCCCGACGGCCAGGTTCGAGCAGTTCTTTCGCGCGGCGTCATCCGGCGCGAGAAGGACGGGCAAGTCATTGAAGCTGTCGGCACCTTGCAGGATATAACCGAGAGCAAGGCGGCTGAAACAGCATTACGCGACAGTCAAGAGTTGTTCTCGAAGGCATTCCGGCTGAGTCCTGACTGTTTAATGATTTTGCGTATGCCTGATCGGATTGTCCTCCGGGCAAACGATGCACTGTGCGAGCTGCTGCACTGTATGCCTGAAGAAATCATCGGTCAGTCAAGCCGGGATTTTTTTGCTTGGCTCAATGATGATGACCGACTCGCCTTTGCCCGCAAGCTGGAAGAAAACGGGGAATGCCGATACCACGATACCGTCTTCCGCATCGCAGACGGGCGTTTGGTTAATTTCAATATTTCGGCCCGCAAGATCATCTTCAACGAAGCCTCCTGCATTCTGACTGTACTACGCGATGTGAGTGAGGATAAGCGTACCAAACAGGCGCTGATTGAATCGGAATCGCGCTACCGAACGCTTTTTGAGAATGCACCGGATGGAATTGCCATCTCGAATACCAGCAACCAATTCGTTGAGGTTAATTCCAGCCTGTGCGAAATGCTCGGCTATGCCCCCGACGAACTGGTCGGTCAAAGCGGTACCATCATCCTCGCTGATAAACAAGATTCACGCATCGGCGGGTCTTTTGAATTTCTGAAAACTCATTCTATGTATCATCAGGAATGGCTGCTTCGACGCAAAGACGGTTCGGTTTTCGCCTCGGAGTCTATTGCCGCCGTGATGCCCAATGGCAGCCTGCTCGCAACGATCCGCGACGTTACCGAGCGCAAGCAGATGGAACAGGCCACGCGGGAAAGTGAAGAATATTTCCGCTTTCTAAACAATTTGACTGATGCGACACGAACGCTTTCCGATCCAGAGCAGATCATGGCCATGACCGCACAGATGCTCGGTGAACATCTGCAGGCCTCCCGCTGTGCCTATGCGGATGTGGATAAAGACGGTGAGCATTTCACCATCCTGCACGATTACACCGATCAATGTGCGAGCACGGTTGGTCATTACCAACTGTCGCTGTTTGGTGCGCGCGCTGTTACCACGCTCAAGGCAACTCAGACTCTTATTATTCGTGATGTCGAAAAAGAACTGAGCACGGGCGAAGGAGCAGAGATGTTCTATGCCATTGGCATCAAGGCGGTCATCTGCTGTCCCCTCGTCAAGGACGGTCAACTGCGCGCCATGATGGCCGTGCATCAGACCACTCCGCGCACCTGGAAATCGAGCGAAATTAACCTTGTACAGGAGGTGGTCGAACGTTGCTGGGCGACGATTGAACGCAGGACTGCAGAAAAAAACCTTCGCCAGAGCGAAGCACTATTACGTATCGGTGGTCGTGCCGCTCGACTGGGGGGATGGACCGTCGAATTGCCTGAAGTCCGTATCACTTGGTCGGATGAAGTCTGCGCAATCCACGATATGCCGCCTGGAACCGTGCCAGCGCTTGACGCTGCTCTCGATTTCTACGCCCCGCAGTCACTTGAGATCATCAAGGCTGCTTTTACAGCTTGCGTCGAGCAGGGCAAACCCTTCGATCTCGAACTTGAAGTTATTACCGCCAAGGGACGCCACATTTGGGTGCGTTCCATCGGCGAAGCGCAACGTAATGCT
Source organism: Betaproteobacteria bacterium (assembly GCA_025362735.1). Lineage (GTDB taxonomy): Bacteria > Pseudomonadota > Gammaproteobacteria > Burkholderiales > Burkholderiaceae_D > JANYFL01. The sequence continues at coordinate 95,913 of JANYFL010000017.1, read as the reverse complement.
GAGGGAACAATCAATCGGGTTCAAGGTGCTTTTCAGGAAATCACAGAACGCAAACAATCAGAAGAAGAAATCCGCAGACTCAATGCCGAACTGGAACAGCGTGTGATCGAACGCACCGCGCAACTCGAAGTCGCAAACCATGAACTGCGCGATAGCCGCGCTGAACTGAACAGTATTTTCGAATCGCTGCCTGGCCTTTACCTGGTTCTCACGCCCGATCTCAAGATTCTCTCTGTCAGTGATGCCTACCTGAAGGCCACCATGACCACGCGCGAGGGCATTCTCGGTCGTGGTCTTTTCGAGGTGTTTCCAGACAACCCAAATGACCTCAACGCAAATGGCGTCTCCAATCTGAAAGCCTCTCTTGATCGGGTTCGCGAACATGGCGCCCCTGACATCATGGCGATCCAGAAATATGATCTGCGGCGGCCCGACGGCGTTTTTGAGGAACATTATTGGAGTCCCATTAATTCGCCCGTTTTCGGCGCCCATCACGAGATCAAATATATTGTTCATCGTGTCGAAGAAGTCACTGAGTTCGTTCGACTCAAGTCCAGGCAAACGTCCGGGCTAGTTACGGATGACACCAGAGTGTTTAGCGCTCGACTGCAGCAAATGGAGGCCGAAGTATTTATAAGCTCACAAAAACTGCAAGAGGCCAATCAGAAGCTGGAGGCCGCCAACAAGGAGCTTGAAGCATTTTCTTATACGATATCCCATGATCTGCGTGCACCATTGCGTGCGGTGGATGGTTATTCGCAAGCCGTAATAGAGGATTTTGGACCGCAGCTACCAGAAGAGGGAAAACGTCAGCTCAGCGTGATCCGCTCAAGTGCCCAGCGCATGGGTGAATTGATTGACGATCTACTAAGCTTCGCACGCCTAAGCCGTTCGCATCTGAGCAAGCAGTCCATCAATACCGATGCGCTTGTGCGGATGGTGCTGGCGGAAATGAAGAATGAATATCAAGGCAGGCAGATCGAGTTCAACATTGATGGACTACCCCCCTGCGAGGGCGACCCGGCACTCCTGAAGCAGGTCTGGCTCAATCTTCTTTCCAATGCGATCAAATATTCCCGCAAACGAGAGCACGCTATCGTGGAGATCGGTTGCATGGAACGCGAGGCTGAATCTGTTTATTTTGTCCGGGACAACGGCAGTGGCTTTGACATGCGTTACGCTGATAAACTTTTCGGTGTCTTTCAGCGGCTGCATCGCCTGGAAGATTTTGAGGGGACGGGCGTTGGGTTGGCGATTGTCCAAAGGATTATCCAGCGCCACGGTGGGCGTATCTGGGCCGAATCCAGCCTGGATCAGGGCGCCACATTTTATTTCAGCTTACAAGGAGAACCTAAGGTATGAACGAGTCCAGTATCGTTGAGTTGCTACTCGTCGAAGATAACCCGCAGGATCTGGAGCTGGCTCTACGGGCCTTACGCAAGGCCAATCTTGCAAACAATATTCACATCGCGCGCGATGGTGAAGAGGCGGAAGAATTCATTTTCTGCGAGGGTAAGCATGCCAAGCGCAAAATGACCGATGGGCCCAAGGTGATCCTGCTTGATTTAAAGCTGCCCAAAATAGACGGGCTCGAACTATTAAAAATGATCAAGAAAGACCCACGCACCCGGTCAATCCCGGTCATCATGCTGACTTCCTCGAAAGAACAAAGCGACGTGATCGAGAGTTACAACCTCGGGGTCAATAGCTACATCGTCAAGCCAGTCAACTTCGAGCGCTTTAGCGAAGCCGTGAGTGCCCTAAGCCTTTACTGGCTGCTGCTCAATGAACTGCCGAAACCGGACGCCTAGCATTATCCAAACGAACAAGGCTGGCGACAAATGAAGATACTTCTGATTGAGCGGTAGGTCAGGAGTACATCTGTTGGGACATCGATTGGTAATTCGGTTGAAACACCGGTTCGAGGACTTCATCGGTTCGAACCAGAAAACTCTTCAACGTATTTTCCCCAAAAGTATTGCTGATCGCGACATCAGCAGCATCGCGACCACGAGCAATCAGGACACGACCAATACGCGGTATGTTGTTCCGGGCATCAAAGGTGTACCACTGCCCATCCAGATAGGCCTCAAACCATCCAGCAAAATCCATTGGCGCATTGGGCGGTGGCACGCCGATGTCGCCCAGATAACCCGTGCAGTAGCGCGCAGGAATATTCATGCAGCGACAGAACGTAATGGCAAGATGAGCGTAATCACGGCATACGCCCACACCTTCGTTGAACGCCTCCATCGCCGTCTTGGTGCTGCGGGCATGTTGATAGCCGAACTTGATATGCCGATGTACGTAGTCGCAGATGGCTTGCACTCGCCCCCAGCCGGTAGGGGTATTGCTGAATAATTGCCAGGCGATTTCCGACAGACGATCGGTTTCGCAATAGCGGCTACCCAGCAGAAACAGGAGCGCCTCATCGGGCAAATCTTCAACTCTGGTCTGGCGCGCATGCGGGACGAACACATCGACCAATCCCGAGTCTCTAACTACAGTGTCTGCAGATAACTTGATCTGTCCTTGGGGAGCCACAATGCGGGTGCACCAATTGCCAAAACTGTCGCGATAGGCGCTCATCGGAACAGGTGGGTCGACGATGATGTGATCGGGCATCACGAGATCTGAAGCGCGTGTGAAGTGCGCATTCAACGTCAAGATCATCGGGGTGGGCTGCGGGCATTCGTAAACAATTTCATATCCGATTCGGATTTTCATGGGGGTCCTTTGTTGCGACAAACGTAGCCTTGAGCTCACGCAAGCCATTCTGTTTGGAAAAAGTTAGGCGAAAATCTCCGCGTAACGGCTCTTGAGTGCATGACGCAGTGAATCGACGATCACTTTACGCAGCACGCTCCAATGTCTCCCACCCTCAACAATGTGTTTCTGGTTCACCTCAAGTTCAATACCGACATAAGCATTGGGCGAAAAATGTCGACGCAACCAGTTGGTCAGACCATCGCCTTTGCCCGCATAGGGATAGTTACGGCGCACAATCAGTTCAGGTGCGCAAACCTTGAGAGCAGTCTTCCAATGCTCGCTCAGTTCGACTTCACCTGGGCGCGCCGGATCGTAGAGCAATCCGATATCAGCATTGCGCAACTTGCCATCCAACTCCGGCGTAAAACTATGCGATGACACATGTATGATCAACCCATGCTCATAAATGGTCTGTCGGACAAGACGCTCGGCTTCGTTGCGATAAGGCTGGTAATAATGCCGCAGAATTTCTTGTCTTAGCGCGATTGGTGCTTTACGGATGGTCGCGCCATGAAGACGCGGGTGATGGACAGACCGATTCAGGTCAACCAATAAGCGACTGACCTCGGCAAATACAAGCGGCGCAGACAAGTTCTCTGCCAATGCTCTTGCCATGATCAAGGCACCCGCATCAAAACCTCGGTGCGAGTCAAGCAATTCTTGTTGATCACGAAAATAATCAAGATAGGGTGCGGGAATTTGGTTACCGCCATGCTCACAGGTAATGACGATGCCCAAGCTCTTCAGAGTACCGGGTTTCACTTCGGTTCCGTCAAAATTCGTTTTCTAAAATCGGACTCACGGATTCGACCAATCCAGTTCGGGCAAACGGCCAAACACCTCACGTATCCCTCCGCTCCATTGCTGACCAAGAACGCTGAAATAGGGGTCACCCTGCTCGAATCGGCGGCGCATGGTCACCTCAAGGCTGTCGCGCTCATAGCAAAGCAGATCAATCGGCATGCCCACAGACAGATTGCTGCGCATGGTTGAATCCATTGAGACCAGCGCACATTTTGTGGCATCGCTCATTGAGGTTGAACGCGTGATGACGCGGTCAATGATGGGCTTGCCGTATTTGGTTTCGCCAGTCTGGAGATAAGGGGTGTCCGAACCTGCTTCAATAAAATTGGCTTCGGCATAAAGTCGAAACAAGCGCGGTTGCTCACCCCTGATCTGGCCACCGAGTATGAACGAGGCATTGAAACCAACATCGCTGTCAGAAAGGTATTGCCCATCACGGCGATCCACCTCCCGCATGGCGTCTGATACCAGCATTGCGGTATCGAACATCGTCTTGGCCGTCCAGAGCGTGGCGCCCTCTTCGCTTGAATTACTTTGCTTAAGCCGACTGATGACGGCCTGTGTCCCGGCCAGATTACCCGAGCTCAATAAAACTATGACCCGATCTCCAGGACGATCAAACACGGTCATCTTGCAAAAGCGCGAAAAATTATCGACGCCAGCGTGTGTACGCGAGTCTGAGGCAAAAATCAGCCCGGTATCGAGCATGATGCCCACGCAGTAGGTCATATCCGCATTTCTGCGGTAGGCATTTTCAAGGGGATTCCCCGGTTTTACTGACGGTTGGAAGAATGACGATTTAGATAGTATCAATCATTCACCAAACCACTCATTTTTTCTGTTCGGTAGCGAACATAGTCAGTCACTGAGTGGAATGGCACTTACTTAAGTGCTTGCCTTCCCCCATTTTGTCATTCCCACGAAGGCGGGAATTCAGCGACTTCAGGTAGATCAAGACACTGTATCCCCGCCTTGGCGGGGATGACGGTACTTAAGTAAGTGCCATTCGTCACCGAGTCGACTTAGTGGTTCTCGAGTTGGTCATCGCACTCTTTTCTCGTTTCAAAAGATAAAAGATAGGTGTCGCGCATCCCGACGACATCAAATAAAAATTCATGGTTATGTGCGCCAACGAACGGACTTTTGAAAAAAGACCGTTTATAAGTTGATAAATCACATTCGAAGAATGTATTACTGGAGAAAACAATGACGACAAACTTAAAGCAATGGTGTATTGCCTTGAGCGGAACAATTCTGCTTGGGTCTGCAGGTTGCAGCGAAATGAAGACTCCGGCTACTGCTTCAGTCGCCGTCTCGAAGGCAGCAGTCGATAACGCCGCGGGGGCGGGAGCTGCAGAAGCAGCGCCGGTTGAAATGAAATCGGCACGTGACAAATTAGCCTTGGCCAATAAAGCCATGGCCGCCAAGGATTACAAACTGGCCAACGATTTGGCGAACCAGGCTCAAGCGGATGCCAAGTTAGGACAAAGCAAAGCTGACTCAGCCAAAGCGAAAACGGCAGCCGATGCATTGCAAGACGACATTCGGGTCCTGCGTGAAGAATTAGCACGCACCGCTAACTAAACAAGAGGAAACGATCATGAAAAATTTTATTACTGCTCCACTCAAGAGTGCGCGCAAAAGCGCCATACTTTTATCAGTGGTCGCTCTCGTCAGCGCCTGCAGCTCCATGCCCAGGTCAACCAGTCTGCTCGATCAGACGCGCAGCGACTACCAGATGGCACAAAGCAATCCGAATGTGACGAGCTATGCGCCGCTTGAACTCAAGCAAGCCGGTGAGGCATTGGAACAAGCGAATGCGGCCGCACTAAAGAATGAAAGAGATGAAAAAATCGATCAACTCGCTTACATTGCCAAACAAAAAATTGCGTTAACGCAAGAGGTGGCAAAACAAAAATCAGCCGAGGCGAGCATCGCCGCTTCAGCCAAGGAGCGCGATCAAGTCCGGCTGGATCAGCGCACCGAGGAAGCCGACCGGGCCAAGCGTAACGCAGAACAAGCTCGAGCCGATACTGCTGACGCACAGCGCGACACACTGGCAGCCCAGGCGCGCGCGGCTCAATTGGAAGCCCAGCTAGCCGATCTGGCTGCGAAAAAGACCGAACGCGGCTTGGTGATCACACTAGGCGATGTTCTATTTGGCACCGATCTGGCTCGCCTGAATCCGGAGGGCATGCGTACCGCCCAAAAACTGGCTGATGTGTTGCAGCAAAATCCGCAGCGTAAAGTGTTGGTCGAAGGCTTTACCGACAGTACGGGCACCACGCCGCACAATCAGGAGTTGTCGGAACGCCGTGCCACTGCTGTCAGCAGTGCTTTGCTGCAAATGGGTGTGACTCGTGATCGCATTGCCATGCGTGGTTATGGTGAAACCTTTCCAGTCGCAGCTAATGACACCGCATCCAATCGTCAATTGAATCGACGCGTAGAAATTGTTCTTTCGGATGACAGCGGAAATATTATCCAGCGGTAACGATTGAAATTTCAGTACCAAACGAAGGGGCCTGAGCGGCAATCGTTCAGGCCCCTTCGGATGGGTCTTCGACCATCACACCTCGCCTATCCCGTACCAAGTACATCTAATGTGACCGCAGGCCGATCAGGGGTCAGGACAGGCTTGCGCTGCGCGCCATAGCCTGTCGAGAATCCAGCTGCGCCCGCGTCTCGTCTCAATATCTCATCTCGATGTCGCGTCCGGCCCCTTAACGAAAGGTCACGCGATGCAATGGAGAGGATTCAAAAACGGCTGGTTTGCGGTGTTCGTCCTGTTCGTCGCTTATGCGGTGTCGTTTGTCGACCGGCAAATCATCGGCCTGCTGGTCGAGCCGATCAAGGCCGATCTGCACATCAGTGACACGCGTATCGGCCTGCTACAAGGACCCGCCTTCGGCCTCTTTTATACGATTCTTGGCCTGCCGCTCGGCTGGCTGTCCGACCGCACGCACCGGGTACGACTGATCGCTGCTGGTATCACCTTGTGGAGCGTGATGACCGTATTGTGTGGACTGGCCAATAGCTTCGAAAGCCTGTTCTTTGCGCGCATGGGCGTTGGCATTGGCGAAGCGGTCTTGGTGCCCGCCGGTATCTCGTTACTGGCTGATCGCTTCAAACCTGAGGACCGCGCATTGCCCATGAGTGTGTTCACGTCAGGCCTGTCGCTTGGCGCAGGCATGGCGCTGCTACTGGGCGGCTGGTTCGTGGCCTTCGCAGGAAGCGGCGCGGCAACGCTGCCATTGATCGGTACCTGGCTCGCCGGTATAAAAAGCTGGCAAGTGGCTTTCGTACTCGCCGGTCTGCTTGGCGTGCCTGTTGTGGCCACCCTCTTGCTGATGAACGAGCCAGCGCGCGGCAACACCGTCGGAAACGTGCTGCCGGAAAGCAGCTCGGCCTTCACTTATCTGCGCGGATCATGGCGACTGTTTCTGCCGATGCTCGGCGGCACCGCGATGCTTTATCTCTTCTCCAACGCACTGGCGGCGTGGATGCCGACGATCTTCATCCGTCAACACGGCTGGACGCCAGCCGAGGTTGGCGTGCGTCTGGGCTTGCTGATCATGGGTTGTGCGATCACCGGCAACCTGATCAGCGGCACGCTGGCCACGCGACTGGCTCGTCGAGGCATCGCCGACGCTGCGCTGCGACCGATGATGATGGGCGCCGCATTGATGCTTCCGTCTGCGGCCCTGGCCTGTTTCGCCGGCAATCCATCGACAGCAATTGCTGGCTTCATGCTGCTGTACTTTGGTGTTGCGCTGTGCTTTGGCGTTGCAACCACCGCCTTCGTGATGATCACACCGCCCGGCTTGCGCGGCCGAGTCGTCGCAATTTATTTGCTGGTTGGCAATTTGCTCGGCCTCGGCCTGGGGCCACCGAGTGTGGGACTACTCGTTGACCACGTGCTGCATGACCCAGCACGTGTCGGCACTGGACTGGCCATCGTCGCCGCGCCAACCTTGTTGATCGGATTATTGCTACTCGTCGCAACCCGACGCCTGTTCGCGATCCGGGCCACGGAACTGGCAAGCGTGCCAACACCTACTTCATGAGCGAAGGTGGGCCAGCTTCGCCATTCAAACCAGCCCTGCTCGCTTGTCCTTATAGTGCTGCCGAACTTTTGCAGCAATTTGGCGCGGTGTCATCTTGTCAGCGGTTTCCACACTTTCAATTCGCGCCTCCAGGCCTTTGCTGACAAGACGTTTTTGAAGTTCACCCTTGGCCTCCCCCGGGCCAAACAGGTAGATCGTTTCCGCATCGCGAATATGAGCAATAACATCGTCGTAATAGATGCCAAGATGGGTCGAAAATTGCCGGTCAAGCCGGTCATCTGCTGATCCATCTTCCTGTGAAGCTCGGGCTGAAAAGTGCACGCGCCCATCCAGGTCGGATGACATATGCTCCGTTTCCTGCTGCCCCTCATCGATAAATACAATGAAGGTTTCTTTGTGATCAATCCATAAACCGGCTTGCTTGCTCATCTCGTTCTCCTTGGTCTGCACAATCTGAATAATTTCTTGCTCAATTTTCAATGGGGTGATGCAGAAGACACGCCCTAAGCTTCGATGATGACCTTAAGGGCTTTTGTATCGGCAGCGTGCGCAAAGGTTTCATAGGCATCAAGAATCTGATCTAGCTTGAAGCGATGCGTCACCAGCAGCTTGGGATCAATCCTGGCAGCACCCAGACTATTGAGCAGCATCGGCGTACTGACGGTATCGACCAGACGCGTAGTGATGGTGATATTGCGATCCCACAGATTTTCGAGATGAAGATCCACCTTCGTTCCATGCACACCAATGTTGGCAATGATGCCACCCGGTGCAATGATTTTTTCGCATAACTCGAAGGTCGCTGGAATGCCAACCGCTTCGATGGCCGTATCAACACCACGCGCATCGGTCATCTTCATGATGGTTTCGACCGCCTTGCCGTCAGCGCTATTGACGGTCGCTGTCGCGCCAAAGCGCTTCGCCACTTCGAGCCGATTCTGGTCGAGATCAACCATGATCAGTTGCGCGGGCGAATAAAACTGGGCAGTCAGTAAAGTGGCAAGCCCAATCGGCCCCGCACCAATAATCGCGACCGTGCTGCCTGGCTGGACTTTACCGTTGAGGACTCCGCATTCAAACCCCGTCGGCAGGATGTCACTCAGCATCACGAGTGCTTCTTCGTCTGACCCATCGGGAATGCGGTAGAGACTGGTGTCAGCATAGGGAATTCGAACAAACTCGGCTTGCGTTCCATCAATGGTGTTACCCAGAATCCATCCGCCTGAGGTGCAATGCGAATACATGAGCTTGCGGCAATAAACGCATTTGCTACAGGAACTGATGCATGAAATCAGAACCCGGTCACCCGGTTTGAATACGGTCACACCGGCACCGACTTCATCAATAATGCCAACCCCTTCGTGACCCAGAATGCGGCCCGGCAGACAACTGGGCACATCGCCCTTCAGGATATGCAGGTCAGTGCCGCAAATCGTGGTTTTGGTGATCCTGACAATGGCATCGGTAGCTGCGGTAATCACAGGTTTGGGCCTATCCCCAAGCGCTTTATGTGCAGGCCCCAGATAAACAAGTGCTTTCATGCGTGGCTTTCCCATGTTTGTCAATCGATCATGCTGAAGTAGTCTCTTACAAGCATGGGCCTAACCTATAAAGTCAGTCTGTACGTTGGCATACAGACGCTACAGCTTATTACGCTTAATCTCCCCAATGAATAAGGTGATTTTAAGAAGCACGGGATGTTGATCTGGATCAAGTGACACGTTTTGAATTCAACTAACCTCTATTCATGACCTGAAGGTTCAAGTCTGCGAAAAAATGTTCGTGGTTTCACAATCAATGGTTCGCATGAATATTTCAGAATTTTTTTAATTTGAATTAACAATGGCGGAAATAATGAACACGACTGAACCAACAAAATTGAATGTGAAGCCCGGCCTATCTGGAGGAATTACTCCACCCGATGAAAGCTGGACTGAATATCTGAAAGGCGGAACGAAAGTAACGATTCGATCTCTGCATAAAAAAGATATTGATTTGGAGCGCAGTTTCATTGAACGCATGTCGCCACAATCACGTCACTTCCGCTTCCTGCTGGAAATCAAGTCGCCAAGCGATGAATTGTTGGATCTGTTGCTGTCCATTAACCCCGAGACCGATGTTGCCTATCTCGCCTTGATCGATGATGGTGCGGGGCAGCGCCAGATCGGAGTCGCGCGCTTTAGCGCCAAACTCAAAGAAAGCGAATGTGAATTTGCCGTGACGGTCAGTGATGAGTGGCAACAAAAAGGCTTGGGACGTTTGCTGATGAATCATCTGATCAATGCTGCGCGAGCACGCGGGATCGAATCGATGTACTCAAACGACACCGCAGACAACGATCTGATGCGAAAATTTGCCGACCACCTTGAACTGGAGCACCACCGCAATCCGGATGACATGACGCAGATCACTTACCGCCTGGACCTGAATAAACCCTTGCCCGTGCCGAGCGTCGTGGCTTGAATTTTGTAAATCCAAAGCTTGAGTTGAAATCAAAAAACGTTTCGTTTGACGAATTGAATGCTGGTTCGTATCGCAAGTGAATTTTTACTGAAGAAATTGTTCATTTATTTATTGCTCATCCAACTATTCGAGAGGCTCTCATGTTCAAAAAAATACTCATCCCCACTGACGGTTCCAGCTTGTCAGAAATAGCCATTACAGGCGCTATCGATTACGCAAAATCCGGTGGTGCAAAGCTCGTCGGTCTCACAGTAAGCGAAAAAATGCCACCGCTAATGTATGGTGAAGTTTGGTCGGGTGTTGCACCAATCAACTTTGAAGAAAACATAAAAATTTACAAGAAACAACTTGCGGCCGTAGGACAAAAATTTGAAGCCGCAGGCATTTCACATGAAATCGTCTTTGTCGAAGACGAACATCCATGGAAAGCCATTCTGGATACCGCAAAAGAGCGTGGTTGTGACGCAATATTCATGGCCTCGCACGGACGCCGCGGTGTGGATGCGGTATTGCTCGGCAGTGAGACCAATAAGGTTCTCACTCACTCCACAATTCCTGTTCTGGTTTATCGATAGTAGAAACCGTTTAACGCCTTATTGTTGCCAGCTCCGATGGAATCATCGCCATTTGATAAAACAGTTCGACCATAGAAGATGTCAAGTAACAAGCCCGATCAACCACCGTCCAGGATAAGCTCATAAGTTCATACTTGTTGTATAACTGCCCTAACAATTAAGCGCTTTTTAGCGCTTAATTTCATTCAGAGATCAAGATTGGCCAATGTCTGACGTATTCAATATCTATTCTTGCCCTTTAGAATATTGGTTACTTGGTAACTGGAACAGGGCTCGAATGAAAAGAAAAAATGCTTTAAGACTAGCCTGTCTAAACCTTGGTTTTCTACAACGTATTGAATCCATGCTGCATAAGTTAACTCTCACCATCCTGCTGGTCATGGGATTACACGTTGCTGGTGCACAAGCGGATGATTCCGATGTTGCCACAGTGCCGATGATTTCGTTCAATGGCTTTGGCACATTCGGCGTGGTTCATTCCTCTGAAAACAAAGCGGATATTAGTTCCTCTGCCTTCAAACCAAACGGCGCGGGTTACAGTCACCGTTGGAGCGCCGATGTCGACAGCCTGATTGCCGCACAGGTCACTGCCGATTTCACGCCACAGCTGACCGGGGTCGTGCAAATCATCTCCGAGCAGAATTACGATGGGTCCTACAAGCCGATGGTCGAATGGGCCCATATCAAATATCAGTTCACACCGGATTTCAGTATCCGTATCGGCCGTAGAGTCGTGCCGACCTTTCTGTATTCTGAAAACCGTAAAGTTGGCTATACCTATATTTGGGTGCGGCCTCCGCCTGAGGTATATCGTCTTTTACCTTTCACCAGTGGCGATGGTATCGACATCAACTACCGCATGCACTCTGGAGACTGGATTAACACCCTGCAATTCAATGCGGGCCAGAAAGATTTTCAATTGGCAAACAATGTCGGCAAAGGCAAAACGAGAAATTCTCTAGGGTTCTCGAATACGACTGAGTTTGGCGCGTTGACGACCCGGCTCCTTTATTCGAAAGCCGATTTGACCGTCCCCACACTGAATACAATCTTCGATTCATTCAGATTATTCGGGCCGGAGGGCACCGCCATCGCCGACAAATACGATTTCCGTGCCAAACCGGATGTTGTCGTCACTGTTGGTGCCAACTATGATCCAGGCGACTGGTTCGTATTGTCAGAGTGGGCCCATATTGATTCGCACTCTGCCGTTGGAAAAGTAGTGGGATGGTATGTCAGCGGAGGCTACCGCTACGGAAAGTTCACTCCCTACGCCACCTACGCCAAGTCAAAAGCGACCCCACTCTCTGACCCTGGTTTGACCGTTTCAGCTTTGCCCCCCTTAATGGCAGGACAGGCAGCCAGTCTCAACGCATTCTTGAATTCATTTTTGAGTACCAAACCTGCTACGAGCACACTTTCGATAGGTGGACGCTGGGATTTCTCTACCAATGCGGCGCTGAAGTTACAGTTTGATCACACCCGTAATGGTGTCGGCTCTGCCGGATTTTTGAAAAACCTGCAGCCGGGTTTCAAGCTGGGCGAGAAGGTTAATTTGTTCAGTGCCACGATTGATTTTGTATTCTGATGAGAACCATCATGCGCTCATCGAAATGCACCGCATCGATCATCGTCGGACTCTGGGTGAGTCTGAGTATCGATGTGGCTGCAGCAGAGGTCGTGGCTGTGGTTTCAGTCAAGAGTGAGATCACTACGTTGAGTAAAAATCAGGTAACCGACATTTTTCTGGGCAAGACAAGCCGATTCCCTGATGGTACTCAAGCAACTCCAATCGACCAACTCGAAGGGTCCCCAGTACGCGATGAGTTCTACAGCAAATACAGCAGCCGCTCACCGGCTCAGATCAAGGCCTACTGGTCGAAACTGATTTTTACTGGCCACGGCAAGCCACCGCCCGAAGTAAGTAACGATAACGAAGTTAAAAAGCGGGTCATCGAAAACCCCAATGTCATCGGCTACATCGATAGGAGCCTGGTCGATAGCAGCGTGAAAATTGTTCTCATACCTTAAAAGCTTCGCACTTATCAAGGTGGGTAAAATTTGCGAGGCTGGCTTTGCACAGGAAATGTTTTTGACGAGGATAAACATTCATGGATGGCCCTTTTGAAAAACGTAAAAACTTGGCTGCGACGCAAGTAATTAGACTCGCTGAGTCAACCACCACTTCACTGCCTCAAACCAGATCAGACTCACAATAGCCAAGCCAGAAATTGCCAAAAGCATCGTCGGCGTTGGCATTGCGAACGCAAATAAGCGACTGATCTGTGGAATGACAAGAACGCCTGACAACACAACAACCGTTGCGAAGGCGATCCAGCCAAAATACTTGTTGGGAGTCGTGTGCTTGCGCAAGCTTATGCGTGACCAGGATCGGTTGGCGTAAATCAGTCCCAGATTGGACAGCACCAGCAATGTGAATGTCAGTGCACGGGCAATGTCGTCGGATCCAGAAATGGAACGAGCGCTTGCATAGACGGCGAGCAACAGTACCAAAAGTCCAGTGCCCTGCCACAGACCACGTACCAATACCGCCGCGTCGAACAGCCTTGCACTGGTCGCTCGTGGCGGAAGCTTCATTGCATCGTCTTCGAGTGCCTCAGCCTCGAAAACAACCGAGCAGGCCGGGTCGATGATTAATTGCAGGAACAGGATGTGGACTGGCATCAGAATCATGGGCCAGCCCAGCAATACCGGCACCAGCGACAAGCCCACAATGGGTACATGAACGGCCACTACGAAGACAATCGCTTTGCGCAGATTGGCAAAGACCCTGCGCCCGTAACGCACTGCAGTAACGATGGATGAGAAATCATCGTTGAGCAAGACCAGATCAGCGGCCTCACGTGCGACCTCGGTACCGCGCGCACCCATGGCAACACCGATATGTGCCGCTTTGAGTGCAGGTGAATCATTGACGCCATCCCCTGTCATTGCCACCACGTCGCCACGCGCACGAAAGGCCATGACCAGGCGCAACTTCTGCTTGGGCTGCACGCGACAAAAAATAGACGTATCGGCAAGTCGTACTAGCAGTTCTTCATCACTCAATGTCACGAGTTCCTTCCCGGTCATGATGGCGCCGTCCGTGGGCAGTCCCACCTGTCGGGCAATCGACAAAGCTGTGGCCGGATGGTCGCCAGTCATCATCACCACACGAATTCCTGCGGCGTGGCATTCGGCGATGGCCTTTGGCACGTCATACCTGACTGGATCTTCCAACGCGATCAATCCCAGAAACTCGAACGCAAAATCATGCTGGTTGCCGGGCAGCGTTGGTGCCGCGAAGATGGCGCGGGCAACCCCAAGCACGCGCAAGCCCTCGGCGGCCATCGCAGTAACCTGGTTTGTGATTTGCAAGTGACGCGCTTTGTCCAAATGACATAAATCAATGATGGCTTCCGGAGCACCTTTGGCGGCGATCATGCGCTCCCGTTGGTCTGGTGATTGCCATACCCGCGACATCGCCAGCATCTCGTTAGACAGTGGATAGTCTTCAATCAGGGTCCAGTTGGCGTGCAGATGCTCGGTGTTGGCAAGCAGTCGCCCTCCCCCATCAACGATGGCCGACTCCATCGGGTCAAAGGCGCGTCGATGGCTGGCCAGAACAGCAAATTCAAGCACCGCATGAAAGGCTTCCGGTAACGAGCCCGCACCACCCGAGAGAATGTCATGTGTTTGCGCGCCATCCCACAGCTGTCGCACGGCCATTCGATTGGCAGTCAGGGTACCGGTCTTGTCAACACACAATACCGTCGTTGAACCCAGCAGTTCAACAGCCGGAATGTTTCTGGCCAACACTTTTTCACGAGAAAGCCGCCAGGCTCCCAGCCCAAGAAAAAGCGTCATGATGACGGGCAGTTCTTCAGGAAGGACGGCCATTGCCAGCGTGAGTCCGGCCAGCAGCCCATGCTGCCAATCGCCCAATTTGATCCAGTAGCCAAGTGCAAGAGCGGCAGCCATCATCAATCCGACGATCGCAACGCGCTTGACGATCCGCTTGGTTTCCGCCTGAATCGGCGTGATTTCGTCGCCGATCCCCTGCAGTGATTTGCCGATACGGCCTAAAGTACTGCGCTCTCCAACCGCAATGACACAGCCGCGTCCAGTACCCTGTGTGACCAGCGTTCCTGAAAAGGCCTGGCTCGATCCATTGTCATCCTCAGCGGCCTCGCCTCCATCCTTTACTGAACCAGCCTGCTTGGACACCGTAGCCGATTCACCAGTCAGTAACGATTCATCCATTTCAAGGTTGGATGATTCAATGAGATTCAGGTCAGCCGGAACCCGATCCCCTTCCGCCAGTAACACGATATCGCCGCAGACTAATTCCCGGGCAGCGATCCGTTGTGTTTGTCCCTCACGCATCACCAGGGCACGCGGACTGGACAGGTCGCGCAACGCGGCCAGCGAGTGCTCGGTCCGGCGCTGTTGCGTGAAGGTGATGCCGATGACGACAAACACGAAACCAAGCAGCATGAGCGCCTCTTGAATATCACCCAGCAACATGTAAAGAGCGCCACAGGCGACCAGAAGCAGAAACATGGGCTCTGAAACAACGTCGACTAGAAGGTGAAATGCATTCCTTTGTTTGGAAACCGGCAGCTCGTTCGGGCCGTCCTTCGCAAGGCGCGCTTTTGCTTCGGCCTCACTCAATCCCGTATCCTTGGTCGAGGTCGGGAGAGCATCAGTTGACGGCACAGGATCGGAGAGAATCACTACGCAAAGCCCTGAGTTATTTTGAAAGTTTTTATCTCTGTAAGCACTTGGGAGTTACTCTTTAGTGGGGTATATGGGAATGAAAAAATGTGGAAGACGCGCCTAAAGTAAGTGCCATTCGGGTATATGGGTCTTGTCGATGCAGCGAAGGATTAAGACGAGTTGACGACTGATCCGGTACACGCCAGCGTGTGCAGCGCGATCATGTATTCCTCGTCGGTCGGGATCACTGCAAGCTGTAGAGCGCTGGTTGGCGCATGAATCAATTCGAGGTCAACGTCGTTAGCCGTTTCATCCAGCAGCGCGCCCAGCCATTCACAGCCGCTACAGATGCGTTGACGAACCGGCGCGGCATGCTCGCCGATTCCGGCAGTAAAGACCAGGGCATCAACACCCCCCATCGCAGCGGCCAGAGCGCCAATTGCGCCGACAATCCGATACACAAACAAATCGATGGCCTCAGCTGCGCGCACATCTTTGCTCGTCAGCAAGACCGCCATGTCGCTGCTGAAACCTGACACGCCAAGCAGGCCGGAATGGCTGTACAACATGTCACTGATGGCCTCTGCACTGAGGTGACGTTCCTGCAGCAGGTAAAGCACGACTCCCGCATCGAGCGTGCCGCAACGCGTGCCCATGACCAGACCATCGAGTGCAGAAAAACCCATCGTGGAAGCAACACTCTGGCCGCCATGCATGGCACACAGGCTGGCGCCATTACCGAGGTGAGCGACGATGACCTTGCCATTGGCCCGATCACCCAGAACGCGGGGCAGCTGACTGGCAATGTATTCGTAAGACAGACCGTGAAAACCATAGCGCCGCACGTCAAGATCGGTGATCTCGCGCGGCAGGGCAAACGCCTGCGCCACCTTTGGCTGCGTGCTGTGAAAGGCCGTGTCGAAGCACACCACCTGCGGTACGCTGGGCCAGCGTTCGGCAGCGATGCGGATTGCTTTGAGATTGTGCGGCTGGTGCAATGGCGCAAGCGGAATCAGCTTTTCAAGTTCAGCCATGACCTCTGCATTCACACGTACTGGCGTCAGGTACTTTGCGCCGCCATGCACGACGCGGTGCCCCACTGCAACCAGATTCAAACCGCCGCGATGTGCATCGATCCAGGTAAACAGGCGGTCCATCGCTGCGTCATGATCGAAAGAATTTCCGGACGCCGCAAGGTTTGAGCGTTCAAGTTCCTCGCCTTCCGCACTTTTGATCAGTAACTCGACATTCACTCCAAGCTGGGCGACATGTCCCTTGCCGATCAATTGCAAGGTCTCTGGCTTACCGGCCTGTTCAAAAGCGGCGAACTTGACACTGGACGAGCCCGCGTTCAGGACCAGTAGGGCGTCCATTCAAGACTCCACACACACTGCCGTCTTGGCCTTGACCACCAGCAAGGCCAGTGCGCACGATGCAATCCGGGCCATCGGCCCATCGGCCCGACTGGTCAGGATGATCGGTACACGTGCGCCCATAACCAGACCGGCAGATTGCGCATCGGCGAGGTATTGCAACTGCTTGGCGATCATGTTGGCCGCTTCCAGGTCAGGTGCAATCAGGATATCGGCCTGGCCTGCGACGGGCGAGACGATGTCTTTGTCCTTGGCTGCCTGCATCGAGACCGCGTTATCAAACGCTAACGGTCCGTCGACAATGCCACCGGTGATCTGACCACGATCCGCCATCTTGCACAGCGCAGCAGCATCGAGTGTCGAGCGCATTTTTGCATTCACAGTTTCGACCGCAGCGAGGATCGCTACCTTGGGCGCAGCGATGCCAATGGCATGGGCCAGATCAATCGCGTTGCGCACAATGTCGCACTTGGCATCAAGGTCAGGTTCGATATTGATGGCCGCGTCACTGATCAACAGTGGCCTTGGATACGCAGGAACGTCAAGGAGGTAAACATGACTGACGCGCCGGTCGGTACGCAGGCCGCCCACGGTCTTGAGCACTTCAGCCATCAGTTCATCGGTATGCAAGCTGCCCTTCATCAGAGCCTGCACCTCGCCATTGCGCGCTAGAACAACGGCCTGCGCCGCAGCTGCGTGGCTGTGTGGCGTGTTGACGAACCGGAAATTAGCGAGATCGATTTTTGCCGTAGCGGCCAGCGCGCGAATCCGGCTTTCCGGTCCGATCAGAATGGGTACGATCAATCCCATCTCCGCAGCCTCGACTGCGCCACGCAGGGCATCTTCGCTGCAAGGGTGAACCACGGCGACACGGATTGGCGCCAGTCCGGCAGTCAAGGCAAGCAATTGCCGGTAGCGCAAATCCTTGTCCGTCATGTGGACCTGCATGGTCGTCATGCGCGGGCGACTCACCTTTTCGGTTGGAGCAAGTACCAGTGCGCTGCCGGTAATCACATCCTCGCCGCGCTGGTTGGTACAGCGGCAATCCAGCGTCACATGATGATTTTTCTCATCCTTTGCAGTGACCGTGACACTCACCTGAATGGTGTCGCCAATATGCACCGGCCGTACAAAGCGCAGACTTTGTCCCATATAAATCGCCCCCGGGCCGGGGTATTCGGTACCGAGTACTGTGGAGATCAGGGCCGCGCCCCACATGCCATGAGCGATGATGCCGTGAAACTGCGTGTTGTTGGCATACTCGGAGTCAACGTGCGCCGGATTGACATCACCAGACATCGCGGCAAAGAGCTGAATGTCTTCAGCTTTAAGAGTGCGCTCCAGGCTTGCACTGTCGCCAAGCTTGATTTCGTCAAAGGTATGGTTTTCGATCATGTCCATATCGCTCTGCGTCGGCATGGCCTCAGTCATTTCTGCAGCACGTAGGTACCGATGGATCGGTGGATACAGCAGCTGTATTTTTTCATCTGATATTAATTTTCCAGGGTGCTTGAAAGTTTGAAGCGAAACCGATGAAATGCAACGTTTTGATTCGCTCATAAGATTGATCGGATTAAGAATATGAAGATCTGCTGTAACTTTTCAGAGCCTTGCGCAAATGCTGCGCAGGCATACACATTCAAACTATAAATTTCAGCTTGCCGCAAGCATTGATCCAAATCAAAGGAGTCGCTTTGCGATTCTCATTAGTCCCGAATTCATTCATATCGAGGTGGCTTGGCTCTTCCTATCGTGACTTTTCGTCACGATTATCTGGCCCGTGGTTCTTCGACCGTTGCGGCTCACGCTCGCTCCGTTGCTGTGGTGCTTGCTCAGTTTGTTGCTGTGGCGCCTGTTCATTTCGTTGCTGTGGTTGATTCTGTATTCGTTGGTGTAGTGCCCGCTCTGGCCGCTGCTGTGGCGCTTGTTGTTGTGGTTCCTTTTGCATGCGCTGCTGTGGTTGATTCTGAGTCCGTTGTTGTGGCACCTGCTCAGAACGTTGTTGTGGCGCTTCCTGTGTCTTTTGCTGCGGTGCTTGCTGCGAGCGTCGCGGCAATTCTTGCTGCGTCCGTAGTGGAATCCGTTGCTGCGGTTCTTGCTGCGACTGTTTCTGTGGCCCCGTATTGGTACGAGTATGTTCAACTCCAGGGGCTGCGAATGCGGAAGGTTTGGGTGTCGCAGCAATGGGGGGAGCCTCACGACTATATGAAGCCTTCTGCGTACGAGTCGTCAATGCCTGACGCTCATGCTGTAATTGTTCTGCAGTTGGCCCCGTATGTTCCGAATTGCGCATCTTGATCTGAGGCGCTGTGGGACGGGCGCGCTCACCAGAAGCCCCACCATTGAAGCTCACATGGGACGCCCGGGTTCGATTTAATACCGGAGCGTTATAGACATTGTGGATGACCGTCGTATTGACGTTGCTGGCCGCACGGTTGTATTCAAAAATTCCATGATTCCAGCGGCCACCCTGATACCCCGTACCCGTATAGCCGTAGCCGTAGTTCAGGCCTCCATAGAAGCCAACAGAAAAACTCCAGTAGCCACGGTGCCAAAAATAGCCTGAATTTTCAAAAGCCCAATACCCAGGCGTCCAAAGTTCACCGACGTTTGGTGCCAGTACCCACGTTCCAGGCACCCAGTAGTAATCATCATCAGACGGACTCCAAACCCAATAGCCCGGCATCCAGATGTAGCCGTCACCTGGAACCAATGGTTGGTCATAAATTAGAAGCGGGGGCGGCGCGACGCTGATAAAAATTGATACTTGTGACCAAGCTCCGATGGGTACAAGTAGCACGAGTAGGAACGCAACACGGCTCAGTAGAGATTTCATGTGAGACTTTCATGGTTTAACTCTTGTATAGAATCTGAGCCTGAAAATAATTTGTCTGTACGTTATCGAACAAATAGCGTTTTTTGTTCCAAATTTGTACGTAGCAAATCGTTACAACCAGTATTGCCAAACTCGCGCGAACCACTCCTTGATGTGCATATCGAGCGTGCGTTGTTCCCATTGCTCGAGCGTGATCGGGTTGGATGCGGCCAGATCCTTGTCGAACATCGCCTGCACCTGATTGCCAAATTCGGGGCCGAGTACGACCGCGTTCAACTCATGGTTGTGCAAGAAGCTGCGCCAGTCGAGATTGGTTGAACCCACAGTCGCCCATACACCGTCAATGAGTGCCGTTTTGGAATGCAGGATCACCCCGCGTCGTTCATAAATCTTCACTCCGGCACGCAACAATTGTTCGTAATAGTTACGTCCGGCGTGGAACACCAGCCAGGAATCGGTCTGGCTGGGCAAAATCAATTTCACATCAACACCACGCTGTGCTGCCGCTTCAAGGGCCGCAAGCAATTGCGGATCAGGGACAAAATAGGCGTTGGTCAACTGCACACTGATTTCTGCATTGGTGATCGCCGAAAGGAGCGTGGCGTAGATCAAGCTGTATGGCTCGTCGGGTGAACTGCCAATCGCACGTACGACTTGATGTCCGGGGCTTTCTGGCGGAGGAAAATAATTTCTGGGAGGCAGTGGTTCTCCTTTTTGATTATTCCAGGTCTCAATAAATAATTTTTGAAATTCGGCGACAACCGGTCCTTGCAGTTGAATATCTGTATCACGCCATGCCAGGCTGACTTCAGCTTCCACAGCAGATTCAGTATCAGATTCGTCTGCGGCTTCTTTTCGCGGTTCGGCTTTGGTTTTTCTGGCAGGAGCAGAGCCACCAGAACCATGACCAAAAGAACCGCCGGAATAAACACTGCTGATGTTGATCCCACCGAGAAACGCTGTGCGTCCATCCACGATCAATAGCTTGCGGTGGTCACGTTGATTCAGTTCCCAGCCCTTACGCGCTGCCAGGGGGTTGATAGGATTGAATTCGAGTACGCGAATGCCGCTATCTTTCAGACGTTGAAAAAATGCGGCAGGTGTTCCGACCGTACCTGCGCTGTCGTAAATCAGATTGACCTGTACACCTTGACGTTGTTTGTCGATCAGTGCCTGGGCAAAACGCTGACCAATTGCGTCATCTTCCAGGATATAAGTCTCCATGTTGATGTGATCACGTGCCGCTGCAATGGCAGCAAACATCGCACGATAGGTGGCCGGGCCATTCTGTAATAAAACAACCTGATTACCTGTCGTCAATGGACTGCCGACGATCGCTTCTTCAATGGCCAGATGGCGATCAAGAATGTCAGTGTCTTTGCCACGACTCTTAAGACCCGTGATGATCGCCTTGCTTTGCGAAGCAGATAGCGGGCCGCGTGCTCCGGCCAGCTGCACGGGTTTACTGGAGCGCGCCAGATCGGGCACGATGGTGGGCAGGCTACTGCAACCGACGATCAACAAGCCCAGAATGAACGAGAGCAAACCAAATTTCAAAAACAAACGCAAGCGTAAATTGGGCCGATCCGGTAATTTGAAAATCATGCTCCCCCCTTCCGCTTAATGCCGCGAACTGACCCGCCACACGACATTGCCCACATCATCGGCCACGAGCAAGGCACCCTGAGCATCGAGCGCTACACCAACCGGTCGGCCATGCGCATTACCCTCCTCACTCAAAAAACCGGTCAGCACATCCACGGGTTTTCCGGAGGGTTTGCCATTATTGAAAGGAACGAAGATCACTTTATAGCCACTATGCGGGCGGCGGTTCCATGAACCGTGCTGACCAATGAACATGCCATTTGCAAATGCAGCAGGTAGCGATGTTCCAATCGACGAAACTAATCCTAATGAGGCCGTATGTGGGCCGAGCGCGTAGTCAGGAATAATGGCCCGCGCCACCAGACTCGGTTGCTGTGGTTTCACGCGCTCATCCACATGCTGACCGAAGTAGCTATAGGGCCAGCCATAGAAGCCGCCATCACGCACTGAGGTCAGGTAGTCTGGAACCAGATCGCTGCCGAGTTCATCGCGCTCGTTCACGACAGTCCACAATGCCTTGGTGGAAGACTGCCAGGCCATGCCATTGGGATTGCGCAGACCCGATGCAAAAATGCGATGTGAGCCACTGCGAATGTCCACTTCCCAGATCGCAGCACGCTCAAACTCGGCTTCTATACCGCGTTCGGCCACGTTGCTGTTTGAACCCACGGTCACGTAGAGTTTGCTTCCGTCCAGACTTGCAATGAGATTTTTGGTCCAGTGATGATTGATCGGCCCTGCAGGTAGATCGATGACTTTAACGCCCGGCGTCGTGATTTTTGTATCACCGGTGGTGTATTGGAATCGCCATATTGCATCTGAGTCGGCAACATAAAAATCATTGCCCACAAGCGCCATTCCGAAAGGCGAATTTAATCCTGACAAAAATACAAAGCGTTTATCGGCGACGCCATCACCACTGGTATCGCGCAGCAAGGTAATCCGGTTCGCACTCGGCGCAGCGGCACCGGCCCTTCCCATCACTCTTCCCATCACCCAGCCCTTGATTCCCTGTGCATCTTCCGGCTTGGGTGGCGCATTGGTTTCGGCCACCAGCACATCGCCATTGGGCAGAACGTAGAGCCAGCGCGGATGATCGAGACCACTCGCAAAGGCAGTCACTTGAGTGCCCGCTGCCGCTTGCGGCGTGGCTCCAACGGGCCAACCTGTTGCAGGGGCAATATTCAGCGTGGGAATCAGCGTCGGTCGCGGTTCAGGCAAGGTCGGTTGCGGCCCTGTACCTGCTGCAAGCGGTAGCGTAGCCATTTCACCGCATGCGGCAAGACTAAAAATAGCAAATACGCTGACCAGAATGCCGTTTCGCATTCGAGCCAGCGTATTCGAGCCGATCTGGGTGGGATCGCAAACCAGCCTGATCGAAGGCCGGAAGCGAAACTTCATAAGCGTCCCATCAACAACAATACGACAACGATAATCACCACGAGCCCTAATCCACCAACGGGTCCGTAGCCCCAGCCACTACTATGCGGCCAAGCTGGAAATGCGCCAATTAGCATCAAAACCAGAACGATTAATAGTATGGTTCCCAAACTCATGATTTTCTCCTCGTTTATTTATTAGAGTCTTACTTCGGCCTTACTTCTGCCTTACTTGGCAGGCTCTGGTGGCACGACAACCACGGTGGTGCCTTCACCGGGTGCGCCCTTGGCTCCGGTGTTGCCGGTATTGCCTGTATTACCTTGCGTGCCGGTAGCGCCTGTTGCACCTGTATTGCCGGTCGCACCGGTGTAGCCATCGCTGCCTGGGGCACCAGTTGCTCCGGCAGGACCAGCAGGCCCGGGTACCGTTACCGTAGTGCTTGGCGCAGGTGGAACGTTATTGACGACCGTGGGCTTTTCACATGCGCTCAGAACAAATGCGGATGACAATACAAAAGGCAATGTCTTGATTAGAGTTGAATGTTTCATGGTTTATCCTGTTCAAAAATTAAAGACGTGATACGGATGCAACGAATATCCGTTAAAAGCCGGAACAAAAAATAGGATGTCCGGTAGAGGTAGTGTGAATGAGAGAATTTCTAATTTCCTGGCGTGCATCTCTCCCATGCATTGCCAAAGCTAAAGCGTAATTTCTACAGAAGGTCTTGAAAGATTTGTCAGAGTCACGTGCTCGCCAAGTCCGATAATCCTCCCAGAGACCACTGAGGCAGCCACAGCAAACATTCGAATCATCTTGCTGCTTGGGCTGTCCCAATATTCAGCAGCGTTCGGAATAAACTTCAAAAGAACCAAGTTAGGTGAATCTGGACCGTCAAGGAGCCAGGGTTTTGCGAAAGATGTCCACAAGCGCTCAATGCGCGCATGGTCATAGACGATTTCGCCATAGCCTGTGATTGAGACATAGGTCGCATTGCTGTGATCGGCAAAACTTAAATTGGCCGCTGACGCCATCTCGTCAGAATTGGTCAAACGTTGGTCAGTAAAGAACCACATTGCACCTTCAGCATCCATTTCCAATAAGGACATGGGTTTACTCACTATGCGTCCCGACGAATCACGCTGAGTCAGCATCGGAACTGAAATATCCTTGATCAATTCACCAAGTTTATTAAGGTCTGCATTCTTTTGAACTTCAATCTTCATGTGCCACTCCTTCGACTCAATGAAGTCATCATCGTCGCCACAGCCACTTCTCACCATCAGTGATGATCGGCTTTGATTGTGGTCCGCCTCCTACAACAGTGACGATTCAAGGGACTAGTTCTCACCAACGTAAACGGGGCGAACATCGTTCGCCGCTAACACTCATTTTCTGAGGTAATCGAGCAGGTCATTGGTCAAGCGCTCTTTGTGTGTCGCGAACAGGCCGTGAGGTGCGCCTTCGTATTCGATCAGTGTGGACTGCGCAATCCCTTTGGCTGCCGCCCGACCGGAAGCGTCGATGGGCACAGTCTTGTCATCCGTCCCATGAATGATCAGCGTTGGAACTTTGAACGCCTGTAGATCGGGTCGAAAATCAGTCGATGCGAAAGACTTTGCACATTCAAGGGTCGCCTTCAGGCTGGCTTGCATCGAGACGCTGCGAACCCAATCAAGCAGCTCATCACTGACGGGACTGGAAAGCAAACCCACGCCGAAAAAGTCTTTGAAAAACCCGCCAAAAAACTCGGCACGGTCTTCCTTCATTCCCTTTGTCATTTCATCGAAAACAGTGGATTC
The DNA here is from genome assembly GCA_025362735.1 of Betaproteobacteria bacterium. Lineage (GTDB taxonomy): Bacteria > Pseudomonadota > Gammaproteobacteria > Burkholderiales > Burkholderiaceae_D > JANYFL01. The sequence goes on along the minus strand of JANYFL010000017.1, from coordinate 71,523 downwards.
AGTACCGTGCGGGTTGTCCTCTGTTTTTAACATGAACGGCACAACCGAAGACACGAGCACCGCTTTGGCGACCGACTTGCCAGCATGCCGGGACATATATCGAGCCACTTCGCCACCGCCCATCGAGAAGCCCACAAGCACGGCATCCTGCGCACCAGCGTACTCGATCACTGCGGCCAGATCATCAGCCAGCGTGTCATAGTTATAACCGCCCCAAGGCTGTGAGGAGCGCCCAAAGCCACGCCGGTCATAGGCAATCGCGCGATAACCGGCTTCAGCAATCGCCATCGCCTGATCATCCCAGCTATCGGATGACAGTGGCCAACCATGCAGCAGAATGACCGGACGGCCTGTGCCCCAATTCTTTAGATAGAGTTCAGTCTGATCTTTTGTAGTGATCGTTGTCATGAGATTCTTTCTTAAAGGGAAGGCATAACAAAAAAAGGAGAGGTGCGTTCCGCAAGAATCGCTTTTTTTCTTTCAAGTAACTGGACACCGAGTTCTCTCATGTCCAGACTGGTTGCCTTCGCCTTTGGAAAAATTTCGTTCTGCTCTTCTTTGACATGATGTTTCACATATTCAGATAACACTTTGATCTTGGCATCGAACATCTCACCCTCGGGTTCGACCCCTTCGACTTGAGCAATCAGGTCTTTCAAGGTTGCATGCTCGACCGTTGCCTCAGGAACCAGTTCTTTGTCCTTCAAGGCCGCCTTGATAGCCGGATAGAAAATTTCTTCCTCGACCTATGCATGAACACTGAGCTCTGTGCATATTTCAGAAACGATTTTTTTCTTTTTCGTGACTGATCGTGTTTTTTCATATTCAGCAAATAAATCGCTGACGCGTTTGTGGTCTGCACGCAGCAAGGCCGTGGCCTCTTGCGCTTTAACTGGAGCAATGGGCTTGGTCGTCTTTTTCGTTGCGGTTGCCATAAGTTTCTTTCTTTAAAATTTCATGAGGTTTTTAATTCAGCGAAGTAAGCTGAAAAGTCCGGCTAATGGATGACATGTGTTAATGAAAAAACAAGGCGATCAAAATAATGATGGGAATGGGAACGCCGAGAAAAAACAAGAGTAATGAACGCATGATTGCCTCCTAAAAAATAAGGGAATGGGAGTTAAGCGTCGCGCCTGCGACCGCCAAAAGTAGCCATCAAACTCGCGACAAAGGCACCGATGAGTAGAGAAACAAACAGCCACAGTGCTGCATACGCTGAAGCCTTGCGCGCCTTGTCGGCGGCCGATCTTGCCGTCATCTCGGCGTCACGCAACTTGGCCTGTGCCCGTGCATAGGTATCACTCACGCGCTTCTCAGCTTCGGCTTGAGAGAGACCTGTCCGTTGCGCGACGATCTGACCCACATAGTGAAGATCTTCAGGTGGTAATGCCCCCGTCCGTATTGAATTCATGAAGATACGGCTCGTTTCGGATAACGAAGCCATCGGCGTTGCGTCTGGCGCTGGCGGTTCGGCATTTCTTTGCGGAACAGCAGCTTTGCTCGCTACTGAAGTAGTCACTGATGGACTTGCTTCTGAATTAATGTCTTTGCGAAACAGCGAGTCAATGAAATATCCCATTGGCTCATTACTGTTCTCGCTACGACGGTCAGACTTGCTCAGTTCCGATCCATCCATTGCAACAGCAGCTGTCGTCGCGGTCGTTGCAACTCCACCCGCCACACTCGCGCCAGCCTGAACACCAGTATTAACAATTGCACCGATCACTGAGGTCAACAATGCAGCAGTAACCAGTGACGCAACAGCCCACGCCAGGAAGCCATGCGCGGTATCGCGGAAGTAGACCTCATCGGTATGGGTTACGATCCATTTCGTTCTTAGTCGACCGGCAAGGTAACCGCCCAAACCGGAAGCCAAAATCTGTGTCAAGGCTAACCATCCAATGGTTGACCACCCAATGGTTGTGGCGCTAACGCCTTCATGTACCCACGGGGAAACAGTAGATAGTCCCAGTCCCGTACCCAGAATTAAAAGAATCAGCGAAAGGGCCGCCGCCGCCGCAGCGCCAGCGAGAATGGCACCCCAAGAAACTGCGCTGGCTTGTGCCTGTATCGACTGCGCGTCCGAATAAATGGCCGCCGCGCTTGGTTGATGTACGAGAGGGTCTAAATGTGCGGCATTGGAAAGTGTCATGATGAATTCCTAAAATTGGATGAACTCATCATGCAGCACTAAATTGTCTTTAAAAATCGGACAGGCTTTGGATGCCACGTAGGAAAAATACTTGAGCAGAAATTTGAAAAGCAAATTTCATCTTCTCTTTTTCAAATGAGAAATGAAATCCGTCTTAGCCTGCACCTGAATCACAGTAACTGCCTACCTCAGCCATTTCTTGGTGGCGACCTGTACCGTTCAATTTCGTTTTGCAGACTGTTCTGCAACTGCTCAAGTTCTGCCAGGCATTCCAGTACCACTGCACAGACTTGCTCCAGTGCATCAGGATGGCCTGATTGTCCTGTGGTAAGTTGCTGCACCACCGTCGACTTTAGTCGAGCCTTAACGGCATTAAATAGCACATGCCAATCTGACCAAACCAAGGAAGATTGCGATGCTTGCTGTGATGCTTGCTTTATTTGGGCCGACATTTCAAATTTATTGCTAAATCGACTCTCTTTCTCCATATAATCAAATTTTAGTGTTTGCATAAGCTTCTCCATTAATCAACCTAATTCATTTATTTCTTTGATTGAAACTGTACGAACCAGCATATAAAGAAATTGCTCACTCAATCTGTTGGAAAGCATGCTTTATCAAATAGAGTGGTATTCATTAAACATTCAACAACGTGACTGCCCAAGTCTACTTATCGGATCGCAATTGAATAAACATTGCTGTAGTAAATTGCATGTCTCTGCATGCCGGTACAGACTGGGCTTAAAAATGATGAGCAAATCTAAACGATTCGTTCTCAAGTCTTTGTGTAAAAAGACATAAACATAATTAATTCATCTTGATACCAACAGGAGAAGAGTGATGTCAGTCATAACATGCCGGGAATGTCCATTAAGGCCTCTCCCCCTCTTTTTGACACACAGCACTGAGGAACTTGAACTAGTGCAGTCCTCAAAGCAGCGGGAACTGCGCATGCAGGCTGAGGAGATACTGATCCACGAAGGTCAGACCGATGCGCCGCTGTATACCTTGCTTAGTGGCTGGGCATTTCGTTTCAAGACCTTGAGTGATGGACGTCGTCAAATTCTCAACTTTTTGCTGGCTGGCGACTTTATTGGCGTACAACAAAAAATGGGCGATGCCGCTGCTCATGGTGTGACCACGCTGACTGACGCTGTATTCTGCGTCTTTAAACGTGATGCCCTGTGGGACCTGCACCGCAAGAGTCCTTCAATGGGGTTTAACATTACCTGGCTGACCGCTCATGAAGAATCTCTGGTCGACGACACGCTGTTGTCCGTTGGTCGACGGAGCGCAGAAGAACGGATCGCCATGCTGCTCATTCTGCTTTTCAAGCGTGCTGCTGCGTTGCAAGCGGATGGTGGCGCAAACGGCGTGCCCTTTCCGTTGACGCAACAACATATTGCCGACGGCTTGGGCCTGTCACTCGTGCATACGAACAAGACCCTGCGCAAGCTGGAGCGTCGTGGCCTGCATCGCATCAGTGATGGCCGTTTATACATGCGTGATGTCAAAGCGCTCGCGCGCCTTGCCGATCTGTACGGGGATGGCCGCCCGCCTCCACGCCCATTGGTCTAGGAAAATGCTGATCGCTTGATTCGACTCAACTAGGGATGCTCTGATTAAGTCGTCATTTGTTCGCACTTAATTAGCGTTTCCTTAGGTTTAGCACTCAGGTCAGCAATTCAGCATAAGCCCGTTGATCAGCGGCATAGCAGCCACATGCCGTAGCTTCAAGTCCACTGCGGTTCAGTACCTTTATTTCACCACGGTGGTATTCGATCCACCCGTTACGCTGAAAGTTACCCGCAGCAGCAGTGATGCCCACACGACGCACACCCATCATATAGGCGAGAAATTCATGCGTGACATGGAATTGATCAGAATGGGCACGGTCCTGACTCATCAATAGCCAGCGTGCCAGGCGCGGGCCAATCTGGTGAAAACGCAGGCAGGCTGCCGATGCTGCCAGTTGGGCCATCAAGACATACAGATAGCGGTTCAAACCACGTTGCAACGCCGGGCTATTGCCTAGCTCACTGAGAAAAACTTTGGTTGCAATACGCAATGCCGAGCCCGAACCTTGCACAACGGCATGCAAGGGTGCCTTTAAAACACCCAGCGCCAGTTGCGCACCCAGCATCCCTTCACGTCCGACCATGCCGACTTCCATTCCCGGATGGTGATCGATTTGAGTGATCAGTGAAATAAATCCGTTAATCGGAAAGTAGACATGCCGGGTAGGCTGGTCACGTTCACACAGCACTTCAGACAGCACAAGCTCTATAGGCTCACAAATCGCAAGCAGACTCTTGCGCTCTTTGCGTGGAAGCAATTCGATCAAATGATTTTCTGGAAAGGTCAACGAACGCTCCTGTGGGTAAGAGCCCCTCCAGAAGTCAGGGGCGCGTTCAAGACCTTGCTGCTTGTTGATTGTTTGCAGCTAGCTTGGTACGTAGAGCTTATCGATCATGCAGTGAGGCGTCTGTCTGCCAGCACACATAGCAAAGAATGATTTGTTTGCATTCAGAAGAATCTGTTTTGATTTCAACTGAAATGCAACTGAAAAACCTTACTTCGCCAGTTTATCTGGCAAAAGACGGTCATATTCGTTCTTGACCACCGCATAGCACTCGCAAGTGCGTTTCTCCAAGCCTTTTCGATCCAGCACGAGGATGCGGCCACGTGTGTAATTGATGAGCCCCGCTCGTTGTAACTTGAGCGCCGCTTCAGTTACCCCTTCACGGCGCACGCCCAGCATATTGGCAATTAACTCCTGGGTCATTTCCAGTTGATTTGCTTCCAGCCGGTCCAGGCTGAGCAGCAGCCAGCGGCACAGTTGCTGATCGAGCGAATGATGACGATTGCAGACAGCCGTTTGGGCCATCTGCGTGATCAGCGCCTGGGTATAGCGCAGCAACAGGTGCAATACTGGACCGCCACGGTTGAACTCGTCCTTGACTGCTTGCGAACTCAGCCGAAAACCTTGCCCGGCACTCTGTACCACGGCACGGCTGGGCGTGGATTCTCCACCCATGAACAAAGAGATGCCGACGATCCCTTCATGACCGACAACAGCAATTTCTGCTGAGGCCCCGTTTTCCATCACATACAACAACGAAACGATCGCTGTGGTTGGAAAGTAGACATGACTGAGTGTGCTACCCGGTTCATAAAGCACTTTACCGAGCGGCAATTCCGTCAATTCAAGTAGAGGTTGCCAACGCTTCCACTCACTTTCAGGCAGGGTGGCAAGCAAGCGGTTCTTTTGGGGATCGGTTGAAAGTACCGTCATACGGGGGGGGGGGTAGTAATAGACATTCGGGCACCCAAGGAAGATTAAATTTCAGGCAACCATCCCACCTTCGGTTCGCGTAACTTTTAGTATAGGCCGTTGTAAGAACTTTGTATGTGCGATAGCGCACATAAGAATGAATCATCTTGAATTGGCTCCAGGTGACTCAAGAGGAAGAAAAGTTTATTTTTTTGTGCGCTTTCGAACAGACAGGGCAATTTTTTGCGCCTAGCCTGAAGCCAAAGTAACGCAGTTTTATGAACGGGAGAGTTGTACTGGACAAGCAGACTCAATCCTCTCATGCAGCACTACAGATCAAGTCAGAGGCGTCCTACTCGCGATTCTTAGTTCTTCTGTCTTGAATCTGGCGATGCAGCCTATCGTGACATTCAGGAAACAAGCTCAAACTGGAACTTGGCATGACAACAACGGTCATTAAAAGAAGATTTAATTAATGGTTTGAGGTTGGAGTGGTGTAAAGCAAATCGCTGGCTCTTCCAGCATGATCAGATCGCAGGCAGAAATATGGATGCCCCCTTATACAATTTACCTCCTCGCCGTACGGAAAATCCACGCTCTTCGCTCGTGTGCCCGCTGTGTGCAGAACGCTTGACCCGAGTGCGTCGCCGCCTCATCGACCGATTACTCAGTCAGTTTGTACCCATACAACGCTATCAATGCGAAAATTTTTCATGCAAATGGGTCGGGAATCTGCGCGTCAAAGACAGGATCGCTGAGAGCCCACAGACCCAAGTTCCCACCAAACACGCACGATAGCTGTTTACTGCATGAACCATCCGTGACTGACGACAAGTGATTGTCCCGTCAGCGCATTGCTGGGGAAAGATGCAAACATCAAGGCAACTTGTGCGACATCCGCCGTGGTCGTGAACTCCCCGTCCACCGTTTCTTTCAGCATCACGTCCTTGATCACTTGATCTTCAGTAATGCCGAGCGTCTTGGCCTGTTCTGGAATTTGTTTATCAACGAGTGGCGTGCGCACGAAGCCCGGGCAAATGACATTGGCGCGAATATTATGTCCGGCGCCTTCTTTAGCGACCACTTTGGCAAGACCTATCAGACCATGTTTTGCGGTGACGTAAGGAGCCTTCAGCTTGGATGCCTCTTTGGAATGCACGGAACCCATGTAAATGATGCTGCCCCCTTTTTTACTGGCCACCATTTGCTTGTAGCAAGCACGTGTCGTCAGAAAGGCACCGTCGAGATGAATCGACAGCAGCTTTTTCCAGTCTGAAAAACTGAATTCCTCGATGGGATGAACGATCTGAATTCCGGCATTACTGATCAAGATGTCGATATTTCCAAAAGCTTTGATGCTGGACTGGACCGCAGCCTCAACCTGCGCTTCGTCCGTCACATCCGCACTCACACCGATGGCTTGACCCCCGGCTTTTTCGATCTCTGCTGCCGCCTCAACAGCTGCCTGCATATTCATATCGGCGATCACAATCTTGGCGCCTTCGCGTGCAAATTCCAGTGCGATTTCCTTGCCGATGCCGCTGGCAGCACCCGTAATAAATGCGACCTTACCTTCGAGCTTAGCCATGACTACTCCTTGGATGGTGAAAGATAATCGAATACGACCTCGCCCAGATCAAGCGTGAGGTCGGCAATGAAATGCAGTGCGGATTCGATTTTGAGTACCGGCAAATCGGCGACAGGTGCCAATGCGTGGGGATGCAGTTCCAGTGAAGCCGGTGCAGTCCAGGCTCCTTTGAGCGTGACGCTGGTCGTGTAGTAACGCACCAGTTCGCAAATGCGTGCCGAGCCATCGACGTGTGGGATGATTTTCAACAGGAAATTGGGAGCGGCCAGCGCAGCCAACACTGAGGCATGGTCAACCACGCGATGCTTGAAACCCATCGTTGCCTTGGCAATGCGCACCTTGCCATAATCGAGTGTGCCCACCAGCGTATCGATCTCGACTTCGAGTTGCGGTGTGGCTAGCTTTTTTGGAAAGCCCCACAGCTCGCGCCCGCCCGCAATGGGCGGGTGATCGTTCAAGTACATCGCATGGACGTAGCCGCCCTTCACCCCATTGAAGCTGACCGGGATCACTTGACCTGATTCGGTGTAGTCACCAAAGCCCGTCGAATCAGGCATGCGGATAAATTCATACTTCACCAGTGGCTCCAGAACTTCCAATGGTTCGGGTACCACCGCACGCAAGGCATCCATGTCGGTGCGGTAGGTGATCACCATGAATTCACGATTGGTAAACCGATATGGACCGGGTGGAAATGCAGGGCTGGTCAATGGCATGGCAAAGGCGTTGGCTTTAACATCTGCGATCTTCATTTCAGATCATTCCTTTTGGGTTCGACAAGTGCGTTAAAGCGCGCGGGTATGTTTTGTTAAGTCGTATTGCGTGACACCATCATCGAGTCCGGAAGACTTGAGCCATTCAGGATGATTAATGGTGTCGCGAATATCGCGTTGTCCCGCCTGCCAGTGTTCGAGCACCGATACACGTGAGAACTCATAGTCTTTGGATTCCAGCTCATACAACGCTTGTCGATAAATCAAATGCACAATATCCGTGGGCGCTTCTTTCATGGCGTCAGTTAATTTTTGGACGGATGGATCTTCTTTTAAGCGTTTGGGAAGCTTTAACAAAAGATCACGCATCGCTTTACGCGTATTGGAAATATCGGCCGCCATATTCGTGTTGTAGCGTGTGCGACTGGAATAAAGAATGTCTTTCTGGCGTTGTTGCACACCGACCAGATTCGTAGGCAAATTGCCCCGAGCACTAAACAGATCGACCTGAAACGCCAGAAGTTGGTTCTTGGGTCGCATATCAAGGACGTATTGCAGCGGCGTGTTCGTGACAATGCCGCCGTCCCAGTACAACTGACCATCAATCTCTACGGGCGGGAAAGCAGGCGGCAAAGCGCCACTCGCCATGATGTGCTCGGGGCCAATGGTGCGATCGAAATTATCAAAGTATTCGGAATTGCCTGTACAGACGTTGACTGCACCCAGCGACAATCGGACTTTTTTACTATTGATCAGATCAAAGTCAATCAGCCGTTCCAGCGTCTCTCGCAGAGGTGCCGTATCGTAAATACTGAGGGCACCGGGCAGGCCTTCGGGCTGAAACAAAGCTGGTGGAATCCGCGGCCGGTAAAACCCCGGAATACCCAACAAAGCTGCCCGGAAGGCGCTGAACTGGTTGAAAATACTGCGCGGCTCTGTCGTTTCAAGCGTCGGCCTCAGCCAAGTTGCCGATGTGTCGACAGGCAAGCCGATTCCTGAAGAAACCAGATGCCAGAACTCTGACAAACGCTCGACTCTGCGCTCTGGAAGATTGCCCGCAATGAGTGCAGCATTGATGGCACCAATCGATACGCCTGCAATCCAGTTGGGCTGATAAGCCGTACTGGCCAACTCTTCATAGACACCTGCCTGGTAGGCACCCAATGCACCGCCACCTTGCAGTACCAATGCAATCTGGTCATGTGGGATAAAGATACCCGGCTTTTTATTTGTAGCCATTTGCGCGCTCTGCAGTCAGAAATTTTTAACAATTCGTGAAGTTCATGAGACGGGCAAACTTTCATTTGGTTCTGTTCTTAGTCTTCGAACGATCCCCAGCGGGTGCCATCCATTAACTCATGCCGACAGCAGGCAATTTGAGAATAACGTGGACACGGGTTAATGGATGACACGCTCTGGAGAAAATAAAAACGGCGTATGGACCGATTGAGGCCATACGCCGTTACGGTACAACAAAGAACTCGTTTTATTTGCCGACCTGATTGCCAACAACGCCACCAACCACAGCACCGCCGACTGCTCCGGCGGTACTGCCACCAGTCAGGACCGCCCCCGCAACGCCGCCGACACCGGCGCCAACGGCCGTACTTTTTTCACGTGAAGTCATCCCGCTGCAAGCACTCAAGCTAATGAGTACGCTTAGGCCAATAGTCGTGACGATAAAACCTTGTTTCGTTTTCATGATGACACCTCTTTTTCAAACTGCGGTTTAACAACTCGCGCTTTTCAACCCAGTGATGGCTGAATGAAGCGCCCTACTCTTCTGTCCTGCAAACAGCGGCATCTTCCGTAAATCATGAACATGGTTCGATGCCTTACTACTGATTCATCTGTGCGACTCGATTCTCGGCAAGCGCGAACTGTTTAGCAGCGAAGCTCCAGATCATTCGTGCTGCATCCGGCCCTTTGGGATCACTGAAGGCATGAGCCATTGCACCGCCGCTCCATGCATGGCCCAAACCATCCACTTCGCACAAAGTGGCGACGATTCGTTTATCGGCACACCAATCGACAACGGTGGAGCGATAACGAGAACCGCGCTGCACCGCCCGCGCATGACCAGCGCGGGCGCCACTCACCGCAGCCCAACGTATGACTGCCTGAGCTCCATTAACCGGCGCGACGACGTGATCCTTGTTACCTTGAATCACCAGCAAGGCCGGTAAGACCGCAGACTTTGCGGGCGCATGTGCTGGACCTGTCCCGCGCCCACGCATCGCACCCAGTACGCTTGCAGAAGAATGCGCGAGACCCGTTCCAATTCCCGAGTGCATGGCGACCGCCTCAAAGCGACCCGGGTAGCGCGAAGCGATCAAGGCCGCCATGCTTGCACCTGCGGATAGGCCCGCAATCGCGATCCGGCCGTCATCCACGGGATGAAACAAACAGACCTGATCGATGGCGGCCAGAATAATTGCGGCTTCACCCTGGGCACGACCCGTATCAGTCCCATACCAGTTCCAGCAACCCTGCGCATTGGCGACTCGATCCTGTTCTGGATAAAGAACAATGAACCGCTCTCGTGCGGCCACCTGATTCATTTGTGTACTGGCGGCAAACCCTTTTGCATCCTGTCCGCAACCATGCAGCATCACAACGAGGGGCAGTTTTTCGGTGCGCTTTACACCGGGTGGTTTATAGACGTAGTAGCGTCTTGCTCCGGCGGCGGCAAAAGCGATGCTGGCATGCAAGTTCCCTTTGGCCGGAACGGTCGTTTTGAGTTGTTTGGTTGTGGAACGGATGGAACGCTTCAGTACCTTTGCACCCTCGCGGATTGTAATGCGGGTCATGGCACTTAATTGACGCTGAAAAGCTTGTACCAGAAAATTCTTGCGAACGCGCTTGGCCATCAAAATCCCGTTCGGTCTGTGAAAAATTGCATTGAAAATACGCGTCAAAAAGCCAGCCCGGTGGCTGGCTTCTGGAGCTGCGTAATCGGGCTTACTGTACACGGCGCTCGATGACGATTTGTTCAACTTCGACGCGGCGATTCGGCTCTAAACACTTGATCAAATCGGCGCGCTTCTTGTCGTTACATTCCACGACCGGGTTGCTTTCGCCTTTACCGACGGCAGTCAGACGACTCGCATCCACACCTTTACCGATCAAATAAGCCTTGACCGCATTCGCACGGCGCTCCGATAATTTCTGGTTATATTTGTCACTACCCAGACGGTCGGTGTAACCCGTAATCATGACGTTATTGACTTGGGTGTTCTGCTTCAGGACACCACTAATTTCGTCGAGCTTGGGCTGCGGGGTGCGCAACTCAGCACTGTCAAATGCAAACAATTCGGTCGATGAAAGTGTGTAGCGTTCAAAGCGCGGGGGAGGCGGAGGCGGCGTAACTGGAGCCGGTGCAGGAGCGGCCATCGGCGCTGGCATCGGTTCTGCTTGAGCAACACGAACTGGCTGTCTCGGCTTATCGAACGCATACGTCAGACCGACGGTCAGGATATTGGTATTGGCACGATCAAAGCTGAAATCATTGCCACGAATATAGCTGTGCGCACGGCGTAGATCAGCCTGCATACCCCATTGGTCATCAAACGAGTATTGAAAACCCAGCCCGGCGTTAATGTAGGGTGAGGTAGCCTTGGAGATACGGGTGGGAATCTTCACCTTGTCGTATTCAGCACCACCGCCGATCAAGAGAAATGGACGGAAGCGTTCGCGTGAAAACAAAAACAGTCCGTCAAGACCGAGGGTATTTTGTCGATAGCTCCTTGGACCTTCATGAGCGCGCGAGAAGGTTCCACCCATCTGAATGTCCCAGTAATCCGATACGGGCTTGCCAAAGCGCAGGCCAACACCTTCGCCGCGGTTGTCCTTGCTGAACTTGTTGTCGGGATCCATGACGTTGATACTTGGCGCCACATACCAGGAAGGGTTATAGGCACCGGGAGCGGGTGTCTCATAGGGACTGCTTTGGGCCAGAGCACTGGCGGAAATAGCACATCCCATAAGGGCGACAGTTGCTGCAATATTTTTCATCTTGTTCATGTGAACCTCGTGGTAAGTAAATATTTTTTGCTTGACTCGACACTGACTTGCAAAGGATTTCAATGCCGAAAAAGTATTCACATTGTTGGTGAAATTCATGACATGAAATATCGGACGATGGGTAGCCAATCTGTAGGACGACAACGCTTCGACATTTATGCAACACGGATCAGTTTCAGGTTGATATTCAAGGCAGAAAATATTTACTGGTGCATGCTGCTGACCAGTCGATTAAGATGAAGAATAATCAGTACATCGGATCAAAATTGTCTGTTCGCTATCACACATAAAAGAAAAATTTAAGAAAGATTGAGGTAGAGGTCGCTACCTTTTTTATTTTTTCCATATTTCAGTGCCCTTTACCGGTGCCACGGCATGGCGTCCGACATACGTCATAGGCTCAGAGACCTACCATCCATTCATCGCGTCGTTGCGACTTGCCATGAACAGGATTACTCCTGAGATTTTGTCTGCACGTACGCCCACCCTTCCTTTTTTCCGTTCAGATTTCGTCTGGGCGGGCGGAGCATCTAATGGATACAGCCCTCATTTCCAGCCCCAGCTGGAGTACCGCATCATTTGGCGATACCGCGAGAACATCACAGCCCGAATTGTCAGCACTGGTTGAACACCTGGATCGATGCAAGCGTTTGCATGGCCGACTGTTCACGCTTTACTGTGCCGCCGAATCCATGAATGGCTTTGTTGCGACACGTTTTGTAACGACGCTCGCGGTGGCATCGTTATTGATTGGTTTCAGTTTTCTGATTTTTTAAGGAATGGCGCAAACCGGTTTACTAGGCCTTGTCCCCGATGCATCGCAAGCTTTATGCGACATCCTGGATTGTTCATGCGGCCTGGTTGAACCACCGATACGCTCCGAGATTTTCGGACTGCAACGATTTGCCCAGCATGGTCGGAGCCTGGGTGAAACGCATCGTGCAGCCAGAGCATCACCGCGCACAGCGAATTTTTTTCCAAGGCTGAGTAGCAACATCCAAATCTTGCGCGAGGCACACCGTTATATCGGCGTGCAAGCCAGCACAGGTTACGACATCAGTCCTGCCGCCGAGTGGTTACTGGATAACTTTCATCTGATCGAAGCCCAGCTGAAAGAAATTCACGAAGGACTGCCGCGCAGTTATTTTCGTGCCTTGCCGTTACTGTTGGATGAACCCCTGGCGGGGCTGCCCCGCATTTACGGCGTGGCCTGGGCTTTTGTCGCCCATACCGACGGTGCCTTTGATGAAGACCTGCTGATTCAGTTTCTCAGCGCTTATCAGGAAACACGCGAACTGAATCTCGGCGAGATGTGGGCGCTACCCACGACGCTGCGTGTCGTCCTGATTGAAAACCTGCGTCGTCTGGCAGAACGTGTCGCAACCAACAAAGCCGCACGCGAGGTCGCCAATCTGTGTTGCGATCAGATCGAAACCACTTCATTGACAGTACTTGACCAGCTGCTTGATCTGCTCAATCAACGTGGTGTAGGCCGAGTCTTTCTCGCGCAGATGGCGCAACGTCTGCAAGAACACAAGCATTCAACACCAGATGTGGATCGGCCTGAATATTATGAGTGGCTGCACAAGGCCTTGCCTGATGCCGCTGCCATGCAGGCCCAGCAAAGTGCGGATCAGGCCGCCGATAATCTGAGCGTCAGTAATGCCGTGACTTCCTTGCGTGCCATCGGTGATGCTGATTGGCCCGACATCATTGCTCGCACCAGCACCTTAATGCGATTGATGCTGACATCGCCCATATTTGCAGCCGAAGATGCGGCCACGCGCGATCAAACTTTGCACGGCATTGAGCAACTGGCAAAGAAGAGCCGCAAGAGCGAAGTCCATGTGGCTCAAACCCTGCTCGATCTGATGCATGAACATCTGCACGATGACACTGCAACTGGTGGAGCCAGTCACTGGTTATACGGTTCAGGCCGACCGACTTTGCTGCAGTCCCTCGGATTGCACGAACGTGTTGGCTTGCCCTGGCGAGCGACTTTTCGCCGCACTGCTCTACCGCTTTATCTGGGCGCGTTGCTGCTCGGTAGCTTGGGTTTGGTTGCCTGGCTGCTCCATCGCAGCGCTGAACCGGCGCTATGGCATGCCACGACAGACCATGCCTTTTGGTTAAGTTGGGCCGCTGCGCTACTGATGCTGTTCCCGGCATCCGAAGCCATTGTGGCCATCATCAACCGCATGATCAGCGAGTCTGCTCGACCGCGTCATCTGCCCCGCCTGGCGATGACCAATGGCATTCCACCCGATCATCGAGTCATCGTGGCCATTCCAGGCTTCCTCACGGATACGGCGTCCACACGCGATCTGGTTCATCGCTTGCAATTGCATTACCTTGCCAATCCGGAACGTCAAGCACAGTTCGCCCTGTTAACCGATTGGGCCGATGCGGAAACTGAGCATGTCGCGTCTGATGACGCCTTGCTGACTGATGCAATCGAACAGATCGATGCGCTCAATGCAATCCATATCGAACGCCATCCTGTTGTCGATGACAGTGACGCACCGCGCTTCATCGTATTGCATCGTAAGCGTCAATACAGCGAGACCGAACAACGCTGGATTGGTTGGGAACGCAAACGCGGCAAGCTGGAACAACTGATTTCAGTATTGGCCGAAGGCTCGTCTGCCGCATTCATGGATCTGGGTGAGGCATCACGTCTCGGAACCAGCATCAAGTACATCGTGACACTGGATAGCGATACCCAGCTCCCGCCCGGACGTTTGCGTGAACTGGTCGGCGTCGCCGCGCACCCACACAATCAACCCAAGCTCGATGCGGACTGGCGTCGCGTGGTTAATGGCTATGGCATCCTGCAACCCCGCATCGTGACGCCATTACCGGCGGCGCGGAATTTCACCTTGTTTCATTGGCTGTTTTCCGGCCAGTGCGGCATTGACCCTTACAGCGCAGCAACCTCGGAAATTTATCAGGACCTGTTCGGTGAAGGCACTTTCACCGGCAAGGGCTTGTTGAACGTACAGGCCATGCATGCCGTCCTGTCGAATCGCCTCCCCGAAGGACGGGTGTTGAGCCACGATTTGCTCGAAGGTTCGATCGCGCGGTGTGCCGCAGTGACCGATATCACCCTGATCGAAGATGCGCCGTTTCATGCCGATGTAGCCGCGTCGCGCGTGCATCGCTGGACGCGCGGCGACTGGCAGCTCTTGCCCTTCTTGCTGAGGCCACGCTACCCGCTGTGTGCCATCAATCGCTGGAAAATGTTTGACAATCTCAGACGTTCTCTGGTCGCACCGATGTCATTGGCCTTGCTGCTACTGGCGCTCGGTACTGCAATTGTGTCGCCCTGGACTGCATTGAGCCTGGTGATGGCTGCATTTTTTGCCGGGCCCTTGATGGGTGCCGTTGCCGGGTTCTCGCCCAGTCGGGATGACTTGGCCAAACTTCATTTTTATCGCCAGGCTTCGATGGATTTGGTCCGTGCACTATGGGGCGGTCTGTGGCATATCGCGCAACTGTTGCAACATGCATTGTTGGCAATCGATGCCATTGGTCGTGCGCTCTACCGAATGAGCATCAGTCATCGTCACTTGCTGCAATGGACGACAGCTGCCGCAGCACAAGCCTCGGCAAAAACAAATTTCCTGGATGTCATGCGTCAGCACTGGAGCCCCCCACTACTGGCCCTGCTCCTTTTTTCTGTTCTACTTGTCATCGACACACCCAGCCCGGGACTCGCTTTGATCCTGTGTTTGTTGTGGGGGGCATCACCCGTCTGGATCTGGTGGGTGAGCCGGACTCGTCCCGCCAACGAAGACGCGAGCTTGCCTCTACCGGATCAAATTTATCTGGAAGGCATTGCACGCGACACCTGGCGTCTGTTCGAGCGCTGTGTGAGAGCCGAAGACAATTACCTCCCACCCGATAACTTGCAGACGCTGCCACACGACATCGTGGCGCATCGCACCTCGCCGACCAATATCGGTTTGTATCTACTCAGCGTGGCGTGTGCCCGTCAGTTCGGGTGGATCGGAACGCAGGAATTGTTGACACGCATGGAAGCGACACTGGCAACGCTGAACCGCTTGCAACGTCATCGCGGCCACTTCCTGAACTGGTACGACACACAGACCTGCGCTCCGCTGCTGCCCATGTATGTATCGACGGTGGACAGCGGCAATCTCAGTGGTCATTTGCTTGCAGTCGCTCAAGCCTGTCTGGAACTGGCGCGAGCGCCGTATGACACCACGGCAAGCCAACGAGCCATTCGCGTATCGAGACAACGCCTCGCGCCATTGCTGGTCAAGCGTTCGAGCCTGCCTCCAGATATGCGAGAAAAATTGAGGTGGCATCTGGCCGATCACCGCGCAACTTTACGCTCGGCGGCACTCGACGCGCAGGCTTATACACCGTCAACACCTGATGCCATCCATCGTTTACAAGCACTCGCGCGACAGTGCGAACAACTCGCCTGGCAAGCTGATTTCAGTTTTCTGTATCACCGCAAACGGCATTTGTTTCACATTGGTTATCGGGTCGCAGAACAGGAACTCGATGCAGGCTTCTATGACCTGCTCGCTTCCGAATCGCGTCTCACCAGTTTGCTGGCCATCGCCAAAGGCGATGTTCCGGTGAGCCACTGGTCTTCACTGGGGCGCTTGTTTTATGCAGTGAGTACCGGCGCAGGTCTGCGTTCATGGTCGGGATCCATGTTCGAATATCTGATGCCCAGCCTGGTACTCAACGAACCGCAGGGAAGTGTCTTGTGGGATGCCTGCCATGCCGCGCTGAGAGAGCAGATGGCTTTTGTCGAGGAACACAACATTCCATGGGGAATCTCCGAGTCAGCCTATGCAGGCAGCGATCACACGCTGGCCTATCAATACGCGCCGCAGGGCGTGCCCCGATTGGCCTTGCGCCGCACGCCCACAGATGAACTCGTCATCGCACCGTATGCGACGGCTCTCGCAGCACAGATCGCGCCGCATCGTGCAGCCCTGAATTTCACAGCCCTGGAAAATCTGTCAGCGCGCAACCGCTACGGATTTATCGAGGCCCTCGATTTCTCTCCTGCGCGTCAAAACGGTAATGAAGCCTTCACGCCAGTTGGAACTTATATGGCGCATCACCAGGGCATGAGTATCGTGGCGCTTGCCAACGTGTTGCTCGACGGTCTTGCGCAACGCTGGGGCATGGCCAATCCCCATATTGAAGCCGTCGCTTCACTGCTGCATGAGCGCGTGCCACGTGAGGTGTCGATGCTCTACACGCCGTCTGCGGTTCCGCCGTCACAAGCACTGCGACGACACGCCCCACGACTGCTGCGCGAAGTCTTGCCTGGATTGAATGCGCTTGAACCGACTCATGTGCTGTCGAATGGCCGCTACAGTGTTTCGCTGCGGTCGAATGGCGCAGGCTGGAGCCGTTGGGGACAAATGGGCATTACGCGCTGGCGGGACGATGCCTTGCGCGATGCCTTCGGCAGCTTTTTTTATGTGCGCTGGGATCGGCAACCTCATATGGTTTCGATCACCCAACACCCTGCTCCCGATCCCGCTGCCCATTACAAGAGTATCTATCACGCTGATCGCGTGTGCTACGACGCAGCGTGGCCCGGGTTGCAAGTGCACACCACCGTATGGGTAAGTCCGGAAGACGATATTGAATTCAGACAGGTCGAACTGCGCAACCTCAGCGATCGCGTCCTTGATATCGAACTACTGTCGGCCTTCGAAGTAACGCTCGCTGATCCACGTGCCGATGAAGCCCATCCTGCGTTTTCAAATCTGTTCGTGCATGCCGAATGGGACCCGGTCGATCAGGCCCTGCTGTTCGAGCGCAGCCCGCGTCTGGCAACGGAGCAAGGCTTGCAGGCTGCGCATTTCCTGGCGGCATCCGATCCTCAAGTGGTGAGCGTCCGTGTACAAACTGATCGGCAACGCTGGCTCGGTCGCAATCAGAGCGTGAACCAGCCGCTGGCCACGCTGGATGATGTCCCCCGGTTCATGTCCGGCACAGGGTCTGATACATCGTCCAATCCCGTGGTCAAACTCGACACCGGTCTTGACCCGGTCTGCGCTCTGGCGGTGCGCTTGCGCATTGCTCCGAATGCGAAAGCGCAATTGACCTTTGCGACAGCGGCCTCTGACAACGGCGGCACTTTACGCGCGGTGATCGACAAGTACCGGCAATCCAGCCACGTCCAGCGGGCTTCGTTGATGTCGGCCACACTGACCGGCATTCGTTTGCGCAGCTTGCAGATTAGTACCGAAAACTTTGCGGCGATACAGACATTGACCACGGCTCTCGTCTTCAGCCTGACGCGTCCTGACCGACGGCGCTTGCCGCGTTCTGATGCGACGGAAAAAGTTTGTGACCGGCGCTTGCTCTGGCGTTTTGGCATCTCCGGTGACCGCCCTGTCATCCTTGTATCAGCCAGCGTGACGCAGGGGCTGGGCTTGTTGCGTGCCATGGGCCATGCTCTGCGGTTGTGGTCCTGGGGAGGGATCGCATGTGATCTGGTGGTACTGAATGCCGAACCCGCTTCATATCAGATGACGTTGCAACGCGAGATCACCACACTGCGCGAGCGCCATGAAGCCGAAACAGGTGCGCAGTCGGGTCATCCGGGCAGCACGAGTTTCCATGCGCTGCGCTCTGAAGAACTCTCGGCGGATGAACTGAGTACCTTACATGCTCTAGCTCGTGTACGACTGCATGCCGATGGCCGTCCTCTGCACTATCATGTCCAGACATGGTGTGAACTGCATGAACAAGCGCTTCAACAGCGGCTGGATATTTCTTCCAGCGAGCTGGCTTTGGCCTCAAATCCCTCGACTCCATTGCCTGCGCCAGCAGGCATGTTTGCAGCGTCGTCGGGCGAATTCCGTTTTCAAGTCAGCCCCCGGTTGCGTCCCAAACGGCCCTGGATCAATGTGCTGTCGAACCCGGCTTTCGGCACTCAAATTTCGGAAGCCGGAGGGGGCTATACCTGGGCGCTGAACAGCCGTTTGAATCAGCTCACGGCCTGGTCCAACGACCCCGTAACCGATCCTCCTTCCGAATGGTTACTGATCCAGGATCGCAGAACCATGCAAGCATGGAGTGTTGCGCCATCGAACACCGGCGAAGAACCCGTCGTGTATCGCGTATCCCATGCTCAGGGTTACACCATCATCAGCCATACGCGTGGCGATCTGGACGTGACCGTTTGGTGGTGCGTCGATATAAAAACTTCAGTCAAACAGATACGGCTGCGCATCGTCAATCGCGGCAATAAGACCCAGTATCTGCGTATGGTCGGTATCGCCGAGTGGATGATGGGGGCCAATCGTGCGGATCGCAGCACGGTTCACACCGCACTGCATCGTCAACGCTTGCCCACGCAGAAAGTCACGGCACTGCTGTGCACACAACGCGAACGTTCAGCGGGTTTTGGCAATGGCACGGCATTCCTGGCTCTTGCTGAAGCGACCGATGCCACCGAAGACTGGACCTGTGATCGGCGTGAGTGTTTCGATGCGCGCGGACGTCTGGCTCTACCGGACCAATTTGGACAACGCAGTGGAGATGGGCTTGATCCCTGTGCTGCTTTATCGACCCAAGCCACCCTGACATCAGGTGAAACAGTCGAACGCGTCTTTTTGCTGGGCTTTGCCGAGAACCCCGAAGCGGCTCGACAGCTTGCAGTTCTCTCCGCGACAACTCCTGCCACACAGCGCCTTGATGAAGTGCGCAACTACTGGGATCAACTCCTGACAGCGGCCACAGTGAAGACACCGGATCCGCTGTTTGATGTGATGGTCAATCGCTGGTTGTTGTATCAATCGGTGTCTTGCCGCTTGTGGGCCAAGGCCGGGTTTTATCAGGCCGGGGGGGCCATTGGTTACCGCGATCAATTGCAGGATGCAATGGCCCTGGCCTGGGCTGCGCCGCATATCTTGCGTGAACAAATTGTGCTGGCCGCATCGCGCCAGTTTGCTGAGGGCGATGTGCAGCACTGGTGGCATATGCCAACGGGTGCCGGTGTGCGCACGCATTTTTCTGATGATCTGTTGTGGCTGCCGTATGCATGCGCGCATTACCTGCGCACAACGGGTGACCAGACCCTGTTCGATCAAAACGTTGCTTTCATCGAAGGCGCCGCCATACCTGAAGGGGCTGAGGACGCCTACTACGTCCCGGCTATCAGCAGCCACAGTGTTTCGGTCTACGAGCATGCAGCCCGTGCCATTGATCACAGTCTGCGCGTCGGCACCCATGGCCTGCCTTTAATGGGTACCGGCGACTGGAACGATGGAATGAATCGGGTCGGCCACGAAGGACGTGGCGAATCCGTTTGGCTAGGCTGGTTTCTTTGCACAATCGTCGCCGGTTTTGCACCGCTGGCCCATGAGCGCGGAGAGCATGAACGTGCAAACCGTTGGGAACGGGCTGCGCTGGGTTGGAAGGCCGCGTTGAACGACGCGGCATGGGATGGCCAATGGTTCAAGCGCGCCTTCTTCGACGACGGCCAAGCCCTGGGTTCGCATGCCAACTCCGAGGCTCGTATCGATCTGATTGCACAAGCCTGGGCCGTCCTTTCCGGAGCGGCACCTCACGCATCGCAACGCATGGCCATGACGGCGGTAGAAGATCATTTGATCGATCATGAAGCGGGTCTGATCCGGCTGCTTGACCCACCTCTCGCCCATGCTGAGCCGAGCGCAGGCTACATCCAGGCCTATCCGCCGGGTGTGCGCGAAAATGGTGGTCAATACTCACATGCCGGCGTATGGGCCTTGATGGCACAAGCCAAGTATGCACAAAGCCAACCCGATTCGACCGATCTGGGCGATCTCGCTTACCGCAGCTTTACCTGGCTCAGTCCCGCGCATCGCAGCAAGCATTCAACCCAAAGTGAAGCCTACGGAATCGAACCTTATGTCATGGCCGGAGATATTTATTCCCAGCCGCCCTACGTGGGACGCGGTGGCTGGAGCTGGTACACCGGCGCAGCTGCGTGGATGCATCGTGCTGCAATTGAATCTATTTTTGGTTTGCAACAGGATGCGCAGAATTTGTGCTTTACCCCATGCTTGCCATCCCATTGGCATCAGGCTGAGCTGACGCTGAAACGCGAAGGTCGCTCGATGCGCTTTATCCTGATTCGAGCGACGGCAGAAACCGCGCTAGCCGCAACAAGCCAATGGAGCGCACAATTACTACGACCGGGTCAGCCGCTGAATTGGCCCAGTCTAGGACCTGCGACGTGTTTCACCATCCCACTGCATGCTGAATAAGGGATGAGATGTACGGGCCAAAACCTCCCAACACAGAGCGACAGAGGTCACAGAGGAACACAGAGATTGCTTCGGTTCGCATCGCTCTTGCTTTTCTCTGTGTCTTCGATGGTCTCTGTGTTCTCTGTGTCAAGATTTTTGGTTTTGAATGGACTTAATCAGAGATTCCTTAATAATTGGAGACATGCATGGATGATCCACGCTTATCGGAGGAACTGAAGAACGGCGAATCGGTAACGACTGTGCCGCCTGAGCCGGAACGCGTTCTATTGCATATGCCAGTTGATATACGCAGCATATCGCTGGGCATACTGGCGGTGCTGGCCGTCGTGTTCGTACTCCATTGGGCGCAGGCTGTATTCATTCCGGTCATGCTGGGTCTGATGTTCAGTTATGCGCTCTCCCCCTTGGTGAATCGCATGGTGGGCTGGCATATTCCGCGCGCCGCTGCAGCCGGGATTTTGCTCGTGTTCATTCTGGCGACCGCTGGTGGAATTGGATGGACGCTGAGCGACGACACAGCCAACCTGATTGATTCCTTGCCCAAGGCCGCACAAAAATTGCGCCAGGCTCTGCGCCCCGACAACAACAAGCCCGACACGGCCATAGAAAAAGTACAAAACGCTGCGACTGAAATCGAGCGTGCAGCACAGGAAAATGGTGGCGCATCCACGACCTCTCGCGGTGTGATGCGCGTCCAGATCGAACAATCCCATTTCAACATTCGGGATTATTTATGGACGGGCACCATCGGACTGCTTAGTCTGATTGGACAGATCATTGTGGTCTGCTTCATCGCGTTTTTTCTGCTCGCTTCAGGTGACAGCTTTCGCCGCAAGCTGGTCAAGATTGCGGGCCCTACTTTCGCACGCAGAAAAATCACCATCCAGGCTCTGGATGAAATCACGGAACAGATTCAACGTTATCTGCTGGTACAACTGGGGACCAGCATTGTCGTTGGCGTTATCAGTGGAATTGCTTACGCATTAATCGGCCTGCAACACGCGGCTGTCTGGGGTGTGGTGGCCGGGGTGATGAATTTTGTTCCCTATATTGGTTCCATTATTGTGACCGTCGGCACGGCCCTGGTTGGCTTCCTGCAATTCGGCAGCATAGAAATGGCACTGGCAACGGGTGGAATCTCTCTAGTCATTCATACCATTGAAGGCAATCTGGTAACACCGTGGCTCACCAGTCGCACTAGCAGCATGAACCCCGTTGTTATTTTCATCGGTGTATTGGCCTGGGGCTGGCTCTGGGGCATCTGGGGCTTATTGTTGGGTATTCCCATCATGATGGTCATCAAGGCCATCTGCGACCGCGTGGAAGACCTCAAACCGATTGGTGAATTGCTGGGTGACTGATACTTCCAGTACTTGGCGCATGAGCCTGCGCCACAATTCTTAAGTCAGGTCGCTTAACTTTCGGACTGAAAGGCAATACGCACTTGCCTTGCAGCATTGTCGCGTACGCCAACTAAGGCGTGTCATCACTAAGTAACCCTTCAAATCTGGTCGAAATCTGCACGCGGTGCTGTCCTACGAGCACAGGGGCCTAGTGCCGATAGTTGCACAGGCCTGTCATTTGTAAAGTACCCATATCGACCTGTTGCATGCAGCTTTAAACGTATCACATCGGCATTGCATCGATTCATTAACCCGCCAACCAGGAACACCTCATGGTCACTAACAATGAACCCACCAAAATCAAGCATCTCCCGGTGGCTGATCAAGAACGTATGGTTCTGGACGAGGCGGCCCTTAACTCAGCCAAGAAAACTCTGGATCAGGGCGCAGTAACACCCAACTACGGTCCTTGGCGTACGGACATCATCAAGCTGCTCAATGATTCTCTGGCAACCGAGTTGGTGTGTGTGTTGCGTTACAAGCGTCATCACTTTACTGCGAAAGGCTTGGCCTCATCCAAAATCGCCGAAGAATTTATGGTTCATGCACTTGAAGAGTCAGCGCATGCAGACCAGATCGCCGAACGAATCGTGCAACTGGGTGGCAAGCCCAACTTTGCTCCCGATAGTCTGCTTCAACGCAGTCATGCCGACTACGACGAGTCAAGTGATCTCAAAGCCATGATCAAGGCCAACTTGATCGCCGAGCGTGTCGCCATTGAAGCTTATAGCCAAATGATTGCTCTCATCGGTGACAAGGATTCAACCACACGCCGCATGCTCGAAACCATTTTGAGCAAGGAGCAGGAACATGCCGAAGAGCTCAGCGATTGGATGACTGAATAAGTGTTTCAGATTTTGCCCATCGGTGGCGGGGCTCAAATTTCCTGACGCCACCTGATCAACTCATTATTTTTAACCATTGAAGGAATTCATCATGAAACTAAGAACAACACTCGCAGCCGCATTTACAGCCCTGACTCTCATTGCCGCGACCGGCTGCGCAGTACAACGTGGTCAGGAAACAGTCGGCGCTTATGTCGATGACGCGGCCATTACGACTTCAGTCAAGGCTCGTTTTGTCGACAACAAGCAAGTCGATGCCGGAGCAATCAAGGTCGAGACTTTGAATGGCACCGTGATGCTCTCTGGCTTTGCTCAGAGCGCTAACGAAAAAGCGACCGCTGAAAGTATTGCAAGAGATGTAAAGGGTGTGAAGTCAGTCAAGAACGAAATCGCCATTCGTCCTTGACACTGCATACGGCATTTTGATGTGCCATTTTTTTCAATGTAACCTGGAGGTAATGATATGAATTGGGATCGCATTCAAGGTAACTGGAAACAAGTCACAGGCAAGGCTAAAGAGCAATGGGGCAAGCTGACCGATGATGACATTGATGTTGTCGCCGGGAAGCGCGACCAACTCTCCGGAAAGATCCAGGAGCGCTATGGCGTGGCGAAAGATGAAGCTGAAAAGCAGATTTCTGCCTGGGAAAGTAAAGCGGACGACACCTGGTTCAATAAGCACTAGGATTGGATCGATGAGCCAAGCGATTGGCTTACATCTGCTATAAACAAAAGCCCTGCGTCTGCAGGGCTTTTTATATATCCCAAGTGGGAAATTCAAATTAATCCCTCTAGCCATGATTTAAGACCTCCTGCATACTTAATACCCGTCGCGGCAGACGAGCCAACGGAAGCTGAACCGTTCACTCTCGTATTGCCCGACGACACGGAGACTCAGACTTGGTTGCTGGCCAACCGGAGCCGAATCAAAGCTCGTTTCAACAGTCACTTCAATATGCAGGAGGGTGACGGAGGCTGACCGTGTGCGCATTCAAAAATCGGCAGATCGGCGGTACGTGATGCGCATCGAACAACAGGATCAAGACGGTGAGGGCGCCAACAGCCAACAGATTACTCCCACGAGAAGTGCACCAGCCCGGGGTCAGCCCTTGAACCAGATCCTCTATGGCCCACCGGGTAGCCAAGCATCCAAGGTCAGCAGATCGGGGTGCCTTGCCTTTAGCACGGGAATGTCGGCCTCATAGCCGGCTTCGCCGAACCACTCGAACATCCTGCGAACGTCATAGGGAAGCGGCCGCAACAGCTGCCGGGGAACGGGAAATGGAAGTCCGGCCGACCAACCGTGGCGTTTGAAGGCCACGACGATCTGCGAACGGGTCAGTTCGTCGCCTGCGATTTCCTCGGCCTTACCGATGAACACTTCGGGGTGAGCGAAAGCGTGCGCCACCCACTTGCCAATGTCGGCCGTGGCGATCATTTGCAGCGGTTTGCCCGCAGGGACATAACTACGCAGCAGGGTCAGCAGCACCACGCGCAGGGACGGCTTTATGAAGTTATCCAGAAAGAAGACCGGGCGAACGATACTGGCGGGCAAGTCAAGGTCGCGTATGTACTCCTCGACACGCCATTTGCTGTCGAAATGTGGCACGCCCGAACGCCGGTCGGCACCTCCCACGGACGAATAGATGAAGTGCGTGACTTCGGCAGCCTGTGCAGCATCAGCTACGGCGGTGCCGCGTCGGATCTCGACCTCGCCACCCTGGTCGATTCCCTGCACGGAAAACACCCCATACACACCGGCGAAGGCGGCCTGCAACGAAGCGGGCTTGTCCATGTCTGCGGCGACGACCTCCATGCCGCTGGCATACAGTCGACGCGCCGTATCGGAGTCGGAATTGCGAGATAGGGCGCGAACCTTCCAGCGGCCATCGGCGATGAGTGAGCGGGCTACCGCGCCCCCCTGCTGTCCTGTCGCCCCTAAGACGACGATTGTTTTCAAGTTCATAGTATGTAAACCGAGTGTTTTGATAGTATTAATATCGACTGCTTTATGAAATTTAACAAGTAGGATGAAAAAAGAGACTAGTATGAATAACCATACGAATGCCCCTGATACACAACACTGTTCGCCGACAGAAGCAGTACTGGATGAGTTCCGCCAAGCTATCGGTACGATCATCGGCAAATGGAAGGTTGAAATTCTGTGGGTGTTGCTGGGCGGGCCGCTACGCTTTGGCCAGATACGCAAGGCGCTGCCGCGTATCACCCAGCACATGCTTACGGCCCAACTCCGTGCGCTGGAAGCGGACAGGCTAGTCAGCCGGACTTTCTATGCGGAGATTCCACCTAGAGTTGAATATGCACTGACGGATCACGCCCGTGCGCTTAAACCGATTTTCCTGGCGCTGACGGAATGGGCGCGACTATTACGCACGCCAGGGAATTAAAAATGGCTGAATGATGGGGCGTTGCAGGATGGTTTAACTTTGAAGACGGCAAGGTCCATAACACCTTATTAAGGCTGGTCTTGCTTTTAGAGAAAATATGCCCCGGTTCGACATGGAAACATCGCCTGCTTGAGCTTTTGTCAGCGATGCCACCGGATACACCCTCTGCTATGGGTTTTCCGAAGAATTGGGCTCAAATGCCTATTTGGATTCAGTCTTGATTGATCCTTATGATGGGCTTTTTGATGGGTAGTTTTATTTATAGCCCGAAAACCCGCATGGAATCAGGCTTCTGGCGGAAGCGGTGAGATTCGCCTACATTCTGCAGGCCGCTGCGACGCTTGCATGCGTCGCCCTTCGAATCTCACCCGTGAGCTAAACTGTTGGCTCACTCGCTTCAATGTAAAAAGCCCTGCGTCTGCAGGGCTTTTTTTGTGGCGGAAGCGGTGAGATTCGAACTCACGGAGGGGTTACCCCCTCGCCGGTTTTCAAGACCGGTGCCTTAAACCGCTCGGCCACGCTTCCTAAATTTCAACAGGCCGTATTCTACGCGAAGCGGCAATCAGGTTTCAGTTCTGGACTGCTCCAGAGATTTCAATAAATAAAGTTGTTCGAGAGCTTCACGTGGCGTGAGCTGATCGGGGTCAATCGTCGCCAATGTATCGCGCAGTCGCGTTTCTTCTTCGCTCACCTGAATGGCTTGCGGTGAAGGAGGCTGTTGAAACAGATCGAATTGCGACTTGTGCTGATGGGCTGCCGCTTCGAGTTCCTGTAGATGTTTTCTTGCAGCGCGAATCACGTTTTGCGGCACACCGGCCAAACGCGCCACTTGCAAACCGTAACTCTGACTGGCTGGTCCGTCCTGCACTGCATGCAGAAAAACAATCTGGTCACGATGTTCGACTGCGGAAAGATGCACGTTGGCCACTTGCGGAAACTCATCGGCCAATTGCGTCAGTTCAAAATAATGCGTGGCAAACAAGGTATAGCTGCGCGTTACTTCGATCAATTGACGTGCAATGGCCCATGCTAATGCAAGGCCGTCAAAGGTCGAGGTACCACGTCCGATTTCGTCCATCAAAACCAGACTGGTTACGCTGGCCTGATTAAGAATGGCGGCGGCCTCAGTCATTTCCACCATGAAGGTGGAGCGCCCACCGGCCAGATCATCCGATGCGCCGATGCGCGTGAAAATCCGGTCGATCGGTCCGATACAAGCGCGGCTGGCCGGAACAAAACTGCCACAATAAGCCAGCAGCACAATCAGCGCGGTCTGGCGCATGTAAGTCGATTTGCCGCCCATATTGGGCCCGGTGATGAGCAGCATCTTGCGGCGCGCACCATCGGCATCGCTCAATAGCAGATCGTTCGCAACAAAGGGTTGGTGACGCAGGAGCAGCTGTTGCTCGACAACCGGGTGACGACCCGCCTCGATCTGCAACAGCGGTTCAGCCATCAATTGTGGTTTGCACCAGTTCAGTTTGTTGGCGCGTTCGGCTAATGCACACAACACATCAAGCGTCGCCAGCGCGCGTGCCACCCGTTGCAAGGCTGGGACTTCAGGAAGAAGTTGATCGAGCAGTTTTTCATACAGGAATTTTTCCCGTGCAAGCGCCCGGTCCTGAGCCGACAAGGCCTTGTCTTCGAAAGCCTTCAATTCGGGCGTGATGTAACGCTCGGCATTCTTCAGGGTTTGACGGCGCCGGTAATCATCCGGCACTTTGTCGGTTTGACCATGCGTGACTTCAATGAAAAAACCGTGCACGCGGTTGTACTCGACACGCAGATTGGCAATGCCGGTACGCGCCCGCTCGCGCGACTCCAGATCGACCAGAAAAGCACCGGCATTTTCTGAAAGTGCACGCAACTCATCCAGTTCGGCATCGTAACCACGCGCAATCACACCGCCGTCGCGCACCATGCTGGCAGGTTCATCGGCAATGGCACGAATCAGCAATTCACCTGCAGCCTGCGGCACATTCAAATCGGCATACAGTTCTTCGAGCAAAGGGATCGTGCGCAAATGCGCATCCATTCCTTTTTGCAACGCAGGCAAGTCCGACAAGCTGTCGCGCAAACCGGACAGGTCACGTGGCCGTGCATTGCGCAAGGCAATACGCGCGCTGATGCGTTCCACATCGGACATCCTGCGCAAACCCGCATGCAGTTTTTCGTATGCGGCAGTTCCGGTTTGATTCGCGAGCAAGGCTTCTATCGCTTGCGAACGCTGCATCGGAGTCTGGCGATCCTGCAGCGGATGATGCAGCCAATGGCGCAACAACCGGCTGCCCATATTGGTCATGCAGACATCTAGCAAACTGAACAGCGTTGCGCTTTCACCGCGCTCATTCTCGCCGCGCAAGGTTTCGGTGATTTCGAGATTGCGGCGCGTTGCCGCATCCAATACCAGATAGCCGCTTTCACTTTCCACGACCAGGCTTTGCACATGCGCCAGGGTTTGCCCCTGGGTTTGCGCGGCGTAACGCAATAACGCACCGGCTGCGCCGACAGCCAGCGTGAACGACTCAGCGCCATACGCATCCAGATCGCTCACACCGAGCTGCTGCTTGAGCGCAACGAGTCCCGATGAATGATCAAAATGCCAGCCGGGCAAACGCGTGCCACGCAGCAAGCCATTGCCGCAAGCCGCGAAGGTCGGGCTTGCTTCAGCAATCAATACTTCAGCGGGACGCAGCCGTTCCAGTTCCTGATCGAGTTGTCCCGGTGCACATTCCATCACGCGCAAATCGCCACTGGCCAGATTCAACCAGGCCAGACCGATTTTGGTTTTGGATTCGCAAACCGCTAGCAGCAGGCTATCGGTCTTGTCGGAAAGCAGGGCTGCATCAGTCAATGTACCGGGCGTGACGATGCGCACAACCTTGCGTTCGACCGGGCCTTTTGCAGTGGCCGGATCGCCGATCTGTTCGCACAGCGCAACCGACTCACCCAGCTTGATCAGCTTGGCCAGATATTGCTCAACGGCATGAAACGGCACGCCCGCCATGGGTATGGGTTGGCCGCCGGACTGACCGCGCGCGGTCAGCGTGATGTCGAGCAGGCGCGCCGCCTTCTGCGCATCCTCATAGAAGACTTCATAAAAATCGCCCATCCGGTAGAACAGCAGAATGCCCGGATGTTCCGACTTGATACGCAAGTACTGCTGCATCACCGGTGAGTGTTGCGGGGTCTCCTGGGTTTTTATAGCCATACCATTGCCTTCAACTGCATAGCCGACCCGGATTGTTGGGAACGCAAGAACATCACTTCCTGTCACCCTTCTTCTTTCCAGCAGGCGATGGCAATGACGCGGCCAAGGTCTTTGATACGGGTTTGCTTGCGCGACCACTTTCCGTACCGATCAACGGCAAATAGTTGGAGCGACTAACTACCGGCGTGCCGCTCTTGGCTTCTAGCGCCTTGCGCGCATCACCCGCCACAGTGCCGCCCTCTTTTGCAGCAATGCGGTTGCTGACAAAACCCTTGGCATTTTTGCGCCGGGCAATCTCCGTCGTGCCCGCCTCGCCCAGCATAGTGAAGATCAACTCCAGATCAGTCATGTGGTCACGCAAGTTGTTGCCAGTCTTCACCGTGTCCAAGCCTTTGTGACGACCATGCGCGCCGGGCGTCACGCCAAAAGTTGCACGCGCAATTTCAGCGGTAAGAATCGCGTACTCCTTGCCTTCGGCCACGCCACGCTCTTTCCATTCATCGGTCAGTTCTCCGCGAATGGCAATCGAGCGCAAGCGTTTCTCGATCCACGCCTGCGGGTAGCCCTTGGCCTGGTACAGCTCGCGGGCGCGGGCGCTGGCCAGTTCCGGGTTTTCGATTTCCTTGACCCGCTCGTAGCCCACTTGCGCCAGCCAGCGTTTGAAAGGTTCCGCACGCGGTGAGGGAATGGACTGGATGATGCGGAACAAGCCTTCGGTATTGGCGCAATCCGTTATGCGTTGCTTGCCATCCGGAGCTTCGAGTTTCAAGCCGTGACAAAACGTCACGACTTCACTTCCTTCCAACCCCAGTCGCTGTTTCAGTTTGCGCCAGTAGGCACCTGCATCCGGGCTTTCTGTCAGGACGTTGCAAACGTCCACCACAGAAAACCACCACTCTTCATTGTGCCAAGTACGGCGGATCGACTTCTCTTGAAAAATAGCAATGTGGTTGGCCGACTCTGTGGGTTGGATATTTTTTTTCAAGACGATCCTTTTAGCTCAATAGGTATTTGATAGCCGATTGTATTTTGGTCTATACCTGATTTTGTCTTTACGAAAGTGCTTTGGAAACGCTAAGCAAGACACTTCTCAAGCTTTTTGACCAGTTCAATAGCTTGGCGCACTTCTGCTTTGTAAAGCGGAGCTTCGCCGCCGTGGGAACCCGGATTAAGGACTCGCTCAGTAGTCGCGAGCACGTCGTCAATAATTTTTGTGTTTTCAATCATCACCCAGTGCTCGCTTGTGACCAGCGTACGCAACTGCTTTCGCAATCGGCTGAGAACAGTAAGTTCCTCCGGAGTGATCGCAGGTATGGCCGAAAGGTCAACATCCGAATCCGGGATCAGATGCTGTCGGTGCTTTTCAGGCACACCCTTCAACACTTTTTCGTAAAGCGTTGTCGGCAACTTTTCCAACAGTTTGTTGCGTGCCCAGCGCAACTGTTCAGTCAAAGTCAAAAAATCCTTGGTAGGTACAACTTTGAGCTCACGAAAACGTCGGGCAGTATCTTCGGCTGCCTTACGAATGCAATGGGCCGCTTCGTCCAGACTCTCACCATGCAGGTATTCCTCTGCTTTTTGAAGCTGGCTCTTTTCATTCTGCAAGCGGATTTCTGTATCGGGGCTGCCAACAAAGCGCTGAAATGACCACTCGGCATGTCGGGCGCCAATGCGTCGCCTGAACTCATTAAAGAACCCCAGGTCGTGCGTCAGGATGATTTTCTGGTGCTCGGCAAACGTTTCGCTCAGGATGATGTCCACCACCTTCATGCGATTGTTCATGTCCAAGCTGATCAATAAATCGTCCAGCACCAGCAGCTTTAAGGGTGAGTCATACAGGTGGGCCAGCGTTGCGCCAAAGCGGACAGACAGGGCCAGTTGGGTCAGCTTGGCCTCATTCAAAAATGACTGCGGCTTGCGCACCACATGGCCGTCGAGCTCTATCTCAAAGCCAATGCTCGGCACGGTAAATTTGTGCGCGTACCGGTCATATCTGGATGCCTTCGCCGTTGCGCCAACCTTCAATACGACCGTAGTGCATGGCTCGGAAAAATGCGCGTTATAAAAAAGCTGGGCTTGCGCCGAAATGCTGGCCAATACCTCGTCCAACGCCTGATTGAATCGGGCAATGTCCGCATCAAAGCGTTCATAGCGCCCCTTTCGATACCAGGCAGTTTCTCCGCTGGCCTTCGACTGGAGAAATGGATCGACGGTATTCAGTTTGTTCCACAGGGCAGCCACATCCTTGGTGGACGTACCCTGCACAAACGGCAAAATTTCCTGCTCAAACACCGGCCACAGATCAATGGCCTGCGAGTAGCGAAACTGGTAGAAGCTGGACAACACCCGGTAGGTAATGAAGTCGCTGGCCAGACTGGCTTTCAGTACATCGGGGTTAGCCTTCGTGTCATGCAATTCGTGTGACAGCGAATACACGGCGGCCGATGTGCGGGTGTCGTCCTTGATCCACACGACTACGGCTGCGGCTGCGCGCTCTGCCGGTGTAGCGTGAACGTTCAGCAGGCTTTGCGGCCCGGAATCATCAAAATACTTGGCAACGTTGGGCGTGTCCTTGGCGGCACTTTGTAGAAATGTGTAGAGCGTCCAATACAGCGAAGACTTGCCTGCCCCATTGCCACCATAGGCCAGCAAGTGGCGGCCATGCAGTTCGAAATTGAGGTGTTTGAAAGCTTTGAATGCGCGAACCTCAATGCGCTCAAGGCGCTGCGTACTCATACCGCGCCTTCACGCTGAATCACGGCCAGCAAATCCGGGCTGTCCACGGGGATACGGATGAGGATGTTGCGAACAGGGTGTTTGCTGTCGTTGGCCTGGGCGTAGAACTGCTGTGCTACCGCCACCTGTTCTGCTGGCGGCGCACCGGCATCGAAGTCTTGGAGCAGCGGGGTGACGTGGGCCATGATGCCAAGGCGATGCTCTGCCATGTGGTCCGCAAAATAGACTTCCATCACGCAGGCATCAATCACTTCCTCCAGAAAAGCCGCCACACTGTTCAGCTCGGTGTTGCCTGACTTTTGCGATTCAGCCTTGACAGCTTGCACCAAGGGAACCAGTGCCTCAAACAAGGCAGCTTGCTGCGCGGTGGGCTTCTTGATGGGGATTTTTTCGAAAAAAATCTTGCTAAGCTCGTAGGTGCTGCCCAGTAGTTCTGGAAAATCATCTTTGAAACAGCAACGGAAAAGGCTTGAGTTCAATACCGCTGTAAGCGTTAGAAGACTTGCGGCATCACTTGTAATGATGAAGCATTTTTGGTTGCCAAAAAAATGATCATCTTGATCGAAGTAAAACGGCAGGTACTTCGTCATGTTCGGATAAATGATCTTCGGCTTTAGAAAGTCGGCATGATATGCAATCGGATCTTGCGTTTCGAACCACTGATAAGAACCAGCTTTCCTACCTTGCCAGTTAGCCCCGACCCAGCCGCGTGGCTTAGGTTCAAGCGATTCGCGGTACTTTTCCAAATGTCGCTGAATCGGTATTGGAATGTTGTCAAATTTCAGGTCAAGCGCTGGGAACGTGGCAATCATCCACTTTTCGTCAGCCGCAGATGCCCACTGTGTCGCATACCGCCCGACGTAACGTCCACGCAGCAAGGGAACAATCAATTCAGCGCAACGTGGGTCTTCAGCAATGAATGCTTCCCGCTGTGTGGTGCTGATGTAAAACGCCTCGTTATAGCCGGTCAAAATACCGCGATAAATTGCTATCTGCCATTTCTCCAGCGACAAGCCTTGTTGTTCAACTTCAAGCTTGATGCGTTGCCGCGCCGCAGGCAGTACGACCCAGGGCGTCTCATTTAGACCCTTCAACGGCAGTGCGTTTTGCTCGAAATAATCACTTGGGTCCGTCATTGCTGCTTTGTCATCGGCCACATAGCAACCACGCGTCACGCCGCTCGCAGGGCGCTTAGCAAGCTGCACGATGCAGGTGTAAGTGGTTGCAGCACCAAAGTTCTGCGCCATACCAAAGTCCATCACGCTTTGGGTTTCTACGTCTTTGGCTAAATACTGACGCAGCGCCTCCCCGTAGCCCGCACGCATCCACTTGTTGGACGTGATAAAGCTCAGGTGTCCACCCTCCTTCAGAAGGCGAACGCCGCGCTCATAGAACAGGCAATAAATGTCAGCCGTGGCTGTATAGGTTTTGAACTTTTGCTCGACCCACGCGGCTTTATCCGAAGCCTTGAATTTTTGAATCTGCACATAGGGTGGGTTCCCGATGACGACATCAAAACCATCGTCCAATGCGGGGCCAAACATCTTGCCGGGATCAAAGAAGTCCGCCACGCTATGGTGGTCATAGGGGTTCCATGCAATGCGTCGATGCTCTTCTTCAGTGCCATAACCCATCGCATCCAAAAGTTCAGTGATCTCTTTGCAAAGCGCTTGGTCTTTCTTCTGTAAATCACGTTTGGCTTTTCGGGTTTGAGCAGAGAAATATCGATGCCTTACTGAGGATAATTTTGCGTTGAGTTTTTTTATTTCATCGGTATTGGCCATGCTTGCGCTTGTTTGCTTGATATCCAAGCCGAGCAGCGTGTTGGCGGCAACAAACTTGGTTTCCAGATTGGGCAGGGGGCGCACACCCAGGTTGCGCGCCTTGTCGTTGTGGGTGCGTTGGTCGCAGATTAACGAGATAAAGAAGCGCAGCTTCGCAATCTGGATAGCAATGGGCTGGATGTCTGCACCGTAGATGCAGTTCTCGATCAGGTACAGCTTGCGGCCATAGTCCAGCGCGTTGTTGGCAAAGTCGCTATTGATGGCTTGCACCGATGACTCGCGGGCCTCCACGTCTTCAATTTCTTCGGCCTTGGCCACCTGGCGCTGCCGCCACTTTTCATTGTGCGGATCCAGCTTGCCCAAAATGAAGACCAGCTTGTGCAAGATGCCCATGGGGTAGGCACCCGATCCGCACGCTGGGTCGAGGATGTTGCAGGCGTTGATGGCGGTAATGAGTGCGTCAATTTCTGCCTCAGAAAAGGCGTGCTCTTTCTCGGTATAAGCAAACAGAATTTCCAGCCCGGCTTTAGCATCTGCCAAGGTGGTGGCGGGCAATGCCTTGACGAGCGCGTCCGCAAGGTAGGCTTTGAGGGATTCGTCCACCATGTAGTCCACGATGGGGCGCGGGGTGTAAAACGAGCCGGTCTGGCGGCGGGCGTTGGTGCCGGTTTCAGGGTTGTAGCTGGCCAGCAAGTTTTCAAAAACGTTGCCCAACAGCTCAGGGTCGAGGGCGATTTCCTGCTCTACCGGCGTGCTCTCTGCAATGGTGAACTTGTACCCGTGCAGGATGTGCAGCAGGCCGCGCACATTAGCTTTCTTTTTCTTGGCATCGCCAAAGTCTTCGCTCAGATCAACGACGTGGGGTGCTGCAAAAAACAGGCAATTGGGGACGATGGGTTGCTTTTTGGCATTGCGTGAAAAGCCGTCGGCATATTGCACCTTGCCGGTGTCGTCTTCTGTGTCAAGGCAGGCAAACAAGCCGCCGTTCAGAAATGGAATGTCCTCGAACAATGCGAGCGCGTTGTCTGGCGCACGGAAAGATTTTTTGTACCGGTAGAGGGTCTTCACGCCATGCTGGTTGCGGTTTTCCTGAAAATCGCCATCCGCAGCGAACTGCCTGACAGGTTCACCGTCGGCATTCATGGGCTGGTTGAGCGTGGCAAAAAACAGGTTTTGCAGAATTGCGTGGTAATAGGTGCTCTCGTCTTCGCCAACAGAATTCAGGGCGTTGGTGACGGCATCCTGGTCAAACAAATGATCGGGAATGAGGTCTTTTTCTTTCAGGAACCAGCAGAAGATCAGCCGCGTCAACAGACGAATGACGCTGGTGGCGTTGCGGGTGTCCTTCTTGTCTTCTTCTGAGCGTTTGGTGTCTTTGTCGTCCAGATCAGACGGGAAGCTGACTTGCTTGCGTGCCCAGAAATACCAGTTGGACAGTTCTTCGTAAAAGCGCTTGTTGAGTAATTCAACGTTGAATACGTCTTCCCACGCGGCGTGGAGTTGGTCGAAGTTTCCGATGGGCTTCTTGCGGGCAAGCAGTTCGGTGGTCGAGAACGAAGCCAGAATGTCCAGGTGACCCGGATGCGGTTTGACCGTTGAGATGTTTTGGATCAGCGTGACCTTGCCCAAAACGTCTTTACTCTCATCCCGCTTGTTCTGCCTGCGGTTGATGACGGCAATAGATAAGTTGCCCCCCACCTTGAACAGCACCATGACCGGCATGGGAAAGATGCGGTTGATCTGGCGGGTGATAGCGGCCAGTTTGCCCCGTGCGTAATCACCCGGCTGGAGCTCCACCGCAAAGAACACATAGGACTGGAGCAGCGATGCTCTGACGGCGGTGTCTTTGAACAACGTCGCGTTGCGCGACAACTCTTCGTCGGTGAGCTGGAACAGTAACTCAATAGCTTGCCATTGTTTTTTTTCTGCCCTGGGATGATTGAGCTTACCTTCAGGATCAAAATGTTCGCAGAAATCTTTAACTGTTCCCACATTGATTGTGCGCTCGGACTTGTACCCAAGTGCCACGAAAAATTCCAGTGCAGCTGAACGCAGTGATTGATCCCCAAAACCCATGATAGCGGCCTTGATCGTATGTCTGATTTGAGTATCGGTCATGAATTCAGCAGAAATTCCGCAAGAGTCGGGCTTAGGGGGCGGTCTTGCTTTGGGTTCATCGTTCGTAAGATTTCCAGCATGGGCTATAACGCCCAATTTTCTATTTTCAAGCCGGGAATCCGTACAAAGTCGCGTTCGTTGTTGGTGACCAGAATCAAATCTTCAGCAAGGGCGTGGCAGGCAATCAGGGTATCCATATAACCGACATGCTGCCCCGTCAATTTTTGCGCACCGCGCAGTTTGGCGTAATGGTCAGCTGCAGCTACCGGCCACTCCAGACAAGGCATATGGTCAAGAAAGGCAAGCACGGCAGTTTTGAGTGTGGTCGCTGCCGTTGGGTTAGGAATAATTTCCAAGCCGTACAGCAGTTCGCCGCGCGTAATGGCGGAGACGGCAATCGCTTCACTCTCCAGTCCTGCGCGTATCTTGCTCAATAACTCCGGCTGTTTGCGTTTGATGGCGTAACTGCAAATGTCGGTATCCAGCAGATAACCGGGCATTAAAAAATCTCCCGCAACTCGCCGGACTGATTGTCGCGTTCGGCCATGAATTCTTCCGGCACATCGGCTGCTTCAATGAGTTTGAAGAGCTTGTCGAGGTCGGCTGCCGTCTTTTTTTTGGGAGTCAGCGTGACCACGCCGGTGACTTCGTTTTTATGCACCCAGACTTCGTCACCGGGCAGTCTGCATGCCTTAGGCAAGCGCACAGCCTGACTGCTTCCGGTTTTGAACAGTTTTGCGGTGGCTAACATGACAGGCCTCTTTGTAGCTATGATTCTGTAGCTACTTTATCACAAGCCATGTGATGAGTTCAAAGTCAGCCGTTGTTTTCACCTGCTTGCCTGCATCAGTGAGTTTGCCACCGCGCCCGGCAAACAGGTTACCTGCATTTTTTCGCTCGAACTGCGCGGCAATGGCCGTAACGGCCTGCTCCACCAAAGCGCTGTAACGGCTCATGTCTTGACCGTGCTGCGTCTCGGTATCGAAGAGCGTGCATAGCTCGGCATAGGGCTCGGTTTTGCCTTGGCTGACGGCACGGAAGATTTCGAGTATCTGCTTGGGACTGGTGAAGTTGTAGCGCACTTCCCCGTCATCACGGATGTAGACCAGAAAGTATGGCTGCAAAGGATTGACGGTTTCATTGCCGCTGGCGTCGATGCGCTGCTTCAGGCAATAGATGACACCAGGCTTGATAGTCTGATATTCAGCATGTGGCGGTACGATGGCGTAGAGGCCGAAAGGCGCTTGTTCCAGCTTCTCGCGATTGGCTTCGATGTAGGTAGCCAATTCCATCCGAAAATCGTCGAGGGTAAATTCGTTGAGAGCCACAGACTCCTGAAAGTCTTCCAGGTCAAGCACTTCGTCCTTGAGCCGCAACAGTTGCTTGTCGCGGTAGCGCAGATCTTCCTGAATCAGTTCGCGCAGGTCTTCTGCCTGAAGAATGTTGTCCTCGGCGGTAGCGGCAATGTCTACCAGTGCCATGCGGGCTTCGACGCGGTTCTTGAGGTTGATGTATTTGTTGAGGTCGGGCGTGGGCCAAAAGTTGATCAGCTGGATTTCCTTGTTCTGACTGCCGATGCGGTCGATCCGGCCAAAGCGCTGAATGATGCGCACCGGGTTCCAATGAATGTCGTAGTTCACCAGTAGATCGCAGTCCTGCAAGTTCTGTCCTTCAGAGATGCAGTCGGTCGCAATCAGGATGTCGATCTCGCTGTCTTGCGGCATGGATTTCATCTTGATGCGCTGCTTGGCGCGAGGCGCAAAGTTGGTGAGTATCTGGCTGAAGTCTGCGTGACCAAAGGTCGTACGGTTGGGTCGGGCACCACCGGAAACCAAGGCAATATGAACGCCGAGTTTCACACGCGCCCAGGCTTCCAGTTCTTCATAGAGGTAGGCAGCCGTATCGGCGAAGGCGCAGAAGACGATGATCTTGCGATTCTCTTCTGCAGCACTGTTCGTGCTTGGATGCATAACTTTTTGTTCGATGATTTTTTTCAGTTCAGCGAGTTTGGCATCACGCTCAGGACTGACGCCATCGGCACTTTCTGCCAGCATGGAAAGTTGCTGCTTGTCAGCCTGCAGGTCTTTGAGCCAATCATGCACGCGCATGTGCTCCAGACGGTACTTCAGCGTGCCCACCTCAAAGGCTTCGCGCAGATCTTCATCTTCTTCCGCCTCCATTACAAACAATTCGGGTTGCAAGTCCTGTTCATTCTGATCGCGCAAGGCCAGAAATTGTTTGATTCGATCTTCCAGGTCTTCCAACTTGCTGACGGTGCGATCCATAGTGATAGCGAAAGAGCGCACTGAACTTTCTAGACGCTTGAGAAAGTTGACCTTCATCATGCCAATCAGGAAGCGTTCACGCGTCTCCTGGCTAAAATTTTTGATGGCACCTTCACCTGTATAAAAATGTTTGAACTCAGGTCGCACATAGGCAGAAGGTTTGAACTGAGAGAGCTGATATTTTTCAATCTCCTGATTCAACCGGTCATACGTCGGGAAGCGATGCTTATTGTCAATGTCAGCGTAAATGGACTGTGGTTTGGCACGTTTTGGGAACTGGCCGATGGCAGCCAGTGAGGCGCGGTAATAACGCTGAATATGCCTGCGTGAACGGGCAATGGTGAGTTCGTCGAGCAAAGTAAAAAACCCTGCTGGCAAATCATTCATCAACTCTTTGGAATCTTTCTCGCCGGCGCGCTTGGCCCATTCCATGAATGTTCTTTGGGCAGTGGAAAGCGTGTCTTTGATGCTGTTGATACCCAGACTTTGCGAGAACACTGCATCCAGACCTTCGGTAACAAAATAAATCTGGTTGCGTAAATCCTTCAGGTCATTATTCACCGGCGTAGCGGAGAGCAACATGACTTTGGTCTTGACTCCGGACTGGATGATGTCTTGCATCAGTCGCTCGTAACGGCTCTTTCTGATGATGTTGCCATCATCGTCGCGCTTGCCCTTGACGTTATTACGGAAGTTGTGTGATTCATCAATTACGATGAGATCAAAATTACCCCAGTTGAGCGCGCCAAGATCAACTCCATCGACTTTGCCGGTTTCACGCGATAGATCAGTGTGGGAAAGTACGGTGTAGGCGAAACGATCCTTAAGGAAGGGATTCAATTCGCTGTTGTTCTGTGCCAGAAAAACAGTCCAGTTATCACGCAGCTTCTTTGGGCATAAAACGAGGACACGAAGGTTCCGCAGCTCGTAATACTTGATGACAGCCAGCGCGGTATAGGTCTTCCCTAAACCGACGCTGTCGGCAAGAATGCAGCCGTTATGGGCGTTGATTTTGTGAATGGCCCCCTTGGCCCCATCTTTCTGGAAATCAAACAAGGCCTTCCAGATATCGGTATCAACAATGGCGGTTCGGTCAAAAAGCTGGGCATCATCAGCCTGGCCAGACAAGAACCGCTCAAACACATGAAACAGGGTTTTGAAGTAAATGAACTCTGGTGCGTGATTGACGTAAAGCTGTTCAAGGTAATGCAGCACCTCATCCTTTACATCGGCGACCAGCTTTTCATCTGCCCAGATTTGATCAAACCATTCTTTGAGTTCAGCGCGATCACGGTCGCCATCAACAATCAGGTTGAGTTCGATATTGGGTGTTGCGGACAGTCCGAGACCGCGCCGGGTGAAATTGGAACTACCCAGAATGGCATGTTCACGGCGACCGTCATCAATGTGATAAAGCTTGCCGTGGAGCAGATTGGCTTGCCGGATGGAACGAATTTCTACCTTATCGCGTATCCAGGCGGCACAACGACGAGCCACTTCTTTTTGTTGCAGACGGTTCGCAAGCTCCAGTCCTTCATCTTCAATCTTGAAGGCCTTCTTATCGTTTTTCTCAGGATCGAGTGACGCGATGAAGCGCGGTTCTCCAAATAGAAAATTTAGATGGCCAATCTTGTCGAGATTGGTTGAAAGTGCTTCGTAGGCGTAGATCGTGAAATAGGCTGAGACTACTGACAACCGACTGCCAGTGCTGATTTTCTCAACGAGAAAATCAGCAACTTTGCCATGTGCGTGATTGTCACGAATACCGAATTGAATCAATTTATTTGCGGACATCGTGTTTGCAGGGCTCGATTATTGGTCCTTGATTGACATTGACTTGGCAAATGCAAGGTTTAACTGAGATTTACCTTCGGATACTTCGATCCAAGCGTCTGAACCAGTTGCGCAAAGATTTTTGGATTACCCGCGAGCACGTTGCCG
Source organism: Betaproteobacteria bacterium (assembly GCA_025362735.1). Classification (GTDB taxonomy): domain Bacteria; phylum Pseudomonadota; class Gammaproteobacteria; order Burkholderiales; family Burkholderiaceae_D; genus JANYFL01. The sequence goes on along the minus strand of JANYFL010000017.1, from coordinate 31,779 downwards.
GTATAAAGGTAGTCGGCATCACCTTGGAAATCACCAATCAAGCCGCCTGCCTCGGTAACGAGCAGACTGCCGGCGGCAATATCCCAAGGGGCAAGACCGATTTCAAAAAAACCATCCAGTCGTCCGGCAGCCACATAAGCCAGATCGAGTGCTGCCGCGCCGGGACGACGCAGTCCGGCCGATTGTTCGGTCATCAAACGAAACATGCCGAGATAACGATCCAGTGTGCTCAGGTCGCGAAACGGGAAACCGGTGCCCAGCAAGGCATCCGCCATTTTTGTACGCTTGGAAACACGCAGGCGTTTGTCGTTCAGATAAGCGCCGCGCCCGCGCGTAGCGGTAAAGAGATCATTGCGGGTGGGATCGTAAATCACAGCCTGCGTCATCTGGCCTTTGTGCGCCAGACCGATCGAAACGCAATACTGGGGAAAGCCGTGGATGAAGTTGGTGGTACCGTCGAGGGGATCAATGATCCACACGTAATCGGGTTGTTCGTTGGCTGGAGTGGAGGTCCAGGATTGGCCGCTCTCCTCTGCTAAGATGGCGTGCTCTGGATACGCGGTCAACAGCGTTTCAATGATGGTGGCTTCTGCGGCTTTATCAACCTCCGTGACAAAATCGTTGTGCTGCTTTTTGCTGACCTTGACCAGATCAAGATCCAGACTGGCGCGGTTGATAATTGAACCGGCACGGCGTGCGGCCTTGACCGCAATATTCAACATCGGATGAGTCGTAGACATGAGGCAGCTTTCTGACGGCATTCAAAACAGGACGAGCGAGTCTTGTGGACTCGGGTACATAACAGACTGACGATTCAGGCAGGAATTGGTAAAGAGCAGATACAACAATCTGCGCATTGCGCAGCAACTGTGACATTTTATATGAAGCCGCTTTCCCTTATTCGGATTGTCCTTGTCTCGACGAGCCAGCGTGGCAACATTGGCGCCGCCGCCCGTGCCCTCAAGACCATGGGATTATCCAAACTTCATCTGGTTACGCCGCGTTTTGATGACGCGCTGGGCCATCCTGAAGCAGTGGCTTTTGCCGCCAGTGCCACCGATGTACTCGCACAAACAAAAATCCATGCGACGCTGGATGAAGCGCTGGCCGGATGCTCATGGGCTGTAGCGATGACCGCCCGGAACCGGGACATTTCCGTACCTGAAATGGAGGTGCGAAACGCAGTGGCAAAAGCGATCACCCTGACCTCAACGGTGACTGATGCTGCAACTCACTCATTCAATGAAGTCGCTTTCGTGTTCGGCAGCGAGCGCTACGGCCTCGACAATGAAGACGTAATGAAATGCCAGGTCTGCTGCACCCTACCCACCAGTCCGGATTACACCTCGCTGAATCTGGCCCAGGCCGTACAAATCATCGCTTATGAGTGCCGTCTGGCCGCACTTGCAGCTTCGGATGCTTCTGTTGCACCCATTGAGACGCAAGAACAGCCGCTACAGTTCGCCAGTCACGAACAACGCGAACAGTTTTTTGCTCATTTGCAGGAAGCGCTGATTGCAATCGAATTTCTTAATCCTGAATACCCCAAAAAATTAATGCAGCGTCTGCGTCGCCTGTTTGCACGGACCGAGCTAGAGCAGGAAGAAATCAGTATCCTGCGCGGGATTTGCACCGCCATCCTGTCGCAACGGCGGAAATAATGGACGGCAGCAACAACTCGGCATCAGCCCTACAATAACGCCATGTTGAATCGAATTCGCGAAGACATCGCCACCATCCTCGAGCGTGATCCCGCTGCGCGCAGCACTTGGGAAGTCATTACCTGCTACCCGGGTTTCCATGCGCTGCTGATCCATCGACTTGCGCGCTGGTTCTGGCTGCGAGACTTGCTCTGGTTGGGACGCTGGATTTCGCATTGGGGTCGCTTTTTTACCAACATCGAAATCCATCCGGGCGCCATCATCGGGCGCCGCGTCTTCATCGATCATGGCTTCGGTATCGTCATTGGCGAAACCGCCGAGGTAGGGGACGATTGCACTATCTATCAAGGCGTGACCCTGGGTGGAACCGCCTTGAAGCAGGTCAAGCGCCACCCCACTCTTGCCAATGGCGTCGTGGTCGGCGCAGGCGCTAAGGTGCTCGGTCCGTTTACGGTAGGCGCTGGCGCTCGTATCGGTTCGAATGCCGTGGTGGTCAAAGAAGTGCCGCCCGGCGCCACTGCGGTGGGCATTCCTGCGCGCATCATTCTCGAAAACGCGGCTCAACTACGTGAAGAAAATGCGGCACGAATGGGCTTTTCAGCCTATGCCGTTACGCAGAATGCAGATGACCCGCTGTCTATCGCATTGCATGGACTGATCGACGAAGCTGCTACGCAAGCGCAAAAAATTGAGGCCATTTTTGCTGCTCTGGAAAAAATTGGAGCCTGCCCGGAAAACGTGGGCAATGGAAAATTTGACCCGAAAAAATTGAATGAGATGGTGGATTAATTGGCAAAAAATGCTTCTCTCCTGAGTCGGCTCGCGCCATGGCTGGGCATCATGGCTGTCGTCATCCTGGCAGACCAGATTTCAAAAGTTGTGATCGAAAAAACATTTTCATTCGGCGAGCGTCACAATCTTCTGCCTTTTTTCGATCTCACCCTGCTCTACAACAAAGGTGCCGCGTTCAGTTTTCTTTCCAGCGCAGGCGGCTGGCAACGCTGGTTTTTTACCGGTATGGGGATTGCGGCCAGCCTGTTCATTATTTACTTGCTGGCCCGACACAGCTCGCAAAAATTATTCTCCTTTGCGCTGACCCTGATCGCTGGTGGCGCACTTGGTAATGTGATTGACCGTTTCATCCATGGTCATGTCATCGACTTTCTTCTGGTCTATTGGCGTAACTGGTTTTTTCCTGCCTTCAATGTAGCCGACAGCGCGATCACCATTGGTGCCATCTTTCTGATTCTGGATGAACTGTTGCGGGTGCGGAGAACAAAATAATGGCGACCACACTGCGCGATCTTGACGGCAAGCACCTCGTTCTTGGTTTGACCGGTGGCATTGCCGCATACAAGGCGGCTGAGTTGACGCGTCGCTTGCAGGATCATGGCGCCACTGTACAGATTGTGATGACCGAAGCCGCAACGCACTTCATCACGCCGGTCACCATGCAGGCCTTGTCGGGGCGGCCCGTGTTCACCAGTCAATGGGATGATCGCAGCGCGGGCGGTATCAGCAACAATATGGCGCACATCAATCTCTCGCGTGAGGCCGATGCTATCGTCGTGGCACCCGCCAGCGCCGACTTCATGGCCAAATTGGTACATGGACGTTGCGATGATTTGCTCTCAACCCTATGTATCGCCCGCGCCTGTCCTTTGTTACTGGCTCCAGCAATGAACCGCGAGATGTGGGCCAATCCGGCAACTCAGCGCAATGTGGTGCAACTCCGCGCCGATGGCATCACTCTGCTCGGTCCGGCTTCGGGCGATCAGGCTTGTGGCGAGATTGGCGATGGTCGCATGCTGGAAGCACACGAAATCCTGTCCGAGCTGATTACTTTTTTTCAGCCCAAGTTGCTCCAGGGCAAGCAGGTACTGGTCACAGCGGGCCCGACCTTCGAGCCGATTGATCCCGTGCGCGGCATCACCAATCTTTCTTCAGGCAAGATGGGTTATGCCATTGCTCAAGCCGCCCACGAAGCCGGCGCGCGAGTCACGCTGGTCTCAGGCCCAACCGCACTGGCCCCACCACGTGGTGTGAGTTTGATCAAGGTTCAGACCGCACAACAGATGTTGGCTGCAGTGATGGCTGAAGTGGGACAGACCGACGTGTTTGTATCCGTTGCAGCAGTCGCTGATTGGGCAGTCAGGAATCCACTGACGCAGAAAATCAAGAAGGATGACGGTGCGCCACCCCGGCTCGATTTCCTTGCCAATCCGGATATTCTTGCCAGCGTCGCCAATCTGGCTTCCCCGCCCTATTGCGTAGGCTTCGCCGCAGAGACCAATGACCTGGATCAAAACGCCGAGACCAAGCGCCAGAAAAAAAATGTGCCGCTACTCATCGGAAATCTTGCGCAGAATGCACTTGGCGCGGACGAGAATGAACTCATGCTTTATAGCGATGCGGGTATCACACGGCTTGCGCGCGCAGATAAGCTCGTTCTCGCACGCCAGTTGGTTGCCGTCATCGCGCAGGCGTTGTCAAAACATTGATCATGTTCCGCTCAAACAGTCAGGCTTGCGATGATGCATGATCAGGGTCCTAAAGATGGTGATTTTGCTCGCTATGTTGAGCGACTGAGCCAGCACAATCCGCTTGCACCAACTCAATCTTCAACGCCCGATTCAAGAAAAAATTCGACGCCTGAATCGTATAAAACCGATCCAGCAACTCCCAATGCCTCGCCCGAAACCAATGCTGAGACCATTGCTTCGCAAGACAGCAAAAGCGCAATCGCAGGAATTGTACGAGCAATCTTGCTGGCTTTTCTTGCATTGTTCTTCATTGCACCGCTAGTCCCGGAACCCTTTGATGTTTTGATCCGTGTCGCTGCAATTATTTACGTGGTCTACATTATCAAACGCAGCCAACCTGCCCTAAGCCAGTTGCGTAACAAGCTCGCTGAACTGAAAAAGCAATAACACTAGATACCAATCCCTCTCATGCATATTGACGTCAAAATTCTCGACCCTCGTCTCAAAGATCAGTTGCCTGCCTATGCCACGCCCGGCAGCGCTGGACTTGATCTGCGCGCCTGTCTCGATGCTCCTTTAGTCCTCGAACCTGGTACGACCCATCTGGTTCCGACCGGTATGGCCATTCATGTGGCCGACCCCGGTTATGCCGCCCTGATTTTGCCGCGCTCGGGTATGGGTCACAAACACGGTATCGTGCTGGGCAATCTCGTGGGCTTGATCGATTCGGATTACCAGGGGCAGTTGATGGTGAGTACCTGGAACCGGGGTTCGACTGCGTTCACTTTGAATCCGATGGAGCGATTGGCGCAACTCGTGATTGTTCCGGTGGTTCAAGCCCGGTTTAATATCGTCGATGAATTTCCGGCAAGCGAGCGCGGTGCCGGCGGATTCGGGAGTACCGGCAAGGCCTGATCAGTTTTTGCGGCCTAGATACCGACAAGGCTGCGTACATGCCTCCTACAGCATGAAATAAAGCGGGACGATATGATGGGGCATCATGAATGTCACCAAGCATCGTTGGTCCTCTCGTTCATGGACCGCCCCTCTCATTACAAGCGCACTGATCGTTGCCTTTTTGCTGTCTTTTTCGGTTCCGTGGAATCTTAATTCTTTACGGGGCTGGATCGAACAAAAAGTACAGACGTCCACTGGACGATCTCTAAAGCTGGATGGCGACCTGACGCTGTATTGGGGCTTGTTCCATTCTGATGGAACGCATATCACTGCAGAGCGCCTCCGCTTGGGCAATCCGGATTGGGCACAGCGGCCAGAGATGTTCACGACGGATCGGCTCGACGCTGGGATCGCAGTATGGCGCTTGCTGACCGGCGAAGTTTATTTACCCTATCTGATATTGGACAAACCCGACGCCGAATTCGAAATTCTAGAAGATGGCCGGCATAACTGGGCGATTGATACCAACCAAAAAGAGGACCGCAACTTACCGTTCAAGATCGGTTCGCTGAAACTCAACAGCGGTCGCATCAGCTATCTCGCCAGCCATCTTAAAACCAATATTCAGGCTGACCTCAAAACTGTAACTGCGGAGGACCAGAGCAACCACATTGTTGTTGCCGCCACAGGAACCTGGAGGGGACTCACGCTGGTCGCACACGGGCGAGGTGCGGATGTCCTGCGTTTGCACGATACGTCGATGGCCTATGACCTTGATCTGCACGGTAGCATCGGACAAACCCGGGTCGATGCCCAAGGTTCGGTGACCGGCCTGCTTGAACCCAGGGTGGTTAGCGTCAAGTTGAAAGTCAGTGGCGCCTCGATGGGGGAGTGGTATGAAATTGCGCACATCGGCCTGCCTGACACGCCACCCTATCGTACCGAGGGCCGCGTCAGCTTGAACGAAGGCATCTGGTATTACGATGACTTCACCGGTCAACTGGGACAAAGTGAAATCGGCGGCTCAGTCACGTTTGAACCACGCAATGCGCGGCGTCCACAACGTCCTTTTCTCAGCGGGAAAGTCTATTCACCTCACCTTGACCTCAAAGATATCGGCCCATTGATCGGAAAAACGCCGACTGCCAGCGCTACTACTGAAGAAAAATCAGCAACTAAAGCCGTGCATCGCATGCTGCCGCAAAAACAATTCGAGAGCGCGCGATGGGATACCCTCGATGCCGATCTCAATTTCGAAGCCAAGCAAGTCCGCAATCTGGCCGCATTACCCTTCGACAATCTCAACGGTCGCCTTATCGTGAAGGACAAGATACTCACACTTGCGCCATTGCGTTTTGGTTTTGCCAATGGTGAACTCAGCAATGAAATCCGCATTGATGGTCAAACCAATCCGATGCAGGGTCGTATCGACGGCAAGTTCCGCAACTTACAGTTGGTTCAGTTACTGCCAAGCCTGCGCGACTCGAAAGCTGCGCTCGGCAACGTTAACGGCAAGATCATCCTGAATGGCCAAGGCAATTCCATTGCCGCCTTGCTCGGCACCAGCACCGGAACAATCCAACTCGCCATGGGTCGCGGCACAATCAGTAACCTCCAGCTCGAACTGCTCGATCTGGATGCGTTTGAAGCGCTAGGCTTTTTGATTCGTGGTGACCGATCAGTTCGGATCCGCTGCGGCGTTGCCGATCTCGAGGTAAAAAACGGAGTGATGACCCCGCATGCGTTTGTGTTTGACACCACCGACACCATCGTCACCGTTCAAGGTCCAACCAACTTTGCCACTGAAAATCTGGACCTGAAAGTCTTGCCGGTACCGAAAGACAAAAGTCTGCTGACCTTGCGTGTTCCTATGCATGTGCGCGGACCCTTTTCCCATCCCGACATCGGCCCGGATAAGGGCCTGCTCACCTTGCGCGCTGGCAGTGCAATCCTGTTGGGCTTGATCAATCCGTTAGCGGCGCTGATTCCATTGTTCGAAACCGGGCCTGGTAAAGACAGTAGTTGTACAGCACTGCTGAATCACATCAAAAATGTCCCCGTGCGAAATATGGACGCTGCGAAGACCACATCCGTCAAAACCAATTCCCCGGAAAAGCTTAAAGCGTCCAAGTAAAGATCGATTCTGTGGTCTAAACGCTGCCGTTTTCCCAGAGCGAAATTCAAACCCAATTCATCATTCATTGATGCAGGTTGTAAAAACCCAGCGGTCGATTTCTTTTGGTTGGAATTCATCTGGCCATTGCGGCTGAACCCTATCCGAAATCGGGGAAGCCAGGGCGACCACCAGTCCTGTTGGTCGATCAAACCAAGTGACAGCATGCGCCTCGATGCCCGTTGAAATGACCGGCACAAGTTGGCGCATGCGATTGAAATCCAGTCCTAGTCCTTGTTGCTTCAAGGCGGCTTCTTTAAGAGTCCAGAGTCGTGCAAAGTGGCTCGCTTGTTTGGCCTCATTTAGATCGCTCAGTTGATGAATTTCGGCTTTATTGCAAATGATCTCCGCCATTGCAGGCACATCACGCTGAGTTTTCAATACTTCAATGTCGACCCCAATGGGTTGATCAGACAAGGCGCATGCATACCACTCACCACTATGTGTCAAGGAAAGATATAGATCGGGATGATCGGCAACGCCTGGAGGTTCACCGGAGGCCGCGTTCAATCGCCAATCGCTGAGTTCACTACCGAGATGCTCCACAAGGACACGTCTCGCCAAGCCGTGACCTGCAATCAAGCGCTGGCGTTGCGCTAGCGTTTTATATTGATCAAGCCGCGTTTTTTCTGATTCACTCCAGACCAGATCACGATTACCGTCGAACTCGCGCAAAAGTATTTCACGACTCGCAAGCGCCACAAACAGCATTGACAGCTTATTCCTCAATCTGCGCGTAGTTGCCCTTCAAAGTCACACCGACAATAAGTGCACCCACATGGCACTCATAGAGTTTATCGGCCTGCGTTTCATTGCGCTTGTAATAGCCCACTAAATCGACCACAGCGTTTGCACCCTCTTTCTTGGCCGAATCTTGAAAAGCGATCAAGGCAGATAGTGCAGCCCATTTACAAGCATTTTCATCAGACTTGGCGAACCCACTGGTCTTCCGATTGGAAACCCCTTCTCCCATCTTTTTTAGTATTTTCGGCGTCTCTTGGCCAGAGAAGAAAAACTTGATTGAGCCATCCAGTTTTTTCTGTGCTTCAGGCATGGAAAAAACATCGGTCCAAGGAAGATTCAACAAGGTATCTCGTGCCAGAGCAGGTATTGCAGAAGTTGCGAGCACGCCGCAAATCAATCCATAGGTCATTATCTTTTTCATGGTTCTCCCTATTTTAAATACTGCAAAAAATCAATCCTGCCAACGGTGAAAAATCAATGCAGTATTGATCCCTCCAAAAGCAAAGTTGTTACTCATGACCAAGTCCGTTTGCAATTCTCGCCCTGTGCCCGTAATGTAATCCAGCGTCCCGCAACGGGGATCAACTGAAGCAAGATTCAGCGTCGGTGCAAACCAGCCCGTGCGCATCATCTCGATACTCATCCATGCTTCCAGCGCGCCGCATGCGCCCAAGGTATGACCCATATAGCTCTTGAGCGAAGAGATCGGTATGCGTTCGCCAAAAACACGTTGGGTCGCTTGCGTTTCAGCAACATCCCCATGATCAGTCGCAGTGCCATGCGCATTGACATAGCCAATATCGGATGCATCGAGTTCGGCATCGCTCAAAGCCAGCCGCATTGCCGTCTCCATGGTTACGCTATTCGGCTGGGTCACATGAGAGCCGTCGCTATTGGTGCCGTAGCCAATCACTTCAGCGTAAATGGGAGCGCCACGTGCACAAGCATGATCCAGTTCCTCCAATACAAATGTGCATGCACCTTCACCCAATACCAAACCATCGCGATCCGCATTAAAGGGGCTTGGAGTCAATTCTGGGGTCTGATTGTGTTTGACGCTCGTGGCAAAGAGGGTATCGAAAACAGCAGCCTGGCTCGCATCCAGTTCTTCCGCACCGCCAGCCAGCATGGCAATCTGTTTACCAGACTGGATCGTTTCGTAGGCATAGCCGATACCCTGGCTACTTGAAGTACAGGCACTGGTCGTCGTTACGATGCGTCCCGTCAAGCCAAGAAAGACGCCGATATTGACCGCTGCAGTGTGGGCCATCATGCGGATATAAGTCGTTGCAGTTATACCCTCAGTCGTCTTGTCAATCATCATGCGACCAAAATCACCTGTACTCACTGGCGAGCCCGAGCAGGAGCCATAGGCTATTCCCATTTGTCCGCTCTTGACCAAATCATCACCCAGCAGACCGGCATCACTCAGCGCCATTTCAGAAGCACGGGTTGCCATGAGCGCAACGCGTCCCATACTGCGCGTGTTCTTGCGGTTGTAATGAGCAGGCAATTCGAAAGAGGCGCTTGGAACGCCCACACAAGTATTCAGGCCTTCATATTCCTTCCACGCCTCCATCACTTGCACGGCATTACGGCCCGAGCGCAGATGCGTTTCCACGGTCGGCCAGTCGTGACCGAGCGGACTGATTGCACCGATGCCGGTAATGACGACGCGTTTTTTTCTTGTATTTTTTTCCGTCTTCATCCCACCATTCCCCCATTGACCGAGATGACCTGCCGAGTGATGTAAGCGGCATCTTCGTGCATTAAAAAGCTGACCACTGCGGCGACTTCTTCGGGCTGACCCACGCGCTGCGCTGGAATCAGTTTCAGCGCTTCAGTCAGGATTTGTTCATCCACCATCTCGGTCGCGATCAGGCCTGGTGCCACACAATTGACGGTAATACCACGACTGGCCAGTTCCAACGCGAGGGCCTTGCTGGCACCAATGATCCCGGCCTTGGCTGCACTGTAATTGACTTGACCCCGATTGCCCATGATGCCTGAGACTGAGGATAGCGTAACGATACGGCCCGGCTGGCGTCGCCGCACCAGGGGCATGGTCAGAGGATTGAGCACGTTATAAAACGCATCCAGATTGGTATGAATGACGGCGTCCCAATCCTCGCCTGGCATTGCAGGAAAAGCATTGTCGCGAGCAATCCCCGCATTGCAAACCACACCGTAATAACAGCCGTGCGCTTCCACATCCGACAATAAGAGTTGCGCCGCTGCTGCACGATCAGCCACATCAAACTGAAGTATGCGTACTGCCCGTTTAAGATCACGAATCTGGAGTGCGACGGCTTCCGCCTCATCGATGCGGTTTCGACAATGCAAGACGATGTCGTACCCATCTCGTGCCAGCCGCAAGGCAATGGCGCGACCGATGCCCCGGCTGGAACCGGTCACCAGTACTGTGCGATCAGACATCTTGGGGTCCTTTCAGAAAGGCTTCTGCATTCGATGGCTCAAACACGGTCAAGGTTGCGGTAGCGACCGTTTCGTCGCCGATACGGATACGACAATCGAAATGTCCCAGACCATTCTCGGCCACAAAATTACGCTGGATTTCTATCTGCAACGTCTTTCCGACAGGAAACACAGGTACCGAACACTCATAACGACGGCTGCCGAGCAGAAACCCGATTCTGGGAGCATCTCCACGTTGGCGCGCTTGCCAGCCGGCCCAGGCTGCAATGGTTTGACCCATATACTCAAGCCCGATCCAACCCGGCGCCTCGGCAAAAAGTCCTTCAGAACGCACATCCACTTCCGCGACAAAACTATCCTCGTCACCTTCAACGGCACGATGAAGTAGACACATCACGCCGGAGTGAGGAACGATTTCCTGAATGGGTAATGTGACCGGCGTTCGCATCATGTTCTCATCAGACTTTACCCAAAATCAGAGTCGCGTTATTACCGCCAAAGGCAAAAGAATTGCTCAGCACATATCGCAAGTGACGCCCCAGTTTTTGTCCCGCTTGAACCAGAGAGATCGCAGGTAAAGCAGGATCGGCAACGCCATCCCACCAATGCGGAGGTAGCAAGCCCTCTGGATTATCCGTCAACGCCAGCCATGCGAGCGCAGCTTCAATAGCGCCCGCACCACCGAGGGTATGGCCAGTCAACGGCTTGGTGGAACTGCACGGGGTATTCAAACCAAACAAGCTGGCCACTGCGCGACTTTCCATTGCATCATTTTGCGGCGTCGCCGTGCCATGCAAATTGATGTAATCAATCGCATCAATATTAAGTTGTGCACGTTCGAGCGCGATGCGCATAGCTGTCAATGCCCCACGCCCTTCTGGTTCGGGTGCAGAAATATGGTGGGCATCGGACGACTCACCCCAGCCTGCCAGCATCACAGCACCCGATTCGCGCGTCATTAAAAACAGCGCGGCACTTTCGCCGATATTGATGCCGCAACGATTGGCGCTCATTGGATTGCAGCGACTGACACTAACTGACTCCAGGGACATGAAACCGGCAATCGTGAAGGCACACAAGGAATCGGCACCACCACACAACACCGCATCGCAAATTCCTGTGTGTAGCAAACGCGCTGCGCTGGCGAGTGCCTTGGCACTCGAGGAGCATGCAGTCGAAATAACATAGGCGGGTCCGGCAAGCCCCAAGAGCCCACTCAGTGCTTCTGCACCGGATCCCATTTCTTGCTGAGCAAGATGGAACCCGGGAGAAAGCTGTCCTGAATGAACCTGTTCAGCGATGGCTCGTTCCGCTTCTGCGATGCCGGATGTACTGGTACCAAGCACGATTCCTACCCGCTCACGGCCATACTGACTGATCGCGGATTCCACCGCTGGACGAATCTGTGCGAGTGCCGTCAACAGCAAGGCATTGTTACGGCTGCGCTGCGCGGGCGGCAGTAAATCAAGATCAGCCAGTACCGTGTTGACGGCGCCAAGATGCAAGGTATGACCTGGCAGCACGTCCGCTTTCGGCGCAACACCACCCGGTGTTGTATCAAACAAGGCGGCACGCACTGCGGCCCGGCCATTGCCCAGCGCGCACACCAGGCCAAGTTGATTGAGATAAACAGGCGTTGACATCGGGCGATCAATTTTCGTTTTTTGATTCAGTGTGTAGCTGACGAATCCGGCCCAGTCTCTTGTACTTGCGAGTCAATGGTCAGGACATATCCCTCAAGGCGATTATCGAGTTCGACCCGGCCACTCCAACTCGGGACGCCAGAATACTTGATCTCGACCTGCGTTTCGCCTGCATGCGCCAGGATGCGGGTCTGCGCTTGATCTTCAATGGTCCAGCCGCTGGGCAAAGATGCGCGCACAGCCTGTTCTGGCCAGTAAACCAGTTGTACATCGCGCAGCACGTGCACCCCGTCCACTTCGGCAGGCAACAGGGCATGTCGTTTAACTTGCAAAGTACTTCCATCCCAGGTCAGCGTGAGAACGCGCTGACCGAGCGCGATCGCTGCCAGCTGCACTTGATCCGCATTGATTTCCAGGAGGGCTTCCAGACTGCGTGGCGCATCCTTGTGCATATGGTTGAACTCTTTCACGCGCACCAGCGTCAGGCGTTGTACCAGCGTCAGGTTGACGCCCATTGAAGACGGCGCCAGTTTCAAGGCAGGCAAAGTCAAACCAGTTGGCGCAACCGAGGCAGTCGTGCAACCGACCATCAAACCTGCCCCTATGAAAAGAAGAGTCGTAATCAGACGGCGCAAAGCTGCTCCAGAGTTTTGAGGCGACGCGGATCGGCAACGTAAGGATTCGTTTTATCCCAGGCATAGCCCGCCAGAATCGCGGCGATCATGCGGCGGATTTCGGGTGTCTGTCCGGGATGAAAAATCACGTCCTGAAAGCCACCGGAATACCAGCTTTCGACAAAGGCGCGAAAGGTATCCACGCCCGCCCTGAGTGGATCTGCATAGTCAGCCTGCCAATCAACCGTCTCATCATTGAATTCACGCTCGATGGCCATCGCTGCCAGGCTGGCAGATTTGACGGCGATGGTGACGCCGCTGGAAAACACCGGGTCAAGAAACTCGCCCGCATTGCCGAGCAAGGCAAAACCATTACCCCAAAGTGATTTGACGTTTGCGGCATAACCGGTGAGCTTGCGTGCCGGGGTGTCCCAGACCGCGTCCTTGAGCAAGCCAGCGAGCGTCGGTGTTTCCGCGATGATGGCCTGCAGGCGCTCAGTCTCGGTACCCTCGTACTGTTCGAGATATTCACTGCGTGCGACGACCCCTTGCGAACAGCGGCCATTGGAAAACGGAATGGTCCAGAACCAGACATCAACGTGCTGCGGATGAACGTTGACCAGAATCTTGTTGCGGTCAAATGTGCCGAGCGGGATGCGATCTTCCACATGGGTGAAATAAGCACCGCGCAGCGGAAAGGCAGATGGCATTTCCAGATCCAGCAATCGCGGCAGGACCCGCCCGAAACCACTGGCATCAAGCAAAAAGCGCGCACTGATCTGATAGGTTTCGCCATCGAGTGAACGCACATGGACGCAGGGTCGATCAGCGCTGATATCCACAGCGGTGACTTGATGTTGATAGCGCACCACGGCACCGGCCTTCTCGGCCGCCAGAGCCAGTACCTGATCAAAATGCGCGCGCTGCACTTGGAAGGTTGTACCCCAGCCGGGAGAAAACTTGTCACGAAAATCGAAGGCCGTGGCTTTCTTTTCGCGCACGAAAGCCGCACCATTCTTGTATTGAAATCCCGCTTCGATCACATCTCGCAGAAACCCAGCCTGTTCGATGTATTCCATGCTTTGGGGCAACAAGCTTTCTCCGATGGAAAAGCGTGGGAACAATTCCTTCTCAATCACCAGCACTTGCCGCCCTTGTTTGCGCAGCAAGCCTGCGGCCACTGAACCCGCAGGGCCTGCACCGATGATGAGGATTTCCGTTTGCTCTACGCGCATCTTTTGCTTTCAGGCTTTCGTTACAATCGTGGCAAAGTCGTTTTGTTCAGTGCAGTATTTGTGCCGCACGCAAAATACCAACAATACCCACCAGTATCCAGAAACTGTTGAGCAGGATATACGCAGGATCGCGTCGTAGTATCGAACACCAGGCCAGCATGATGGCGTCAATGGTATTGAAACACCATACGAACATGAAGGGGCTTTCCGGCCCCATCCAGCTCACCAGACTGAAACTGAATATCCGCATCAGCACACCCACCATTTCAATACTGCGCAGGTACTTCAGAACAAATCGATTCGCATATTGAACGGGCATATGTTTATTTCCGGATGGATGAAGAAGACGGCATGAATAACGGCGTGAGCAACCAGGCCAGACCGATACCGAATAGCATGGTGAGACCAAAGGCGCGCAAGGCAGGCGTCATCGACAAGGCCAGCAGGCCAAAAGATAAAAGCGTGCAGGCCGCAGCCAGCGTGACCGACAGGAAAGGACGCTGCGCTTCCCGCTCAGGTTGCTGCAGCAGAAAAATGCCATAGTCCACGCCCATGCCTAAAATTAACAGTAGAGCCAGTACATTAAATAATTGCAGGGGCTGACCCAACAAGGCCAGCAACGCCAGCGCCAACATGCTGGCCAGCAAGGTCGGTAACAAGGCACGCCATGCATGGCGACGATAACGCAGCCAGAGCGCAACAAAAACCAGCAGATAGCTGATCGCAATGGCGATACCCATCAATACACGGTAGCGCGCCATCAGTGCTGAGACCTCCGCAACCTTGTCCACCCAGCGCACACCTGAGACTGTATCAGCCAGTGACGCAAGGCGAGTCAGTTTGACTGGTGTATCGACACCGCGCAGCAAGATCACGCTGGCATGATCGCCTTGCTCCAGACGCCCCAGCCATTGGGCGCGCAACGGTTCTGAAACGGGCGCAGCGAGCCAGTCATCTACGTTCAACTTCGGGCTGAATTCTTTTTTGTTCGTCGGCGCACTTTCACCCAACTGGCGGGCCACTCGCGCCAGAACGCCTTGCTCGCCATCGACCTTCTGACTGACCAGTAATGCGTCAGCCGTTTGCTGCGCATGTGATGGGACCCAGTCCGACACGGCCTGATAGCCACTCAGTACACTCTCATCAATCAGGACATCCAGCTTTGTCTTCAGTATTTCTTCACGCTGCAACACGGTCTCGACATCAGCACCGCGCACCAGATAAAACTGGGCCACTCCCGGCAGGTCGAGCAAGCGATTGATTTGCAGTTGTTGCGCCACCAGGTCAGGTGGCGCATTTTGTAATAACCGGATGTCATCATTGGTTTGAAATCGTTGCGCTCCTGACAACAGTATGGCGATCACCACCAAACTGAAAATCAACGTGAAGCGTTTATTGCCTTCCTTAAAACTTAATGCAGGCCAGCAAGCACGGCCGCTACCGATCCAGCGTGACAGACGGGTGTAATCCATCTTGCCAGCATCCAGAAATGGAAACCATAGCAGTACGGTGACAAAAGCTGCGACCAGACCCACGACCGAAAACACGGCCATCTGACGCAGACCGGGGAAAGGCGTCAATGCCAGAGCGACATAACCGATCACGGTCGTCAGCAAGGCCAACGCCATCACCGGCGCCTGTTCACGCAACATGATCCAGCGTTCTTCCGGTGGACGCCCCAAACGGCTGGTGAAGTAATTAGTGCCGTAGTTTTCGGCCACACCGACCAGGCTGGCACCAAACACCATCGTCAGCAGATAGATACGTTCGAACAGCAACGCGCAGACAGAAATCGCGGCCAGCAGACCGATGCCAATCGAGAGTGTGACCAGGATGCGTGGCCGGATGGCGCTGAAAGCCAGCAAGGTCAGCAAGATGATGCCTGCCATGGAACCGAGGCCGATGGTATGAATTTCGCGTTCGGCCTGATTGGCCGCAGCAGCGGTATACAGCGGCACCCCGATGGTCAAAACCTCAGTTGCAGCAAGATTCATCGCAACAGCTTTGGCTCGATCCAGCACCGGCAGCAGATTCTGTTGAGACGTGAATGAAAATCCTTGTGCCTGCTGTTCCAGCATCAACACGGCGTAGTGTTGATCTTCATGGTTCAAAACCAGACGGCCCTGGCTGACCCGAACCCGGCTTTCATTGGCATGCGCGGTGAGCCAGTCGCTGAACAGATTGAGCGGGTCGTCTTGCCATGCGCCCACACGAGGCATGCCGAGTGGACGATACAGTGCTTCAATGGCACGGTCAGTCAGGGCCTGCGGTGTTTGCGCTGCCAGCATCTGGCGCTGTTCACGCGTCAGCAGGCTTCTGCGATAAGGCGTGAAAAAATCGAGCCACTCGTCCAGAGTCGATTCACTGACTCGGTAGCGCAGACCGATGGCGGCTTTGGCATCTCGTTCGACTGAACTTTTGATGCTTGCTTCATACGCATCGCCGGCACGCAAAGCAGCCGCCTCATCATGCCCGCCCACGAGTACGACAATTCGGCGCGACGCAGCTTCGGTCAAATGACGTGTCGCCTGATTGACCGCAGGTTCACGCTCATCCTGAGGCAACATAGCAAGCACATCGGTTTCGAGTTTCAGATGACTGCCCGACCACAGCCACAGGTTGTGCGCGACGAGTGCGGCCACGATCACTAACCAGACGATAGCAAGTAAACGAATCGTGCGAGAGGTCCTCGTTACACTCGCGCGGGAATCGAGAGTCCGCAAATCAGTCAAACTGTGCCGCCTCTTCAAGGCTCAACTGCTCAGGTTCGGTGCGCTGGTTTGAGAAACGGATGCTGGTCTGGTCACCATTGGCTTCGTCAATCTGGATACGGCGAACAAACTGGTCCCCTGCAAGTTCGATCCGACTCATGATTTTGGCAAGGGCTGCCGACTTGGGCGTCAGGACGAGTTGCCAGTTCTTGTCGTCGACCACTTTGCCAAAATTTCCCTGCACATCAAACTGTTCGGTCAAACCACTGACATCCCCCTTCAGCAACGCGAACAGCAAGCCATTGATAACGCGTACCGATGGCTCCTTGCTGGCGCTGAGCCGGAACGCAACGGCTCCATCCTGCTTCGCGACGATCTCGCCACGGGTCAGCCTGAGAGTACTGGCAAAAGGCGTGAGCGTGCGCCAGATCACACCGCGTTCACGTACGATCAAAAAATCACCGCGCGACAACAATGGCTTCTTGAATCCAGAGATTTTTTTGTTTTGTTCGAACTGGCCCCGCAACACGGCGGATTGAATCAAGCGTTCACGCAGACCTGTGACCAGGGATGGCATCGACGGCGCATCGGCTTCAGCCGCATGAGCACTGAGTATCACTAGACTCAAAAACAAACTCACAAATAGGGTTCTCATGCTGGCTCGATTCCGAGTCGTTGCCACAATACTGCTGGCGAGACATATTGCATCTCGCCGCTGGAAACTTCAACGGCGACCTGGATCGTTGAGGCCTTATTGATCTTGGCACCGCTGACCGTGTCACGCATCATGTACTCGATTTTCAGACGGTTTTCCCATTCGGTGATTTCGGCGCGAATCGTGATGCGCTGCCCATAGTTGATCGGACGCACATATTTGATTCGCATATCGACGACAGGCCACATATAACCCGATGCCCGCATTTGCGGATAGTCATAGTTGAATTTGGCCAGCAAAGCACAGCGGGCCAATTCAAGATACTTGACATAGTTGCCATGCCAGACGATGTCCATCGGATCCAGGTCATGGAAACCGGGAAGCAACTCCATCTCGTGACTGAGATCGGGTTTGAGATCATTTTTCTGCATGAGGACTTCCAATAGGATGGTCAATGCGACTGCGGCCTTGATCCCAGAAGGAAAAAAAATTGAACCAGTCGTAGGGCGAGCGCTGCAATAGCCGGGTCAGGGCCGCAACATAAATTGCAGCATAACCTGCCATCGCCGATTCGCGCTGACCCCGCGGAAGAATCACTTCTTCAGCCAGACGTTCAAAGTAAAGTTTGTAACCGGCGTCCTGGTGGATACAGCCCAAAAAATAAAGCGGGCATTTGAGCAGACTGGCCAGTACATAAGGCCCAACCGGGAACGGCGCCGGGAACCCGAGAAATTCAGTCTCCACAGTTTTACTCATTGTGACCGGCACACGATCACCTGCAATCACCACGTATTCACCCGCATTCACTTTTTCTGACAGCAGCACCGCTGTGGCCGGACTGACTTCGCTGACTTCAAGCAACTTGAGATCCACATCCGGGTTGAGGCGTTTGAGAATATGGTTGAACTGTTCGGCATGACGCGTATGAACCAGCACAGTCAGGCTGAGCACGCGCTTATGCTCGGCCATGGCGCGACACAGTTCCAGACAACCCAGATGGGCCGTGACGATCAAACCACCCTTCCCCGTCCTGGCCGCTGCGTAGACCGCTTCGCGTCCTTCAGCCTGAACCTGCTCTGGCGGGTAGCGCCCGGAAACAGCCAGTAACTTATCGAGTATGGTCTCGGCAAACAGGCTGACGTGACGCAGGCTGTCGCGCCAGCCTGGGGGGTGGCCAATCGCGCCGGTTGCTGCTTGCATGCGTCGCAGATATTGCAGCGAAGCGGCACGCAAGCTGGGACGCAGGAGCCAGTGAGCAATGACGACTGGATACACGCATAAACGAAACGGCCAACGTCCTAATAGTCGATAGATCCAGAACAACAGCCAAATGCCAGCCATGAAAGTGCCCTCACCGATCTCGGCCCAGTGGCGTACCTTCGATTTTTCACTCATGTAGAACGCTTGCGCCATAACAGTTGCGGTAGACGCATGAGCATGCCAAAAAACAGGCGCGCATGCATGCGTGAAATCAGGAGGTTGTCCCGCAAGATACGGAAATGAGAAATGCCATCAGCCGGATAACGGACTCGCGTCAACAGATTGACAATTCCAACGTCACGCCAATACAAGCGAACAAGAATGTCGCCATCGAAGTCCATGCGTTTACCAAGGCACACGCTGTCAATCAGATCCACTACGGATGCCAAAGGATAAATGCGAAAACCACACATCGAATCCCTGATGGCAAATGACAAGGTATTGATCCAAACCCAGACATGTGTGGCGTAGCGTCCGTACAGGCGCGACTTGGGTACGGTATCGTCGTAAATGGGACAACCACAAATGACTTTCTCCGGCTGTGCTGCAGAAGTGGCCAAAAAACGGGGAATGTCAGCCGTGTCGTGCTGTCCATCTGCATCGATCTGCAATGCATGACTGTAGCCCAGGCGCTGCGCATGACGCAGGCCCACCATCATTGCCCCGCCCTTGCCCTGGTTTTCTGGAAGACGGAGCAGCTGGGTATCAGCTTCCAGTGCCAACGCATTGAGTACTGACGCGCAAACTGGGTCACTGCCATCATCGACCAATACGACCGGTAGTTTATATTCGTGCAGAGCTGCCACGACGGCACCAATCGCATCAGGATGGTTATAAACCGGGATGACGGCGCAATAACCTTGCGCATTCATTGCGCCGCTCCAAACACGACACGGCCGCTTGAATGATCTCCAGATGCCGAGCTGATAATGAAACGAAGCGTTCCGCGCTCGGCTTGAAAGTCCAGCTTCAATCCAAGCTGCACCCCAGGTCGAATGACCTGTTGAAACTTGACCGATTCCAAACGCAAAAACCGTGGCGGTAACGGGAATAGATCGCGTCCCAATGCGATTACACAATCAATCTGTGCAATACCGGGCAGTACCGGTGATCCAGGAAAATGACCTTCAAAATAGGGACTGCTGACTGAAATATTGAGTTGCAAATGTGCATGACTTTCGTTTCGTTCGAGCAGGCGAACTTCGGGACGACGGGGATCGAATTGGGCCAGCAAAGCCGCTTCTGTTGTCTTGCCGATATTGTTGACAGGCAGCGTCCAGACATAACGCCAGCGTCGTGGCAGTGCGCTGGCTTCAACCACGTGTGCTGCGTAACGGCGCAAGGCTTCATTCAGGGCGCGCTTGCCATGTTCATCCAATAACTTCCAACCCTCCGTATTCGGTACGGCCACAACGCCCAGAACAAGTCGTTCCCCACCATCGGTTATTGGTGTGACCCGGACGTCCTCCACCAGGCCCGATTCCATCAGGCTACGTTCGATGGCGGATAGGGAGACACGCTTTTCTTCAATTTTGATAATCCGGTCAACCCGCCCCAGCAATTGAAAGCCTTTGCTTACTTCGAGGACGCGATCAGATGTGACATGCCAGTCGTCATCCGGCAATTGACGCGAGCGCAGCTTCAATACTTCACCCTCAATCCGGCCCTCCATACCCGGCAGGAATTGCCAGGGTTGGAGGTCGTCTTCATCACGTTTGCGCCAGGCAACGCAACCGGTCTCGGAACTCCCGTAGATTTCAACTGGTACTTGTCCAAGCAGCTTGCGGCAAGCCGCCAAAGCCTCATCTGACAAGGGTCCACCAGCCGAGAAAAAAAGCCGCAGATTCTCGCGCGCTTTAACCCAGGGAAGATTTTCCGGTAACCGCCCGAGATGAGCCGGACTGGTCACCAATGCCGTCGGTCCCATTGCCATTGCACGAGCAATGTCTTCTGGAAAAATCAGATGCCTGCTTTCGAAGGGCCGCCCCAGCGCAAGCGGCAGCAACACGCGATAAGGCAGACCATACATATGCTGATGGGTGACGGTGGCTTGAAATGTCACATCTGCAAGTTCACTTCCCCAGTGATGGGCCAGCATGGCGACTTCAAGAAATAGCTGCGAGAGTTTTTTGGGTATGGCGCTGGGTTCCCCAGTCGAACCCGAAGTGAAGAGCACGAGCTGTACAGCATCGGGATTCAGCGCTTGCCATCCATGATTGCCGCCCGCTTGCGATGCTGTTTGCAAACACATCAATTCACTTGGCCAGTCTCCGGCAAAGCCAGCGACGTCGTTGCGAAGCCGAGCTACAGTCGCAGGCAAGGTATCCGAAGGCAAGACGACGAATTTGCCCGCATGCCAGGCGCCAAACAGTGCGGTCGCAAATTCATAACTGTCATCAAAATAGAGCGCCCAGCGTTCGCCTGACTGGGTAGCAAACGCTTCGCGCCATTTTGTTGTGCTGCTCTCGAATTCAGCGAAATCGATCAATCGACCATACCGATAAGCGACTGGATAATCAGCGGCACGACCGGTTGTCAGTAATGTTTCGAGGGCGAGAATTTCAATCATGCGGTTATTCAACGCGTTTCAGGACACGCTGGCGCACCAGCCATTCACCTGCAAACAAAAGCCCCATCAAACCGTAAGTGATCAAACCGTTATATAGCGCCCAGATGGCGTCGCTGGCCCATAAAGCAGTGATCAAAGCCAGAGTGCCATTGATCAGAAAAAAAACGCACCAGACCTGAGTCACGCGACGGGTATAGGCGATGCCACTCGCGGGCAAATCTGGCTCGCGCAATCGTGCCATGCGTTCAATCACACTGGGCGGATGCCAAAGACTGGTCAAAAAAACGGCGAGCATGACTGCATTGACCAGCACAGGATAAAGCTTGAGCGGTAGCAATTGATTGGCACTGAACGTCATAAGCGCCAATAACATTCCTCCCGCGGCTGCAACCAGCCAAACTTTTTCCCGGGTGGCAAACGCGCGAGCGACGGCCATCAGGGCTAACAGTAATGCCAGCCAGCGTGGCTCGAAATGGCCCAATCCAAAATAAACCAGAAACGGATAAAGAATTGTTAACAGACCAAGCCAGACCAAACGCATCAGAAATTCAGGATGCGGTTGAAACCGAGGCTGAAGCAAGATTGCTGGAACCGTCAATGAGCTGATGTAGCCCATCGACCACGTCCTGAACGGTCCGTACTGATTTGAAAGCATCCGGTTGCAGACGCTTGCCACCTGCGAGGGGTTTGAGTTTCACGATCAGATCAACGGCATCAATGCTGTCGATATCGAGGTCTTCATACAAACGGGCCTCTGGCTTGATGAGGGCCATCTCTGTATCAAAGGTCTCATGCAAGATCGCGCTCAGGCGTTCAAAAATTTCCTGCTTGGTCATGTTGCTCCCTGCCCCGCAGATGCTTGTCACCAAGTCCGCAGATTATGTTTTAGTTATAGGTATTTTAGCTTTTTTAGAAGGTTCCGCCGCCTAGGCTAGTTGTTGACTGTCCGTCCGGAAGCAATAAAGGCCGCCAGCGCCTGGACACTGCGGAAATGCTGACGCGTCTCGCTCGAATCAGACGCCATTTTGACGCCATAGCGCTTTTGCAATGCCAGACCCAGTTCCAGTGCGTCAATGGAATCCAAACCCAGACCATCCACAAAAAGTGGTGCAGCCGCGTCGATATCGTCAGGCGTGATGTCTTCAAGATTCAGGGAAGTAATGATCAACTGTTTTATTTCTTGTTCAAGAGCTTGCATGGCTGGTCCGTTCCATTGAGAAATATTCGTGTAGATATTCAGTTAACTGGCGCGCTGCCAGCGCTTCACTTCTGGTTTTTTCGACAAAAGGGTCAACCGGGATATCGTCTCTCACTTCGATCCTGAATTGCATGCGCCGGGGCGGTACTTGCCACCATGGGAGTCCCTTGGTCAAACTCAAGGGAACACAACGAATGGTCACGGGTGTGATATTGCATGGGCCGCGCACCGAAATTTGCGCGGCACCACGTTGCAGATGCATGGCCCCACTAATCGCTGTGCGTGTTCCTTCGGGAAAGATAACCAGATTGTCACCTGCCTGCACTGAAGCAATGCAGTCTTCGACCAGCCCGGCCCCGGAATCATTGGAAATATAGCGTGCTGCGCGAATTGGGCCGCGCGTAAAGGGATTGCGCAGCAAACCCGATTTGACCACGCAGTTGGCATTCGGCACGAGCGAAATCAGGAAGACCACATCAATCAAGGTCGGATGATTGGCCAGGATCAACAAGCCCGGTCGATTCAATTTTTCGATCCCAGTAATCGTGTAACGCAAAATGCCCAGCCAACGCATCCATGCGATAAAAAACCGGAAAACAGTCGATATAGTCTGCCTTGCATAGTGACATTTACGCTCAGGGTTGCGCACCACCAGATCCAAAAGCGGAAAATAAATAAGCCATAGCAGCAAACCACCCATACCAAAACTGGTAAAGGCAATTGCAGTCGCCAAAACGCGCCAGGCTCGGTCAATACGTTCAAGCATGTCGTTGCCAATACCATTGACGGCTGCCAGTCTGGCGTTGCAAAGTTTTCCGGCCTGAGACCAGAAATTCAAGCACTGCAAGATCTGCGGGACGACCGGCATTTAAAAAAGATTCGCCCTCATCTGATTTTGAATGGCCCGGCAAACCCGTCTTAAGACTGTATCCGGATTCACCCGGTTTGCAGCGGTGCAGAAGACATGCCCATGCATGAGGAAAATTGTCCGTCTCCGAAAAATCCTTGTAGATCTCCGGCAAGGGTTCGTCGTAGTACACCACCATTACCTCAGGGTTGCCTTCTGCCAGCAGGCCAATGGCTTCCATGAAAGCCGCTTCGACGGTTTCGGCTCCGGCGGCTACCGCTGAATAAGGGCTCACGTCGCCACGCGCAATCGAATACAGCGCACCTATGGCATTATGCACGGCCAGGCTAAATGAAGTGGGGGACACGGGTGATCCTGTAGCCAGCTCACGTATCAGATCAACGGAACGCCCCATATCTCCATAGCGCGAAGCAAAAACCATCGGACAAGGTGCAGCAGACTCTTGACACCAGTAAGCAGCCTGTAAGGCCGTACGCCCCAGTCGCTCAACGCGCCGCCGCATCATCGGCTGCATTTCGGCCAACTTGGGAACGTCATCTTCCGTAATGGGTTGTGGTGCGGCCAACCATTTACGCCAGGATGCTTGATCCGTCAATCCGGGAGCCCAGGCGGCCCATTGGTCAATGGCAAAAAAAATGCTCATGAAAGAGGTCTGATTAAGTATCTAGTGTCGAAAATGCATTGCTATAGGTCGCTTATATTTTCTCACGACTGTAGGCGACAAACGAAACCGGGGAAATCCGCAGTGTTTCAAAAACAAAAAGAGCCGCAAGCGGCTCTTTTTGTTTTCCTATTTAAAGATGCTCAGCGTGGACGACTGTCGCGCGAAAAAGTACGGTCCTTGCTGAACTTGCGATCACCCGCTGGCTTACCGTTCGAGTACCCACCTGGACGTGCGCTGGATCCTGGACGTTTTCCAGGAGCAGGCTTTTTCGGAGCTGAGCGCCCGGCAAAACGTGGTTCGAGACCTGGAATTACATGGACAGGAATCAATTGGGTCGTGTAGCGCTCAATCGATTTGACCACGCCAAAATCTTTGCCTCCAGCAAGACTGATGGCAATGCCACTCTTGCCCGCACGACCGGTACGACCAATGCGATGCACATAGTCTTCGGCCTGACGCGGCAGATCAAAGTTGATGACATGGCTGATGCCTTGCACATCAATACCGCGTGCAGCCACATCGGTTGCGACCAGAATCTTGACCCCGCCACGGCGCACGGCATTCAGGGTGCGAGTGCGTTGGCCCTGGTTCATGTCGCCATGCAGCGCAGCAGCCGAGAAGCCTTTGTCCGAAAGCGAATCAGCCAGCGTATCGGCATCGCGCTTGGTCGCAGTGAATACAATCGCTTGATTGACTTCGGTGTCGCGCAGCAGATGGTCGAGCAGACGGTTCTTGTGGGCCAGATCGTCGGCAAAATGCAGACGCTGTTCGATGTTCTCGTGCTTTTCTTTCTGGCTGGTGATCTCGATACGCTTGGGATCGCGCAGCATGCTTGCGGCCAAACGACCCACCGTTCCATCCAGAGTTGCCGAGAACAGCAGGGTCTGACGTGTAGCCGGTGTTGCAGCGACGATGGTTTCGATATCCTCGATAAACCCCATGTCGAGCATACGGTCGGCTTCGTCCAGAACCAGCAGTTCAAGACGCGAGAAGTCGATACGACCGCGCTGCAGATGATCCAGCAGGCGCCCAGGTGTAGCAACCAGCACATCGACCGGCTGCTTGAGCAGACGGTTCTGCACTGGATACGGCATACCGCCCAGAATCGAAACCACTTTGACGCGCTTGAGGAACTTGCCGTATTTCTCGGCTGCGCTTGTTACTTGCAATGCCAGTTCACGGGTCGGGGTCAGTACCAGCATGCGCGGACCAACGCCCTTGCCTTTGGAAGGCTCGGCCAGCTTGTGCAAAGCAGGCAACATAAAGGCGGCCGTCTTGCCGCTACCGGTCTTGGAAGACACCATCAGGTCACGTCCGGCAAGCGAGTCAGGGATCGAGCGCTCTTGCACGAGCGTCGGCGCGTCATAACCGGCTTCGATCAGCGCTTTCAGAATTTGGGGATTGAGGGCCAACTTTTCAAAACCCGATTGGGTTTCGGACGGGACGTCAATAAGCTGGATTGCTTCGCCCTGCGCTTCTGTTTGAAGCACTAAGGCGCGAATATTATCTAGGGACATGCACTTTCCTTTTTTGCTCGCGAATACATGCGCTGAACTGATAAGTGAAGTTCGGCGAACACACAAACGTGTACCACTGCGGCTATGCCGTAGATGGCGGTGGATGAATCACCGACTCTAACCGGTGAACTCATGCACAACGCGAGCGTTGATGAATGGAAAGTGGCGAGAGACGATGGACTGTGCGAACAACTGCCAGTCACAAGAGACAACACATCAGAAAGATGCGTCAAAAGCGATGTTGCAATGCACTATGGCGAATTATACGCATGATTTGCTGATCTCGCTCTGCCTTTTGCTCTCATAACAAAAAAGCCTGTGTTTCTGCAGGCTTTTTGTTGCAGCACAACCTCACTCTTACAACAATCAAGCATCCAGTTCTTCTACCTCAGCTGCGGGCGCGGGTGGTGTCACGCCATCAACCGGGAAGCTGAGCACGACTTTGTCCTCTGCATCCAGATCCACTGTGACTTTGCCGCCATTGACCAGCTTGCCAAACAGCAGCTCATCAGCCAGCGCACGCCGGATCATGTCCTGAATAAGACGCGACATTGGCCGCGCGCCCATCAGAGGATCGAAGCCCTTCTTCGACAGATAGGTACGTAGCCGATCCGCAAAGATAATGTCGACTTTTTTCTCGTGCAATTGCTCTTCCAACTGCATCAGGAACTTGTCGACCACGCGCAGGATAATTTCTTCGTCCAGCGAACGGAAGCTGATAATGGCATCGAGACGATTGCGGAATTCGGGCGTGAACATACGCTTGATGTCCGCCATCTCGTCGCCAGCCTGCTTGCTTTCCGTAAAGCCAATCGAGTTTTTCTGTAGCGCCTCAGCACCCGCGTTGGTGGTCATGATGATGATGACGTTGCGGAAGTCGGCTTTGCGTCCGTTGTTGTCGGTCAGCGTACCGTGATCCATCACCTGCAGCAGAATGTTGAACACATCCGGGTGAGCCTTCTCGATTTCATCGAGCAGCAGTACGGCATGCGGTTTCTTGCTGATGGCTTCGGTCATCAGACCACCCTGATCGAAACCAACGTAGCCCGGTGGCGCGCCGATCAGGCGCGACACGGCATGACGTTCCATGTATTCAGACATGTCGAAACGGATCAGTTCTATCCCGAGAATGAACGCCAATTGCTTGGCCACTTCTGTTTTGCCGACACCGGTAGGGCCGGAAAACAGGAAAGAGCCAATGGGCTTTTCGGGTTTGCCCAAACCTGAACGCGCCATCTTGATCGCGGCCGCCAATGCTTCGATAGCTGGTTCTTGACCGAACACGACATTCTTAAGGTCGCGCTCAATCGTCGCCAGTTTGCTGCGATCATCAGACGAGACGTTTTGTGGCGGAATCCGCGCAATCTTGGCAATGATGTCTTCAATTTCGTTCTTGCCAATCGTCTTCTTGCGCTTGCCCACCGGCAGAATGCGTTGAGCCGCACCCGCTTCGTCAATCACGTCAATGGCCTTATCTGGTAGGTGGCGATCATTAATAAAGCGTGCCGAAAGTTCGGCTGCCGTCGTCAGCGCAGTCGACGAATACTTCACGCCATGGTGCTCTTCGAAGCGCGATTTCAGACCGCGCAGAATCTGAATTGTCTGCTCGACAGTCGGTTCATTGACATCAATCTTCTGAAAACGCCGAGACAGGGCATGATCTTTTTCAAAAATGCCACGGTATTCGTTATAGGTCGTTGCGCCAATACATTTGAGCTGACCAGAAGACAGCGCAGGCTTCAGCAGATTCGAAGCGTCCAGCGTGCCGCCCGAAGCCGATCCAGCTCCGATGAGGGTATGAATCTCGTCGATGAACAATATTGCTTTGGAGTTTTCCTTCAGCTGCTTCAACACTGCTTTGAGACGCTGCTCGAAATCGCCACGGTATTTGGTACCCGCGAGCAAGGCGCCCATGTCGAGGGCAAAAACCTGATTGTCAGCCAGAATTTCGGGCACGTCTGACTGTGTGATGCGCCAAGCCAGACCTTCAGCAATAGCAGTTTTGCCAACGCCAGCTTCACCGACTAGTAGCGGATTATTTTTCCGACGGCGGCACAGCACCTGAATTACGCGTTCGACCTCGGCCTCACGGCCTATCAGCGGGTCGATTTTCCCCTGAAGAGCCAGCAGATTAAGATTTTGGGCAAACTGATCCAATGCGGTTTGACGCTGATCCTTGTCACCTTCAGCTTCCTGCTCCTGAGCTTCCGAGCCGCTGCCCTGCTGGGCAGCCGTCTTGCTGATGCCGTGTGAAATGTAGTTGACCACATCCAGCCGGGTAATACCCTGCTGATGCAGATAGTAGACGGCGTGAGAATCCTTTTCGCCAAAAATCGCAACCAACACATTGGCGCCGGTCACTTCCTTGCCAGCTTTGGCGGTGGACTGGACATGCATCATGGCGCGCTGGATCACGCGCTGAAAACCGAGCGTCGGTTGAGTGTCGATTTCTTCGCTGCCCGCAACTACAGGCGTATTGTCTTGAATGAAGTTGGTCAGGCTTTTACGGAGTTCTTCCAGATTGGCTGCACAAGCGCGCAGAACTTGAGCGGCGGTCGGATTGTCGATCAGCGCCAGCAGCAGGTGCTCGACCGTGATGAACTCGTGACGAGCCTGTCGGGCTTCGACAAAGGCCATATGCAGACTGACTTCCAGTTCCTGGGCAATCATACTTCCTCCGAGTGACACAACGAGCACAACATTTCAACAGCAGGGTAAAGCCTAAACCTCTTCCATAAGACACTGCAAGGGCTGCTGATGTTTCCGGGAATAATCCGAAACATTCTGAACCTTGGTATGCGCCACATCGCGCGGATAAACCCCGCAAACGCCTTTGCCTTCACGATGCACTTTTAACATGATTTGCGTGGCCTGTTCCAATCCTTTGCCGAAAAATTTCTGCAATACGACAATTACAAACTCCATCGGTGTGTAATCGTCATTCAGCAGTAACACTTGATACATGGGAGGAGGCTTGGTTTGCAGCGGCTCCTGCTCCAGAATGGTCGAACTGTCCTGATTGGGATCTTGATGCGTCATGCTCAAATTCTAATGCCAAGCTTGCATGGAGCGAAATCGGTATGCTGATTGTCTCCTTCATGCTCAGCATATGCTCCCGCGTTGCGCCAATTCAAGTGATCACACCATATTGAAGCGAGCAATCAACATGCCAGAGTGTAACGACCTGCTCGGCATGCAATAAAAGTGGCGACATATTTGGACTAACGGTCATCTCCATCCCTTTCTTGACCAGGGTGATCAGTCTACGGTCCACCTCAATCCCCCTTTTCCTTAGACTTCCCGCCATGCTTGACTTCAGGCGTTTTACCCAGAACAATTAGGAATGTTTGCTGTCAAGTCGTTTGCAATGCCGGTTTGCTCTATGAATAAGCGGCCCGAATGCAGTTTCGACAGGTGTAACAACGTAGTGTTTTAGCGTTTTACAGCCAGTTTCGCCAACTTGATTCAAACACGGGTTGATCTGAGTTTAAAGCTGAGCACACTCGTGCGAAGCCTTGAATACAGTTCATTTTCGGTATCATTTTTGAAAGATCGCATCTATGGCAACAGGTACTGTCAAATGGTTCAATGACGCGAAAGGTTATGGCTTCATCACGCCGGACGACGGCGGCGAGGATCTTTTCGCACACTTCTCAGCAATTCAAATGAATGGCTTCAAAACACTCAAAGAAGGTCAGAAAGTTCAGTTTGAACTGACCCAGGGTCCGAAGGGGAAACAAGCTTCGAATATCCAGGCTGCAACTTGATGGTCTGGCTTTTGGTCATCGACCAATTAAAAAACCCGGCATTTTCCGGGTTTTTTGTTATGAGCCAACTTTGGTCGCCTCTTGCGATTCATGTTGGATGAATACCGGATCAGCAGTCGAGATGACACCTATAAAATAGCCAACTGCTGATAATTGACTTTGAATTTTGAAACAGCCATCAGGGGAAACGAATGACCGAACGATATAGCGATAGCTCACCCGAGCTGTGGAATGAAGACCTTGCTCCCACCGATGCCTCGCATCGCACCTGGACCGCGTACCACTATGTTTCGTTGTGGATCGGTATGGTGGTCTGTATTCCGGGCTATCTGCTTGCGGCGGGTCTGCTCGATCAGGGCTTCTCAGCCTGGCAGGCAGTCGGCATGGTGCTGGGAGGCAACATGATTGTTCTGATTCCGATGCTGCTAAATGGTCATGCCGGAGCAAAGTATTCGGTACCGTTTGCAGTGCTGGTGCGTACGTCATTTGGCACCAAAGGAGCCAAACTGCCGGCGTTCCTGCGCGCCATTGTGGCTTGCGGCTGGTTCGGTATTCAATGCTGGGTCGGGGGCAGCGCGATTTACGCGATCGGGAACATCGTCACCGGTGGCGCACTCGTGGGAGCCAAGATCGGCTGGATCGGCATCGATGCCGGGCAATTCGGCAGCTTTATTCTGTTCTGGGCGCTGCATCTTTATTTCATCGCACGCGGGCCCGAATCGGTCCGCTGGATTGAAACCATCACCGCGCCCATCAAGATTGTGATCCTCATTGCGCTGTTGGCCTGGGCTTACATGCGTGCTGACGGCTTTGGCGACATGATGCACGCGCCTTCACAGTTCATTGCAGGCGGCAAGAAGGAAGGCCAGTTCTGGATTCTGTTCTGGCCAACTTTCACGGCCATGGCCGGTTTTTGGTCGGGTCTGGCGATGAACATTCCCGACTTCACACGGTTTGCACGCAGCCAAAAGGATCAGATCATCGGGCAGTCGATTGGTCTGCCCGTGCCGATGGCAGGCTTGGCTTTCGTCAGCGTCGCAGTGACGTCGGCCACCATCATCATCTATGGCAAAGCCATCTGGGATCCGGTGGATCTGGCAAGCCGTATGGAAGGCTTCGCGGTCGCCATCGGACTGGCCATCATTACGCTGGATACCTTGTGCGTAAATCTCGCGGCGAATGTGGTCGGGCCGGCTTATGACTTCACCGCCATTTTCCCCAAACATGTGAACTTTGCGCGGGGCGGCTACCTCACTGCAGTTCTCGGTATTGCGATCATGCCGTGGAAACTGATCGAGTCGTCCGGTGGGTACATTTTCACGTGGCTGGTCGGCTATGGCGCCCTGCTTGGGCCTGTGCTGGGCATCATGATTGCAGACTACTGGCTGGTTCGGGGCACACGCATCAACACGCATGAGCTCTACAAACTCGACGGCGAATACTCTTACCGCAACGGCTGGAACCCGGCGGCGATGATCGCCATTGCGACGGCAGTGATTCCCAATATTCCGGGCTTTCTGGCCACGGCCTTCCCGGCGAGCTTTGGCGGTGTTCCATGGATTTTCAAAGAAATCTATAACTACGCCTGGTTTCTCACCTTCATCATATCCATTGCGGTCTATATTCCGCTGATGTCTGGCGAGCGGCGGCGCCTCGCAGGACTTGCAGTTGCCTGAGCAACTGAATCCTGCATATGCCTTTCCCCCTTCGACCAGCCAAAGCATCGGGCCGGTCGAAATCATGGTGATATGCCCGAATCGATGATCAAAGTGGCACTCGTCACCGGTGCAGGCAGCGGCATCGGCAAAGCATCAGCTCTCGCCTTGCTGAAAGCGGGCTATGCCGTCGTATTCGCCGGGCGGCGCATCGAGAAGCTGGAAACAGCCATTCAAGAAGGTGGCGGCACGACAACCAACACACTCGCCGTCGCCACCGATGTCGGCAATCCAGACTCCGTCAAAAACCTGTTCGCTCAGACACGCGAAAAATTCGGACGGCTGGATGTGCTGTTCAATAATGCCGGTACCGGAGCACCGCCGGTACTGCTGGAAAATATCAGCTTCGAGCAATGGACAACAGTGCTCAACGCCAACCTCACTGGCCCGTTCTTGTGTACCCAGGAAGCCATGCTCATCATGAAAGATCAGTCGCCGCGCGGTGGCCGGATCATCAATAACGGCTCCATCTCGGCGCATACACCGCGCCCCAACTCTGCGCCCTATACGGCCACCAAGCACGCCATCACGGGGCTGACCAAATCGACCTCACTTGATGGCCGCAAATATGACATTGCCTGTTCCCAGATCGACATCGGCAATGCCCTGACCGAACTGTCCGAACGTATGGTGCAAGGCGTGCCGCAAGCCAGTGGCGATATCGCGGTCGAACCGATGATGGATGTGCAGCACGTTGCCGACGCGATCGTGCATATGGCCGGATTACCTTTGTCGGCCAATGTGCAATTCATGACCATCATGGCCACGAAGATGCCGTATATCGGAAGAGGCTAAGTAATCAGCACGGCGCGAATGTCATTCACATTCGTCAGCGTCGGACCCGTAATCACGAGATCGTTGATTACAGCGAACAGGCTATAACTGTCATGGCCGCGTAGCACTTCAACTGGATCAAGCCCGGCGGCACGAGCACGCGCCAATGTGTCGGGTGTGATGATCGCACCAGCC
>JANYFL010000014.1 GCA_025362735.1 Betaproteobacteria bacterium | reverse complement strand
GTTCAAGGCCTTGGCGATGTCTGGTCCCAGCGCCGTGCGCAGCATGCGCACGCGACGTTCCAGTGCCAGCGAGGCCGACAAGCCCTGATCGCGCGGCGGGTTGCTCATGATGGTGCTCCCGCAGCTTCGTCGGTAGGCGCTGCGGCGTGAACGGTTTCCTGCTGGCCGAAGAACTGGCTTGAGTCGGGCTGGATTTCCTCCACCACGTCCTTGACCAGGCTGCGCCCGCGCAGCAAATGCCGACCGAGTTGTTCAATAAACTGCTCGGAGCGCGCGCGGCCCTGAGCGCGCGCCGCATCCTGATGCGCTTCCGGCACGGGGGTGCTGACGGTCAGGAAGTAACGCACGTAGAACGCAAGCGTCTAGATCAAGATGTTCTGATCTCGCTCCAGTTTGTCGAGCTGGCGGGATAGTCGATCCAATCGCTTGGCGATGGCGGCTTCGCGCTGATCGCCGGAATCAGGCGAGAGAAACGAGGCCAGCGCGGCAGCGATGATGGAGGACTTGGACAAGCCCTTCATGGTCGCCAGCTCGTCGAGTCGCTTGGCGTGCTCGTGCTCGATGAAAAGGTTCAGACGTGTACGGCTCATAGGGATATCCCGTCATCAGGGTCAAGGGCGGCTAACCGCGCCGTGCGTTGCAGGCGTGGATCAAGCTGAGTGGGCAACGACAAGTCGTCGTCATCGAACAGGCCCAGGTCGTCCATTGCGTGTTCGGACTCCGGCGTGAATACGATTTCGGACAGTTCCGGCTGCTGCTGGTGGCCACCGTCGTCGATGGCCCCGCCGTGTGCGGGGATGACCAGGCCCACAATCGGTGTGGCGGGTATCGCCAGTCCGGTCCAATCGTCCGGCCGCACCGGCGGCGCGTCGGCGTAGCGCCCGAGTTGCAATGGCGGGGGCGTCTGCATGCGCGTCTTGAAATTCGCGTCCAGGTAGTAGCGAATTTTTTGCGCCTTGATCGGCGGATGACCGGACACCATCACCACCTCGTCGTCAGGCGGCAGTTGCATGACCTCGCCGGGCGTGAGCAGCGGCCGTGCGGTTTCCTGCCGCGACACCATCAGGTGCCCGAGCCACGGCGCCAGCCGGTGGCCTGCGTAGTTGCGCTGCGCGCGCAACTCGGTCGCGGTGCCCAATGCTTCGGAAATGCGCTTGGCCGTGCGTTCGTCGTTGGTCGCGAATGCGATCCGCACATGGCAGTTGTCGAGGATCGAGTGGTTCTGCCCGTAAGCCTTGTCGATCTGATTCAAGGACTGGGCGATCAGGAAGGCGCGCAGACCGTAGCCGGCCATGAAGGCCAGCGCGGACTCGAAGAAATCGAGCCGCCCCAGCGCCGGAAACTCGTCGAGCATCAGTAGCAGCTTGTGGCGGCGGGCAATGCCGTCCGAACCGTCGAGCGATTCGGTCAGGCGTCGGCCGATCTGGTTGAGAATCAGGCGGATCAGCGGCTTGGTGCGGCTGATGTCCGAGGGCGGCACCACGAGGTACAGCGACACCGGATGACCGGCGTCGATCAGGTCGGCGATACGCCAGTCGCAGCGTGAGGTGACTTCAGCCACAGTGGGATCGCGATACAGGCCCAAAAAACTCATCGCAGTGGACAGCACGCCGGACCGTTCGTTGTCGCTCTTGTTGAGAACTTCGCGCGCCGCCGATGCGACAACCGGGTGCGTTGTATCGCCCAGGTGCCGCGTCGTCATCATCCGGTGCAGCGTCACCTCGAACGGGCAGGCCGGATCGGACAGAAAATTGGCGACGCCACGCAACGTTTTGTCGTCGCCGGCGTAGAGCACGTGCAGGATCGCGCCGACCAGGAGCGCGTGCGAAGTTTTCTCCCAATGGTTGCGGCGCTCCAGCGCGCCTTCGGGATCGACCAGGATGTCGGCGATGTTCTGCACGTCGCGCACTTCGTGCATGCCGCGCCGCACTTCGAGCAGCGGGTTATACGCCGCCGAGTGCGCATCGGTCGGATTGAACAGCAGGCAATGCGAGAAGCGCGAACGCCAGCCGGCGGTCAATGTCCAGTTCTCGCCCTTGATGTCGTGGATGACGGCGGAGCCGGGCCACGATAACAGCGTCGGCACCACTAGGCCGACACCCTTGCCGGATCGCGTGGGCGCGAAGGCCATCACATGCTCGGGACCTTCGTGGCGCAGGTAGTCGCCATCTTTGCGGCCCAGGAAAACGCCGGCAGGGCCGGTCAGCCCGGAACTGCGGATTTCAGCCGGCAGCGCCCAGCGCGCCGAACCGTAGGTCGTGACCAGCTTGGATTGCCGTGCGCGCCACACCGACATGGTGACGGCCACCATGGCACCGGCTAAGCCGCTGCACGCGGCAATGGCACCGCCGCGCATGAAGATGTCAGGTGCATAGGCATCAAAAAAGTACCACCACTCGAACAGCCGCCACGGGTGATAGATCGGCGTGCCAAACAGGCCGAACCATGGCGCGCCGAGGCGCATCTGGTATCCCAGCGCAGCAGCCGTCCACTGGGTTGCGCTCCACAGCCCCAGTAATACGGTGGCGAAGACCATCGTGATCTGGCCAGTCAGTACGCCGGTCGGCCCCATGCCGCATTCCCCCCATGTGGATGACTCGGTTCAGTCCATTTTTCGATGTGCCGTCGGCGCGATACCTGCGCATCAGGATCGGCCTATCAACAAGACTCGAAGCAGTGCCGATTAGGCACCGCGTTAGACATCACCAGTTTGGGGGCGCGGCGAATATGGGAAAACCCGCTCCGGCGCAGGTCGGCTAAGTGAGGAGTGCGACGATGGTCATTTCCGCCGTTGGCATGAATCGCGAAGGCTATCGCGTGGCATTTCCACAGAGGAACCCGCGCTCGCCGCAGCTTTTGACGCAACGCTTGTTGCTGCAGCAATGCAATCGTCATCCGCTGAAAAAGACAGAGCTGATAGCAATTGCCAGGCGCAGAGAGGCCATCCTTGCTGGAACGGTAGAGCCGATGTATGCAAAATCGCCAGGGCTATGCCGGAAATGCGGTTTTAGAAAAGAATGTCGGCCACATCTCAGGCATCACGAATGAGATAGCAAATTATTATTAGCGGACCGGTTTCGGCTTAAACATCGGCCGTTGCCTTAGCCGGTCCGAAATACCGTCATCAAAGCGCCGTCCGGCGCAAGCGCAGTGCATTCCCGATCACCGAAACCGAACTCAGGCTCATCGCCGCGCTCGCGAGCATCGGGCTGAGCAGCACACCGAACCACGGATACAGCACGCCGGCGGCGATCGGCACGCCTAAGAAGTTGTAGACGAATGCAAAGAACAGGTTTTGCCGAATGTTCTTCATCGTATGCCGGCTGAGCAAGCGTGCCTTGGCGATGCCGCGCAAATCACCCTTGACCAGGACGATGCGTGCGCTGCTCATGGCGATATCGGTGCCGGTGCCCATCGCGATGCCGACGTTCGCCTGCGCGAGTGCCGGTGCATCGTTCACGCCGTCGCCCGCCATGGCGACGATGCGGCCTTGCTTTTGCAATTCCTGGACATGGCGATATTTATCCTCCGGCAGCACTTCAGCTTTCACCTCGTCTAACCCTAATTGCTGGGCTACCGCGGAAGCCGTGACGGCATTGTCGCCGGTCAGTACGACAATATGCAGTACACCCGATTC
This sequence comes from Betaproteobacteria bacterium, assembly GCA_025362735.1. Taxonomy (GTDB): domain Bacteria; phylum Pseudomonadota; class Gammaproteobacteria; order Burkholderiales; family Burkholderiaceae_D; genus JANYFL01. Next base: position 32,385 of record JANYFL010000014.1, on the reverse strand, counting down.
GCGCAATTGCCTGATCGCTTCGGCAGTGGTCGCCTTGATCGGGTCGGCCACGCTGATCAGACCCGCCAATTTGTTGTCGATACCGACAAACATCACCGTCTGTCCCAATTCGCGCAGGCGCTGCGTTTCGGCTTCAAGTGGAAGGACATCAACGCCCGCATCTTGCATCATGCTGGCATTGCCCAAGACGGCCGGTTTGCCGGCAATGGCGCCTTGCACACCCTTGCCGGTGATCGATTCGAAGCGGTCGACGGGGGCCAAGGTCGCATTTTTTTCGAGTGCGTAGGTGACAATGGCTTGGGCGAGCGGATGTTCGCTCATCTTTTCGAGCGCTGCCGCATGCGCAAGCACAGCGGTTTCATCGTAGCCGGCAGCGGCTATTACGCGCTGCACCCTGGGTGCGCCCTCGGTTAACGTACCGGTCTTGTCGACCACCAGCGTATCGACCTTTTCCATCAGCTCCAGCGCTTCGGCATCCTTGATCAGCACGCCTTCTTTCGCGCCGCGCCCGATACCGACCATGATCGAAATTGGCGTTGCCAATCCCAATGCACACGGGCAGGCGATGATCAGCACCGACACGGCGGCGACCAAGGCATTGGCAAGCGCAGGGCTTGGGCCGGCAAATGCCCAGACGGCGAACGCGATGACAGCAATCAGGACCACGCCGGGTACGAACCATCCCGACGCCCGGTCGGCCAGCTTCTGGATCGGCGCGCGCGACCGGCTGGCTTCGTTGACCATTTGAACGATCTGCGACAGCAGGGTGTCCGCGCCCACCTTTTCGGCACGCAGCAAGAAGGAACCGGTCTGGTTCACGGTGCCGGCGGTCGCCTTGCTGCCCGGATGCTTTTCCACCGGAATCGGTTCGCCGGTAATCATCGATTCGTCGACGTTGGAGCGGCCTTCAAGGACCGCGCCATCCACCGGAATCTTGCCTCCCGGTTTCACCCGCAGCACATCGCCGGGATGGACCTCGTTGAGATGGACTTCCTCCTCGCTGCCGTCGGCATTCACTCTGATGGCGGTATTCGGCGCCAGCCCCAGCAGCGATTTGATCGCGCTGTTGGTTTGCGATCGGGCGCGCAATTCCAGCACTTGCCCGAGCAGCACCAGCGTGACGATGACCGCAGCAGCTTCGAAATAAAGCGGCACCATGCCGCCTGCCTTGAAGGCGGCCGGCAGCGCGGCAGGGAAAAGCAGGGCCACGACGCTGAACAGGTAGGCCGCTGCAACACCGAGACCAATCAAGCTGAACATATTGAGGTTCGGGCTCTTGAACGATGTCCATGCCCGTTGGAAGAACGGCCTGCCGCCCCAGAGCACGACCGGCGTTGCGAGCAACGCCTGCAGCCAGTTGGCAGCGTTCAGGCCGATGCGATGCGGCAAGTCGAGTCCAGGGATGAATTCGCTCATCGTGAGGATCAACAAGGGCAGCGTCAGCGCGACGCCGGTCTGGAACCGGCGTGTCATGTCGTCCAGTTCGGACGTATCTTCTTCGGCCGTGGCCAAGAGCGGTTCCAGCGCCATGCCGCAGATCGGGCAGGTGCCGGGACCGATTTGCCGCACTTCGGGATGCATAGGGCAGGTATAGATCGCGTCTTGCGGGGCGTTGGCCGGCGGCGCCTTAACGGTCGTTGTCCCGGTTGCGGCAGGCTGGTGCAGATAGCGGCTGGGATCGGCGCGGAACTTGGTAACGCACCCTTGGCTGCAGAAATAAAAAGCCTGTCCCTCGTGTTCGACCGATTTTTCGGGATTGGCGGCAACCTTCATTCCGCAGACCGGATCGATATGCGACTTGTCCGATATGACGGGATCGGTGGCAGCGCCGTGTGCACAGCACGATCCACCATGTGCGCCATCAGGATGCGCAGTTGGGCGGGACGAATGATGGTGTTCGTTCGGTGTATTGTGATTCATTGCTGACTCCTTGATGCTTGATTTGGCAAGGCTATACACTTATCATAAACTCTGTACCCAACAACGGAGTCAAGTTTTTTTTGAGGATATCGGAAATGAAAGAATCCGGATTGACCATAGGCCGTCTGGCACGGGCGGCGGATGTCGGTATCGAAACCATTCGCTATTACCAGCGGCGCAACTTGTTACCCATACCCGATTCGCAGGAAACGACATTTCGACACTATCCGCTTGGACTCGTTGACCGGATACGATTCATCAAGCGTGCACAGGATTTGGGATTTTCTCTGGAGGAAATTTCGGCTCTGTTGCGACTTGAAGATGGCTTGGATCGCAAATCCATTCGTAAGGTGGTAAATGATCGGTTGGACCAAATTCGCAGCAAGATTGCCGATTTGCAGCGGATGGAAACGGTGCTTGCGCATTTGATCCATGAATGCGAGGCAACCGGACGCGCCAAGTCTTGCCCGATTATTGCCGCATTAGCCGGCGATCAAGCCGAAGCGTCCTGCCATGCCTGATATCCCAATTTTTGGTGGAAATGCGGAGTCTTTGACGCCGTCAGCCGAGTCAATTAGGAAATGGTTGGCGCATCCGATGGCATGGCAGCGGATGCGCGATGACATTACTTTACCGTTTCAAGTTTCGTGACAGTCAGTGCGCCATTGAGCTTTTCCGCAATGAAGCCGATCTTGTCGCCCACTTTGACCTGATCCAGCATGGCCGGATCCTTGACCCGAAATACCATCGTCATCGGCGGCATATCGAGATTGGCCAGCGGGCCGTGCTTGATGGTGATCTTTCCGGCATCCTTGTCGATTTTTTTCACTTCGCCGGTGGTCATCGATGTGGCCGCATCGGATTTCATTTCACCCATCGCGCCAAGCTTGGCCATGTCATCGGCAGCTATGGCATGGAGCGAAAGGCCGGTGGAAAGAGCGAGTGCTGCAAAAAGAGTGGAAGCGAGTTTCATGGAAATTCCTTTCAAAGGTGTATTACAAGGGGGAGCTATTTAACGGCGACCTTGCCGACCATGCCGGCCTCGAAATGGCCCGGTTGCAGGCAGGCGAATTCAAACGTGCCGGTTCTGGTGAATTGCCAAACCATTGCACCGGTCTTGCCGGGATCGACCGCGACCTGATTCGGATCGTCATGTTCCATTTCGGGGAACTTGCGCATCAGCTCGGCATGTTCTTTCAATTCCTTGATGCTGCCGAGTACCATTTCATGTTTCAACTTGCCGCTGTTCTTCACGACGAACTTGATCGTTTCACCGCGCTTAACGGCGATGTTTGCGGGTGTGAACCGCATGTTGTCGTTCATATCCACTTCGATGGTGCGTGACACCTTGGCCGGATTGCCGGGTTTGCCCAGCGCTGCCGCATTGTCTTTTTGCTTGCCGGCGTGATGGTCTTCGTCGCCATGTGCGAAGGCAGTCCCGGCAGCAGTCGCGAGCGCGAAAATGGCAATGGGAATAAATTGTTTCATGTTGATCTCCATATCAATGGTGGTGAGGGTGAGCGGAAGCGGTGCCATCGGTGTAACCGCGAAGCTGGTCATAGGCAGCGATTTGTTCGTTCGACAGAAGATGTGTGGCTGCCAGGTGCGCGTTGACGTGCACGAAGCGCAGTTCGCCCTGCAGCCGTCCAAGCTCGACAATCAGCAGGCGGACTTGCGCGTCATCGGCACGGTGCGTAGCGAAGAGTGTTTCCAGCGCGGCTTCCTTGGCAAGAATTTGTTTCCCCACGCGTTGCGCATCCTGCTTCATGACCGATTGCAGTTGCCTGGCTTGCTCAATCTGCGCGTCACTCAGCTTGAGCGGCTTGGCCAACTCCAGCACATGATTCGGCCCTGGATAATGGTTGAGTTCGGCGACCTTCGATAAGCCCATCCCGCGACCGGCTTCCATATCGGCCGCTTCCTGTGCCGAGAGCGCCTTGATGGCGCGTTGTTGTTCCCCCGCATAAGAACTGGGCTGCGGCTGATCGTTTGCCCATGCCGTGCCGACGAAAAAAGTGGCGGCAGTGACGATTACCGCGGATAACTTGTTAATGCTCATGGTGTTGCCCTCCCTTTCTGACTTTCAAAACCTTTTCATCGGGCACGGGCGTGCTTGCCTGGGCTGGTGCGCGCGTCGTTGGCAGAGAACCTCCGGTCCACTCATAAGCCACCGATGCCTTTGGGTGCTTGTACCAGCCCGGGTCCTTGTAGTTGTTGCGGGCGAGTCCTTTGCGGACTTTCACGGTGGTGAACATGCCGCCCATTTCGATCCCGCCGAACGGACCTTGACCGGTCATCATCGGCAGCGTGTTGTCCGGCAGCGGCATTTCCATGTCGCCCATCGAGCCGCCTTTTTCGCCCATGATCATGTAGTCGGGCACCAGCTTGTTGATCTTGTCGAGCACGCCGTGCTGGTCGACGCCGATCATCGTCGGCACGTCGTGTCCCATTGCATTCATCGTGTGATGCGACTTGTGACAGTGGAACGCCCAATCGCCCTCGTCAGTGGCGTCGAACTCGATCGCACGCATCTGGCCGACGGCGACATCGGTCGTCACCTCGGGCCAGCGCGCCGATTTCGGTACCCATCCGCCATCGGTGCCGGTCACTTCGAATTCGTGGCCATGCAAATGGATCGGATGGTTGGTCATCGTCAGGTTGCCGAAGCGGATGCGCACGTGGTCGCCTTGCCGGCACACCATCGGGTCAATGCCGGGGAAGGCGCGGCTGTTAAACGTCCATAGATTGAAGTCGAGCATCGTGTTGACCTTGGGCGTATAGCTGCCCGGATCAATGTCATAGGCGTTGAGCAGAAACACGAAATCACGATCGACCTTGTAAAGACTCGGGTCTTTCGGGTGCGTGATCCAGAAACCCATCATGCCCATCGCCATCTGCACCATTTCATCGGCGTGCGGGTGATACATGAAGGTGCCGGGCCGCTTGGCGATGAATTCGTACACGAAGGTTTTGCCCGGCTGGATGCCGGGCTGAGTCAGGCCGGTCACGCCATCCATGCCGTTGGGCAGCCGCTGTCCATGCCAATGGATCGACGTATGCTCGGGCAGCTTGTTGGTGACGAACAGCCGTACCCGGTCGCCTTCCACGACTTCGATCGTTGGTCCGGGCGACTGGCCGTTGTAGCCCCATAGATGCGCTTTCATGCCGGGGGCGATCTCGCGTACCACGGGTTCTGCGACCAGGTGGAATTCCTTGACGCCGTCTTTCATACGCCAGGGCAGGGTCCAGCCGTTGAGCGTGACCACCGGATTGTAGGGGCGGCCATTGGGCGGCGTCAGAGGCGGTTGCGTGGCAGCCTTGTCCATCGTGGCCGCTTCGGGCAGCGAGGCGGCGCCGGCACGGCTAACCACACCCGCGCCGAGCGCAACCGCGCTCGCTCCCATGAAAAAATCTCTACGTGAAACCATATTGAAGTCCTTTTCCGTTCGTTCAGTGGCCGGCAGGTTCTGCCGTTGCGCCGCTCTTCGCGGCGCCCATCGCAACGCCTGTCGCCGATCGGCCTGTGAGCGCCATTTGCAACGCCGATTCGGCCATCCAGTAATCGCGCAGCGCCTCGATCGATGCGTTGACGCTGGTGACTTGCGCCCGTGCATCGGCCATCAGCTCAAACACGCTGACCAACATGCCGTTGTAGCGCAGCAGCTGTTCGTCGGAGATACGTTTCTTCAAGGGGACGATTTCGTCTCGGTAATGCTTGGCTAGGTCAAAAGCAGTGCGGTAGTTGCCGTAGGCTTCGCGCACTTCGGAGCGGGCATTGATTGCCATTTCCGATGCCCGGTTGACCGACTGCATGTAGACCGCTTCGGCTTTCGCCACGCGCGCGCCGCCCCAGTCGAATAGCGGGATCTGGAATTCGATTTCATAGCCGGTCTGGCGCGGTTGCTGGTTCGACGTGTTGCGCTGGTAGCCGACCTCCAGCACATTGATGAAGCGTGTGGTCCTGGTCAGGCCGAGCGAGTCGGCCAGTCCCGCCAGTTCCCGTTTGGCCATCATCAAGTCCAGCCGGTTCTGCATGGCTTGCGCTTCCGCATCCGCGATGTCGCGTGGCGCTTTGGGAAGGTCGGGTAGGCGATCGGGTAGCTTGAATTCGGTGTTGGCACCCCACAGCCCGAGCAGGCGAATCAGGCGTTCGCGTTCACCGGACAGCGTCTGACGGGCGCGCGCCAATTGTGCCGTGGCATCGGCGTAGAATGATTGTTCGCGCGCCTGTTGCAGCTTGCTCCAGTTGCCGACCGCGGCCATGCGCCGGGCGAGGTCAGCGCCCGCCTCGGCGGCGGTTTTGACCTGCTCCATGTATTTCACGGTTTCTTGCGCGGCGACGGCGGAAAAATAGGCGCGCCGTGTGTCGTCGGCAATACGTACCGCGTCGCTGGCAGCGCGTAACTGCACCTGTTCAAATCGCCGGCTCTCGATTTTCGTTGTGAGCGGCATCGTCAGCAGGCCGAGGATCGGTAACATCAGCTTGCGCTCGTATTCAATTTCATCGCCACGCGTCAAACGCCCGAATGAAAAGCTTGGGTTGCGCAGCCGCCCGGCTTGCACCAGATCGGCCTCGGCAATGCCCAGTTCGGCGTAGCTTGCCTGCAATCCCTTGTTATTCATCAGGGCGATCGTGACGGCATCATCGACGGCGAGCGGCTTGGACAGCAGTTGCTTGACCGTTGCATCGACAGTCATTGCATCGGCGTCTGACTTCACCCATTTCACCTCCTTGCCGATACGTTCCTTGGCAAGCGACCCGACGGCGTCAAACCCGCCATCTTGGGAGAATGTGGCGCAGCCGCCCAACGTTGCCACCGCGAGGGAAAACACGGTGGCGCGAAGCGGTATGGAAATCGTTCGCATGGTTTTCCTTATGGTTTATGCATGCCGCCGTGGTCCGGCATGCCCGGCGGCATTGTCTTGGATGGGGCGGCGGTAGAAGAGCGTTGATTCGCCTGTCCCGCATGCGGATCAGGCATGCTGGCAGCATTGCCTTTCGTTTGTCCGCCGTGGCCGGCATGTCCCGCCACTTGGCCGACCTCTTCGTTGGCGGCTTTCCATGAGGCGATGTCGGGATCCTGGTAGCGTTGGTAATCGGAAAAGGCGGACTGGTAGGGCGTAGCAATGATCGGCGCATTCGGGGCGAATGGATCGCGATCCTGTACATACGCAGTTGCAGCAGTCAGCGCGAACAGGATCGCGACAGTTGCAGTCAATCGTTGAAAAACCATCATGAATTCCTCGTCACGGAAAATTCGGGGGCCATGCGCGAACGCACGGCGGCAAGCGATCCGGAACCGGGATGAGGTTAGTCAGGCGATTTATTTGCGGCAAGACGCGCTGAAAGGCGCGTCTGCCAGAGCCTATCTGGACCTTATGTCGAGGTTCCGGAAATCAGGCGAGGAACGTGCTGGGCGGTCTTTCCAGTCTGCCGGGGATATGGCCGACGAAGGAAACCGTGATGAAGGAAATCAGATGAGAACCGGAAGGCGATACGGCAACAAAATCCATCAACGGCGGTGCGATGGCCGCACCGACGCAACAAGTAGAACAGGCGCTGCATTTGGACAAGTTGTGGTGCGATCCATTTTTTCCGCTGCCATGGTCGGAACTGTCTGCTACCTGGTGTTGATGGTGATCGGCAGAAATCAATGAACCGTCATGCTCCGTGTGCTGGTCGTGACTGTGCTGATGGCCAGCGTGGGTTGTCGGCACTGTGTCAGTACGATGATGCGATGTCTCGCAAAACAGCATGGCCGATGCCGCGTAGCCTTGGAAAGGCACCGCAAGCAGTAACAGCAACAACAAAACTGTTTTGAAAACTTTTCTCATAAACACCAGTCTAGCACAGAGTCTGTACGTTACAACTGAGTGAGTTGATCCGAATTAAGTTCCGCTTCTTCATTTAATTGGTAAGTTTTTTTATTTATTTCGCGACAGAATCATAACAAGCGATGCCCTCTGTACTTGACGCCAGAGTCGGTTGATGTATATCATCAATTAAGAAATTAAGGAAAAATCCCCCTATTTCAATGAATTCCTTCCGACAATCTCGCTTCGTTACTGCGCTGATCGCGCTGTTCAGCATGCTGTTCATGCAGCTTGCTGTGGCGTCTTACGCATGCCCGGGATTGAAGATCGGGCAAGACAGTAAGGCAGTCGCGATGGCGACCGATACTGCCAACCAAAACATGTCTGGATGCACGGGCATGGATATGGAGCAGCCGGGTTTGTGCCACGCCTATGACCATGCAGGGAACCAATCTCTCGACAAACCCGAACTGCCGCAGGTTCAGCCGTTCATGGCAGTAGGGCTGACAGTGACACTGATTCCGATTGGTGTTGCCTACCGTCCGCTTGCCACACAGCCGCAAGACTTGCTATTGACCCGGACGACCGCGCCGCCGCTTTCCATCCGCAACTGCTGTTTCCGCATTTAACCCCCCAGATCGCTTAGTCCGTCATCGTTGCGCGTCATGCGCAGACGATGTTGTTCAATGCCGTCTGGAGGTTTCATGCCATTCCTGTTTTCAGCGATCAACATAGCGCCCAAGCAGGCGCGTAAACCGCTTCTTCGATTTTCCGAAAGAATCGCTCTTACCACGCTGATTAGCGCACTTGCGCTTTCCAACACGGTCTTTGCCGCCGAGACGCCGCTGACGTTGGCGCAAGCCCAGCATCTTGCGATTGAGCGTTCGCGTCAACTCGCTGCGCAAGGCTATGCCGTGACTTCGTCGCGCGAGATGGCTGTCTCAGCCGGTCAGCTCCCTGATCCTGTCCTGAAAGTTGGCGTCGATAATCTGCCGGTCAATGGTGCAGACCGCTTTAGTTTGACCAACGATTTCATGACGATGCGCCGGGTCGGTGTGACGCAGGAAATCACACGTGCTGACAAGCGGCAATGGCGTGCCAATCGATTCGAGCGTGAAGCGGAAAAGACCCTTGCCGAAAAGAACGTGACCACTGCCGCGATTGAACGTGATACCGCGCTTGCGTGGCTTGACCGTTATTACACAGAGGCGATGGCGACAGTCATTGCCGAGCAAGGAGTGCAGGCAAAACTGGAAATGCAGGCGGCCGAGGGCGCCTATCGCGCCGGTCGCGGCAATCAAGCCGACATCTTTGCCGCCCGCAGTGCACTGGCTGCATTTGATGACCGCGCCAGCGAAATCGCCCGCCGCATCCGTAATGCCAAAACCATGCTGGCACGTTGGGTCGGTGGTGCGGCAGACATGCCATTGGCCGGTAAGCCCGCCACCGATACCATCCGCCTGGATTCGGCAACGCTCGATACGCAACTCGCGCATCATCCGCAAATCGCAGTACTCAGCAAGCAGGAAGAAATCGCGCAGGCGGAAGCGCAACTCGCGCAAGCCAATAAAAAGCCTGACTGGAGCGTGGAAGTGGCCTATCAGCAGCGCGGTCCGGCTTACTCCAACATGATTTCGGTCGGCGTATCGATCCCGCTGCAGTGGGATCAAAAGAATCGCCAGGATCGCGAACTGTCGTCCAAGCTGGCGATGGTCGAGCAGGCCAAGGCCGAGCGCGAAGAGATGCTGCGTGCGCATATTTCCGAAACGCGCACCATGATCAACGAATGGGAAAACAACCGCGAGCGCATTGCGCGTTACCAGCGCGAACTGATCCCGCTCGCCAATGAGCGCACTGCGGCGGCGATCGCCGCGTACCGCGGCGGCAAATCCACCCTCGCCGATGTGCTGGCTGGGCGCCGCAATGAAATCGATGTGCGGATTCAGGCGCTGCAACTGGAGGCAGAGACGGCGCGTTTGTGGGCGCAACTCAATTTTCTTTTTCCGGACGAGGGTGTGAATGCGCATTCGGCCATGATGATGAACAGGGACACGAAATGAAAAATAAAAACATCCTCCTCGCGCTTGCTGCGGCAAGCCTTGTCGGTGCAGGCGGCTATGGCCTGTATTGGATCGGCATGAACCAGGGTATGAAGATGGCAGCGCCGGTATCAAGTGCATCCCAACCGGCGACAGGCAATGCACAGAATGGCGCCGGTATCGATCCGGCTACTGGCAAAAAAGTGCTGTACTGGCACGATCCGATGGTACCTGGTCACAAGTTCGACAAGCCCGGCAAGTCGCCCTTCATGGATATGCAATTGGTGCCGGTCTACGCGGACGACGCAGGCGACGAGGGTAAGGTCAGCATCAGTCCCCGCGTGCAACAGAATCTGGGCATTCGCACGGCGGAGGTTATCAAAGGCAGCCTGTCAGCGCCGGTCGAAGCGGTCGGCAGTGTCGCCTACAACGAACGCGATGTAGCGCTGGTGCAGGCGCGCAGCAACGGCTTCGTCGAGCGGCTGTATGTGCGCGCGCCTCTGGACCCAGTGAAGAAAGGACAGCCGCTGGCTGAACTGTATGTGCCGGAATGGGTGGCCGCGCAGGAAGAATATTTGTCGGTCAGGCACATGGGAACCGTCGGCACGGAAGGATTAGCGGATGCGACACGGCAGCGCATGCGCTTGGTCGGCATGACGGACGATCAGATTCGCCTGGTCGAATCGACCGGCAAGACGCATGCGCGGCTCGCCATTACGGCTCCCATCAGTGGCGTCATCGCTGAACTGGGTGCGCGCGAAGGCATGACCGTGATGTCGGGCGCTTCTCTATTCCGTATCAATGGCCTCTCCACCGTCTGGGTCAATGCGGAAGTGCCGGAAAACTTTGCTGCGCGGGTTCGCCCAGGAAATGTAGTGGAAGCCCGCACACCGGCGTTGTCCGGAATGATCTTCAAGGGCAAGGTCAGCGCGATCCTGCCCGAGGTGAACGCCGCGACGCGCACGTTGAAGGCGCGCGTCGAGCTGGCCAATCCTTCCGGCCAGTTGGTTCCCGGCATGTTCGCCACGCTCAACTTGAGTCCGGCGGCGCGCAAGAATGTGCTGCTGGTGCCGTCGGAAGCGGTGATCCAGACCGGGAAACGCAATGTCGTAATGGTCGCGCTTGGCGACGGCAAGTTCGCGCCGGTCGATGTCGAAATCGGCGCCGAAGCCAATGGCCAGAGCGAGATTCACAAAGGGCTGGAAGCCGGGCAAAAAGTGGTCGTCTCTGGCCAGTTCCTGATCGATTCCGAAGCCAGCCTGAAAGGGACGACAACGCGGATGAGCGACATTCCTGCGCCGGAGGGCGGCAAAGCGGCAGGGCCGGTGCATCGCGGCGAAGGCAAGGTCGAAATGATCGACAAGGATGAAATCACGCTGTCGCACGGCCCGATTCCTTCCTTGCAGTGGGAGCCGATGACGATGGGTTTCAAACTGCCTGCAAACGGTTTGCCGCGCAATGTCGCGGTGGGCGATATGGTCGCGTTCGAGATTCGCCAGACCAAGGATGGGATGTATCAGATCACCACGATTTCCCCGACTGCTGACGCACCGAAGCAAGACATGAATAGCAAGCCGATGGATGGCGCAATGAAGAGCGAGAAAAATTCCGATAAAACGGGAGCTGCCAAATGATGGCGAAACTGATCCGTTGGTCGATCGCCAATCGCTTTCTGGTGTTGCTGGTGACCGTCATGCTTACTGCCTGGGGCATCTGGTCGCTGTCACGTACGCCGCTCGATGCAATTCCCGATCTGTCGGATGTGCAAGTGATCATCCGCACCAGCTACCCGGGGCAGGCGCCGCAAATCGTCGAGAACCAGGTTACCTATCCGCTGACCACCACGATGCTGTCGGTGCCGGGTGCCAAGACCGTGCGCGGGTATTCGTTCTTCGGCGATTCGTTCGTCTATATCCTCTTCGACGACGGCACCGATCCGTATTGGGCACGTTCGCGCGTGCTCGAATATCTGAATCAGGTGCAGTCGCGCCTGCCGCCGCAAGCGAAGACCGCGCTCGGGCCGGATGCGACCGGCGTCGGTTGGGTCTATGAATATGCGCTGGTGGACAAGAGCGGCAAGATGGATCTGTCGCAATTGCGTGCATTACAAGACTGGTTTCTGAAGTACGAACTGAAGGCGGTGCCGAACGTATCGGAAGTTGCCAGTATCGGCGGCATGGTGCGCCAGTATCAGATCGTTCTCGACCCCGACAAGCTGCGCGCCTACAACATCCCGCACGGCAAGGTGATCAACGCCGTGCAAAAAGCGAATCAGGAAACCGGCGGATCAGTCTTGGAACTGGGCGAAGCAGAATACATGGTGAGGGCAAGCGGCTACCTCAAATCGCTCGACGATTTCCGCAAGATACCCCTGATGACAACCGACGCCGGTGTCTCGGTGCGGCTGGCCGACGTGGCGCGCATTCAGGTCGGGCCGGAAATGCGGCGCGGCATCTCGGAGTTGAACGGCGAAGGCGAAGTCGCCGGCGGCGTGATTGTCATGCGTTCCGGCAAGAATGCACTGGAAACCATCGATGCCGTGAAGGCCAAGCTGGAGAAACTAAAACCGGGCCTGCCGCCTGGTGTGGAAATCATTCCGGTGTACGACCGCTCCAGTTTGATCAAACGCGCAGTCACTAATCTTGAACACAAGCTGATCGAGGAATTCATCGTGGTGGCGCTGGTCTGCGCGGTGTTCCTGTTCCATATCCGCTCCGCGCTAGTCGCGATCGTGTCGCTGCCGCTGGGCATTTTGGCCGCCTATATCATCATGTATTACCAGGGCGTGAACGCCAATATCATGTCGCTCGGTGGCATCGCGATTGCGATTGGCGCGATGGTCGATGCGGCGGTGGTCATGATCGAGAATGCGCACAAGCACATCGAGGCATGGAACCATGCGCATCCGGGCGAGAAATTGACGGGCGATGACCATTGGCGCGTGATCGGCGATGCCGCTGCCGAAGTCGGTCCAGCGTTGTTCTTCTCGCTATTGATCATTGTCTTATCGTTCATCCCGGTCTTCACGCTGGAAGCGCAGGAAGGCCGTCTGTTCTCGCCGCTGGCTTTCACCAAGACGTATGCTATGGCGGCGGCTGCCGGCTTGGCTGTCACGCTGATTCCGGTGCTGATGGGTTACCTGATCCGGGGGCGGATTCCCGATGAGCAGAAAAATCCGCTCAATCGCTTTCTGATCACGTTGTACCGTCCGCTACTCGAAGGCGTGCTGCGTTTTCCAAAGGCGACACTGCTGGCAGCCGGGCTGATTGCGCTGGTGACGGTGTGGCCGATGTCGCAACTTGGCGGCGAGTTCATGCCGCCGCTGGATGAAGGCGACGTGCTGTACATGCCGTCGGCGTTGCCCGGTGTTGGTGCCGGCAAGGTGTCCGAACTTTTGCAGCAAACCGACCGCCTGATCAAGACCGTGCCGGAAGTGCAAACCGTGTTTGGCAAAGCGGGGCGGGCTGAGTCGGCAACCGATCCGGCTCCGCTGGAAATGTTCGAGACGACGATCCAGTTCAAGCCGCGCGACCAGTGGCGCGCCGGCATGACGCCGGACAAGCTGGTCGAGGAACTGGACCGCATCGTCAAGGTGCCGGGCCTGTCCAATATCTGGGTGCCGCCGATCCGCAACCGCATCGACATGCTGGCCACCGGGATCAAGAGCCCGGTCGGCGTCAAGGTCGCCGGCATGAGCCTGCAAGAGATCGACCGCATCACCGGCGACATCGAGCGTGTCGTCAAGCAGGTGCCGGGCGTATCGTCGGCGTTGGCGGAACGGCTCAACGGCGGGCGTTACATCGATGTCAATATCGATCGCGACGCGGCGGCACGCTACGGGCTGAACATCGCTGATGTGCAAGGCATCGTGTCGGCGGCCATCGGCGGCGACAACGTCGGCGAAACCGTTGAAGGCTTGCAGCGCTTCCCGATCAATGTGCGCTATCCGCGCGAAGTGCGCGACTCGGTCGAGAAGTTGCGCCAGTTGCCAGTGTTGACCGAACGCGGTGCGCAGATCCGCCTCGGCGACGTGGCCGCGATCCGCATCAACGATGGTCCGCCGATGCTGAAGAGCGAGAATGCGCGGCTGTCGGGCTGGGTCTATGTCGATATTCGCGGACGAGATTTGAGTTCGGCAGTGCATGACATGCAGCAGGCGGTGGCGAAGGAAGTGAAGCTGCCGGCCGGCTATTCGGTGTCGTGGTCGGGGCAATTCGAGTACCTGGAACGCGCGACGGCAAAACTGAAGATCGTGGTGCCGGCGACGCTCTTGATCATCTTCGTGCTGCTCTACCTGACGTTCAAGCGCTTCGATGAAGCGGCGCTGATCATGGCGACGCTGCCGTTTGCGCTGGCCGGCGGTATCTGGTTGCTGTGGCTGCTCGGGCATAACCTGTCGGTCGCCAGCGGCGTCGGCTTTATCGCGCTGGCCGGGGTATCCGCGGAGTTCGGCGTGATCATGCTGCTGTATTTGAAAAATGCGTGGGATGCGCTCCTGGCCGACGGCAAGGCCAGCGAAGCTGATTTACTCGATGCAATCCGCGAAGGGGCGGTGTTGCGGGTGCGTCCGAAGGCAATGACGGTGGCCGTCATCATCGCCGGCCTGGTGCCGATCATGATCGGCTCTGGCACCGGCTCGGAAGTCATGCAGCGCATTGCCGCGCCGATGGTCGGCGGCATGATTACCGCGCCGCTGCTGTCGATGTTTGTGGTGCCAGTGGTGTATCTGCTCTTGCGCCGCAGGCAGTTACGCCAGGCACGCATCGAAGTGCCGGTGCAGGAAAAGCACGTGCGGAAAAAGATGACCTATGAAACTTAATAATGCACAACGACGGATGCGGCGACTCATGCATGGTATCGGTCGCTGGCTGGTGCTGGCTGCTTTCGTCGGAATTGGCCATGCGCTGGCATTTGCTGGCCAAGTCGACATGGTGGCTGGCGACCAGGCGATGCCCATGCTGGATTGCCTGCCATGCGCAACTTGTTACGTGGGACCCGCATCCACAGCAAGTCGGCTGGAAGCAGCGACCACCCGGACGGCATTGCCGCCGCCTCCTGGATAACCCAGTAAGATCGATCAACAGATTCTCAGGTAGCCCGAGAGAATAAGTGATCGACTGATTGCAACAAATTGATTGTGAAGGAGCGAATCATGCGTTTCAAATATGTGGTCGCGATTATTCGCGCGGACGTTTTGGATGCACTGGAAACAAAGCTCGGCACCCTGCATGTGCGTGGCATCACCGTGACGAAGGTCATGGGGTTCGGCGAGTACACGGATTTTTTTTCAAAAAGCCATTTGACTGAGCATATCAAAGTGGAGATTTTTGTAGAGGAGTCCAAGGTAGAGGCAACTGCAAACGCTATCATGGACGTTGCGCATTCCGATGTCCCAGGGGCGGGAATTGTTGCCATACTTCCCGTGGACAAGTTTCTTCACATTCGCACCCGGTCCGAGGCTTTGCCTGACCAGGTTTAATTGGAGGAGTAGATGATGAATATCGGATCGCCGTTAATAAACGGACTGTTGATTGTATTGGCGATCATCGGATTGGTTGCATTTCTCGTCTTTCTTGGAATGGCTGTCATGCACGGCGGCATGATGGGAATGATGGGATCGTTTGGAAAAATGATGTCGGCCTGCCAGGGAATGATGGCAGCGCACCATTGAAAATTCGCTTGTGAGGATCTGTTCGACTATTGCGTGTCAAACAGGGAAATAGCTCTCCTGGATTCCAGTACCGCTGATTGACCTTCTTTTTCGTCGAGCATCTCCAATTTGGCGCTGACGGTATTGAATAACAAGCCTAACCCTAATTCGACGTAGTACAGCTTTCCCGGTGCAACGTTGAGTTGAATTTCGACATCCTTGTCGGCACGTGCCTTGATACGGTGCGAACCCGGAGTAACATCGATCGCGATGTAAGTATAGGGAGCGATATCGGCGGCTGGTTGACCGTCAAGCAGGACCTTGGATATCTGCCGTCGTACACTGATGGAAGATCGAACGATATAGATTCTCGACTTACCCTCTATGGGCTTTTGAAATTGTTTTGCAGAGATATCTTGCGTATCTTCAGTCAGAGGCACAACTGCACACCGCTGATTCGAGTTGGCATACATGCACGCATTGCCGCTTCTTGCTTGCGTATTTATGGTCACCGTCAGAGCGAGAAAAGCCGTTACCGCAAATAAAAATATTTCATGTTATTTCCTATTACGTTTAGTGCGAGTGTGACGAGGTTTCCTCGCGGGCGGTGGAAGCCGGGGCAAAAACATGGGCGCCGCTGGCCTGCTCACAGGGCACGTCTTCGAGTTGAACGGTTGAGTGACGAATGTCGAAGCGATCAGCCAGCTCATTCGGATTGTTCGGGATAGCATGAGAATGTCCTGCGCTCATCGTTATTTTCCTTCGTACTTGGTTCTTTCTGTCGCGGTCAAGCCGAGGATTATCCGATTTTCGTTGCGGACTGAATGTCGGTCGTAAATATCCAGCCTGGCCCTGGTTTGCCGGCTTGCGCGATCAATGCCGCCAATTGATCCGCCAGATCATCTTCGCAGATCAGCTCCAGCTTCGCTTCCGCCACGACTGGTTCGGCCAGATCCAGCGAATAGCGTTGTTGTGACGGATCGACGCTGGTAATGAGCCGCTGAACGTTGGATACAGTCAAGTTATAACAGCCTGAGCCATTGCTGATGTCGCATAAGCCAGAATCGCGCAGCGCTTCGGTGACGGAGTTGATCCGGTGCGGATGAATGAATGCCTTGATTTGTTTCATGTGGTTCTCCTCGAAGAGAGAATGCGCCGCTCACCGCGAGCGGCGCATGGGTTGATCAAATTTCTTTTGTGGCTTTGCGCTCCTTGCGGTTTTCTACCCACTCGTACAGTAGCGGCAGCAATAGCAGCGTCAATGCCGTGGATGTGAAGAGGCCGCCGACCACGACCGTTGCAAGCGGTCGTTGCGTTTCCGCGCCCACCCCGGAAGACAGCAGCATCGGCACTAAACCAAAAATGGCGATCGACGCGGTCATTAACACCGGGCGCAAGCGCAATGCGGCGCCTTGCCGCACAGCCTCCCGTATCGGCAATCCCCGTTCGCGTTGCTCGTTCAAAAAGGTGACCAGCACGATGCCATTCAACATCGCGACACCAAACACGGCAATGAAACCAATCGCCGATGGCACCGACAGGTATTGCCCGGTGATGAACAAGCCGATCACACCGCCGATGGTCGCGAAAGGCACGTTGGCAATGATCAGCGTTGCGTACGTGAGGGAATTGAAGGCGGTATAAAGCAAGATGAATATCAGCCCGATGGTCAGCGGCACGATGACCGCCAGCTTGGTCATCGCCCGTTGCTGATTCTCGAATGCGCCGCCCCATTCGATCACGTAGCCCTCGGGTAATTTCACCTGTTGCCGGATCTTTGCTTCGGCTTCTTTCACAAAGCTGTCGACGTCGCGCCCTTGTACATCCATTTGAATCACTGCGTAGCGCTGCAACTGCTCACGCCGCACGAATGAATAGCCTTCGTCCAGCTCCACCGTTGCAACATTGCTGAGTGGTACCAATGCACCGCTTTGGCTGCGGATGGGGATGTTGTTGATGGCTTGCACGCTGTTGCGGAATTCCGGCGCCAGCCAGACCGAGATATCGAAACGCTTGGTGCCGTCGATGAGCGTGGACACGCCTTTGCCGCCGATGCCAGCCTGTATCACTTCCAGGATTTCATCGGCATTGATGCCATAGCGCGCCGCCGCGTCCCGGTTGACCTTGATGACCAGTTGCGGTTTGCCCTTGTTTGCTTCCAGGGACAGATCGGCCACGCCCGGCACCTTGTCAAGTACCGATTTCATTTGCCCGGAGAGCTTGTCAAGCATATTCAGATCCTCGCCGTAAATTTTCAAAGCCAAGGTCGCACGCACACCTGAGATTAGTTCTTCGATGCGCATTTGAATCGGTTGGGTGGCGGCAATCACAGAAGAAGGCGCTACTTTTTCCACTTTTTCCTGCATCGCTTTTGCCAAATCCGGCACACTGATTTTCTTGGGCCATGACTCAGCCGACTTTAGATTAACCAGAATCTCCATGTAATTGACATCGGCTGTTTCACCTTTTTCTGCACGTCCGATCATCGCGATCGAGGATGCCGTTTGCGGAAATTCTTTTAGTGTTGTCGCGATTTGCTGCGAGATACGGATGGATTCATCAAGCGAGGTGGAAGGAATGCTGGTCACGCGAAACATGATTCCGCCTTCCTGCAGCGACGGCATGAATTCCTTGCCGAGGAAGGGGATCAACGCCAGCGATGCGAGCAGCGTGACGACCGCGCCCGAGATGACTTTTTTCTTGCTGTCCAGCGCCCAATCCAGCAAGGGCAGATACAGCTTCTTCGCCCAATGAACGATAAAAGTGTCCTTTTCTTCCTTCGGTTTCAGGATCAGCGCGGACAACACCGGCACCAAGGTCATCGTCAGCACCAGAGAGCCGATCATCGCAAAGGTAATGGTGAGCGCCATCGGCTTGAACATCTTGCCTTCGAGTCCGGTCAACGAAAACAACGGCAGGAATACGACGATGATGATCAGGATTGCGAAGGCGACCGGATTCATCACCTCGCGCGCCGCTTCCAGAATGACGTGCGTCTTGTTGACGGTTTTGCCGGCCTGATGCGACAGTAGGCGAAAGCCGTTCTCTACCATCACCACGGCGCCATCGACCATCATGCCGATACCCACTGCCAGACCTGCCAGCGACATCAGGTTGGCCGACAGTCCCCATTGCTGCATCAACATGAAACTGATCAGCATCGCCAGCGGCAAGGCGACGATCACCACCACGGCGGAACGAATCTCGCCCAGGAAAAGAAACAGGATGATGGCCACTAGGATTGAACCTTCAATCAGTGCACGTTCGGCAGTGCCGACCGCCTTGTCGACCAGATCGGTGCGGTCGTACACCGGGTTGATCGTCACGCCTTTCGGCAGCGCCTGCTGTGCGATTTCGATTTTTTTCTTGACCGCCTGTACTACGGCTTTGGCGTTTTCTCCGATGCGCTGCAATGCCATGCCGAGCACGACTTCCTTGCCGTCCTTGGTGACCGCGCCAGAACGCAACGACGGCGCTTCCTTGACTTCGGCCACGTCCCGCACATAGACCGGCGTGCCTTCACGCGTGGCGAGCACTACATTGCCGATATCCTTTGCGCTGGCAACCAGACCCAGGCCGCGTACCAGATACTGTTCTTGTCCGACATTCAGATACTGGCCGCCGACCTGCCGGTTATTGGCGGTGAGTGTTTCCATCACGGTTTTCAGGCTCAGACCGTACTTGATCAACTGGTTCGGATTGATCAATACCTGATACTGCTTTTCATCGCCGCCCCACGAAGTGACATCGTCGACGCCAGGTGCGGTTCGTAGTTTGAGGCGCACGTTCCAGTCCTGCAGCGTGCGCAGATCCATCGTCGACATCTTCTTGTCAGCCGATTCGATGGTGTACCAGAAGACTTGTCCCAAACCGGAACTGTTCGGTCCCACGGCCGGTTCGCCATACCCTTGGGGGATACGCTCCTTTGCTTCCAGCAGTTTTTCACCGACCAGCCGCCGCGCGAAGTAGATATCGACATCGTCCTTGAAGTTGACGCTGACATAGGACAAGCCAAACAGGGACACCGAGCGAATCGCCTCGACGCCGGCCAGTCCCGCCATCGACGTTTCAACGGGCGCCGTCAGCAGTTTTTCCACGTCTTCAGCGGCAAGACCGGGGGATTCGGTATAGATATTCACCTGCACGGGCGTTACATCGGGAAATGCATCAACCGGCAATTCCCGCCACGCTTTAGCGCCCAGCAAAATCACGATAATGAACGCCACCAAAATGAGCACTTTGTAGCGCAGGGATAATTCAACTATTTTGTTTAGCACGGTGCTGTTCCTTTAGTGTGCGTCGCCGATTTGCGACTTCAGCATCTTGGCTTTCAGCGCATACGCACCCTTGGTCACTACCGTCTCGCCCGGCTTGATACCGGATTTCAGAACGACCTGACCATGCAGTTTTTCGCCGAGATCCACCGCCCGCGGCTCGAAGCCGTCAGCATCGTGGATAAACGCAGTGGATTGGCCTTGAACCAATACGACCGCTTCCTCGGGCAACAGCAATGCTTTGGCTGCGGCAGTCGTGGCGATCGCGGCAGTGGCGAACATTTCCAGCTTGAGCCTGCCATCCGCATTCGGCACATCGACGCGCGCCTTGACGGTGCGCGATTCCTTGTCCATCACGCTGCTGATATAGGTGACCTTGCCCTTGAAAGTCTCGCCGGGATAGGCGGCAAGCGTAACCAATGCCGGGGCGCCAACTCTCATTTTTCCGACATCCTTTTCGTACAAGTTGGCTTCAATCCAGACATTCGATAGATCCGCGACGCTGAACAGCGCTTTGTCGGATTGCGCCAGTTCCCCAAGCACCGCTTTCTTTTCGATGATCGTGCCGGCAAACGGGGCAGACACCGGAAACACGGAGGCGCCTGCCGACGCCGACTCTTTTCGGCCCGCGATGCCGAGCATCTGCCGCTTGTCGTCGGCGGCACGTAACACCGCTTTTGCCTTTTCAAAATCGGCGCGCACGCGCAAATAATCCTTTTGCGGAATGATCTGGTCGGCGTACAGTTTTTCCGCACGCTCCATGCTCGCTTTTGCCAGCGCATGTTCGCTCGCTGCCTGCGCATAAGCCGATTGCGCTTCGCCAACTTCAATGCTATCGACCAGAGCAAGAGGCTGGCCTTGCTTGACCTTGTCACCCAAGTGCGCCATCACTTGGGTGACTCTGCCTGGCACGCGCGGCGCAACGCGGGCCAGTTTGTCCTGGTTGGCCTGAATCGTCGCTGTCACGGTGATTTGCTCATTGACTTCCTGTTCCTGCAGCGGCGCGGTTTTGATGCCGGCGGCTTGTATTTCTTCTGCCGATAGCTTTAAACCTTGCTCCTCCGAGTGTGCTGCGCCTTCGGACGCGGACGCAGCGCCTTTCGCGGTTTCTTTTGGCGCGTGTGCAGAGGCTGCTTTTGCCGGTTCTTCTTTTTTGGGCTGTTCGTCCTTGCCGCACCCGGCCAGCAACAACATCGAAAGGATCAGCGCGCAAGTGCTGTGCGATTGAAATGAAGTCATGAAAGTGGTTCCGTTAAAATTGTGTGGGAAGAATTGAGCTGCGTGTTCATTGGGTGGTGTCGGTCCAGCCGGCTGCCTGATGCAACGTAATGCGTGTCAGCCGCAGCTCGGTTTGCGCATCGATCAGGTCGCGCCGGCCGTCGAGCACCTGGCGGTTCACCACCAATAACTGGAATAGGCCGATTTCACCGGCTTGCAGGGACTTCACCGACAGGCGCTGATTTTCTTCGAGTGCGGGAAGCACCGTTTGCAGCAATGCGTCGACCCGCGCGGTCAGGCTTTGCAGCTTTTGCCAGAGCGCGGCAACACTGCTGTCGGTATTGCGCGTTGCGGCTTGCCGTTCGATTTGCGCCTGGCTCAATTCCGTTGTCGCCCGCCCGATCGCGCCGGCATTTTGCCGAAATAGCGGCAGCGGCAATGACACGGTCACGCTGGTCAGCCGCTCGCGGGCAGCGGTCGCCCCCTCCCTGCCTGTTGCCAAGCCTACTGTCAGGTCCGGGTAGCGCGCAGCACGTTCCAGAGAAAGACGGCTTTGGGCGGCTTGTTCTCGATGGTCTAGCGCACGTAGCAATGGGCGACCCGCTGCGCGTGCAAGCAAGGTTCCCAGCGTGTAGGCAGGCGCAGGGGTGGTGAGCGAACCAACGACGGTTGCAAGCGCATTGCTTGGTTGCTGCAAGATGGCCGCCAGATCCACGCGAGCCTGGATCAACTGTTCCTCCAGCACGCCGATCTGGTTGCGGGCTCTGACAGCTTCCACGCTGGCCAGATTGCCATCGAGCCGACTGTCTTCGCCAGCGGCGACGCGCTTTTTGACGGACGCGGCCGTATCCTCGACAATTTTTAGAGACTGGCGCTCAGTGGCGATACGCTCCTGCAACGACAGCACTTGCACGAAGCGCCGCTCCACGTCTGCGCGTACTTCGTGTCGGGCATCTTCAATCGACGCATCGAGCGCTTGTAGCTGTTGCTGTGTTGCCTTGCGTCGATAGCCTTGCTGGCCGGCGATTTCGAAGGTTTGTTCAATACCGGCGGTCCACTCGCGCCGGTTTTCAGACGCCATGCCCGTTTGCGGCACGTCGCGCCGCACGCGTTCCCCGGACAGTTTCGGGTTATTCCACAGCAATCCATTGGCGTCGGCTGCGTCGCCTTCCGCGGCAGCACGTTGTGCTTGCGCTTGTCGTAGTGCCGGGTTGGCGTTTTCGGCGAATTGCCATGCCTGCTCCAGTGTGATCGGTGCGGCGGGGACGATATTGCGCGTAGCGCCGACATCACTGGATACGGTCGTTTTATTATTTGCGGTGTCGTCGGCTTGACAAAAACCAGGGGTAACAACCAATGCCGCAACGCTGAGCGGCAAGATCAAAAGGCGCATCGAATTCTCCAGAAAAGTAGGGGGATATTCGGCGAGAGGTCGCGACAGCGCTATGTGCGCTCAGGAAAAGAAGAGGACGGTCCCGCCAGGCTTAGATGGCGCGACGCCGGTCGGGCCTTGCAAGGCCATCGGGGATATGGGATGGATAGGGGTGAAGCTGGAATTCGACAGGCGTCGATGCGTTTGAAACGGTAAATTCAGACTGATGCGTCGAAATAATGTTTGCGCAAGAGAGGTGACAGTAACCGCAATCGGCGTCATTCACGCCGAACTTGCTCTTGCTTGAATCGGTCTCGCTGGACGCGTGATGGTTATGCTCGTGATGCCCGAAATGTTGTGCTGCCTTGCCTTCTTCATGCTGACAATAGCCCGCTACCGCTGCCCATGACATCTGGAGCGGTAGCATTGCCAACAGGAGAATAAGGATCAAGCGTTTCATGAATGTCAATCAAACCGTCAGTGGGCTGCTTCTATTGCCGGTACAGCCAAAGATCCCACCATCTTTGAAGACAAGTTGCCCCGAAGCAGACGAAGACCATTAAATACAACAATCAAGCTTGCGCCCATATCGGCGAATACGGCCATCCAGAGCGTTGCCAACCCCGTAAAAGCGAGAACCAGGAACACGGCCTTAATGCTCAAGGCGATCACGATATTCTGTTTCAGAATGCCGGCCGCCTTGATGCTGAGGTGGATGAACTGTGGAATCTTGCGTAAATCGTCATCCATCAATGCCACATCCGCCGTTTCCAGCGCAGTGTCCGTGCCGGCGGCGCCCATCGCAAAACCGATGCTGGATTTGGCGAGGGCCGGCGCATCGTTGATGCCGTCGCCGACCATCCCGACCGTTCCGTGTTGGGAGAGCTCCTCATTGATCACGGCAAGTTTGTCTTCAGGCAGCAGATTGCCGCGCGCATCGTCGATGCCGACGCCTTTGGCAATCGCTTTTGCTGTGAGGTCATTGTCACCAGTGAGCATCAACGTGCGGATGCCCAGTGCGTGCAACTCGATAATCGCTTGGCGGCTGGTTTCGCGAACGGTATCGGCGACCCCAATCACGGCGAGCGGTGCTGTTTCGCTGCAAATGATCACTGCTGTTTTACCTGCGGCTTCCAGCTTGTTCAATGCCGCCTCGGTCGTGGCATTGCAGATGCCCAGTTCTTCGACCAGACGATGGTTGCCTAAGTAATACCATTGGTTGCCGATGCGGCCTTTGACGCCGCGTCCGGTAATGGCTTCAAAGTCGGTGACCTCATCCAGTATGGCCGCATCTGGTTGCGATTCCCAGTGGGCGCTGACCGCAGTTGAAACCGGATGATCGGAGCGCCCCGCTAAGCTTGCCGCCAACTTCAGTCCATCCTTCTGTTCGCCGCTCAAGGCCACCAAATCGGTCACCACCGGTTTGCCTTGCGTGATCGTACCCGTCTTGTCCAGTGCCAGTGACTTCAGCTTGCGTCCTTCTTCGAGATACACGCCACCCTTGATTAGGATACCCGCTTTGGCCGCTGCGGCCAGACCGCTTACGACAGTTACCGGCGTGGATACCACCAGAGCGCACGGACAGGCGATGACCAATAACACGAGCGCCTTGTAAATCCATAGCATCCATGGCAATCCAAATGCGAGCGGCGGCACAATGGCAATACCCAGCGCGAGAAGGAACACGATCGGTGTGTAGATCTTGGCAAAGCTGTCGACAAAGCGTTGCGTCGGTGCGCGGCTACCTTGCGCTTCTTCGACCGCGTGGATGATCCGCGACAGCGTCGAATCGGTTTGCGCCGCCGTGACGCGATATTCGAAGGAACCGGTTTCATTGATGGTGCCCGCAAAGACTTTATCACCGATGGATTTCGAGACAGGCATGCTTTCGCCGGTGATTGGCGCCTGATTGACTGCGGACTGACCCTTCGTCAATTCCCCATCGAGAGGGATACGTTCGCCGGGCGCTACGCGGGCGATCATTCCCACGGGAATCGTTGCGGCATCCATTTCTTGCCATGTGCCGTCTGGTTGCAAGACATTCGCTTTGTCTGGCGTCATTGCCATCAAGCCGCGAATGGCATGGCGCGCACGGTCGAGCGACAACGCTTCTATCATCTCCGCTAATGTGAAGAGGACCATCACCATCGCCGCTTCCGGCCATTGCCCGATCATTACCGCGCCGGTGACGGCAATCGTCATCAGCGCATTGATGTTCAGGTTGAAGTTTTTGAGTGCGATCCATCCCTTTTGGTACGTGCCGGTACCGCTGACCGCAATCGCACAGAGGGCCAATACGATCACGGGCCATGATTTGTCCGTGCCGGTGGTCCACGCAATGACTTCGGCGAGTATAGCCGCCACTGCACCGAAGCCCAATAGCCACCATTTTTTGTGCGAATTCGGCGGCGGTGCGTCAGCCGGTTGTCCTTGGCCGGATGTTGTTTCGACCGGGACAGCATGCATATTGATGGCAATCAAGGCTTTTTGGATTGCATCAGGCTGGCTCAAGGTATGGGTCACTGTGAGCTTGCGCTGTATCAGGTTGAAATCCAGTTGCGTAATGCCGTCCATGGCTGACAACTTGTTGCGGATCAGCGCTTCTTCGGTCGGGCAATCCATATTGTCGATGCGCAGGATCAGTACGCCCGCGCCAACGGCCAATGATGGCTTGATATCTGTGGTCGACGCGCTGGCGTGATTGCAGCAGTTGTGCTCATGGGTGGCGTTCATCAAGTTCCTCAACAAGGGTATATTCCCTATTAAAGACCCTGTAGCTGGTACAGGGTCAAGCATTAGTTAACAAAGCTCAAGGAATTGCTATGGGGATTCAATTAAAGATTGGCGAATTGGCCGAGCGAACAGGATGTTTGGTGGAAACAGTTCGATATTACGAGCGTCAAGGCTTGTTGCCTGCCCCATCGCGGTCGGAGAGGAACTATCGGTTATACGGCCATGCGCATGTGGAGCGGCTGCAATTCATTCGTCATTGCCGATCACTGGATATGACGCTCGATGAAATACGCATATTGCTCAGTTTCTGTGATGCTCCTGACAAAAATTGCAGTGGTGTCGATATGCTGCTGGACAAGCATATTGGTCATGTGGCGGACCGTATTGAGGAATTGAAGTTTCTACAGCACCAGTTGCAGGAATTGAGGAAAATGTGTCTTACGTCGCAAACGGCGAAAAACTGCGGCATCTTGCAAGGGTTGGCCAATGCAGAAGACGGTCCAGCGAAAAATCTGGGCACGCATGGCGGCGGCTGTCATTAATGATGCACACATTTTCACATGGGGATTGGATTGGAAAATTTCGCTCTCAATAGCCAATTTGTAAACGGTGGTTACGCCTGGTCTAATCGCGAATCATGGTGTTTTATAGAATCAAGTAGGGAAATGTATGCATCTGGAATGGCCTGTCGTAATTCGTGCGCTGGGACTGTTTCTGGCAACAGCAATAGCCGAGTTAGTCGGATGTTATCTGCCGCTGTTGTGGTTGACCGGCAAGGGTTCTCCGTGGCTGCTGGTCCCGGCCGCATTGAGCCTCGCTGTTTTTGTCTAGCTGCTTTCCTTGCATCCAATGGCGAGTGGACGAGTCTATGCCAGTTACGGTGCGGTCTACATTGGCGCCGTACTCGCTTGGTTGTGGTTGGTCGACGGGATTCAGCCGGATTGGCGTGATGTGGTCGGCGTCGGACTGGCGTTGTGTGGGGCGGGTGTGATTGCCTCGGGCACCGATATGCTTGAATGTTACACGGCTACCGATAGGGAAAAGGGTTCAAGAGATAAATGATGAAGAAAGGGATTCTTGCCGCGTTGGGGGCGGCCATGACATTCGGCATCAGCACGCCGTTCGCCAAGCTGCTGGTAGGGAATGTGCCTCCCGTCTTGCTTGCCGGATTGCTCTATCTGGGTGCGGCGCTCGGCCTTGGTCTGTGGGGCACGGTTCGCGCCATGGCTTCATCGGAAAGTGTGAATGCAGGGACACGGTTTCAGCGAGCCGATTTGCCATGGCTGGTTGGCGTGGTGCTGTTTGGCGGAATCGGGGGGCCGTTGTTGTTGATGGTTGGATTATCCACCACAACCGGTTCGGCTGCCGCCTTGCTATTGAATCTCGAAGGCGTATTCACGGCGTTGATCGCCTGGATGGTATTTAAAGAACATACCGATCGACGCATCATGCTCGGGATGTTATTGATCGTCGTAGCCGGCATGTTGCTCGGTGCCCGCGAGGGGAGTGGCACGGTTCAAAAAATCGTTGGGCCAATGGCGGTAATGGCGGCTTGTTTATGCTGGGCGATCGACAACAATTTTACGCGTAAGCTTTCCGGTTGCGATTCCGTCACCTTGTCCGGCATCAAAGGCGCGATTGCGGGCAGCGTCAATACCGGCATTGCTGTCATGCTGCTTGGCACACCGCTGCCATCCGCGCCATTGATCGTCGGCGCATTGATTGTCGGTGCCGTCGGCTACGGATTGAGCCTTGTTCTGTTCATCGTGGCGTTGCGCCACTTGGGCACTGCGCGCACCGGTGCGTATTTTAGTTCGGCGACGTTCATTGGCGCGGCTACCGCCATCCTGTTATTGGATGAGCGTCCAGACATGATGTTCTGGGCCGCCGTGCTCCTCATCGGTATCGGCCTATGGCTGCACCTGAGCGAACGGCATGTGCACGAACATACGCATGAGGCGGTCGGTCACGATCATTTGCATGACCATGACGAGCACCATCAGCATGGCCATGATTTTTCGTGGGACAGCGGAAAAGCGCACAGCCATCCGCACTTGCATCAGCGCCTGACGCATAGTCACGCCCACTTTCCGGACATGCATCATCAGCATTCTCATTAAATACGAGGCGGCGATGATTGGATTGAAAATCGGCGAACTGGTTAGGCGGACCGGCTGCCAGGCAGGAATCACCCGCTATTTTTCAAGCTGCGGGGAAAACTGCCAGCCGTGGCATAGCTGTGCAGGCGTTGCGCACAACGGAGACCACCATTTCAAATAGCCCCATGCCTACCGTCCGCGCTGCCGCCCCAGTTCCCAAGTGACCGATGCCCCGCGCACGATGGCCGATACCTGCTGCCCAAGCCGCTGTTCCACCACCGGCTTCCATGGCACCAGGCTGAAACCCATGCCGTCGTCGAGCATCGCAAAGCGCCCGCTGGCAAGTTGCACATTGCGGCGATAGTTGCCGGTCACGCGCTCGCCGTCGGCAACGGCGCGATGCGTGAGGCCGGTTTCTGCAGCGATGGTTTTGGCTGCACCATCGATCTCGCGTCCACGCAACGTTCCCAACAGATTGCGCGCCAGGATCACGCGCGCTCCGCGACGCTCAGCCAGCCCTTGTTCAACCAAAAAATCTGATCGCTGGCGTAGTGCTTCGCGCACGTCACCGCCGAAACCGTTGTTGGCGATACCACCGGCGCCGCCGATCAACTGCTGGTCCAACCAGGTCGCGCCGATCACGCGCACCTGCCGTTCGATGGGCAGGTGCGAACGCAGTTCCACTGCCACGCCACCCAGCCGTTGCGCGTCGTATCGCCGGCCTTGTTCAGGAAGGTCCGCCGGCACCCGCCAGACGCCCTCGGCTACTCGCTCCACAATGCCCGTTCGACGCAGTGCTTCCAGGCGACGCACATGGGCATCCACCACTTTTTTTGGATCGCGCTCGGGTGTGGCGTGTGCCTTGGCCAGCGCCAGGTGGTGGTCGGTGCGATACAGGCCATCGACCGCGAGCGCGGCGACGTTCTTGTCGGCGGCGCGGACATGGGCCGAACCACAGACTTCGACCACGGCACCGACCGGGTAGTGCTCCAGTTCCACCTTGGCGCCGAGGGCGACGTAGTGCGCCTTGCCGTCGGTGCCATCGACCACTAGATAGCCGCGGTCATGCAATTCGTCCGCCATGCCCTTGGCGGCCACCCGGCCGACCACGTGCCCTGCGTTTTCACCAGGCGCGAACACGACGAAGTCGCGCGGCATGCCGCTCATGGCCCGCTGCATCGTGCGCACGATGTCGCCACGCTCGCCCATCGCCCGCAGAACCTGTTCCGCATCGGCGTGGACGGCCCATACACCGGGTGCTGATTCGTGTGCCAGACCAAACCGCTGCAGGCGTTGTAGCCGTCCGATCAGAAGCACGCGTTGTTGTTTACGGTCGGGGTGGTCGGCAGCCTGATTGACGTGGATTAGTCCATCTTGCGTTTCACGTTGCAGCGTGCGATCCAAACTGGTCCAACGTTCCTGATCGACCTCCCGCAGCAGGCTCTGCTGAATCTCCAGCTCGGTACGCGGCCCCAGCCATTCGGTCGCCAGTTCCGAGGCTCTATCGCGCATCCCCTGTGACATGTAATCGCGGGAGATGATCAGGTCTTTACTTGTGTCATCTTTGCCGCGCAACACGACGTGGGTGTGCGGGTTGTCGGTGTTCCAGTGGTTGACCGCCACCCAATCCAGGTTCGTTCCCAGATCGGCTTCCATGCGGCTCATCAGGTTCCGGGTGTAAGTGCGCAGGTCGTCGAGTTGCTCGGCATCCTCCGGCGAGACGATAAAGCGGAACTGATGCCGGTCATCCTTGCCACGCTCCTTGAATACCGCCAAGTCTGCGCTGTCCGTCGTCGGCCCGTAGGCTTGGCCCGGTTCGCCATCGCGACCCACACCTTCGCGCTCGATGTAGCGCAAGTGCGTGGTGGTCGAACGCAATCCGGCTTGCTTGAGGTTGACCAGCCGCGTCTTGATGGCGACACGCCGCGATCCCGGCTGCGCCGTGCGTCCCGCAAAACGGGCGGCCACATGCCCGCGTCCCAAGCGCGCGCCGGGCCGCGCGCCCGACTTGCGCACCGATGCGCCTCCGGCCTTGCTGACCTCCTTCAAAACCTGGGAAACGAACTTCTGCTGACGGTTCTTGGGCGCCCCTGGGCGCACGTGGAAGCGGTCATCGTCACGATTGCTCATGGCATCAACTCTGGCGTAGCACTGCCAAGCCCAGCAGGCGAAGCACGCTGATAGACCAATGCGGGCGCGGCCTTCGCGCCGCACGCGGCACAGCACCGCAAGAAGCGTGTGCCGCGCCAACCCACGTGCAGACAAGGCTTTCGACGCGCCGAAGTGCCGCGTCCTTTTATCTTGCCCTCCGCCTTACCCGATCGCTGACGCGACCGGCCCCGACGGTCTGGCTGCGATTGCCTGCACGGGTGAAGCACCGCAGCCGCAGGCCGTGGTGCAAACGATGTGCAGCGAGACTGCACAAAGAACGGTATGCAGCGCTGCACCGTCATGGACTGTTCCATGTTCACCACGTCCATAAAGGCTGCGCGTTGCCGGTCACGGCGGAGACGACAACGGGACCGAAGTACCGGCTGTCAAACGATGCCGGATTGGTTGCACTGAGCAGGAACAGCTCACCATCGTGAAGTCGCCGACATTGTTTCCATGCCGACAGGGGACGGCCACGGCCATCTGTTGCATGGACGCTGGCCACGGGTATGCCGTCGATGCGAACGATGTGCTTCTCAATGCACACCTGCTGCGGTGACATGGCGCCGATGCGTTTGAGCAGTGGAACGTGCTCGGGCAGGTAGCCACGCTGCGTAGCTAGCGCGGCAGCGTCTGCCGAAAGCTGGGCGAGCACGATGCTGCCGACGTGCAGCGAGTCGGGTGGGTCGATGCGATACCAGCCAGGCGGTACGCTGTCGCTGGGGTTGTAGACGATGCGCGTCATCGATGTGTGCAGCGACGGCCAGGCAAGCGCAGCGATGCCGAGGCTGGTGAGCAGCGCGACCACAACGCGACTGGCGTTCATCGCAGCACCTCGCCTGCGAGGTAAGCGGCATGCCGTTCGACCGTGTACGCCGGTAGCGGTAGGCGCGCAGACAGCCGATTGCCCAACGTGATCCAGTACGCAGGCGACACCGCTACCGGATCGATGCCGAGCGCTTCGATGGTGTCGATCTGCGGTAGGACTGACTGCACTTGCTGTTCGCCTTCGGCGTGCAGCAACAGGCGCGCACCGGGCTGGATGCCGGCGATGCGCTGCACCGCATCGAGTGGTGTGCAGGTTTGCAGCACCATGAGTTGCCAGCGCGTCGTGCCGTAGTCGTTGGGCTCCCAGCGCACGCGGCAGAACAACGCTGCAGGTAGGAACAGCGCGCAGCGCCGCCAGCGGTCCAGGCGCAGTTCGCGCACAGGATGGCCGAAGCGCAGATAGAGATTGATCCGCCGTTCGACGAACGCCAGCGAGACGCGCGTCAGCGGCGTGTTGTTCGCGACGTTGGATGACACGGGACGTGGTGTGGGCGGTGTGTTGCTGGCCGCTTGCGATAGTGCATTCATGGCTGTTTCTCCGGGAAGTCATGTTCCAACAGATCGCGCAGCATCTCGGCCACCGTGATGCCACGCGTAAAGGCTTCAACCTTGATGCGGGCGCGTAGCGCCGGCGCACGTCGATGGTCAGCCGGGCGGTGTAAAGATCGGTTTTGCCGATGTCCGCACCGTCACCCTGGCGCACCCATGCGTCGGCATGCGGATTTGCAGGCGGACGCGCACCGATGGCAACCCGTTTGCCGTTCTTCATCGCGCCATCCTCAGCACTTCGTCGGCGAGCGCCGCGACCTCGCGTGCGGCGATACTGTCGGCATCGAGTTCGCGGGCAAGTCGGCCGGCGGCTACGCTGTCGGCGAACACGATGCGCTGCCGAACCTCTGATGACAACGAGGGTAGTGGTTGATCGGCGAGCGCACCGCGTGCCTCGCGCCCGATCACCGTGGTGCCGACACGCCGGTTGATGACGAAGGCCGCGCGTAGCGCTGGCCGGAACACCTGCGCTTCGCGGATCAGCGACACCATCTCGGCGCTGGCCCACACGTCGTAGGGACTGGGCTGCACCGGGATCAACACGATGTCAGCCGCGAGCAGCGCGGAGCGCGCGAGGGCTGCGATACGGGGCGGACCATCGATCACGATGTGATCGCAGCGCTTGGCGAGTTCTGGCGCTTCCTGATGCAGCGTTTCCCTCGCCAAGCCGACCGCACCGAATAGCCGGGGCAAGCCGTTCTGGCTGCGGCGCTGTGTCCAGTCGAGTGCCGACCCTTGGGGATCGGCATCGATCAGGATTACTGCGCTGCCTTGCATCACCAGCTCGCCGGCAATGTGCGTGGCGAGGGTTGTCTTGCCGACCCCGCCTTTCTGATTCAGCAGCGCAATGATCATGATGCGCTGCCTCCTGATTGCCGACTTGTCCACAGCGCGCGGGCTCTTCTTATCGTTAGTTTTATAGATTCAAAGTTAGAACCCAAGTTAGGAACCGCCGAAACCCTTGCTGCGCAAGGCTTGGCGACGCGCTCATACTCCCGATAGCACGAGAGCGCTGCGCCTGATAGCACGAGGATTTCCACTCCCGATAGCACGAGCGTATTCACCGCTTTTCCACAGGCATTGCGCCGGCACCGAAGCTGCCGCCGGGCCGCAACGGTGCCGTGGACGGCACGGGCCGAAAGGTCAGCACCTCCGGCCCATGGCGCGGCCGCAGGACGGCAAGCGTGTAGCCCGGCAAGGGCTGGCGCGCCACGATGCAGCGCAGGTCGTAGGCGAAGTCGGTGAAGCGCGCCAGACTCCCGGACTTGCGGTGCAGATGCGGGAAGTCGAAGCGCCAGCCGTCGCGCTGCCAGCCGCCGTGCTTGCGCACCAGGCGGTACAGCCAGCGCTCGATGCCGCCGGTGAGCCGGAAGTACGCCGGGTCGAGCGTGAGGACTAAGGCGTCTTCCATCACGCCGGCATAGAACCAGTCGGCCAGGATCAGCTCGATGCCATAGGAGCGGCCGCGCGCGCCGGGCAGTTCCTTCCATTCGTTGATCCACGAGAAGCGGTGCAGCCGCCGGCCTTCGGCCTGGCGGATCGAGGTGGCCACGGTGGTCGACTGCAACCGGTCCAGCGCGGCCTTGAGCATCAGGTAGTCCTTGAAGCCGGTACCGCGCTGAACGAATGTGAGGATTTCGTAGGGCGTCGCCGCCATGAGCCGCGAGGTGCGCAGCCCCTGGTCGCGGGCCTGCACGATCTGACTGGCGGCCCAGATCAGCACGTCGGCGTCCCAGAT
>JANYFL010000067.1 GCA_025362735.1 Betaproteobacteria bacterium | reverse complement strand
CAGCCGCTTGCCACGGTATATCAGGCCTTGCTCGTACAGCTTCACAAACGTCGAGGTAACCACGGTAGACATCTTCGGGTCCATGGTGAAGTACTCGTGCTTCCACGCGACCGAGTCGCCCATGCGCCGCATCTGCTGGGTGATGGTCGCGCCAGACTCTTCCTTCCATTCCCACACCTTGGCGACAAAATTCTTGCGGCCCAAATCGTGGCGCGTCTGGCCAGCGGCTTGCAGTTTGCGTTCGACCACGATCTGCGTCGCAATGCCGGCATGGTCGGTGCCCATCACCCAGTTGGTGTTGAAGCCGCGCATGCGGTGATAGCGGATCAGGGAGTCCATCAGCGTCTGCTGGAAGGCATGTCCCATGTGCAGCGTGCCGGTGACGTTCGGTGGCGGCAACTGGATGCAATAGGCGTCCGGCTTGGACGTATCTTCGCGGAAATAGCCACGCGATTCCCAAAGTGGATACCACTTCGCCTCAATCGCATGCGGCTCGAAGCTCTTGCTCAGTTCAGGTGTTTGTTGTTCTTGGGCGGACGACATTGGATTCGATCAAAAAACCGGAATCCGTAATTTTAATGGAGAACTGTTTATGACTTTCCATTGCTAGCCCAGCATTGGAAATTTTAGGTTAATACGGTTGCGGTATAAAGTTTAAGGATTAGCTCTTGCGCTAATCCTTTCCCCTTGCAAACTATACTCAATGCGGACGAATGCTTTTGTCAACTCACACAGAACTACTGACTCTTCTCGCGTGAGGTTTGGTGTTTGAGTGCTTCCGTGTGCCGCTAATGGGGTTCCATGTCTTGCTACGTAGGTGATAATGATCTTCGATTGGAGTTCGGGAGGAAGTTGAGAGGATTTTTGGTACTTTTCGAAAAATTTTCCTAGAGCCTTACCCTGCACATCCGGCGTCCCTACAACATCTTTTGCTAAGGTTTCAAAAATTGACGCACTAGCATGAAGAACGGCTGCATAGTCTTTATTTTCAAGAGCCGAGGCCATTCGGTTGACTAAAAGACGAATATTGGGATGTTCAGAAGAATGGGGGGCATCTTCTTCAAGTTTTTCTAATGAAAATACTTCAACCTTAATGCTAAATTCATCAGAAAAACGGAATGAAGCTCCTTCGTGCTTCAGCAATTCATTTACCTGCTCAGTAGTCAGCCACTTACGATCAATGACTTCGCAAATTAGCTCAATAAGACGAGGTACCTCTAAGCGGCGAAAGCATAACTCGAATTCGCCGTTATGCCATGCATACTCACAGTCTTCATATTCACCCATGTCATCAGCTTGAAGCACATAGATTGTTTTGCCTGCAAAAGTTCTAGATCGATTAATGAGCCAATTCTGATTGATGAAATAGTGGCTTGTGAAATTGTCGCTATGCTCGATCAACCGAGTGAGATGAACCCTTAGTTCTTGAGAAATAACTTCGTATTTGAGTTGTGTCTTATCTTCCTCTGAAAGATACATTGAGTATTTCAAAAATAATTTCTCCGAATGTTAATAACGCAGCATAAATTTATACAACTTGGCTTTTTACATATGAGGCAACGGCACATTAGAGCGCAATAATTGAAAGGTATGGCACTGCATTCAAAAATTATGCAATTCTGGTGCAATGCACTTAGTACACTTTATCAGTTCAGCTATCACTTTGTACTTCACGATGGCGAAAGCAATCCACCGTATGGTCGTTGACCATGCCGATGGCCTGCATGTAGGCGTAGATGATGGTCGAGCCGACGAACTTGAAACCGCGTTTGGCGAGGTCTTTGGAAATGGCGTCGGAAAGCGGGGTCTTGGCGGGGCAGTGCATCTGGTCGGTCCAGGCGTTCTGGATCGGCTTGCGGTCGATCCATTCCCACAGGTATTCATCCAGACCTTTGAAGTCTTCCTTGAGCTTGAGATAGGCTTGGGCGTTACCGATGGTGGCGGCAACCTTCAATCGGTTGCGCACGATGCCGGGGTCGTTGAGTAGGGACGCTACTTTTTTGGAGTCATAGACTGCGATTTTTTCAGCATCCCAGTTGTCGAATGCCGCACGATAGCTTTCGCGCTTTTTCAAAACCGTTTCCCAACTCAGCCCTGCTTGCGCACCTTCGAGGTTGAGCAGTTCAAACAGTCGTACTTCGTCGCGACAGGGTACGCCCCATTCTTCGTCGTGATAGCTGACGTAGTGCGGTTTTTCAAGGTTGACCCAGCCGCAGCGAGTCCGGGGCCCGGTCATGAAGTGGATGCAGAGGAGGGAGACTCCGCTTCATCCGGTGACTTTGCGGATTGAATGCGCTGGCGAATCATCTTGCGCACCATTGCGATATGGCTGCGCAGGGCATAGACCTCATCGGCGAATGACAGCGGCACCACGAGACGATTAACGCGCTCGTCGATGTCGTCGAGTTGTTTAATGTGGCTGTCGAACTGGCGCCGTCGTTCGACATAGCTGAGCGGCGCCTGGCTATGCGTGGCTTCAACTTCTTCTTCCACGCGGCGCAGCAGACCGTACCAGCGATAAACGCGCGAGCGTACACGCCAGGTATAAAGCGGTGGCAGGATGCGCGACAGCGGCAGCGCCAGTGCGACCACGGGGACGATGATGATCCACATGCGTTCGATCAGGTTGGCGAGCCAGAATGGCAGATAACGTTGCAACCACGGTTTGCCGGACTTGAAATAGCGCAAGGCTTCATCGGCGACGGGAATCTCGGTGTACTCGGTATTGGGAAACTCCCCGGCCTTGCGGAACCAGCCTGCGCCACCATGCACTTCGACTGCGGCCTGCACCAGCAATTCCTTGATGGCGGGGTGAATGCTGCTGCGTGCGACCAGCGTGGCGGTGGGCGCAATCAGATTGATGTCTTCGGGTGGCAGATCGCGTTCGAGGGCGACAATGCCGCGTGGCAAGCCCACATGCGAAAGATAGGCAAAGCGTCGCGTATAAGCTTCGGCCTGATCGAAATTGAACAGGCGGATGCCGGGCGTTTGCAGCAGCATCTGGATCAGCGGATCGTCCGATGCGCTGGTGAAGAGGACGGCATCGATCTCGCCATTCAACAGAGCGACGACGGCAGGGGTATTCTCGAGAAAGCTGACGGTCAGGTCAGTCCTTTCGATGTGGTTGGCTTTGAGTAATTGCGTGGCGATGTGCGGGCCGCCGCTGCCCTTAGCACCCAGATTGACCTTGAGACCGCGCAGGTCAGAAAGTTTTTCAAGGACGCGGGGCTTTACTTTTTCAGTGCCTGGCTTGGTTGTGCTGGAAGGTGAATTCTCGCGATAGAACAACCAGACCGGTTCGACAAACATGCTGCCGAGCGAGACCAGACCGCTGCTGTCGTCTTCTTGTTCATCTTCGCTATTCTGCAGGCCGGTTGAGCCGCTTTGAACGAAACCAACTTCTACGTCGGAGTTGGCGTCTTTCAGGCGTTTGAGGTTTTCACGTGAACCTTGAGATGGGCGGAACTCGACGTCAATGTGATGTTTTGCAAGGATGGCCTTGTACTGCTTGGCATAGGCTTCATAAGCACTGTTTTCCGGCCCGGTGGAGAGGATGACTTTCGACGGAGGCGTCGGATCAATCGCCACATAGGCCGCCCAGATTGCGATGACAACCAGTATCAACGCGGGTGCGTAAGTCAGCGCAAGATCACGTACAGAGACCAATGAGAATTTGAGAAAGCGGGGCATGGATTTTCTATTGATACTTGATGATTTCAAGATAAAAGCTTTCCCTCACCCTAACCCTCTCCCG
The DNA here is from genome assembly GCA_025362735.1 of Betaproteobacteria bacterium. Lineage (GTDB taxonomy): Bacteria > Pseudomonadota > Gammaproteobacteria > Burkholderiales > Burkholderiaceae_D > JANYFL01. Next base: position 31,277 of record JANYFL010000067.1, on the reverse strand, counting down.
GTGATCGGGGAGAGGGAACGCGAGCAAGGCGCCTTGAACTCCCTCGCCCACATCAGTGGGAGAGGGTTGGGGTACGGGCGGGGTTGCATCTGTTCGGCCATTTGACGTCCAAGATGAAAGAACAATAAATTGATCAAGCATTCGCAGAAGGCTCGGACGAGGAAGAAGCGAGATTCTTTGACACGGCTTCATCAATGGCCGCATAGAGACAGGCCTGCAAGCCTGCCTGCAGACTGCTGCGCAAACGGATTTGCAGTTCACTGGTCAGAGTCGCGTTGATGTGCTCGATCGCTTGAGCAATGGTTTCCTGAACCGCTTCTTCCATCACTTGTTCCAGATTTTGCTGCAAAGACAGGCCCAGTTCAGTCTGCAATTCATTCAGCACGGCCAGTCGAACTTCGAGTGCCAATTCGTCTCTTTGGCTCTGAGTCAGGCTGGGCGGGATAGCTTGTTCCGGAGCCAGTGTAGGTTCCGGTATAACTTTGGTTTCATGTGCGGGAATGTCTTCAAGGATTTCATCAGTCATGGCCAGAGCTGGAAGGTGACTTTGCTCTTCCTGACGTACTTCGATGATGTCGACCAGAATCGGAATGTCATCGTCCATCGGCGTGCCTGGATATTGGCTCATGCGCTGGCTCCGGCGATGTCGAACTTGTTCAGTTGGTAGCCGCGATCCTTGTAGAACTTCCAGCGCTGGCGCCCTGCCAAGACGTCTTCTTCTTCAGTGGTCACGATTTCGATCAGTCGCTCGAAGCGGCTGAAAAATTCAGGCTGCTCCGCATCCAGATTGACCAGCACTTCATGATGCGGGGTGTCGCACGAAGCGTTGGTGAGAAGAATCGGCGTCTCAGCTGCAAGCGTATCGGACGCTTGGCAATGCGGCAAAAAGTCCAGTGGCGAAAACGTCCACAAGGCTTGATCCAGACGCGAGAGCAGTTGCTGGTCGCTACTGTGAATCACCAGTTGACTTCCCGCGGAGCGTACCTTGCGTGCCAGTCGGCACGCATAGCTGATGCGGTCGGGAACAACATTGAAGTGGAAGTCGATGCGGGTCATGTTGAAGCGATGCTAAATATTGCTTTGCAGGTCAAAAACAGACTTGTCATTCCCGCGCAGGCGGGAATCTAGTGACTTTAACGTCCCTGGATTCCCGCCTGCGCGGGAATGACGGAGTGGTATTTGAACCTTCATCGTTGATATTGATATCAATTAACTAAGTCTTCGCGCGCTGCTTCAAAAACTCCGTCAACAGCGAAACTGGTCTTCCAGTCGCGCCTTTGGCCGCGCCGCTTTTCCATGCCGTTCCGGCGATATCCAGATGCGCCCACTTGTAAGCTTTGGTGTAGCGGGCCAGGAAACAAGCGGCGGTCGTACTACCCGCAGGACGTCCGCCAATATTGGCCATGTCGGCGAAATTGGATTTGAGTTGATCCTGATACTCCTCTTGCACCGGCAAGCGCCAGGCCGGGTCGTTGGCGGACTTGGCCGCAGCGAGAATTTCATCGGCGAGCTCGTCATGCGGACTGAACAGGCCGGTGTTGATGTGGCCGAGGGCGATGATGCAGGCGCCGGTCAGTGTGGCGATGTCGATCACGGCGGAAGGCTTGAAGCGTTCGGTATAAGTGAGGGCATCGCACAGAATCAAACGGCCTTCGGCATCAGTGTTCAGAATCTCGATGGTCTGTCCGCTCATGCTGGTGACAATGTCGCCGGGCTTGACCGCATTGCCTGCAGGCATGTTCTCGCAAGTGGGAATGACACCGATGACATTGAGCTTGAGCTTCATCTCCGCAATCGCTCGTAAGGTACCGAGTACCGATGCCGCGCCACACATGTCGTACTTCATCTCGTCCATCGCTTCGCCCGGCTTGAGCGAGATGCCACCGCTGTCGAAGGTGATGCCCTTGCCGACCAGCACCACCGGCGCATCTTTCGCGTTGCCACCGTTGTACTTGAGCACGATCAGCTTGGGGGGCTCGATTGAACCTTTGGCAACGGATAACAGTGAACCCATCTTCAGGGCTTCCATCTGCTTTTTCTCCAGCACTTCGACCTTGAGCTTGCCGCCTCCAAATTCGCGGGCAAGCTTGCGCGCGGTGTCCGCCAGATAAGAAGGCGTGCAGAAGTTGGGTGGCATGTTGCCCAGGTTCTTGGTCAGATCAATGCCGTTGGCCAGCGCCACACCATCAGCGAGTCCGGCCGCTGTGTCCTTGGCATTGCTTTTGTCCGTCGGGAACAAGATGCGCGTCAGAGTCGCGGGCGTATCTTTCTTGCTCTTGTGCTGATCAAAGCGATAGTCGATTTCACGCGCCAGCACGATGGCGGTGCGGACGTTTTCCTGCACATTGCGACCGGCGACGCTGGCTTCAGTCAGTGTGAACAGGGCATCAGGGGCGGCTGTTGCCGCCGCCGCCTTGATGGCGGCGCGCACGATTTCGGCATAGGCCTTGTCGTTCAATTCGTTCTGTGGACCCAGACCCACCAGCAAGACGCGCTCGGCCAGAATGCCGGGAATGCCGTGCAACAGCAGCGTGGTGGCGCGTTTGCCGGTCTGATCCCCATTCTTGATCGCTTTGGACAGCGCACCTTTTGACGCGGCGTCGATCATGCCGGCAGACGGGCTCAGCTTCTTGTCGGCATAGACGCCAACAATGACGCAAGCGCTTTTGAGTTTCTCGGGGGTTCCGGCTTTTGTGCTAAATTCCATGAGGCTTCCAGAGGAGTTTGTGAGTTGTTGTGCAGATTGATTATGGACGAATCGTGGACGAATTATGTTGGACTGAATCCGTCTCGTCAAAGTCGATTCCCCATCCTGACGATCCCTGATTTGCTAGCTGTTTTCTCGAATCGCATTACCAGATACTAGCCCATGATATTTAGGCGCTCGCTGTTGCGCGAATTGTTCAATACCTCCAGTGCGATCCTGATCGTGCTGTTGACCATTGTGCTGACGATTACGCTGGTGCGTTTTCTGGGCCAGGCTGCGAGCGGACAGGTGGATAACCGGGCTGTTGTGGCTCTGATCAGTTTTGCTGCCCTCAATAATTTATCGGTGCTTTTGCAGCTGACTGCATTTCTGACGGTATTGCTGGTCTTGTCACGCAGTTATCGCGATTCGGAAATGGTGGTCTGGCAGTCGGCTGGTCTTGGCCTGACCAGTTGGCTTAAGCCCGTATTGCAATTTGCCGCACCGATTGTGCTGGCGGTCGCGGTTCTGAGTTTGATCGTTGCGCCTTGGGCAAATCAGCAAAGCAGCGAGTTCAAGGCTCGCTTTGAACAACGTACGGACTCAGCGCGAGTGTCACCCGGCCAGTTTATTGAATCCGCCGATGGTCAGAAGGTCGTCTTTGTCGAAGGCCTCAAACAGGATGCTGTGAACGTCAGTAATGTTTTTGTCAGTTCGATGCAGAGCGGCAGGCAGGGCGTAACGGTTTCGAAGACCGGTCAGTTCGAGCATCATTCGAACGGCGATGATTTCGTGGTGCTGTTCAATGGCCGCCGCTATGACGGCTTGCCGGGGATGTCCGATTACAAGGTCATGTCATTCGAGCGTTACGGTGTGCGCATCAATTCCAACCCGCCCGATTTTTCTGGCGACAATTCCGCCAAGATCAAATCCACTCCGCAATTGATTGCTGAAGCAACGCCCGCTGCACTGGGTGAGCTTGTCTGGCGTATTGGCTTGCCGGTTTCAGTTTTGAGTCTGGTGGTACTAGCGATTCCCCTGTCCTTCGTCAATCCTCGCGCGGGACGTTCAGCCAATCTGATGATTGCCCTGCTGATTTATTTTACGTATTCCAATGCGATCAGTCTGGTTCAGAATCAGACCAGTGTCGGGAAAATGCGCTTTGTGGTGGCCTGGTGGCTGGTGCATGTATTGGTGCTGGTGATCGCGATGGGAATGCTGCATTGGCGTAATCGTCTGCACCGCTCATGGATCGTGTCACTGCGTTCATGGATGACGGCGCGCCGTGCCGACCCCTCAACGGCTGACGAGTCATGAAAATAATTCAGCGTTATCTGGCGCGTGAAATCCTGCTCGCGGTCGGGCTTGTTCTCGCAGCATTTCTGGCCCTTTATGTCTTCTTCGACTTTATCAATGAGCTGAATGATGTCGGCAAGAATGGTTACCGTATCGAACATGCGGTCATTCTGGTGCTGCTTGAAATTCCTGCACGTGCTTATGAACTGTTGCCGATTGCGGCCTTGATTGGCACCATCTACGCGCTGTCACAACTTGCTTCGCACTCGGAATTCACGATCATGCGCATGGCAGGCTTGTCGACCACGCGTGCTGCGCGCATGGTGTTGTTACCCGGCATTGCCCTTGTCGTGTTGACCTATCTTCTAGGGGAATTGGTGACGCCCCGTGTGGAGGACGTGACACAGAAATTGCGTCAATCCATAACCAGTGGTGCGGTGGGTAAAGCCATGCGATCCGGCTTTTGGGTCAAGGACTCGGCACATGCCCCCGATGGCCAGACACTGGTGCGTTACATCAATATCGGCGAGGTGAGTGCGATCCGGCAGATCAGCCGCATTCGTATTTACGAGTTTGACACGACACTGCATCTACGCAGCATGATCGATGCACAGCAAGGGGAGTATCAAGCACAACAGGAGGGATGGTTGTTGCAAGGCGTGACGGAAACTCTTTTTGCTCCCGATGCACCGAGTGATGGTTCCAGCCAAATCAAAGTAGGGCATCGAAAGACGCAACTTTGGCATTCGGAATTGAAACCGGAATTACTTAACGTGTTGCAGATCATACCCGAGCGTATGGCAGCGCGTAATCTCGATGCCTATATCCATCATCTGGAAGAAAACCAGCAGAAGACCGAGCGTTATGAAATTGCATACTGGAAAAAACTGATTTACCCGCTGGCAGTCCTGGTGATGATGGCTCTGGCTTTGCCGTTTGCCTACCTGCATGTTCGTGCAGGGGGTATCAGCTTCAAGATTTTTGCCGGCATCATGCTCGGCATCAGTTTTTACTTGCTCAATAGTTTGTTTTCTCACCTCGGCTTGCTCAACACCTGGCCACCGTTCTTGTCGGCAGCCTTGCCAAGTATTGTTGCCTTGATGGCGGCGATGTTGGCGTTGCGCTTTGTCGACCGAAATTGATGCAGGTAAGAATGTGAAAGGCTTGATCCTCTTCGCACACGGGGCACGCGATGCTCGTTGGGCCGAGCCATTTGAGCGCTTGCGCGAATTGCTACGCGCGCGCTCGCCAGACCTTCCCGTTGCCCTGGCATTTCTTGAACTGATGCAGCCCGATCTGGGGACTGCATGTCGGGCCTTGGTGACGCAAGGCTGCACCGCTATTACCATCGTGCCGGTTTTTCTGGGTCAGGGTGGACATGTTCGGAAAGATTTACCAGAATTGATCGAACAGTTACGCCGGTCCTATCCGCAAGTAACGATTGATTGCGCCACTGCTGTGGGTGAAGATGAAGCCGTGCTGAATGCGATTGCGGACTATTGTCTGAGCATCTGATTGTGCCCAGGAGGCCGCCCCTGAAAGGGATGTTGTGTTGCAGCTTTGGGGCATCACCCACCCCTAATTTGGTGCATTTTCATGTCTATGACAAGAAAACTATAGACGCTGCCTAAGCGTTCCGCTAAGATTCAAGCCGCTTTCGCACCATTGCACTATTGCTGTGCAAGCAAGCTGAGAAACAGGAATATGCAGGAATACGGAGGAGGAGGGGCGGCGTAAGCCGCCATTTTCAAAGCGCAGAGATGTAAGTCTCTGCGCTTTTTCTTTGCGCAGTTCAGTTTATTGGTTTGGGGAGACGCTGAATAAGGGGGGCTATGTGCCAAAACCTCTCAACACAGAGACACAGAGGTCGCAGAGGAACACAGAGATTTCTTCGGTACGCATTGCTCTTGCTTTTCTCTGTGTACTTGATGGTCTCTGTGTTCTCTGTGTCAAGATTTTTGGTTTTGAATGGACTTAATCAGAGATTCCTTAGTTTATTTTTTTGGCCAGACTGACTGCGACGCCGATATAGTTTGCAGGCGTCATGGCGAGCAGACGGGTCTTCTCTGCATCGGGAATATCCAGTTGACGAATGAAGCCTTGCAACGCGTCTTTTGAAATACCTTTGCCGCGCGTTAATTCTTTGAGTTGTTCATAAGGATTGGCAATCCCCCAGCGCCTCATCACAGTCTGCACCGGTTCAGCCAGCACTTCCCAGCATTCGTCCAGATCGGCCGCAATCCGTTCGGGATTCACTTCGAGCTTGTTAAGACCACGTAAGCAGGAGTCATAGGCGAGCAGGCTATAACCGAAAGCCACACCGACGTTACGCAGCACGGTGGAATCGGTCAGGTCGCGCTGCCAGCGCGATACGGGCAGCTTTTCGGCCAGATGCTTGAGCAAAGCATTCGCCAGCCCAAGATTGCCTTCCGAGTTTTCAAAATCAATCGGGTTGACCTTGTGTGGCATGGTCGATGAACCGATCTCCCCCGCCTTGAGCTTTTGTTTGAAATAGCCCAGCGAGACATAGCCCCAGATATCGCGATTGAGATCGAGGAGAATAGTATTGGCGCGTGCAATCGCATCGAACAATTCGGCCATCCAGTCGTGCGGTTCGATCTGGATCGTATAGGGATTGAACACCAGACCCAGATCCTGTTCGATCACGCGGCGCGAAAAAACTTCCCAGTCAAAGTTTGGGTATGCAGAAAGATGCGCGTTGTAATTGCCCACGGCGCCATTCATTTTTGCAAGCACCTGCACATTCGCAATTCGTTCGATTGCGCGTCCGAGTCGCGCGGCGACATTGGCCATCTCCTTGCCCAGCGTCGTTGGACTGGCCGGTTGACCGTGCGTGCGCGACAGCATCGGCACCTCGGCATGTTGATGGGCCAGCTCAACCAGGCGCGCATGCAGGCCTTGCAACCCGGGTGTCAAAACCTGGTCGCGTGCCGCCTTGAACATCAGGCCGTGCGAAGTATTGTTGATGTCTTCCGATGTGCAGGCAAAGTGGATGAATTCTGAAGCTTTGGCGAGTTCAGCCGCGACCGCATCAGCAGGTTCGGCCATTTTTTCCTTGAGCCAGTACTCCACCGCTTTGACGTCATGATTGGTCACGGCCTCAATGGCTTTGATCCGGGCTGCATCAACGCCTGAAAAATCAGTGATCAAGGCCTGAAGTCGTGCCGTAGCGGCGTCAGAAAAGGGCGTGATTTCAGTGAACCCGGCGCGCGATAAAGCGATTAACCAGGTGACCTCCACTTGCACCCGATAGCGCATGAAGCCTGCTTCGGATAACAGGGGACGCAGCGGCGCAGTCTTGGTGGCATAACGCCCGTCCAGTGGAGAGAGCGCATCAAGGGTGTTGGATGTGGAAGACAAAATGGATGAAAATCATTTGGTTACTGAACACCAATTTTAACATTCACCCAGCATTCACTTCGTAGGTGCCCGGATCGAGTATCCGGTTTGCGTACAGAAATGATCACATCGTCCCGATGTTATACTTTTTGAAATCAATTTCTGATCCTTTCCAAGAACTCCAATAATGATGAAGCTTATCGGTAACTTCGCCAGTCCGTATGTGCGCAAAGTACGCGTGGTGATGGCGGAGAAGAAGCTCGACTATCAATTGATCGCTGAAGATCCGTGGAAGCCCGACACGACCGTACCGACTTCCAACCCTTTGGGTAAAATTCCCTGTCTGATCATGGAAGACGGTGGCGCCATGTTCGATTCGCGCGTCATCGTTGAATATATCGATACCCTGACACCGGTCGGCAAGCTGATTCCCCCCAGCGGACGTGAGCGCGCCGAAGTCAAAAGTTGGGAAGCCTTGGCCGATGGCCTGCTCGATGCAGGTGTGCTGATGCGTGTCGAGGGCACCATGCGTGACCCGCAACACTACAGCGAAAGCTGGGTGGCACGGCAGCGCGGCAAGGTCGATGCGGCTTTGCAGGCCATGTCCAATGGTTTGGGCGAGAGCACGTTCTGCACCGGTACGCATTACACCCTGGCCGATGTGAGCGTGGGTTGCGCACTGGGCTGGCTGGAGTTCCGCTTTCCTCAGATTGAATGGCGCGAGACCTATCCCAATCTGTCCCGCCTCAGCGACAAGCTGGCCGAGCGCACTTCATTCAAAGAGACGCAGCCGAAGTAGTTGCTTGCTGGCTGAATGACCGTGTATGAATGACCGTATCATTCTTCACGCACGGCTTTCAAAATTTTCCCGCGCACGCTCACGTTGAGTGGAAGTCGTAAAGGAAATCCCAATCAAATTCCTTGTGCAAAGCTGTCGGCGCGCGCGACATTCCAATACAGCTCGAACACTTTCTGCGCGAACTGACGCTCTAGAAGGCTGCCCGGCAGTAGTGGTCTGACCAGACTGGATAGCAATGCCACTTCATTGCGGCTGACGCGCCGCACGATGTGATGGGGACTGATCTCGGCCGGATGCTGCAAGCCCGCTGCAGCGGTCAGTTCAGCCAATGCCGCCAGCGTGTTGCGATGAAAGTTGTAGACGCGTTCGGCTTTGTCCGGCACGACCAGCGCACGCTGGCGCACCGGGTCCTGCGTCGTCACACCGGTCGGACAATTCCCCGTATGACAGCTTTGTGCCTGGATACAGCCGAGCGCAAACATGAATCCTCGCGCCGAGTTGCACCAGTCCGCACCCATCGCCATCAGGCGTGCGATATCGAATGCGGTAACGACCTTGCCTGCCGCGCCGAGCCGCACCTGATGGCGCAAATTCAAGCCGATCAGCGTGTTATGCACCAGTTGCAGTCCCTCCTCCAACGGCACACCGACGTGATCGGTAAACTCGACCGGTGCTGCACCCGTTCCACCTTCCTTGCCATCGACCACGATGAAGTCCGGTGTGATGCCGGTTTCGATCATCGCCTTGGCGATGCCAAACCACTCCCACGGATGGCCGATGCAGAGTTTGAATCCGGTCGGCTTGCCACTCGACAGGCGCCGCAATTTATCCACGAATTGCAGCAGCCCGATGGGTGTTGAGAACGCCGAGTGAGAAGCCGGTGAAATGCAATCCACGCCCATCGTCACACCGCGCGCTTCGGCAATTTCCGGCGACACCTTGGCAGCTGGGAGTACGCCGCCGTGTCCCGGCTTGGCACCTTGAGACAATTTGATCTCGATCATCTTGACCTGCGGCTCAATCGCGTTGCGAATGAAATTCTCATCCGAGAAAGAACCATCCGGGTTGCGGCAGCCAAAGTAGCCCGAACCAATTTCCCAGATCAGGTCGCCACCGAATTCGCGGTGGTATCGACTGATCGATCCTTCGCCGGTATCGTGGGCAAAGCCTCCCTTCTTGGCCCCTTTGTTGAGGGAGCGAATGGCATTGGCCGAGAGCGCGCCGAAACTCATCGCCGAGATATTGAAGATCGATGCCGAGTAAGGCTGTACAACGCCCGGCTTCAGTTGCGCACTATCAGCCGAATTGATCGCGACTGCGGTCTTGCCGATGTCGATGCGGAAATCATGACTATCCAGATGGGTTGGCGCCAGCGAGTGATTGATCCACTCATAGCCATTTTCATACACATCTCTTTGCGTACCGAAGGGACGCTTGTCCAGCTCCTGTTTGGCACGTTGATACACGATGGAGCGTTGGTTGCGCGAAAACGGCATCGCTTCGGTATCGCTCTCGATGAAGTACTGGCGCATCTCCGGGCGGATGTATTCAAACAAAAAGCGCAGATGCGCGAGGATCGGGTAGTTGCGCCGGATCGATTGCTTGGTCTGGGTGATGTCGCGCAAACCGATCAGACTGAGTACGCCAAAGATCAGCAGCGGCATCCAGAACCAGGGAAAAAACACCACGGCAGGAAGCGAAAAAAGCGTCATGAAGACGCAAGCGCTGAGTGTGAAATAGCGAGAATTGGTCGGCAAATGCATGTCTCTCTCCTTATAAGATCAGACTAGCATTTGCCAGAGAATATTGGAATCCATGTAAGACATGGAACAGAGCTTGATATCGGGTTCAGTTCGGGAGATGCGCGCTGTCCTTGTTCAACGCCTTCACCGGAAGTGAGTTATCGGACGGTCTAACGGACGGTCTAAAAGATGGGCTGAATAGACCTTAAGTAGGCTGACGCGCATAACTGACGGTCAGCATCTCCCACTGATGCCCGTCGGGTTCGTTCCAATAAACCATGCGGCCACCATAGTCCGTGTTGATTTGCAGATCCATCGGTCCACGAACCGAACTGCGATACGGGATACCGGCCGCTTTGATGCGTCCAAGAATGATGTCGAAGTCTTTCTCGGTAACACGGAAACAGAAGTGATAGATCGGGAAGTCTTCATCGGTCTGAATGAAGTCCAGCGTCAGCCCTTTGTTGACGTAAACCGGCGAGAATGGCCCCTCGCTTGTCGCCGCCCAAGAGACCCCAAGCAATTGCGCCAGAAATTTGGCCGACTCGATCGCGTGCCGAGAAGGGACGATGGTGTGATCGAGTTCAATGGGCATTTGTTGCTCCCGTTTTATTAATTACAACTCTGATATAGGTGCTATTTTGCGTGCAGACTGCGGCTCACCGCAATGCCTTAATTAAGCGACCTTGGTCATCGGTACGAATCTGATCGACAGGCCCGCATCAAGCGAGTGGTCTACAGGAGTGCCCAATATGTAACCGCACGCTTTGTAGAAATTAACACCCGGTAGCGTGGCCATCAATTCAAACCGCAAGAATCCGCAAGCAAGCACTTCAGATTCGCATCGCTCAAGAATGGCTTTGCCGATTCCTCTGCGAGCGTATGCCGGGTCAACAAAGAATGCGCGAATCTTTGCTGGGTCCTTCAGTGGATTTAATTCGCTCACATCACGTTGGGTATGTGTATTGCCGCCAAAAAGGGTGCGTCGCCGACTCCAGCCACCACAGCCGATTATTTTGTTCTGAAGTTCGGCAACGAAATAAGTTCCATCAGTGATGAGCTGCGTATCGACTCCAAATGCGCCACGTAATGCAGCTTCGATCTGCTGGGATGTGTAGTGATGCGTGCCAAGTTCGCGGATGGAACGGGCAATGAGACCGCGCAGCACCGGTTCATCTTCTAGTTTGGCTTTGCGCAGCAGGTAAGAAACTGTTGGAGCTCTTGGCATATGACGTTCGAATTAATAGGTGCTGTCAGGCGCTCCGTTATTTGAGCCCATTTTCCGCTTCACTAGTAATCGGCGGATGAGTTGGATAAGCCGAGTAGTAATGAAGATCATTATGGCCAACGCGATAAAAGCCAAGATGATGATTTCGCGTAACCAAAAGAGTACAAATCCAACGAAATCTAGCGGCTTCCCATTCGGATAGGGATAGGTGATTGAGTAATACATGCCGACGACGATGACGGCCAAACCACCAATGCAGAGTAGCACTTGCATTGCAAGTGTCCTTTGAGATTCCTTTTTGTCACTTGGGAGATCCATTGTTCAGGTGAGATAAAAAATTCTATTCGTCAGAAAATCACACCACCACCCAAACACACATCGCCTTGATACAACACTGCTGATTGACCTGGTGTAACGGCCCATTGGACTTCGTTGAACTGAAGTTCAATGCCATCAGTAAGTGGTTCGAGTTGGCATGGTGCATCAGCTTGACGATAACGTGTCTTGGCAGCGCAGGTGCCAGCATTCGGTGCCGTACCTGCAATCCAGCTCACATCGTCGGCACGCAAAGTCTTGCTTAATAACCAGGGGTGGTCGTGCCCTTGCACGACATATAAAGTGTTATGGGCCATGTCCTTTTTTGCGACGAACCAGGGCTCGCTGGTGCCGTCTGCGGCTTGCATGCCCTTGAGCCCGCCGATGCCGATGCCTTTGCGTTGGCCGAGCGTGTAAAAGGCTAGCCCCACATGCTCGCCGACGATTTGTCCATCGGGCGTTTTCATTGGGCCCGGTTGAGTCGGTAAATAGCGATTCAGGAATTCGCGGAAGGGGCGTTCGCCGATGAAGCAGATGCCGGTCGAGTCTTTTTTCTTCGCATTGGGCAGACCAATTTGTGCAGCGATTTCGCGCACTTTGGTTTTTGGGATTTCACCGAGTGGGAAAAGCGTGTGTGACAACTGGGCCTGATTAAGCCGGTGCAGAAAATAGCTTTGATCCTTGCTCAGGTCATGCGCCTTCAACAACTGGAATAGCCCATCGACCTCGCGCACTTTGGCATAGTGACCGGTGGCAATCGTTTCGGCACCGAGCCGCATTGCGTGATCGAGAAAGGCCTTGAACTTGATCTCGGCATTGCACAGCACGTCCGGGTTGGGCGTGCGCCCGGCGCCGTATTCGCGCAGGAATTCGGCAAAGACGCGATCCTTGTATTCGGCGGCGAAGTTGACGGCTTCGATATCAATGCCGATCACGTCGGCCACGGAGGTGGCGTCGATCAGATCCTGACGGGTCGAGCAGTATTCATCATCGTCATCATCTTCCCAGTTCTTCATGAACAGGCCGATGACTTCGTAACCTTGTTGCTTCAGGAGCCACGCCGTTACCGATGAATCAACGCCGCCGGAAAGGCCGACCACAACTTTTTTTTTCATGTGGAATAAAGCGCGGACGCATCGACGTAAATCGTATCGAGCGGCAACAGCGGTTTGCTGCGAGCGTGGTCCTCAACGCATTGCAAGACCAAAGGACTGCGATGAATATTGATGGTGGCGCGAATTTCGTCCAGAGTCATCCAGATCGTCCGCAGGATGCCGGTATCGAGTATCCAGCCTTCAATCGGCTCGCTCACGGTGCCCACAAACGCGAAGCGCAGATAGGTCACGTCGGGATGTTTGGATTGCGCGGCGGCATCGGAATGCGAGCGCGACATGTAAATGCCCTGCAATCCATCCGGGGTAAAGGCACACGTCGTTTCTTCAAGCGTTTCGCGTTTGACGGCAGCGATGAGCGATTCGCCCGGCTCAAGATGTCCGGCCGGCTGATTGACCCTTATTCCTTCGCTGGTTTCTTCTTCGACCATCAGATAGCGGCCATCCTGCACCACCACTGCGGCGACAGTCACATTCGGTTTCCAGATTTCGACCATCGCTTATTTTACCGGTTTGCCACAATCAGTCGGATATTCAATAATCCGGCCTCAATGGATTTAGGGGCAGGTCGCCTTAGTCTGTTCGCTATTCGGATATTCGTGGAGAGCTTGGTTATACTTTGCACCGGAATAGAGCAGAATGGCTTCGATTCATAAAACAGGCGCCGTGCTGCAGTACAGCAAAAACACGGCCATACAATAGATGGGATAAAAGGAAAAACGATGAGAATCGGCATTCCCAAAGAGAATCGTGACGGGGAAACCCGCGTTGCTGCAACCCCCGAGACAGTCAAGAAACTGGTTGCAGCCAAACATGAACTCGTGATCGAAACTGGTGCAGGGACGCTCAGTAGCGTGCCTGATGAAGCCTATGTCGCTGCGGGAGCGCGCATCGGTAGTGCGTCCGATGCGTTCGCTGCGGAGATGGTGCTGAAGGTGCGCGCACCGATCCCGAATGAACTGATGCAGATGAAACCGGGGACGGCGCTGATCGGCATGCTCGATCGTTTCGATACCGACAACATCGCACGCATGGCGGCAGCGGGCATCGCGGCGTTTGCGCTGGAAGCGGCACCGCGTACCACGCGCGCGCAAAGCATGGATGTGCTCTCATCGCAAGCCAATATTGCCGGTTACAAGGCGGTCATTCTTGCGGCCAATGTTTATCAGCGCTTCATGCCGATGCTGATGACGGCAGCGGGCACGGTCAAGGCTGCGCGTGTGGTCATCATGGGAGCCGGTGTGGCGGGCTTGCAGGCGATTGCAACGGCCAAGCGTCTCGGTGCGGTGATCGAAGCGTCGGACGTGCGTCCGGCCGTGAAAGAACAGATCGAATCACTCGGTGCCAAGTTTATCGACGTGCCGTTTGAAACCGACGAAGAACGCGAAATTGCCAAAGGCGTCGGTGGCTATGCACGCCCCATGCCGGCAAGCTGGATGGCGCGTCAGTCGACTTTGGTGGCAGAACGAATCAAGCAGGCCGACATCGTCATCAGCACGGCCTTGATTCCGGGTCGCAAGGCGCCGGTTCTGATTACCGAAGACATGGTGAGAACGATGAAACCGGGTTCGGTCATCGTCGATCTTGCCGTCGAACAGGGTGGTAATTGTCCATTGTCTGAAGCCGGTCAGACCGTCACCAAACACGGCGTGCATATCGTCGGTGAGTTGAATTTGCCGGGCAAAGTCGCGGCGGATGCTTCCGCTCTCTATGCGCGCAATGTGCTCGACTTCCTCAAGCTCATCGTCAACAAGGATGCGCAACTGACCATCAATATGGAAGACGATATCGTGGCAGCCTGCTTGATGTGCCGGGACGGTCAGGCGATGAAGGCTGAAGCGATGAAGGTCGAGAAAAAATAGTTCCTCCCCCTTCAATGGGGAGTGAAATCAAGAAAAATAAAGGAGCATCAAGATGATTGATCCAACCGTACAGAATCTCACGGTATTTGTATTGGCTGTTTTTGTCGGCTATCACGTGGTCTGGAATGTCACGCCCGCACTTCATACACCTTTGATGGCGGTGACCAATGCCATCTCCGGCATCATCATTGCCGGAGCGCTGTTGCAGACGGTCGATATCAATGGGCCGATTACGCTGACCAGTGTGCTGGGCGCCCTAGCGGTGTTGCTGGCCTCGATCAATATTTTTGGTGGCTTTCTCGTGACGCAGCGCATGCTTGAAATGTTCAAGAAAAAAGAGCCCAAGCAAAAAGCACCCGCCGCTTCTGGCGCACAGCACTGAGGTCGCGACGATGAATCCTGAACTCGAAAATATAGTCGTCACGACCGGTGCCACGATGACTTCTTCCACAATTACCAATGTCACCACGATTGCCTATCTGATCGCGGCAATCCTGTTCATCCTTGCACTCAAGGGATTGTCCTCGCCGCTTACGGCACGCCAGGGCAATACCTACGGCATGATCGGCATGCTGATTGCCGTCGTCACCACCTTGTTCGTCGCGCATCGCCCTGTGCTCTGGCTGATCGGCGGCGCCATCGTGATCGGTGCCCTCATTGGCGCCACTGCCGCCAAGCGCGTGCAGATGACCAAGATGCCGGAACTGGTTGCGTTGATGCACTCGCTTGTGGGATTGTCAGCGGTACTGATTGCGGTCGCTGCAATTTTTAACCCGGAAGAATTTCATACCAGTGCGCAGAAGGTTGAACTCTTCATCGGTGCGTTCATCGGTGCGATAACCTTTACCGCATCGCTGATCGCGTTCGGCAAGCTCTCCGGCAAAGTCTCCGGCAAACCGGTTTCCTTCAATGGCCAGCATTTGCTTAATCTGTTGCTGGCGATCTCAATGCTGGCTTTTGGCATCGTCTATTACGTCACCGGCAGTACCGCGGCTTTCCTGATCATGAGCGCGATTGCGCTGGTGCTGGGCGTCACGCTGATCATCCCGATCGGCGGGGCGGACATGCCCGTGGTGGTGTCGATGCTGAACAGCTACTCGGGTTGGGCTGCAGCAGGTATCGGCTTCTCGCTCAATAACTCGGTGCTGATCATTGCGGGCGCCTGCGTCGGTTCGAGCGGTGCGATTCTCTCGTACATCATGTGCAAGGCGATGAACCGTTCGATCATCGCAGTGTTGCTCGGTGGTTTCGGTGCTGAATCTTCGGCTGCAGATGCCGGTGACGGAACCCAGAAAAGCTACAAGTCCGGCAGTGCCGATGATGCTGCATTTCTGCTGACCAATGCCGAGACGGTCGTGATTGTTCCAGGCTACGGCCTCGCGGTGGCCCGTGCACAACATGCCTTGAAAGAGCTGGCTGAAAAACTGACTCACGCTGGCGTGACGGTCAAATACGCGATTCACCCGGTTGCCGGGCGCATGCCGGGTCACATGAACGTGTTGCTGGCTGAAGCTGAAGTCCCTTACGACCAGGTCTTCGAAATGGAAGACATCAACAGCGAATTCGGCCAGGTCGATGTCGTGCTGGTGCTGGGCGCGAATGACGTGATCAACCCCGCGGCGCGTACGCCCGGCAGTCCGATTTTCGGCATGCCGATTCTGGAGGCCTATAAGGCCAAAACCATCATCGTCAACAAGCGTTCAATGGCAGCCGGTTATGCTGGCCTCGACAATGAAATCTTCTACATGGACAAGACCAGGATGGTCTTTGGCGATGCGAAGAAAGTGGTTGAAGATATGGTGAAGGCCGTCGGCTAACGGTCGCCATCGATCTCAAAAGAAGGGCGGGCGATAACTCTATCGCCCGCCCTTCTTTTTTTTACAGCATCAACCAGCGAGTACTACTTGGTAACACGGCCTGATGCGGCGGCTTCGGCCGCGGCATTTGCCGAAGCGTTGGGTGCTGTGGCATTACGGCTCGGTCTTGTCGCCGCGTCTACACCTGTACCGATCTTGCCTTGAGCTTCGGTAGCTGCATGTGCTCGAGCGTTCTCAAGACCATCGGCACTTTTTTCAACGGCAGTAGTGGAGTGGTCAATTGTAGAATCCACGCCGCTTTTCGTGTGTGAAGCGACGTTGGAACCACTCTTGAGCAGGCCGCCGGTCGTCGATTTCACGTCATCCTGAACGGAGGTCTGGTCTTCGCGCGTACCGCGATCCACACCGATATCCGCTCCGGCTCCACTACGTACACCCACTCCGGTTCGTGTCCCGATTCCGGCACCAGCGCCAACGCCCACGCCGGCATTTACACCCGTATTAACGCCGACTCCAGCATTGCCACCCAATCCGAGGGCTTGAGCATTACCAGCTACTGCGCAAACCGCTATCAGTCCAGCGGCAGACATCATATTGCGTAAAGTTTTGTTCATGCGTATCTCCTTGAATGAATCGCCATCAAGCGCGATGACTTGTTGCCATCCTAGATTGATCTGAAAAATCGGGTGTTACGTTTTGTGTGAGGTCGGGAACGTCGAATAGAGCAAAAATTTTCCGTTCATTTGTAGGTGTGACTAGTCGGAAATACCCAGTCGGATGAGGTCGGACAAGAGACTTTCTCGAAAAGCCCGGCAAAGCTTTCGTTTGCAACAGCGGGCAACACAGTTTTACAACTGGTTACATCAAACAGGTTCACGATAAGCCCGAAGGGGCGTTGATTAGCCTGTTGTCCTACCTCACTGTTCACCGATGGCCCTCAAGGAGCAAGAAATGTTTAGAACTAAATTGACTTCCATGCAATGGGCTACGGAGTTGATCTTTGGCACTCTCCTATTTGGGCTATACATGTTTTCGAATGGAGCCGTGGCTGGCGAAAGTCAGAATGAAACTCAGGCCGTACACGTCCTCAATCGTCTTGCCTATGGTCCTAAACCTGGCGATGTGGAGCGCGTGACGCGGATCGGAATTGATCGTTACATCGACGAGCAACTCCACCCTGAACGCATCGCACTTCCGCATGAACTCACCGAGCGACTGGAAGGATTGGCCACACAGGAAATGTCGACAGGTGATTTGCTGGCTGAATATCGCAATGCGGTTCAGCAAGTCGTGAAAGACCAGAAAAATGGCCAGCCAGATGAGCAGGCCAAAAAAGAAAGACAGAAAAAATTTGCGCACATGGCTGAACAAACGGCTGAAGCGCGACTGACCCGCGCCATCGACAGCCCGCGGCAACTTGAAGAGGTGATGGTTGATTTCTGGTTCAACCATTTCAATGTGTTTTACGGCAAGGGTCTGGATCGCGTCTTTGTCAACAGTTATGAACGCGATGCAATTCGTCCTTATGCAATGGGACATTTCCGCGATCTGCTGGGTGCAACGGCGAAGCATCCCGCGATGCTGTTTTATCTTGATAACTGGCTTTCGACATCGAACGATTTCAAGGCTGGATATTTTGCGCAGAAACTGGGTGGCCCCAAGTCCAAATCGAATGGGCTGAACGAGAACTATGCGCGTGAGCTGATGGAGTTGCATACGCTCGGTGTGGAAAACGAAGGCAAGCAGGATGGCTATACGCAAAAGGATGTGACCGAGCTTGCACGCATTCTGACCGGCTGGAGTTTTGATCCGCGCATCATCATTCGTGGCGGACCCCAATTCCGCTTCGACACGGATCGTCATGACGATGGCACCAAGACATGGTTAGGCCGAACCGTTCAAGCCAATGGCCAGGCAGAAGGCGAAATGGCGCTCGATATTCTTGCGAACCATCCTGCCACCGCGCGCCATGTCAGCTACAAGCTCGCGCAATACTTTGTTGCCGACCAGCCGCCAGAAGCATTGGTCGAACGCATGAGCAAGACTTTTCTAGCGACCAATGGCGATATTCGCGCGGTGCTGAAAACCTTGTTCTACAGTCCAGAATTTCGCGATCCGATCTACTACAACGCCAAGTTCAAAACGCCTTATCAGTACGTGATCTCGACAGCACGCGCGACCGAAGTGCCGATCAACAACGTGCGTCCGCTGCTTGGTACTCTCAATCAACTGGGTATGCCGCTGTATGGCTGTCAGACGCCTGATGGCTACAAGAACACCGAGGTCGCATGGCTGAATCCTGACGGCATGACAAGGCGGATCAACTTTGCTACGGCGCTGGCCCAAGGCAGGTTGCCGCTGGTGCGTGCCATCGATCCAGAAATGGCCTATGTGGGTATGAATAAAGCGGCGTTAGATCGGGCGGCCACTGCAAGCACACGGGCAGGTCTCGCAAATGCAGACATGCCTCCGATTGATGCAGACAGTTTGATGACTACGCTTGGTAATGGTTTATCGGTCAAGACGCGAACAACGATCGCCACTGCCGATCCTGGTCTGCGTGCTGCGTTGGTTCTGGGCAGTCCTGATTTTATGCATCGCTAATCTACAGAGAACCCACAAAGGATTGCATCATGAATCGTCGCCACTTTCTCAATGGACTGAGCCTTGCCGCAACCGGCTTATTGCTACCGGTGGGTCGTTCGACCTGGGCCGCAGTGAATACGGCTGATGCCCCGACGCAAAAAAAGTTGATCGTCATCATGCTCCGCGGCGCGGTCGATGGCTTGAGCATCGTCGCACCTTATAGCGAAGCCGAGTACTACCGCTCCCGTTCCAGTATTGCCATTCCCAAACCCGGTCAGACCGATGGCTTGATTGATCTCGATGGTCACTTCGGCATGCATCCGGCGCTCGCGCCCTTGCAACCTCTCTGGCAGGAAAAGAAGCTGGCTTTCGTTCACGCTTCCGGCTCGCCCGATACCACGCGCTCACACTTCGATGCGCAGGACTATCTGGAATCCGGCACGCCGGGTCGCAAGTCCACGCAGGATGGCTGGATGAATCGCCTGCTGCAGGATTTGCCGGGCACCGCCACACCAACGCGTGGCGTCTCCATTGGCCCAGTGCTGCCGCGCATCTATGCCGGCACAGCGAGTGTCGCCAACATCGCCAATGGTCAGGCCGCTACACGTCCGACGATGGTCGATCAGCCCCGGATCGCCGATGCGTTTGCCCAGATGTACGCGGGCGATGACAAGGCATCACGCGCCTTCCAGGAAGCCAAGTCGACACGCAAGGAAGTCATGGCCTCGCTTGATCCGAACCAGATTAATGGTGGAATGAGTGGCGGAATGAACAGTGAGATGAGCAAGGAACAAATCGCTGCGAATAACGGTGCGCCGCTGCCGAACGGCTTTCCTGATGATGCCGCACGTCTCGCGCTGTTGATGCGCAATGACCCGCGCGTGCAATTGGCCTTTGCCGATCTGGGTGGTTGGGATACCCACGCCAATCAAGGTGCTGGCAAGGGCCAACTTGCCAATCGCCTGCAACCGCTGAGTCTGGGTTTATCGGTAATGGCGCAGCGTCTGGGCCCAGTGTTTGATGACACCACTATTGTCGTCATGTCCGAGTTCGGGCGTACCGTGCGCCAGAATGGCAATGGCGGTACCGACCACGGACATGGCAACGTCATGTGGGTGCTGGGTGGAAAGGTCAATGGCGGAATGGTGCATGGTGACTGGCCCGGGCTTGCTGATCGCAGTCTGTATGAAGGCCGGGATGTCGCAGTCACGACCGACTTCCGCAGTGTGCTGGCGCAGATTGGCGAACAACATTTGCGTTTGCCGGATGCGCAATTGGAAAGGGTTTTTCCGCTGATGCCGAATCAGACAGCCAGTCTGCATTTGATACGGGCTTGAACTATCTTGTCATTCTGAGCATCGCGAAGAATCTCAGTTAGAAAAATAGCCGCCTGCAGTTGGCGATCACCTGAGATTCTTCCGGTTCGACAAGCTCACCGTCAGAATGACAGGAGATTAGATTTCCAGATTGTCGATCAAACGTGTCGCCCCAAGTTTGGCGGCGGCCAGAACCACCAGCGACGATTTAGCCGCAACTTCATCTCGGCTCGGTGCCTGCAGGTTGGCTCGCTTGCGAACAGCGATGTAATCGGGTTGCCAGCCGCGTTGCTTGAGTGTGTCGAAGGCTTCGCGCTCAATCGCTGCAATATCTTTTTCGCCAGCATGAATACGTTTCGAAACTTGCTGCAAAGCCAGCGCAAGTTGCGGTGCTTCCGCACGTTCCGTTACAGACAAATAGCCGTTGCGTGATGACAGCGCCAGGCCATCTTCCGCACGCACGGTCTCGGCCGCAATGATCTCGGTCGGCAGCGCAAACTGCCGGCACATATTGCGCACGATCATCAGTTGTTGATAGTCCTTCTTGCCGAACACAGCAGCGCGCGGCTGTACGCAGGAAAACAACTTGAGCACCACCGTCGTCACACCGATAAAAAAGCCGGGCCGGAATTCACCTTCGAGAATGTCGCCCAGATCGTGCGGAGGACTGACCCGATATTCCTGTGGCTCGGGATAAAGCTCCTTTTCGTTCGGCGCGAACAGGACATAGACGCCAGCATCGTTCAGTTTTTCGCAATCGGCCTCGAAGGTGCGCGGATATTTTTCGAAGTCTTCGTTCGGGCCGAACTGCAAACGATTGACGAAAATACTCGCGACCACCGGATCGCCATGTTTCGCCGCCAGCCGCATCAGCGACAAATGACCCTCATGCAAATTGCCCATCGTGGGAACAAAGGCCGTGCGCAATTGCCCGCTCAGTTGGCCGCGCAGTTCTTCGATGGTGGTGACGATTTTCATTTTTTTGTTTTGAGTAATTTGAGGTTCGCTGGCCCCCACCCTAACCCTCCCCCAGCGGGGGAGGGAACTAATCAGGGGCGTTGGTTTTTGCTTTTACTCCTTCCCCCTTTGGGGGAAGGTTGGGATGGGGGCCTCGGATGTTTTGTTCCTCCCCTTTCAAGGGGGAGGTTAGGTGGGGGATGGGTTTAATTGATAATGTTTTATGACCCATCCCCACCCCAGCCCTCCCCTTGAAAGGGAGGGAGATGAAGCGGAGTAGGAAGTTTAGTAACTATGTTCCTGCGCCGGAAAACTCCCATCCTTCACGGCCGCCACATAGGAGCGCACAGCTTCTTCCACATTGCGCTTGCTGCCATTCTCGGCCTCGGAAAAATTCTTTACAAAGCGCGCCATCTTGCCGGGAAAAATCCCCAGCATGTCGTGCAGCACCAGCACCTGACCCGAACAATCTTTGCCTGCGCCGATGCCGATGGTTGGAATGCGCAGACTGGCCGTGATCTCGGCTGCCAGCAGCGCGGGCACCATCTCGAACAACAACATTTGTGCGCCCGCGGCCTGAAGCTGCAAGGCTTCCTGTTTCAATCGCGTTGCGGCTTCCGGTGTTTTGCCTTGGACGCGATAACCGCCGAGAGAATGTGCCGTCTGCGGCGTCAGCCCAATGTGGGCGCACACCGGGATGCCGCGCTCGACCAGAAAGCGCACGGTGTCGGCGAGCCAGGACGTGCTTTCATTCGTGCCTTCCAGCTTGACCATTTGCGCGCCCGCCGCCATCAAGCGTGCGGCGTTGGCAAAGGCTTGCGCAGGCGACTCGTGATAGCTGGCCCAGGGCATGTCGGCCAGTACCCAGGCGGTCTTGTTGCCGCGTGCCACGCAGCGTGTGTGATATTCGATATGTTCGACCGTAACCGGCATCGTCGAGCTTTCGCCCTGCAACACCATGCCGAGCGAATCGCCAACCAGCAGCACATCCACGCCGCAATGATCAAGCAACGCCGCAAAGCTGGCGTCGTAGCAGGTCAGCATTGCAATCTTCTCGGCGGGTGGAGTTTCAAGAGCGGTGGCCGTGCCGCGCATCTCCTGCAAACGCAGCAGGTTCAGCGGCTTGCGTGGACCAGAGCTATTGGGTGCGGTGGCGTAAGGCATAGGGTCTAAACCTTTGTTGTCTACTTTACGACTACTCAGCCCGATTGAAATATTCGCGTCGTCCGCGCATCTGAGTGATGCGCTCGATCAGCAAATTAAAATCTTCATCGTTTTCAGCCGGATTGATGTGTTCAGTATTGATGATCAGCAATGGAGCTGCATTGTACTGATAAAAGAAGCGTGCGTAGGCCTCGCTTAACTTCTCCAGATAGGTCTCGGAAAGCCCGTTTTCATAGCCCCGATTGCGCTTGCCAACGCGGTCGATCAGATACTTCGGCGAAGCTTGCAGATAGATCACCAGATCGGGCGTGGGTGCCTGCGGCGCCTGAGACGCATAGATCTGCTGATACAGCTTGTACTCCTCATCGTTCAGCGTCAGGTTCGCAAAAATCGGATCTTTCTCGAACATGAAGTCGCTGAAGACATAGTTCTTGAACAAATCATGCTGCGACAATTCGCGCAACTGATTGGCGCGCTGGAACAGGAAAAACAATTGGGTCGGCAGCGCGAAACGGGCACCGTCCTGATAAAAACTTTTCAGGAAAGGATTGGTCTCCGGCATTTCCAGCAGCAGGTCCCCGCCAAATTCACGATGCAACCGTTGGGTCAGCGTCGTTTTCCCCGCGCCAATCGGTCCTTC
Source organism: Betaproteobacteria bacterium (assembly GCA_025362735.1). GTDB lineage: Bacteria > Pseudomonadota > Gammaproteobacteria > Burkholderiales > Burkholderiaceae_D > JANYFL01. The sequence continues at coordinate 8,397 of JANYFL010000067.1, read as the reverse complement.
GACAATGATGTATTTATATTTTTCGCTTAGGGGCATTGTTAAGGAAATTAATCAGCTTCTGAAAATGAAATAGACCGCAGCAACCAGACACAGCCCTGCCCAAACATAATCCAGCTTGAACGGCTGGCCCATATACAAAATGGCAAACAGCACAAACACAGTCAGCGTGATCGCTTCCTGCATGATTTTCAGTTGCGCCAGCGAGAACTGCGTATAACCGATGCGATTGCCCGGCACTTGCAGCAGATACTCAAACAGCGCAATGCCCCAGCTAATCAGTGCCGCAACCCACCAGGGTTTGTCAGCCAGATTTTTCAGGTGTGCATACCAGGCGACCGTCATGAAGACGTTGGATAGACCGAGCAGGCCGACGAATTGCAGGGCGACAGGAATTTGGAAATTCATGATGGTCGAAAGGTAGCATTTTTTGCTACTTTCGATTTAAGGCATTGAAAAAAGTAGGGCGGATGAGCGCAGCGTTATCCGCCAGAAGTTTTGCCAGTCCTCAATCAGATGGTGGATAACGCCTACGGCTCATCCACCCTACGGCCTTCTATGGTTGTTGGGTAAGTAATTTGTCATATGTTTCTTTGTTTTCGCTCATGCGCTCACTCAATGCTAGAAATTCTTCTGTTTTGAAAATAGAAAAAAGAAGTTGTGCCACTTCGATATAAACGAGAGCTAAGGTAATTAGATGGAATCCACTTTGCAGGCTGTCATGTCTAGATCTACGAACAACGGGGGCATCACCTTTGTGAAACCGTAGATAGTTCTCAACAATAGAAGGATCAATGTGAGCCCATTCACTTAGTAAACCGTAGAGTTGGCCACTTTCAGGAAATATAGCTTTTAGGGATGTTATGCAGCGAGTTGGTGAAAGTGTCGGTATCTCGTCATCTTTGGCCGAATGGGCAACATAGGCCCACGCAATTTGTTCTAAGATCAATCGAGTTAGCGCATCCGTTTCAAATATGTACTTCTTGCGGATTAATCCATAAGCAGCCTTAAATGTGGCTTCAAGCCTACAGAGCGCGGCTTTGGTGCAGATTTCGCCTAGCTGGTCTGAAGTGATGTGCTTTTCCAAACGATCAGAAACTAATTTTATGGTCTCGTTAGTTTCTCGCAGAATTAAGATATTTGGATCTTGCTCAAACGACTTATCTTTTCGTTGATCCCATAAGTACTCGTATCGACGTATGACGTGATCAACGGATTTATTTCCGAATGCATAAGTAACCATCGCAGCCCAAATGAGCTTTCGGAAGTTCTCAGTTGATTGATATGGGACAGCTACACTAAGCATTTGCGTAGTGAGAATGTCATAGTCATCTAAGTCTGGACTTGAAGTTAAGACCTCAAATTCGATTTCATTTGGTTCGCTCATATCGCAGTTACTCAAACTGGGTTTGGCGCTTTAATTAAAGTGTCAATAATGAATCTTTTGATCTGCAGTCGTGGCATGCAAATCTGCGCAGGGTTTTTCCCAGAAGTAACAATGTGGGACAGACCACGGTAAATTTCTACAACCACAGATATCAAAGCCCCGCGTGTGTCGACCAAAATTGCGCCGGTGTAATGATTGGATAGTGTTCGGTCAATGCCAGCAAGTCTTTGTCGCCGGTAATCAGATAGTCTGCCCCCGTGGTGTTGAGTGCCGCCAGCAGGGTTCCCAGCACGGGTTGATCGTTGGCATCTCGCAAACCGGGTTCCGTACTGGTTGATGGCTCAATCAATTCAGCTTGTATGGAAAGAACATCAACCAGATCATCAATCTCGACCGGACTCAAGCCATGACGATGCTTGAGACGGGGCAGCACACGACGCAGCTCGTCCAGAATATATGGGGAAAGCAGGACTTCGATTGATCCGTGATAGCGCCATGCCGCCACGATTTTTCCTGGCACACTGGCCGGATAGGAAATACCTGAGAGCAAGACGTTCGTATCAAGCGCGACACGCAGTGTAGCCACGTCGGTTCAACGTTTTTTCTTGGCTGTGGCGCTGCGTGTTGTCCTAACTTCTGTACGTGCCTTGGTACGCTCCAGCTTGATGGCGGCTTCGATCTCGGCCATGCCTTCTGACTCCGGTACATCCACATATCCTGCTTCGATGCGCTGGCATAACGCATCGAACCGTTCCTGCATGCGTCGAATGCGTGTAAACAACCGGGCATCCACGAGGGCTGCGACCGGCTTGCCGTCCTTGTTGATGATGACGCTGTCGTGGCGATACTGGACATGATTCAACATTTCGCCGAGGTTTTGCCTGAAATTGACCGCGCTTGTTTCAGTAATCATGATGTCTATTTAATCAGTATGAGCATACTGATCATTATGGTTTAAGGCTTTTGGTTGGTCAAGGCACTTATCAAGGTTCCAGTAGCGAAATTTCCTGATCGGCAATCGCCGTCCTGCAAAGCTGCGCAGGGCCTTTCCCTGGAATGACCACCTCTGGTGCAAGCTCAAGCAAAGGCTTGAGGACGAAGGCACGTTCAGTCATGCGGGGATGGGGCAGGGTGAGGTCGGGGGTGTCGAGGATGAGGTCGCCCATCATCAGCAAATCGAGGTCGAGGGTGCGCGGGGCGTTGCGTTCGTTGGGGATGCGCACGCGGCCATGCTGGCGTTCGATGGAGAGCAGGGCGAACAGCAGATCGATGGGTTTGAGGGTTGTTTTGATTTCGGCGACAGCGTTGATGTAGTCGGGGCCTTCTGAGCCCATCGAGGGGCTTTGGTAGAGGCTGGATGCGGCGATGAATTCGCTATTGGGCAGACGTTCCAGATCGAGCAGGGCGTTGAGGACGGAGTCGCGGGCGAAGCCGAGGTTGGCGCCGATGGCTATGTAGGCGGTGACGGGGGTGGGGTCAGAGGGCGTCATTATTCTCGGTAGGGATCAAGTCAGTCTGGTGTTTGGTTCATTCTTCGATACGCCCTTTGGGCTACTCAGGACGAACGGCCTTATTGTGTTTTGAGCAAAAATTCCAAAGACCCGTTCGTCCTGAGTAGACTGCGAAGCAGTCGTATCGAGGGGGCATGCGATCAATTCAACAATAAGTTTGTTGAACTTTACTCGATGACATCACCCGTATTTTCACCCGCTGCGGTATCAACTTTGCTCGCAGCAGGTTTCCGACGATGACGTTTGCGTTTGTTGGGTGCGGCCCCGGCGCTGGAGGGCGCGCCCGCAGCTTCAAGCTGCAAAGCTTCGCGACCGGCAGCATCAGCATCAATGAAGCGCGTCCACCAATCGCCCAAGGCTGCATCCGTTTCATCGGCTTCACAGCGCAACAGCAGAAAATCGTAGCCGGCTCTGAAGCGCAAATGCTCAAGCAATTTGTAGGGTGAGCGGCCGTTGCGGCGTTCGAGCCGGGGTTGCAGGCCCCAGATTTCGCGCATGTCAGAAGCGTAGCGGCGCTGGATCGCGAGCTTTTCGGTTTGCGCATCGAGCACGCTGTCCATCGCGGCGTTGAGTGCGGGAATCGGGTAGTCGCCACGCGTCTTGTTTTCTTCCCAGGCTTTCAACACTTCATGCCAGAGCAGACAGGCGAACAGAAAGCTGGGTGAGGCGGGCTTGCCGATGCGGATGCGTTCGTCGGTGCTTTCCAGCGCGAGCGTGACAAAGCGTTCGCCCTTGGGTTGTTCAAGCACGACATCAAGCAGCGGCAGCACGCCGTGATGCAGGCCCTCGGCGCGCAAGCGCTTCAGGCAGGCAAGCGCATGGCCGGAGAAAAACAGCTTGAGCATTTCATCGAACAGGCGCGCTGACGGGACGTTTTCAATCAATGGTGCAAGGCGGGCAATCGGTGCGCGCGTGGCATCGTCGATTTCGAATCCGAGCTTGGCCGCAAAGCGCACTGCGCGCAGCATACGCACCGGGTCTTCGCGATAGCGCTGCTCGGGGCCGCCGATGATTCGCATCATTTTCGCTTTCACGTCGGCCACGCCGTGGTGATAGTCGATGACGACCTGACTGGCTGGATCGTAGAACAGTGCGTTGACGGTGAAGTCACGTCGGGCCGCATCATCGAGTTGTGAACCGAAGACGTTGTCGCGCAGCACGCGACCGTGTTCGTCCTTCTCGGCGTTGTGTGGCTGGTTGGCGCGGAAGGTCGAGGTTTCAATCGTGTCCGAACCGAACATCACATGCACGAGCTGGAAACGACGACCGATGATGCGTGCGCGGCGGAACAGTTTGACGATCTGCTCGGGCGTGGCGTCGGTGGCGACATCAAAGTCCTTGGGCTTGATGCCGAGCAATAGGTCGCGCACGGCGCCGCCTACGAGGAAGGCCTTGAAGCCCGCATCCTGCAGACCCTTGGTCACGCGTATGGCGTTGGTCGAAACCAGCTTCGGGTCGATGCCGTGTTCTTCGACCTGAACGACGAGGGGGCCTTTGCCGGTTTTTTTTGTGCCACGGACCTTTGCTGGTTTGTGAGCGGTATGTCCGGGTACGGTATGAGCTTCCAGCTTGGCTGGAGCAACTTTGCGTCCGAAAATCTTGTGCAGGAATCGCTTGATCATGTTCTTGGAGAGCGACCTTTTTTATTTGATCAATGAGTGTCGAAAAGACGCAGGATACGCCAGCCGCGCTCCTGCGCAATACCGAGCAAGGCTGCGTCAGGATTGGTGACGACGGGTTCGGTCACGTGTTCCAGCAAAGCCAGATCGTTTTTTGAATCGCTGTAGAAGGTGCTGTGGCTGAAACTGCCCCAGTACAGACCCATGCTTTCCAGCCATTGCTCGACCCGCGTGACCTTGTTTTCGCGGAAACAGGGGAGGCCGCGCACGGCACCGGTGAAGCGACCGTTTTCCTGAGCCGGGACGGTGGCAATCAGATGCGGAATGCTAAAGGCGCGGACGATGGGTTCGGTCACAAAGGCGTTGGTGGCGGTGACGACCGCGCAGAGATCTCCTGCATCTTGATGCTGCTTGACCAGCGCCAATGCGCTTGGCTTGATCTGCAGTGCGATGACTTCACGCATGAATTCGACGTGCAGCGCGTCGAGCCGCTTGCGCTCGGTCTGCGCCAGCGGTGCAAACACGAAGGTTAGAAACTCATCCATGTTGAGCGTGCCTGCCTTGTACTGCTCGAAAAATTCTTCGTTGCGACGTCGATACCATTCGCCATCGACGATGCCCTGTCGCGTGAGGAATTCGCCCCATTGGTGATCGCTGTCGATGGGGAGCAGGGTGTTGTCGAGATCGAACAGGGTGAGGCGGCGAGAGGAGCGATCGGACATGAGTGGCATTTCAGACAGGGAGAGGTAATTTTTTTCTTGTTGCAGATGCAGGCTGAATTCTCGCAGCAAAGGCAGGGTGAGGGCGCGCTGACGTTGCAACGCATACGTGTCGAGTGCATCCACCAGAGACATCAGCGTGGGCATGTCGCGTGCGAAATGGGTTAGCAGATAGTGCCGCACTTCGGCAGGAAGATTGAGCCCGCGCTCACTGGCGTGTTGGCTTAAGGCGGCATCCTTGTCGGCATCAGTCAAGGGATGGACCTGAAATACAAGTCCCCAACCCAGCCGACTGCGCAGGTCTTCGCGCAAATTCATTTGCAGCGGTGCGGATGAACCGGCAATCACGATGCAGGTATTTTCATGAGAGCGCACTTCGTTGATCAGGTTGAACAGGGCGATCTGGATGGCTGGGCTGGCTTGATCGGCATGATCAATCGCCCACAGTCGTATGGCGCTATTCCAGATACAGATCGATGGCTCAGCCGTATCCCGAAGATCGACATAGCGGTGATCGCCAGCAGCAGCTACTGCTTTCAACAGATGGCTGCGACCACTGCCGTGTTCTCCCCAGAGATAAAGGCAGCGCTCTTTGGGTTGAGGAATTTGCAGCGCATGCAGAGCCTGCACAAGTTCAGCGTTGCGACCGGTGATGAAGTTGTCGAGTGATGCCGCCGGTGGCGGACCGAGATCCAGCAGCAGTTGTTGCGTCTCTTGATTCAAAGCTGCCCTCAACCTAACCCTCCCCCCGTGAGCGGGGAGAGGGGACAAAGAAACTCCCTCGCCCATATCAGTGGGAGAGGGTTGGGGTGAGGGGAAAATTCCTTAGCCACGTTGATAAAAATCACTGGCCAGATACTTGGCCTTGAGGTGACGCAAGCCCACCAGCAGGGCTGCGCTGGCGGGGAGTGCCAGCAGAATGCCGAAAAATCCAAAAACCTGTCCGAAGGCCAGCAAGGCGAAAATGACGGCAATCGGATGCAGGCCGATACGTTCGCCCACCAGACGCGGCGTCAGCCACGCACTTTCGACCAGTTGACCAAAACCATAAATGACAGCGATGGCGATCAGGCCATACCAGTTGGTGAACTGCAGCAGGGCGGCCAGCACAGCGAGCAAGAGGCCGAGACTGAAGCCGATATAGGGGATGAAGACCAGCAGGCCGGTTACTATGCCGACCGGGAGCGCGACATCGAAGCCGGCGACAGCGAGCGCGGCCGAGTAGTAGATTGCCAAAACAATCATGACCAGCAATTGGCCACGCAGGAATTGCGAAAGCAGGCTGTCGATTTCAGTCACCATCTCCACGATCTTGTCATGCAGACGGCGCGGAATGGCGTTTTGCACCTTGTTAAGAAAAGGATGCCAGTCCAGCAACAAATAGAACAGTACCACAGGCACCAGGAGCATGTTGGCCAGAAGACTGACCACGGCCAGTCCGCCGATCTTGAGGTAGTCGAGCACAATTGAAAACATGTCTTCATTGGCCCAGCGTTCGGAAATGATTCGACGCAGGGAATTGCTGCTGAAATTGATTTGCAGCCCGAACCAGGCGCGTAAACGTGGCGCCACATCCTCATTCAGCCGGGCCAGCATTTGCGGGAATTTTTTCTGTAGCAGCACCAGTTCACTTTGCAATACCGGCACGATGATCAGCAGCAGCACGACCACGATCAAGGTCAGCAGAACAATCATCGTGAGCGTAGCCAGCCAGCGCGGGCAGCGATGCCGGGTCAGCCAGTCCACGCCGGGATTGAGCATGTAAGCCAGAATTGCCGCGAACAGGAAAGGCGTCAAAACGGCAGACAACGAATACAGCAGTACACACAACCCGATGAACAGGGCCATCCAGAACAGATTCTGGCGTTGATCAGACTTGAGCGTATTCATTGATTCTGGGTCGGCATTGGGAATGTCAGGCGGGGGTAGGAGGGCGTTCAGCTAAAATACCGGCTGTGGATGCAAACCATACGGCCAGGATGACACGATATTGTGCACGATAGCCTGTTCCTCTTTCAGCAAACCGCTACTTTAGCTTTCACCCCCAGAAATTCAAAACAGATCATCTTTCATGAGCGGACTTTCATACAAGGACGCCGGTGTCGATATTGACGCGGGCGACCAACTGGTCGAAAACATCAAGCCTTACGCCAAGCGCACCATGCGCCCTGAGGTGTTGGCGGGTATTGGCGGTTTTGGCGCGCTGATCGAGCTGCCCAAGCGATATAAAGAGCCGGTGCTCGTATCTGGCACTGACGGCGTGGGCACCAAGCTCAAACTGGCTTTTGCGCTGAATAAGCACGACACCATCGGCATTGATCTGGTAGCGATGAGCGTCAACGACATTCTGGTGCAGGGCGCCGAGCCCTTGTTTTTCCTTGACTACTACGTTTGCGAGAAACTCGATGTCGCCGTTGCAACTGATGTGATCAAGGGCATTGCTGCGGGTTGCGAGCAGGCCGGGTGCGCATTGATTGGTGGCGAGACCGCTGAGCATCCCAAGGCTTTCATTCCGGATGAATACGATCTGGCGGGGTTTGCGGTTGGCGTCGTAGAGAAATCCAAAGCCATCGATGGCACTTCGATGAAAGAAGGCGATGTGTTGCTTGGTATCGCCTCTTCGGGCCCGCATTCGAACGGTTTTTCGCTGATCCGCAAGATCATCGAAGTGGCGGGTGCCGATATTCAGGCGCCGCTGAAGCAATACGTTCCGTCGGTATCTGATTCACGTTCGCTCGGTGAGGCTTTGCTGGAGCCGACCCGCATTTACGTCAAGCCGCTGCTGGAGCTGATGAAGAACATCACGGTCAAAGGCATGGCCCATATCACTGGTGGCGGCTTGACCGAGAATACCCATCGCATGTTTCCGGATCATTTGCAGGCGACCATTAAGGCAGGTAGTTGGGCCACATTGCCAGTATTTGAATGGCTGCAACAGGCGGGCAAAATTGCCATGCACGAGATGCATCGCACCTTTAACTGCGGTATCGGATTCGTTGTCGTGGTGGCACCGGAAGATGCCGATGCGGCGCTTCAGCAGCTGCGTCAGGCTGGTCAGATCGTTTCCGTGATTGGTTCTGTGACCCGGCGTAGTGGTGCTGCAGGGACCGTTATTGTTTGATTTTGTGAAATCCTCACGCGGAGGCGCGGAGAACGCGGAGGAA
>JANYFL010000064.1 GCA_025362735.1 Betaproteobacteria bacterium | reverse complement strand
GCCTGTTCGCGTTCCATGATTTCTGTCTACCGATGTAAATTGAAGCGAGTTAATTGAGAAATGCCCTTGCCTGAAACCAAATTGAAGTTCAGACCGGGAAAGTATCTTTGTTTGAGGCACGGTTACGCGCTTCCAGCGAGGTAACCGTATTCCGGCGAACGAGATCGAGCAAGTTCTGATCCAGAGTCTGCATCCCAAACTGCGCTCCGGTCTGAATAGCCGAATACATTTGAGCGATCTTGTTCTCGCGAATCAAATTGCGAATGGCGGGCGTGCCGATCATGATTTCGTGGGCGGCGATGCGGCCATTGCCGTCTTTGGTCTTGAGCAGCGTCTGCGAAATAACGGCACGCAAGGACTCGGACAACATGGTTCGCACCATTTCCTTTTCAGCAGCAGGGAATACGTCGACAATCCGGTCGATAGTTTTGGCGGCGGATGAGGTGTGCAGCGTGCCGAAGACCAAGTGGCCAGTTTCTGCGGCGGTCAAGGCCAACCGAATCGTTTCCAGATCCCGCAATTCGCCCACCAGAATCACGTCCGGATCTTCGCGCAAGGCAGAACGCAGCGCATTATTAAAAGAGAGCGTGTGTGGACCGACTTCGCGCTGGTTGATCAGGCACTTTTTCGATTCATGCACAAATTCAATCGGGTCTTCCACCGTCAGGATATGGCCGTATTCGTTGACGTTGATATGATCGACCATCGCCGCCAGCGTGGTCGACTTGCCCGAACCCGTCGGGCCAGTTACCAGCACAATGCCGCGCGGCTGGTTTGAAATATCAGTAAAGATTTTTGGTGCGTTCAATTCTTCCAAGGTCAAAACCTTGCTTGGAATGGTCCGCATGACTGCACCGGCACCACGGTTTTGTACGAAGGCATTGACGCGGAATCGGGCCAGACCGGGAATAGCGAAGGAAAAATCGCATTCCAGGTTTTCTTCGTAAAACTTGCGCTGCCCGTCGTTCATGATGTCGTAGATCATGCCGTGGACATCTTTATGTTCCATCGGCGGCAAATTGATCCGGCGCACATCACCGTGAACCCGGATCATGGGTGGCAAACCCGACGAGAGATGCAGATCTGATGCTTTGTTCTTGACGACAAAGGCCAGTAGTTCAGAGATGTCCATCTATAATCCTTGGGCGAAACGCGTCATTAACAAGTAGGTCAACACGTCTTTTACGACAAACTCAGAGCATGCTTGAACCAATTTCAGAAAAAATCAGTGTCATTTATTGTTGCACCATGATGCAGCATACCCGTTAAATCCGTTTGGATTATGTCCAGAATAGCCCTGAACTTGCAAGCTGTCAGAGAACGGATTTTGGCCGTTCAACAACAATCTGATACCTATGCTCAAGCCTCCACTAAAGAATTACGTCTGATTGCAGTCAGTAAGACTTTTTCTGCCATTGAGGTCATTGAGGCCATGAAAGCGGGGCAAATGGATTTTGGTGAGAATTATGTGCAGGAAGCGGTTGAGAAAATGGGAGAAGTTGTGAAGCTTGCCTCCCTTGAGTTATCGGGTTCCTCTAACAGGTTTAGTTCCGATACAGCTTTGGCCGTATCAAAATGCCAAACCTCCAGGGTCACATCCCCGGCGAAGCCTGAGCTCCAGTTCCGTCCTCCGGTTTGGCACTTCATCGGCCCGATCCAAAGTAATAAGACGCGCACCATTGCAGAACATTTCGACTGGGTCCATAGCGTGGATCGCCTCAAGATTGCCCAGCGCCTGGCGGAGCAGCGCCCACCTCACCTTAAGCCACTCAAAGTGCTGATCCAGGTCAATATCAGCAAGGAGACCAGCAAAAGCGGAGTTGAACCACACGAAGTTGAAGAACTGGCCCGAAACATTACAAAACTCCCACGTCTGGAATTCTGTGGCCTGATGGCCATTCCCGAGTCGGCTGATAATCTCGATCAACAACGTCGCCCTTTTGCAGCCCTGCATCAGTTGGCAAAACAACTTAAAGCGAATGGACTACCCTGCACCGAACTCTCGATGGGCATGTCGGCAGATCTGGAAGCCGCGATCATGGAAGGCGCCACCATGATTCGGGTCGGTTCTGCCATTTTTGGATTCCGCACTGTCACTCAATCTTAATCAGCAAAACGACCAGCATGAATCAAACCCTGAAAATCGGCTTTATTGGTGGCGGCAACATGGCCACTGCACTCATTGGCGGACTGGCAAACAATAAAGTCGAGGCGAGCTTTGTCGTGATCGAGCCTTATGAAGCTTCACGTTTGGCGCTGCAAGAAAAATATGGTCTGGTCGCACATTCCGCACCGCATTCCGATCTGGCCGACTGCCATGTACTTATTATGGCCGTCAAGCCACAACAGTTTCGGGAAGCAGCTCAGGCCATCGCTCAATATGTGCCGGGACGGCTTGTTATCAGCATCGCTGCCGGGATCCGCACCGTTGATATGGCCCGCTGGCTCGGTGGTCATCCCTTGCTCGTGCGCTGCATGCCCAATACACCGGCTCTGATTAGCGCTGGCATCACTGGCCTGTACCCGCGCCCCGAGGTCAATGCCAGTCAAAAGAAACTTGCTGATACCCTGCTTGCTGCGGTCGGCACCACAGTTTGGGTGGACGATGAATCCCAACTCGATGCAGTTACGGCAATCTCGGGTAGCGGTCCCGCCTATGTGTTTTATTTTATCGAAGCCATGCAGCGCGCTGCAGTGGAGCTTGGGCTGAATGAAACCGCCGCACGCGAATTATCGTTGGCGACATTCATGGGCGCATCAACTCTGGCCACACAGTCCGATGAACCAGCAAGCGTCCTGCGCGAACGCGTAACCTCCAAAGGCGGCACAACTTACGCAGCACTCAGCAGCATGAATGCCGATCATGTACAAGATGCAATCGTCCGCGCTCTGCATGCCGCGGCTCGACGTAGTGCAGAAATGGGCGATGAATTTGGGAAGGACTAGGTCCTGATATCAAGAAAGGAACGAAGGTCTGCTCGAATTGCCTCATCAAGATTGTTTGACCTTCCCTATTCCCTTCACACTCGTTCGTCCGCTCCACACCTCATCCATTTTTTTGATTCCAGATGCCGCATGACATTAGTCTGATCACCACGATCGCCGCCGGCCTGGGGCTTGCCCTGGCCTTCGGCTATCTCGCCGCCCGCCTGAAAATGCCGCCGCTGGTTGGCTATCTGCTCGCAGGCATTCTGATTGGCCCGAGCACACCGGGCTTTGTCGCCGATGTCGCTCTCGCAGGTCAATTGGCTGAAATCGGCGTCATCCTGTTGATGTTTGGTGTCGGGCTGCACTTTTCGCTCAACGATCTGCTTGCCGTGCGTCGCATCGCCATTCCTGGAGCAATCGTGCAGATTGCCGTGGCGACTCTGCTCGGTATGTTGGCCGCCACATACTGGGGCTGGAATCTGGGTGGCGCTCTCGTGTTTGGTCTGTCGCTCTCGGTAGCCAGTACCGTCGTCTTGTTGCGAGCCTTGGAAGATCGCGGCGTGCTCGAATCGGTGAATGGCCGGATCGCCGTGGGTTGGCTGGTCGTTGAAGATCTGGTCATGGTGCTGGTTCTGGTGTTGCTCCCTCCCTTGGCTGGTTTACTCGGTGGCAAGACAGATTTGGTACATGCGGAACCTGCAGTAACGAGCAATATCTGGTTCACGCTTGGCATTACCCTTGCCAAGGTAATCGCCTTCCTGGTCTTGATGCTGGTGGTGGGCAGACGGGTTTTCCCGCGTATTCTCTGGCTGGTTGCACGTACCGGCTCCCGTGAACTGTTCACGCTTTGCGTAATCGCTACTGCGCTTGGTGTGGCCTACGGCTCCGCCAAATTATTCGATGTCTCTTTTGCTCTCGGCGCGTTTTTCGCAGGCATGATGATGCGCGAATCAGAGCTTAGTCATCGTGCCGCCGACGAGTCCCTACCCCTGCGCGATGCGTTCTCGGTCTTGTTTTTTGTATCGGTCGGCATGCTGTTTGATCCGCAAATTCTGATTCAGGAGCCGGTCAAGATTTTGCTGGTCGTTGCCATCATCATGATCGGCAAAACGCTTGCTGCAATTGCATTGGTCTTGTTGTTCCGCTACCCACTCAATACTGCCTTGACTGTCGGGGCGAGCTTGTCCCAGATCGGCGAGTTCTCCTTCATTCTCGCGGGCCTGGGGATTGGCCTTGGACTACTTCCGCCAGAAGGACAAAGTCTGATTCTCGCCTGTGCCTTGATTTCAATCGCGTTGAATTCACTGACCTTCACCGCGATCAAACCTTTACGAAAATGGTTACTGAGCCGCTCCAGTCTGGCGCGCCAAATGGAAGAACGCGATGACCCGCTTGCGGCCCTGCCAATGACGACCGACCCGGTTTATCTGACGGGTCAGGTGGTATTGGTCGGATACGGTCGGGTGGGCCGACGTATCGTCGATGCCTTGGTCGAAAACCGGATACCTGTTGTGGTGACCGAACAGAATCGTGACCTCGTCGAACTCTTGCGTAAGCGTCACATTCCCGCTGTGTCCGGCGATGCTTCCGAACCAGTCGTGCTGATCCAGGCCCATATTGCGCGAGCTCGCATGCTCGTCATTGCTACGCCGGATACGTTTCATGTCCGCAAAATGGCCGAGATTGCGCGAATGCTCAATCCCACCATTGAAGTCGTCGTGCGCACGCACAGTGAAGAAGAATCGCGCCTGCTGCAAACCGAGAACGTGGCCACAGTTTTCATGGGGGAGCATGAACTCGCATTGGGCATGACACGTCATGTACTACACCATATGAAACCGGCTTAAATGAAACGTCAACGAAACGTCAACGCTTCGACTTAGGCACATGGCCAATTCAAAAACGCAGCTCGTCGGAAAACTGTCGCTTGATACACCATCCGGTAACTTGCTCGGAGACAAGCGCATCCGTCTATTAGAGGCGATAGAGTTGTATGGCTCGCTCAACCGCGCCGCAAAAGAAGTTCCATTGTCCTATAAGGCAGCCTGGGATGCGCTCGATGCCATGAACAATCTTGCCGAAGCGCCATTGGTCATCAGCAATACTGGCGGCCAACATGGCGGGGGTTCGCAATTGACTGATTACGGACGCCGAATGGTCATGCTCTATCGTGCCATGGAAAATGTTTACCAGGATGCACTGGATCATTTGTCTCCTGCTGCAACCCGCGAAATACCAGCGCAAGACACACAGGCTTTGCGCACACTGATCAAACGCATGTCAATCAAAACCAGCGCACGCAATCAGTTCGTCGGCGTCGTGGCCAGCATGGACAATGCGGGCGGCATGGTGAATGTCCGGGTAAGGCTTGATCATCAGGATGAAATCGTTGCGGCAGTCACCATGGAGTCGGTCGAAAATATGGGACTGTGCATTGGCGCTGAAGTGTTCGCGCTCACCAAGGCCCCTTGGGTGTCCGTCTCCAACAAGCCGCAACGCGTGACTACGGGTCGCAACATTCTCGCGGGTTTGTTAACCCGTCTTGATGCGGGTGTTCGTACCACCGAACTTTCAGTGACCACCCAAAGCGGTCGCATCGTCACTGCGGTAATGAACAATGCAGTCGTAGAAAAATCCGGGCTGGCCCTGAGTCTAAAAAAGAAACAAGCGGTCTGGGCAACGTTCGCCGCCTCCAGCGTCATTCTTGCTACCTATCGCTAACTCCGATTGGGTAATCAATAAACTGGCAGCGACCGACTGGAGAAATTGCCCAGAGTTCAAACATGCAAAATCAACTTGCTGTTTAGAACTGATGCCTAACCCCGACCGACCAGGCCTCACTTTTCGCCGTGATGCGATTGCTGGCCGTACTACTGGTGCTGGTATCGTAAAGACCGGTACCGTTGGCCGTGAAGCCACCGGTTGACGTCACAAAGTTGTCATT
>JANYFL010000047.1 GCA_025362735.1 Betaproteobacteria bacterium | reverse complement strand
GCCTTACGCCGCCGGCTTGCTGGCGGCTATTTTTGCTTCCAACCGCTGCGCCTGCCGATCGCCGTTACGTGCCTCCGCAGCTGTTTGTGCGGGGGTTTCAGCGGCTTCCTTGGCGGCTGCGGCTCTTGCAGCCGAGCTGATTGATACAGTGTCCGTCGAAGCTTTCGGCGGCGCGGCGACGTCAGTACTCTTCTTGTCGGCTACGGACGCAGATGCCGTGGCGGGTTTCGATATTGGCGCGGCCGCCGCTGCCGAAGTTGCATTGCTTACACTTGAAGTGCTCATGATCTTGCCCCGTTATCAGGGCAAAATCACCCTACACTCGTTAACGGCGCGTGCCATCCAAACTTGAACACGCCGTATATCTCTGTAACTTTAATGATACATTAAGTTACAGGAATATACATTAGACCTTCTCGCGGCCGCAGGGTCTAATTTTTAAGATGCATAATGAGACTATCGGTAAAGACCTTGATTGCAGATTGTGTAAATGAAGTCATCAAGGCGCACTACCCCACGCAATATTATTCTCTTTGCCATGTCTATGCGATCGTCGGCGCCAACTTGATCAGCATAGCGACCGCTCGCGATTTCCGTCCCGTCGCAGGCTTGGCGGCGGTTGACTGCGGCAATGGGCGCTTGATGCTGATGGCGGACGACACCGCGTTTGCGCGCAGTGAAGGTGGCGCTTTCCACTGCTGGATTGAGTCGGTCGGCGACGCGCTTGCGCAACGCCAGATTATCGACCTTACATTTCGCCACAATCACACCTACGCCGAAGAGAACGGTTTTCACTGGGCCCTGGCGCCACCTCCGGCGTTTCTTTGGGGACCGCAATCCGACATCGTATTCAACGCTACGCTGACGACCCTTCCGACGAATTTTCCGGAAGGCCAAGTGTGGCTATCCGAAACAGAAGCCGGCACGGCATGGATGACGCAGCAGCTATCTGAGCATCAAAACGCGTTCGTCACCTTGACGGCCGAGGCGTTGACGCGCTTTAGTCGTGGGCTGCTATCACCAACGAGCGACTTCAATGAAATATAAAGTCGTCACCGTGATCGTCAACTTGCTTGAAGACCCGCCGACCATCAGCGAGGCCCGCGCGGAAGTGATAGACACCAAAAAAATCAGCACCTTTGACGCATGCATCAGCATCCAGGATGTCGAAGTCACTTATGAGGGCTATTGGAATTATCGAAACAGTCCCAACCGCATTGAAAATCCTGGTGCCAAAGTCAAGGTGCTTTCGGTCGAGCCCATTGCGGGCAGTTGAGGCGGCGAACCCGGTGATCGTGCGGCCTCCCCTTTAATCGCCGCTTGATAGTCGTCCCCATGGTATGGCGCCATACCAATCATTCATAGTTAAATTCCGCGTCCTTGCTCTTCTTCACGCCGCCGAAGGCGTAGGCCAGGCCGATATACGCCACTTGTCCCATCTGATGACGGCGGTAGCTGCCGCTGAAATCGGCCGTATCGTAGACCCGCCGGTTGCGCTGGCTGTTCAACAGATCCGAGACCGTCGCCACCAGCGTCAGCATTTCATCGATCTGATGGCGGTAACCGGCATTCAGCACGCCGACCGGCATCACATACCCCTGCGGCGTCAAACGCTTGCCACGATAGTTTGCGCTGAGCTGAACCCGATCGCGCACGCCGGCCTGGTAGTCTAGCGTTCCCTTGCCATTCAATCCCGCGCTGGAGCGGTTGCCGCCGGTACCCAGCGCCTGCGCATTGATCTGGTTGTAAAACGCATTGCCGCTGACATTGAACCCCAATTTGGGCGTCAGCTTGCCCGCCGAGCTGAACTCGATGCCGCCGGACTGGCTGGTCGGCAGATTGGCCTTGGTAATCAGCACCACGCCGCCATCGAGCGGCGTCAACACTTCGGTGTCGCCGTCGCGGCTACGGCGGTAATACGCGGTCAGTCCATAGGATGTGCCGCCTTCGTGCCGGTAACCCAGTTCCAGCGCATCGGTGACTTGCGGCCGCAGCGCGGGATTGCCCTGGCGCAGATTCTTGGGGTCGGCGGCATTGATGTAGGGATTCAGATCTTCCGGGTCCGGCTTGCGCACGCGCTTGCTGAAGCCGGCCGTCAGCACGTCCTGCTCGTTCAGCGCGTAGAGCAGGTTCAGCGTCGGGTATAGCTTGCGGTAATGCTGACCGCTGGCGCCACCGGACACCTTCTGCAAGGTGCGGATATCGACCTGTTCCAGGCGCAAGCCGCCCAGTAGTTCCAGCATGCCCGTCTTGACGCCGTAGGTCGTATAGGCCGCGCCGACGGTCTGGCGGTAGCGGAATCGGTTGTCCGCCGCATGGTTGACGGCCGGCGGCTCGCCCGCACCGCTGGCGCTCCAGTTATTGAAGCCATTATGGCTGGACTCGATGTCGTAGCCCAGCTTGAACGTGGCGCCGGCGCCGTCGGGCCGCACATAGGCGCTGCTGAATTTCGCGATGTCGAACACTTGCTGACCGAAATCGCGCTGCAGCGCCGGCGCCGCATTAACGGCGACATAATCGTACTGGTTGGTTTCTATCGAGTGGCTGCGCTGCAAGTAGAACGACAGCGCCTCGCCCGGCATGGCCAGTTTCTGGTCGAAGGTCAGCGCCGCGCCGGCGTCGGTGCGGGGGCCGCCACCATTGCCGGCACGTTGATACGCCGGCGCGTCGAACGGCATGGTGTTTTCCGTGCTGACGCGGCGCTCGGTGCGGCTGGCGTAGTCCAGCGTCAGGCCCAGCGTCCGCCGGTCGTCGGGTGCGTATTTGACGCCGCCCTTGCCGTACCAGCGGTCATTGGACTCATCCTGCACCTGATGCGAATAGCCCGGCCCCGCATCGCGCGCGCCGGTCTGGTTGTCGCTGATGCGCTGGCGTCTGTCCTGGCGCTGGCCCAGGCTGCCGTTGAAGTCCAGGCTGCCCGTATTGTAGCCACCGCTCAGACCGCCGTTACGGCGACCGTCGTTGCCGATATTGGCCAGCAGCTGGCCGGAACCGCCCCGCCTGCGATTTTTCTTGGTGACGATGTTGATGATGCCGCCTGATCCGTCCGGCTTGAACTCTGCCGAAGGCGATGTGATGATTTCGATCTGCTCGATATCGGCCGCCGCAAAGCCCTGCAAGGCGCCGCCGCGGGCAGCGC